>CAMTOJ010000001.1 GCA_947074145.1 uncultured Bacteroidales bacterium
TACACTAATCTTAACACTCTTTCCCTACACGACGCTCTTCCGATCTAGCGAAAAACCCTTGTCAAGCACATCTTTTGTATACTCTTTTGCTCCGAAAAGAGAAAGATCTTTATAATTACCACACTGAATTTCGTTTGCAGCCGGGATAGAGTCTGCTCTGAGAATTCTTGTTAAAGATGACTCAAGAGCACTTTTTATAGTCGATGGTTCAATATCACCCCATACTGATAAATAGAATCCGGTTCTACAACCCATTGGAGATAAATCTATAACTCCATCCAGATTTTTTCTTAATTCATGCGCAAGTAAATGCTCCAATCCATGCATAGCAGCTGTTCCGAAAGCCTCTTTATTGGGTTGGAGAAATCTTAAATCGAATTTTGATACAACGTCCCCTTTAGGCCCCTCTAAAAGGCAGCATTTACGAATATATGGGGCTTTAACTATTCTATGGTCTAATTCAAAACTTTCTACTTTTTTCATATTAATCTTTATTTGATTGTAAAGGTAGTAAAACCCATGAAAGAAAATAAACATTCTTATTTATATAATGTTTTAATATAAGATTAATTTACACCATATTTCTATGTTGATCTGCTATAAATTATTATCAGATAAGAATAAATCTACTATAACATATGGAAAATAAAATAACAGTATCGCAGCTTCAGCAAGTAATGCAAGAAGCATACGAAACTTATAAAACAAATAATGAAGGAGCAAATGCAAACTATATTCCATTCCTTGCAAATGTGCCTTCTGATCTTTTTGGTATAGTTATATGCTTACAAGACGGGCGTATACTAAAAGTTGGAGATACTTCTTTTGTTTTTGGTATAGAAAGCGTTTCTAAGGTTCCAACTGCGATTCTTGCTCTTAAACAATATGGGGCTCAGAAACTTCTTCAAATGATAGGAGCTGATGCTACAGGGCTTCCTTTTAACTCAATATACGCAATCCTTTTAGAAAATGATCATCCTTCGACTCCATTGGTAAATGCAGGAGCTATTACCGCATGCAGTATGGTGCTTCCGATAGGAGATTATAAAAGTAAATGGGATGCGATAACAGGTAATATAGAGCAGTTGTGTGGCTCCGCACCGGTCCTGTTAGAGGAGCTATACAAATCTGAATCCGAAACAAATTTCAATAACAGAGCCATTAGTTGGCTTTTGAAAAATTATAATAGGATATATGATGATCCTACAAATTCATTAGACCTTTATACTCGTCAATGTTCTCTTGGTATAACAGCAGAACAACTTGCCATAATGGGGGCTACTATTGCAAATGACGGGATAAATCCTATTACCGGGAAAATTATTTTCGATGCTCAATATGCAGCTAAAATAACATCTCTTATAGCAACGGTAGGTTTCTATCAGCATACGGGTGATTGGTTATATGAATCGGGTCTTCCTGCTAAAACAGGTGTAGGCGGAGGTATTGTTGGTGTTTATCCCGGATTATTCGGTATAGCTGCTTTTGCACCACCTCTTGACTCAGCCGGAAATTCGGTTAAAGCGCAGTTGGCAATAAAATATATTATGAATAAATTGAAATTGCATATTTTCAACAATAATAAGCCTGTTATAATAACAGAATGAGATATATAAGAATCGGATAATGATCCGATTCTTATTTTTTTACTTTATTTCTTATATTAATATTATAATATCAAAAATGAGCAATTTCAAAATCCATATTTGAAATTGCTCATTTTAAAATTTTTATAATATATCTTATTTATAAAGATAGAACTTTTTATATGTTAATCAGGTTGGATAATTGATTTTGCTTCTCCTGCCAATCCTGAGATATCTTTCTTCGCCTGATTCAATCTTGATTTTAAAGCTCTGTTATTTTTCTTGACTATATATACTACTTTTCTTCTTGTTTTAACACCTTCATCGGGTGCAAACAATAGACCCAATGCAATTCCGGTCATAGCTCCAACTGTAAATCCTATTAGCAAATTTAATGGTTTCATATCGATGTATTTTAAAGGTTGTTTACGATAATTTATTAACACGAATAAATCAGATTTGGTTTAAAAAATAACAAGATTTAATCTCTTGTTATCTCTATTATAAGTAGGGAAATGCAAATTAGAAGTGATCTTTACAATGTAATACAAAATGAATATTAATAAAGAAAAAAGATAAAATTATATACAAGAATTGTATCAGTAGGTTTGTATGTGAATTTTCGAAAATCATGCTTATATACTCTTAAAACAATGATTTTAGAACTAATTTAACACTTTCTATAATTTTTTTATTTAATCAAAATGTAATATTTATAAGTCTTATATAAATATAAACCAATAAAATTCTGTAGTGTTTATAAATTAAAAAATTAATCCAATACATTATAGATCAAACTAAAATGATAATAGAAAATCTAAATATTAGTTTTAATAATATAACATTCCCGATTTATATTATGACTAAAAGTGTAGGCAATAACTGCAATTTAAATTGTACATATTGTCAGAAAAAGAGCAGCACAAATAATGATTTAATGAGTATCAATGTTTTGGAGCGTTTTACCAAATTATATATAGAAGCTCAGATACATTCTTCTGTAAATTTTTACTGGATAGGAGGAGAACCGATGCTCTTAGGTACTGAATTTTATACTAAAGCCATTGAATTCCAGTCTATATATGGAAAAGGCAAAAAGATTAATAACACAATACAAACTAACGGAACATTAATCACGGATGAGTGGCTACATTTTCTAAAAGAAAATGACTTCACTGTAATATTGACTATTGACGGCCCACAATTCTGTCACGATCATTACAGAGTTGATAAAAACGGTAAAGGAACTTTCAACGATGTTATGGAGTCGTTAAATAAAATTCGGGAATATGGAATCAAGCATAGTATAAAGACTACAATTAATGATTTTAACTCTAAGTTTCCTTTAGAGATGTATCATTTTTTCAAGGAAAACAAAATATTAAATCTAAACTTTCAACCTCATGTATCCTCGATTCGCGGTAGAGTGACTGAATGGTCGGTTTCACCTATTAGTTACGGCAATTTTCTTTGTTCTATATTTGATGAATGGGTACGTAAAGATATAGGCCGTGTTAATGTTTCAATATTCGATAATACCTTAAAAGTATTTTGTCGTAAAGAAACCCACAATTGCGTTTATTCTCAAACTTGCGGCCATATTGCTATGGCTGATGTTGAAGGAAATCTATATACCTGCAATAAATTTGATGCCGATGATTATCAAATTGGAAATATTGATAATTACACAATTACAAGGATGATGTATGGTAGGAAACAATTGAAATTCGGACAACAAAAAAGATCAAACTTAACTTTACAATGTAAAAAGTGTCAATTTTTGAAGTTTTGTAATGGTGGATGCCCAAAAGATAGAATCGGATGTTCAATAAATGGTGAAAAGAAACATAATTTTTTATGTGCAGGATACCAAAAGTTTTATAATCATGTTGCCCCAACTATGACATATATGGCAGGGGAGATTGCCGAGGGTGGAAATGTCTCTCGTGTTATGACTTTCTTTGAAGATAATTAAAGCAGTAACTTATTAATTTACAATACTATGTTAAAAAATGCAACAGTAAAATGGCAAGGTGGTCAACGAATTGAAGCTATTATTGATAAGCGTATCATTGTTCTTTCTTCTTCAAATCAAAATGAAACAATGTCGCCTGAATCTATTTTATTAATCTCATTAGGTTCTTCTTGTGCTTTGGAAATAATTTCACAGCTAAAAATCAGTAAAATTGAAGTAGATTCATTTGAACTCAATATTCAGGCAACAAGAGAAAAATTAAATTCCAATATATTTAAGGGTTTTAATATTGATTTTGTTTGTTCCGGTAAATCTATCAATATTCCCAAATTAATAGTTTCAATTGAAAATGCAATCTTTGAGAACTCCGGTATAGCTATAATGTTTAGTAAATTTGCAACATTGAACTATAAACTTTTTGTGAATGGGGTAACAATTAATAAAGAGGATTATTTTAAGTGATTATAAAATTTTCTTTACATATTAGAATACATAATATAACTCTTATATATTTCGCTTCCTATTGTAAGAATTAATCCTGACATAGCTTCTTCATTACTGAAAAATTCATTGTATAATTTGATATTACCTTTCGACTTAATCAAATCACCTCTTAATGATCCATCTTTTGTGATCATTGATAATATGCAGTTGTTTAGCATATTGTCAATATAATATATATAGTCGTCTGCTTTAAGTAATCCTGAATTTATTCCTTTTGAGAGTATATATAACCAAATTAATTCTGATATTAATTCATCTTTATCAATATTAGATAAGTTCTCGTTAGACAATAGCTTCGGATTATTTGTGAATTTCCGATAATTTGATGTTGCTTTATGGAAATCTTTAATTAGTGGTGCTCTCCTTGTATCTTGTTCGTCAAGGTCATTTATTATCGCTAACATTCCATACAATATCATCTCATTTTCACCTGTACGGATATAATTATTGATACATTTTTTAGAGTTAGTTACACCCCATAGATTCATCTTTTTATTAAAAGTCTCCTTTCTTTTATAAAGATTCAATCTTTCAATAGCTCTATCGGCGAATAATTTTTCATGCGACAAACTGCTCATTTTTGATAGGATAGGAGCAACAATAAAGAAAAAACTTTCATCAATATAGTCAAGTTGCGAAACTGAATTAATATACATTTCGCAACTTGATCTTATAGATCGTATTCTTGCGCCTTCGGGGGCGAGTTTGAATAAATCAATATAAACTTTCCCGCTATAATAATCTGTAATATTCTTTGTATTGCTTCCTCCTGCTAATTCCCATTCATTATATATACTCCAATCCTCAGCAAATTGATAATATTCATCATCTGCATATATTTTAAAAAGATTCATTAAACCCTCAAAATATAATGACTTTGATAAAATATTAGTTTTTGATCTGTGACTATCTCCAGGATTCAACACTGTATAATCAGAGTATTTATCCATGTGAAAGGAATTGAGTTTTTTCAATTCATTAAGTATATCATCTGCCTGATATCTCATTTGAGAAAAAACAGTTGTGGAAAAAAAACAGAAAAAAGCAATTGTTAAGAATTTCATATATAACTCTTGGAATTTCTACTAAGATATTTTAAAATTATTCTTTATATGAATAATCTAATTCTTACTGTTTAAGGTATTAAATAATTTCAGTCTCTCCTCAATTAATAGATATTGAGTATCTTTTATAAATGAAACACAAGCTCTTAAGCCTTGTTGATTACTTCCTGTTGTTTCAAGTGATATTGCGCTTATTCCATAATATAATAACTCTTTCATAAGCTCCGCACCACTCATATCTTTATAAGCAATAGTGAAATAGAATCCGTCAGCGATATTCTCATCAAGGTCTTTATCATATACGATATTGAATCCATTGTCTGTAAATATTTTTTTAAGTTTGGCAGCTCTACGTCCATACTCTTTAATTTCATTAATGAAATTGTAGTGACCCTCACAAGCTGCTTTCAACATTGCAGCAAAGGCATACTGAGCAGAATGTGATACTCCGGAAGAAAGTGCATATAAAATTCTATGAACAAAAACAGAACCGAAAGTAGCTACATTATAACGCTTTGCTAATCCTTCGAAACTCTTTGAATATAAATGATCTGAGATACATGCCACACCAATTCGTTGTCCTGCATAACTGAATGCTTTAGATGCAGAGATCAATAACACATAATTATTAGTATATTTTGCTACACTGACCTGAAAAGGGGACTGAAAGGGTAAGGATAAGTTTTCTCGGAAATCCATTGCAAAATATGCAAGATCTTCAAGTATTATAGTATCATATTTATTTGATAGCTCGCCTATTATTTGGAGTTCTTCATCTTTTAGGCATATCCAGGAAGGATTATTAGGATTGGAATATATGACTGCTGCGATATTTCCTTTTGAAAGATAACTTTCAAGTTTTTCTTTAAGTTTCAGGCCTCGGTAATTATAAACGTCAAATGTTTCATATTTATAACCCATCACCGTTAATTGTTGCTTTTGAACAGGAAACCCGGGATCAATAAATAATATTGTATCTTTTTTCTCATCACATTGACAACATGTCAAGAAAGAAGCATAAGTACCCTGCATTGATCCTGTAACAGGAATGCATCCTGCAGGATTAATGTCTATATCTATAAAAGCCTTTACGAATGACGATGCCTGCTGTTTTAACTCAGGTAGACCGTCTACCACCGGATAAATGGAAGCAATACCGGATTCAAGAGCTTTTATTTCTGCTTGAATTCCTATTTCAGAGGGTTTAAGCCCCGGTACACCCATTTCCATATGGACGAATTCTGTATTCGTATTTTTTTCAAGAATATTAGATATGGCAACGACCTCTCTAATCGTTGCTTTTCCGAAATCTTTGATTCCGAAATTTTCAATTGCTTTATTTGCTATCGTTTTATCTATAGGAGTTTCCATATAATGTTAACTTTTATAATTAAATCGCAAATAAAGCGCTTTTTTTAATATTTTTTACTTATATATCTAATATAATGTTCAAATATTTTTCTCTCTTCATTATTAAGATATCTTTCACTATGAACTATTTCATATATGGCAGATGGTGATTTAAAGAAAATCACAGATGCTCTTAAATAATAAAGCCTATTGATTGATTTGATATATTTCATATAAATTTAAATAGATTCGTTTTATCTAATTCATTAAGCATTAGCTCTTGTTAATTTGTGTTCTTGGTATAAATTATTGCAAATATAATACAACTTATGTATAAAACGAGAAAAATATATCTAAAATATATATCCATTCTACTTTAACACTTTTATTGTAATTGCATAAGAATAATGTTTACATTATCTACATTAATATTTAGTATTATATTTGTCGAATATTTTAATCGGTGAAAATATGAAATACGGATATTATAGGATAGCTGCTGCCATACCAAAAGTAAAGATTGCTGACTGCAACTATAATTTAGATGAAATAAAAAAACTTATTATAAGAGCTGAGCAAGAGAATGTTTCAATAATAACCTTTCCCGAACTCTCTTTAACAGCCTATACATGTGCTGATCTTTTTAGTCAATCACTATTAATAGATAAAACCCTAATTTCAATTTCAGAACTTTTAAAGTTCACCAAAGATAAGCAAATTATTGCAATTATTGGAGCGCCTCTGAGAATTGATGAGTATCTCTTTAATACAGCCATTGTAATTCAAAAGGGCGAAATAAAAGGGATAGTTCCAAAGATATTTTTGCCTAATTATAGTGAGTTTTATGAATCCAGATGGTTTACTTCAGGAAAAGATATTAAAAAGACACACATTGATATACTTTCCATGCAGGTTCCTTTTGGTAATGATCTGCTTTTCAGATCGGATGATTTGTGTTTTGGAATCGAAATTTGTGAAGACCTTTGGACTCCGATGCCACCATCTTCAGATATGGCATTGAGTGGGGCAAATATTTTATTTAATCTTTCAGCAAGTAACGAACTGGTAGGAAAAAATGATTATTTGAAATCATTAATCTTACAACAATCTGCAAGAACAATATCTGCATATATTTATTCTTCTGCCGGTTTTGGAGAATCTACAACCGATCTTGTATTTGCAGGAAATGGATTAATTGCAGAGAATGGAGAATTTCTAAATCAAAGTGATCGTTTTTCTCTCGAGGATCAACTTATTATTAGTGATGTTGATATTGAAAAACTAAATAATCAGAGATCAAAGACTACTACATTTAATAAAAGACTTTCAGACACAAATACATGTTATCGCTCTATTTCTTTAGAATGTAATCAAATTAATGGATTTTCCGATTTCAGACGTAGCGTGAATCCATATCCCTTCATACCAAACGATACATATATGAACGAAAGGTGTGAGGAGATATTCAGTATTCAGGTTATGGGACTTGCTCAACGTATTTCTCATACGAATGCTAAAAGTTCTGTGATAGGAATAAGCGGAGGTTTAGACTCAACATTGGCTCTTCTTGTATGCGTACTTACCTATGATAAACTAAATATATCAAGAAAGAATATTATAGGTGTTACAATGCCAGGTTTCGGCACTACATCCCGTACATACAATAATGCTGTAAATCTTATGAAGTCCTTAGGAATTACAATAAGAGAGGTTGATATAAAGAAGGCTTGCATGCAACATTTTGAGGATCTCAATATTGATCCCTCTGTTCATGATGTAACATACGAAAATACACAGGCAAGAGAGAGAACACAAATACTTATGGATATTGCCAACCAGACAGATGGTATGGTGATTGGTACAGGCGATCTATCAGAACTTGCTTTAGGTTGGGCTACTTACAATGGCGATCATATGTCGATGTATGGAGTAAATGGCAGTATACCTAAAACTCTTGTCAAATATCTTGTAAAATGGGTAGCGCTTAATAAGACAGATAAGGAATCCGCTGACATACTTCTTGATGTAATAGACACTCCAATCAGTCCTGAGCTGATACCTGCAGACGAAAATGGAGAGATAAAACAAAAGACAGAAGATCTTGTTGGTCCATACGAATTGCATGATTTCTTCTTATATAATTTTATGCGTCAGGGTTTTTCTCCTTTAAAGATATACGAATTGGCAAAAATTGCCTTTACCAATGTATATGATGAAGAAACAATCAAAAAGTGGCTGAAAATATTTGTACGAAGATTTTTTAATCAACAGTTTAAACGCTCTTGTCTTCCTGATGGGCCCAAAGTAGGATCTGTATCACTTTCTCCAAGAGGAGACTGGAGAATGCCAAGCGATGCTTCATCAGCATTATGGCTTTCGGAATTAGAAAACATATAAAGAATAACTTGCATATAAATAAAAATCCTGAATGTGATATGGTTACATTCAGGATTTTTTTAATTACTATCCTCTTTGAAATCTGATATTATATCAAGTATCTCTTCTCCGAATTTTTCTACTATTTTTTTTCCTATTCCCGGTATTGACAAAAGTTCTTTTTCATTCTCAGGCATTTTGTTTGCCAATCCAAGAAGAGCTTTTTGATGAAAAATCGTATAAGGCGGAATATTTAGTTCCTCCGATTTATCCTTTCTCCATATTCGCAACCTGTTATATAGTTCCGGTTGTTCGATATCGGCAGATATTTCAACTTTTTCTGTTTCCTTTTTGGTCTTAAGATTCTTTCTTTTCTCATTGCTTAATGATGCTACAGCCCTTGCTTTAAGATACGATTCTATATTAAAACCGTCGGTAGCAGAGAGTAAACAAGCATTTTTCAGAGTCAATTGATCTATAAGTGTATCATACTCCTTATTAAGAGATTTCTTTAGTTCCTTATTATCTGTTAAAGGTGCAGAATTACCTATTCTCTTATTTATAATATTATCAATCTTTTCGGTAAAATAGGCTACACCTTTTCGAACTCTGTCTTTTATGATCTCATTAGTTTCATAATCGGGTATTGCCCCCACATAGTTTTGAAGTTGATTGATGAAATTTATGCCAACCGAATATAATTGCTCTTTTGTATCTTTACAAGCCTCCTTAAGACCGAGAATATATGATGGATATAACATTCCTATATTCTCGTCGCATAACCTTGTGTAATGATCAATTCTGTGATATATGCTTTTAAACTCGAATAGATCTGTCAATAACTCCATAAAATATCGCTTGTGTGCATTATCAAGCATATCTCTATCTGGTTTATTATTGGCAACGTAATCATTGAACTTATCAAGCAAATCATCTTTCTTTACCAGACTCTGGCTTATTGGAGATAATAAAACTATACCTTCAAGAGTTCTGCATCTACTCATTGCCACATAAACCTGTCCATGAGTAAAAGCTTGTGATACATCGATTATCACTTTGTCGAAAGTTAATCCCTGACTCTTATGCACCGTTATAGCCCAAGCTGTCCTAAGCGGATACTGACGGAATTTTCCCTCTATTGTCTCTTTTATCTCCTTAGTATCGGGATCAATAGTATATTTTGTATTCTGCCACTCAATAGGCGTAACGCTAATCCTTCTGCCTTCAGATTCAACAATTATCTCATTATCGCTAATTTTGCTTATAAATCCGATTTTTCCGTTGTAATATAGTTTTTCTTGTCCCGGGTCATTTTTAACAAACATAACCTGAGCACCTGCCTTTAACTCCAAAATCTCGTTAGTTGGGTAGGAATATTGTGGAAATTCCCCCTCAATATTTGCTTTAAACTTATATTTTTTAGAATCTATATTCTCAAGTTTCTGATCATTTATAGTATTCGATTGTGAGTTATGAGTAGTAAGTGTGATATAACCATCACTTACATTTGACTCAAATCCCGGGATATATCTTTTATTAATCTCTTTTAGTGACTCATCAGATATCTTCTTATTTCTGATAGAGTTTAGAATATCTAAAAATCTTATATCCTGCTGTCGGTAAACTTTCTGCAGTTCGATAGATACATATCCTGCTTTTGCAAGTGCCGTACTATGAAAGAAGAAAGGAGAGGCATAAAAAGAAGATAACATTTTCCATTCATCATCCTTTACAACGGGAGAAAGTTGCTGTATATCTCCAATCATAACCAATTGAACACCACCGAATGGAAGACTTGAAGATCTGTATCTTCGAAGTGTATCATCAATAGCATCCAACAGATCGGAGCGAACCATACTTATCTCATCGATAATCAAAGTATCGATACTTTTGATAATATTGATTTTGTCTTTAGAAAATTTATTGGTTTTGTTGACCGTCGTGCCGTTTGGGAAGAAGGGCGAAAAGGGTAATTGAAAGAAAGAATGGATTGTTACACCTCCGGCATTAATTGCAGCAATACCAGTGGGTGCTACTAAAATAATCCTCTTGAAACTATTCTTTTTTATTTTTTTTAGGAATGTTGTTTTTCCTGTTCCCGCTTTACCTGTTAAAAAAATATTCAATGATGTTTCATTTATAAATTTCTCTGCCAGCTCAAGCTCATAGTTAGTTTCCGTCATCTTTTATCAATTATTACAAACACAAATATAAATCACTTTTTAGTTTTTTTAAAGGCTAAAAAAAAGAAATTTTCCCTAAGGATTGTTATACAATAAATTCAACTCGAAATGCATGAAAATAATATTTTTTTAAGAGTATTTCATTTTTATCTTGAAGGATTTAAAAATATGAAATTAGGAAAGACTCTATGGCTCATTATTATTATAAAACTGATAATAATGTTCGGTATTCTAAGAGTTTTCTTTTTTCGAGACTACCTTTCTCAAAATACTGATAATAAGAAAGAGATTCCTCATTATGTAGGTTCGGAATTAATTAACAGACAAATCAAATAATTTATGGATATATCCTCATCTCTTGTCGATTGGTCACGTGCCCAGTTTGCTCTAACGGCAATGTATCATTGGCTGTTTGTTCCCCTCACACTTGGATTGGGGATAATAATGGCAATAATGGAGACCATATATGTTAGAACATCTAAAGAAATATGGAAAAAAATCACCCGATTTTGGATGACATTGTTCGGTGTGAATTTTGCAATAGGTATAGCTACAGGTATTATTCTTGAGTTTCAATTCGGAACAAACTGGTCGAACTACAGTTGGTTTGTAGGTGACATATTTGGTGCTCCTCTGGCTATTGAGGGTATAATGGCATTTTTTCTTGAGGCGATATTTTCTGCAGTGATGTTTTTTGGATGGAATAAAGTGAGTCGTAGATTTCATCTTACCTCAACTTGGATGACAGCCATAGGAGCAACATTATCGGCATTGTGGATACTTGTAGCTAATGCATGGATGCAATTTCCTGTTGGAATGACATTTAATCCCGATACTGTAAGGAATGAGATGACCGATTTTTTTGCAGTGCTTCTTTCTCCTGTTGCAATCAATAAATTCTTGCATACAGTAATCTCATGCTGGGTGTTGGGTTCTGTCTTTGTTATTGGTGTTTCTTGTTGGTTTCTGATAAAAAAAAGAAATATAGAGCTTGCTATAAAAAGTATAAAGGTCGCTTCTTTGGTTGGTATCTTTTCAATCGTTGGAACACTTGTGACAGGTGATGATACTGCCAAAGTGGTTGCTCGGGTACAGCCTATGAAACTGGCAGCAATGGAAGGCCTTTACGATGGTAATACTGATCAGAGTATTGTGGCATTCGGTATTCTCAATCCCGATAAAAGATATGACAATAATGAGAAGGAGTTTCTTTTTGTTATAAGGATCCCTTATGTACTATCTTATCTTGCATACGGTGATATTCATTCTTATGTGGCAGGAATAAATGATATAATAAAAGGCGGTTATCAGGCGCAGTATATTGATAAAACACACTACATAATGGAACCGATGGACGAGAGGATAGAGAGTGGAAAAACTGCTCTTGCTTCACTGGCTTCGTATAGAAAGGCAAAAAAAGAAAAAAATGATTCATTGATGGATATATCAGGAAAGATACTTCAAGAGAATTATAAAAATTTCGGATATGGTTACGTTACAGATATAGAGCAGATAATACCTTATGTGCCGATTGTGTTTTATGCGTTCCATACAATGGTACTTTTAGGATTTTATTTTCTTCTCTTTTTTATCATTTTTATATGTGTAATGGGGCGCAAAAAGTATAACGGCTTAAATAATAGATGGTTGATGTGGATAGGCCTTTTGAGTATTCCACTTGCATATATAATGTCAGAAGCTGGATGGGTAACTGCCGAAGTTGGTCGTCAACCATGGACAATTCAAGACATATTACCAACTTTTGCGTCTATTTCACGACTCTCAACTTCTAATGTCCAGACAACTTTTTGGTTGTTTCTGATATTATTTACGGTTTTATTGATTGCTGATATAATGATTATAACACGTCAAATAAAGAAAGAAGACATAAACGATAGTCAGTCAGGACATGACGGTTATTAATATTAGAAACTGAAATAAAAAATTTACTATATGGATGGTTTAGAATTTTATCAACATTATTGGTGGTTTATTATATCACTTCTTGCAGCTCTGCTTGTTGTATTTATGTTTGTACAGGGCGGTCAAACATTGATTTTAAGAATTGGAAAAGATGATATTGAACGGAAAATGATATTAAACTCACTGGGTCGTAAATGGGAAATAACATTTACTACTCTGGTGGTTTACGGTGGTGCTTTTTTTGCATCTTTTTCTTTATATTATTCGACAAGTTTCGGAGGAGCTTATTGGTTATGGATGATAATCCTCTTTAGCTTTATCATTCAGGCTGTTGCTTATGAATATATGAATAAACCCGGAAACTTTCTTGGTCGTAAAACCTATATGGCTTTTCTTTATATTAACGGCTTCATCGGTGTCTATTCAATAGGTATAGCGGTTTCAACACTATTTACAGGTGCTCCGTTTTATGTCAACAAAGATAATATGTCTGATATGTTTATGCCTGTGATTTCTGTCTGGGGAAATTCTGCACATGGCCTTGATGCATATTTTAATCTTACTAATATTCTTTTAGGTCTTGCCCTTGTGTTTTTAACAAGAATGTCCGGGTGTTTTTACCTTATGAATAATATTGATTATCACGAGATATATCTTAGATGCAGAAAGTTAGCAATAATCAACAGTATTCCTTTTTTAATCTGCTTCCTTGGATTTATAGCATTTATATTTGTAGGGGAAGGATATGCAGTTGATAATATCAATGAGGTTATTTATCTTGAAAAATATAAATATGCCATCAACATGATACAAGTTCCTTTTATCGGTATAATTTTTGTTCTTGGCGTATTGTTAGTAGTTTTTTCAATATTTCGTACTGCTTATAGTCATACTGCAAGACAAACATTCTGGTATAATGCTGCAGGTACATTGTTTGTCGTTCTTGCATTGTTTTTATCACTTGGATATAATGATACCGCATATTATCCTTCAAATATCGACATTCAAAGTTCTCTTACTATCACAAATAGTTCATCAAGTATTTTTACACTTAAAGTTATGTCGGTAGTTTCACTTCTTATACCTATTGTTCTGGTTTATGGTGCAGTGGTTTGGAGAGCAATGGATAAATGTAAAATTACAGAAGCAGAGTTTAAGGATGATACCTCTGAGTAATTTAAATTTTCTGCTTGCAACTTTCGCTGCTCCTTGCTAGTTATCAACTGATAACTAGTAAAGAATCAACTGATAAGTAGCAAGTTATCAACTGATAACTAGCAAGGAGCAGCGAAAAATGATTTGGGTAAAAAATAAGTACTTGTGATTATTCTGAATTAGCCATTTTTGATGAAAGATGTTTATATTAAGTTTTTGTTAATCTCTTATTTTCTAAGTTGATTGAAATAATTTGATTTATAAATTAGATTGACTCTGTATTATAATAGTTATGCTTATTTATTTTTTACTTTTGAAAAATTGATAATTAACACATAATATGGACGCAACAAAGAGAAGTAATATAAAAATTGGTCAGCTTGTTAATATAGTATTGAAGGCAGATCAGCGTACCGGTGATTTGACAGAAGGAGTGGTGAAAAATATTTTGACCAAATCACCAAATCATCCTCATGGGATAAAAGTTAGACTTGAAACAGGAGAAGTTGGACGTGTTAAAGAGATTTTAGAAGATGAATAATATCTATATGCTGTATGAAAAGTAGAATTAAAAAGAGGGTATTGAATTTCGTTATTACAAATGTTGTAATATTTTCTATTATACTAATCGTTATACCAACTGTTATAATGAAAAGTATGCTAAACAAAAAGATTACCTACACCCAAATGTGGGCACCGGGGGAGTTTGGAATTGAAAAAGCTGATACGCTAAATTTAAAATCATCTGATAATTATAACGTCGAAGTATTTGTTGTAGAAGCCGATACGCCTAAGTGTGCAATTATTTGTTTAACGGGTATGCAGAACCCTTCAGTGTCCATTTATTATGGGCACTCGAAGATGTTTCTTGACCAATCTTATTCATGCTTTATGACAGAGGTTCGAGGTCACGGTGGGAGTGATGGTGATAAAATCTGTGTCGGCTATCAAGAGTGGAGAGATGTAGAGGCTGTAACGAATTATATTAAATCTCAACCTAAATATAAAGATGTACCTATTGTTATTATGGGAGTATCAATGGGAGGTGTCGTGGCGATAAATTCAACAGGTTTAAATAATGATATTGATGGATTGATCTCATTATCTGCATTCTCATCTTGGGAGGATATATTCTGTGATAATATGTCACATAGTGCTCCTTCTATTTGGGTGACTATGGAGCGACCATTTATCAACCTTGTATCAGCTTTTAAATATGGAGTTAACTCATGGAGTGTTAGCCCAAAAGAGATGATTAAAGAACTTAATAATCGCCCTGCTCTTATTATGCACACCAAGGAGGATAATCAGGTTGGATACTCAAATTTTGAACGAATCATCAATAATGCCCCTCAAGGTGTTGAGACATTTGTTCGTGATAATAATAACCATTTTTTTGTGACGGACTTTATAAATCCTCAAAACGATACAGAGTATTGTGAGAGAATTAATGATTTTATTAATAGAGTTATTGAAAGCGGTGCTCGCAACTAAATATTGCTTTTACTTGTCGATTTATTTTTCCTATTGAGCAGATAAGATCTTGCTTTAAAGAATCGAGAACGAGCTTCCAAAAAGAGCTAAATGGAAAAGTTGTAAAGTGCAAAGCTACACTTATACCGTAAAATGCAGATATAAATGTAGCTTTTATGATTTCAAAATGCTAATCAATCTCTAATGGAGAAGTTGTTTCTTCTAATGTTTCATTATAATGATCCTCTGTTATTTTTAATTTGAAGATAGATCCATCCTCATTAATATCATATATCTCTGTATTGAAGAGATTTGTTTTTGATTTATGGTAAGAATAACCTAATTTATTGTATAAAATACATTGACCATCATCAAATAATAGTTTTATAAAACGAATATGCTCCAAAATAGAATAACAAGTATAAGTAACAATTTCTGTACTTCGCATCTCTTTTGGGGGAATAAATAAATTCCATGACTCTTCAGATTTATTGTAATCTGTATACGCAATAATTCTTATACTTTGATTTGTTGTATTCTCATAAATAAATGTCGCCTTGTATTCTTCGTCTGGAGAGCAACTATATACAACAACTAAAAATAGCATTAAGATTATACTTATATATCTGTTATTTCCAATTTTCTTCATATTTCTTGAAAAGTTTATCAATTTTATCATCGGTAACACCTGCAGGTTTCCTTTCCTTCTTTATAAAAATGCTATTAATATTGATTATATTTTTAAAGCACAATTACAGTATATTGTTTATTTGGTATATTTTGGTTGTGAATTTAACATTCAAATATTATATTTGCAAAAAAAATACGTGTATTGCTTATGTAAATTTATTAAATGTAAGTGTGCGATTAACGAGGAAGCTCTGAGATATTTTGGGTTGATTAGCAACACTTAAAGAAACTTTAAATTCTCATAAAATCAAATTAGACCAAGCAGATGCAATCATTGCAGGTCGTCTTGGTAATAATTGGGCAGGCTTCAGAATAGTTAAAGATTAGTTTCTCTTAAAAATTAGCCTATGCAACGACTCATTACACTAACTATTATCCTTACACTGGTATCAATTGATGGCTTTTCTCAATCTGACTCTACAACAAAGAATTATTGGATAATTGGGATGAATGCAGGTCTAAGTGAACTTGTGGATGAAAGCATTTTTTCTTTAGGTTTTAATGCAGGATATGAGATTAACTTTCGAAAGCTACCATTCTTGACAATTGATCCCATAATCGGAGTAGGTATAGTAAGAAGTTCTGTACTAAGTACTTTTAAAGAGTTTGTATTGTCAAGTTATAAAATTCAATATTTCACCTTTGGAGTAGCTCCTAAACTGCAAATAATTAATCCTGATAGAGATGCTCTTCTCTATTTTGAGAATGAATTATCTTTTTGGAACGGTGCTGCAGAAATCGAGGATGAAGGATATGATCAAAGCAGAAAGAATCGTCAATATTTTAATTTCTATTATAGTCCTAAAGTTGGAATAGCGATTAAGGTTAATGATGAATATTTATCAATATGGGTCGGCGTTTCTACTCTTAATATGAATAAAATTCTTAATCACAATCTACATTATGGTCAAGAAGAATATAGTGATCAAAACATCTCACTATGTTGTGGTTTCAAAATATTATTTTAATTAATTATTCAAAAATGAAAATAACAACACTAGCAATTATGCTACTTTTCTCTTTTGCGACGTTTGCTCAAAAAGGAAATAAAACTTCGCCTTTTAACATTATGTTTGATTATCATTACAATTTAGGTCTAACAGATCGAGGTTATTTACACAAATCCAATCGTTCTGATCTAAAGATGTATGGCAACTCTATTCATCTTACAGGTTTGTATAATTTAAATCAAAAATGGTCAGTTGGAGCCGGATTAGGATTGGATAGGTATGAGAATTTAGGTTATAACACATTCCCTATATTTGTCACTTCCCACTTCTCTCCATTGGAGCATATTCCTTCAGCTTATTTATACACCAATTTAGGTTACGCAGTGGGTGGAGAGGCGTTCACAAAGGGGATGTTGTTCGATTTAGGTCTTGGATATAAGTTAATGTTGAAAAGGCACTTTGGATTTAATTTCCAATTTGGATATAATTTGAAGGATTTTAGAAGAGAAATGACTGTTCTCGATTCTAATGGAAGGATTTATGATAAAAGCTATAACCAGTTGAGAAATTCTATTTCATTTGGCTTGGGGTTGGTTTTTTAAAATAGTAAATATGAGCAAATATTATTGTTTGCCATTTTATATATATACTTTTATGCAGTGAAGTATTAAAAAAAAGAAGTCTTGGTTGAAAGCTAATTCAACTAAGACTTTTTTTTATTTTTTCTTTACTCCATTTATCTTGAAAAGATATCTCATTTTATACGGATTTATAGGAGAAGGCAATATGGGTATAGTTTATATCAAATATTTAAAATATTGGCATTATTAAGTAGACACGATATTGCCGGAGAATGAAATTTCCCCTCAACCCCCAAAGAAACCCTCCATACTTTGTATATATTCCGTATTTTGATTTATTTTGAATAATAAATTACATTATAGAATATGATTGAATATATTAGAGGTGAGGTGACGGAAGCAAATCCGGCATATGTTGTATTGGAAACAAGCGGAATAGGTTATTTTATAAATATATCATTAAATACTTTTACATCTGTGAAGGTATCGGAAAAGCTAAAACTTTATATTTATGAGGTTATCAGAGAAGATTCTCACTCCTTATACGGATTTATAGATAAAAAAGAGAGAGAATTGTTTCTTTTGTTAATTTCGGTCTCGGGCGTTGGTCCTAATACTGCTCGAATGATATTGTCTTCATTATCAACATCGGAACTTGAGAATGTTATAGCATCCAAGAATGAATCGGTATTGAAAAATGTGAAGGGAATAGGTGCAAAAACCGCACAAAGAATAATTGTTGACCTTAAGGATAAAATAAAAACGGCATCTCTTACGTTAGATAACAGTAACGTGTCTGTTAACGAAACTTCAGAAGAAGCGATTGCGGCATTGACAATGCTCGGTTTCCCGACTAATGTGTCAAAGAAATGTGTCGATGCTATTTTGAAGGATGACCCTACCATGAAAGTAGAACTTGTCATCAAACAGGCACTGAAAATGTTATAACATTTTTTTTAATGTCAGAACGTATTAGAAAGCATATATATATATTATTTATCATAATAGGCGGGATATTGGGTTGTTCCGCCATATTTGCGTCCGGTTCTCAGATACCTTATTTACCACAGGATAATACCAATAACTCGGATGAAGAAGATAAGAAAAATGTAAAATTCTCTGTCAAAAAGACTTTTACAGAGGATTGGGAAGATCTTGATAAACAAAATCCTATCGATCTTAAATCTCCTTCAAATATCAAAGAGGATATTGAATATGATTATCTTACAGATACTTATGTGTATAAAACTAAAGTAGGAGATCAAGTAATATCTGTTCCTTTTAACATGACAAAAGAGGAGTATCTGAATTATACCAGACGAAAACTTATTCAATCCTATTTTAATAGTAAGAATGCTGAATTGCTTGTAAAGGAGGGTGATAATGAGTTTAACTTCCTTGACATGCAGTTTGGACTCGGACCGGCTGAAAAGATATTCGGTCCCGGAGGTATCCAGGTAAGAACGCAAGGTTCGGCAGAGATATCATTCGGGCTAAAGAAAAATAAGATTGATAATCCATCACTTCCTGCTAAATCAAGAAACAAAACATATTTTGATTTCGACGAAAAGATTCAGCTTAATGTCAATGCAAAAGTTGGCGATAAAATGGATTTTGCGTTGAATTACAATACTGATGCTACTTTCGATTTTGATGCCCAGCAGTTAAAACTTTCTTATCAAGGCAAAGAGGATGAGATAATTAAATCGCTTGAGGCAGGTAATGTGAGTATGACAACCGGATCGTCGCTTATCAGAGGTAGTGCGGCTCTTTTTGGTGTTAAGACAACTTTGCAATTCGGAAAACTTAATGTTACGGCACTTCTTGCTCAACAGGAGTCTACATCTCAGAGTGTCAGTTCAAAAGGAGGGGCTCAGACAAGAAATTTTGAGTTTACCGCAGATTCATATGATGAAGATCGTCACTTCTTCCTTTCTCATTATTTCAGGGATAACTATGATCAATTTATCTCAAAACTTCCATACATATCCTCCGGAATAGAGATCTCAAAAATTGAGGTTTGGGTAACCAATAAAAGAGGAAATTATGATCAGGCAAGAAATATAGTGGCTTTTATGGACCTTGCGGAGTCGACAAAGCTCGGGAGTAATTACTGGCAATCGTCTGGGATAGGTTATCCGTCAAATACTTCTAATAATCTATATCAAACAATTGTCAATGAATTTCCTGATGCAAGAAATATTAATCAGGTAACTCAGTCACTATCACAGCTTTCAGCATTCGGGATAGATGGAGGAAAAGATTTTGAGAAGGTTGAGAGTGCGAGAAGAATGTCAGAATCAGAGTATATACTTAATAAGAGTCTGGGATATATCTCTCTTAAAAGTAAACTAAACCCTGATGAAGTTCTTGCTGTTGCTTATGAATATACTGCAAATGGCAAGGTGTATCAGGTAGGAGAGTTCTCTACCTCAACTGAGAATTCTCAACAAAGTATGTATCTGAAATTATTGAAAGGTACAGCTGTTAATACCAGACTTCCGATGTGGCATCTTATGATGAAGAATGTCTATTCGTTGAATGCTTATCAGATTCAGAAAGATAAGTTTAAGCTTGATATTCAATATATGAGCGATACTACCGGTGTTTATCTGAATTATATACAGGCGGGAAATATTGCAGATCAGCTATTGATAAGGGTTTTAAATCTTGACCGTCTTGACTCTCAAAATGAGAGAAATCCTGACGGTTATTTCGATTATGTCGAAGGTTTTACAGTGATCCCCTCAATTGGACGCGTTATTTTCCCTTCGATTGAGCCTTTCGGTTCTTTTTTAGCTTCTAAAATCGGAAATGCCCAATTGGCAGATAAATATTGTTATCAGGAACTTTACGATTCGACTCTTACAGTGGCACGACAAGTGGCAGAGAAAAATAAGTTTCGAATAAAAGGAGAATATCGCTCTTCATCCGGTTCTGAAATAAATCTTAATGCAATGAATGTTCCAAGAGGTTCTGTTGTTGTAACTGCCGGAGGTGTGACGTTGACCGAAAATACCGATTATACTGTTGATTATACAATGGGTATTGTCACAATCCTTAATCAGAGTATCCTTGATGCCGGAACAAACATAAATGTATCACTTGAGAGTCAGTCAATGTTTAGTATGCAAAGAAAAACAATGATGGGACTTGATGTTCAGTATGCCTTTAATAAGGATTTCAATATAGGAGCAACCGTAATGCATCTATCCGAAAAACCTTTGACAACAAAGGTAAATATGGATGATATACCTCTGAACAACACAATTTACGGCTTTAATGCAAGTTATAAAACCTCATTTATGTGGTTGACAAATCTTATGGGATCTGTGCCATGGATAGATGCAACAGCACCATCTTCTTTTTCAATAAACGGAGAATTTGCTCAGCTTAAACCGGGACACTCAAAGACTATTACTAAAGATGGCCATGCTTATCTTGATGATTTTGAATCATCACAAACAGGTTATGATATTCGTACGCCTTATTCATGGCAAATGGCATCAACACCTTATGATCCATCGTCAAATGCTCTGTTTCCGGAAGCTGCATTGTCTAACGATGTGGCATATGGGAAAAATCGTGCCTTACTTAACTGGTATAATATTGACCGACTGTTTACACAAAAAAATTCGTCACTTACGCCTGCTCATATAAAAAGAGATTTGGAACAGCTTTCAAATCATTATGTTCGCGAGGTAAGTTATAGTGAAATATATCCAAATAAAGAGTTAAGCTATGGTGAGTCCGGTATGCTTAATATAATGAATATCTCATTCTATCCTACAGAAAGAGGTCCTTATAACCTTGATTGGGAGGGGATTGATGAGATGGGATATCTGACAAATCCTAAATCTCGCTGGGGTGGTATGATGAGAAAAATCGATAATACCGATTTTGAAGCTCAAAATATTGAATATATTCAGTTTTGGATGATGGATCCATTTATTTATGATTCAACCAATCATGTCGCGGGTGGTGATCTATATTTTAACCTGGGAGAGGTATCGGAAGATATTTTGAAAGATGGAATGAAATCATTTGAGAACGGTCTGCCTATAGATGGAGATACAACATATCTTGCAACGACAGTTTGGGGACGAGTTTCTAAAAGAACTTCCACCGTATATGCTTTTGAGACAGCAACAGGGGCAAGAAAACTTCAAGACGTAGGTCTTAATGGTCTTTCGACTGAGGATGAATTTAATTTTTCTTCTTATAAAAATTATGTTGAAAGAGCAAGCGGACGTCTGTCCGATGCAGGATATCAGCGACTTATAAGTGATCCTTTCTCTTTTCTTAATGACCCTGCAGGTGATAATTACCATTATTACAGAGGTTCGGATTATGATAATCAAGAGGTAGATATCCTTACAAGATATAAACGTTATAATGCGGTGGAGGGTAACTCTACAGCATCGGAAGATTCGCCTGAGAGATATGATATCTCTGCCAGAACAACTCCTGATGTGGAGGATATTAACCAGGATAATACACTTAATGAGTATGAGAGATATTATCAGTATAAAATATCTCTTCGTCCAACCGATTTGACAGTTGGTAATAATTATGTCAGTGATGTAAAAACATCAAGGGTAAAATTAAGAAACGGAAAAGAGGAAACTATAAAATGGTATCAGTTTAAGATACCTTTAACAGAATATCAAAAGAAAGTTGGAGCGATAAACGATTTTAAAACTATTCGTTTCATCCGTTTATTCCTTACTGATTTTGAAAAAGATGTGCATCTTCGTTTTGCTTCTATGGAGTTGATGCGTGGCGATTGGAGAACCTATACACAAGAACTAAATAAAGACGGAGTTACTCCGGTTTCAAAAGGATCTATTGCTGTTTCTGTAGTAAATATTGAAGAAAATGCAGGATCTATTCCTGTAAATTACATTATGCCTCCGGGAGTTACTCGTGTGGTTGACCCGGGACAGTCGCAGATTACTCAGCTTAATGAGCAGTCGATGGCTCTTAAGATTGGAGATCTTGCGCCATCTGATGCCCGAGCAGTTTATAAAAACAGTTCTATCGATATGCGTCAATATAAACGAATACAAATGTTTGTACATGGTGAGGCGTTTATTGATAATCTGACTAATTTAAAGAGTGGTGAACTTTCTGTATTTATGCGTCTTGGTAGCGATTATAAAGACAATTACTATGAATATGAAATACCTATTTCTCTTACAGAACCCGGTATTTACAATAATAATAGTCTTACTGACAGAAAAACTGTTTGGCCAGAATCAAATATGTTTGATTTTCCATTGACTTTATTGACCGATCTTAAACTTGAAAGAAATGCAGAGAAACGTAAGAATTATTCAAATGTTACATTCAATACTGTTTACTCGATTTATGATCCTGAGAAATTGAGAAATAGGGTATCAATTGTTGGTAATCCTTCTCTTTCAGAGGTCAGAACCATTATGATTGGTGTTAGAAATAATAGTAAAACTATCAAAGATGCTAATGTTTGGGTTGACGAACTTCGTCTTGTCGGGTTTAATGAAGAGGGCGGATGGGCAGCCAAAGCAAATGCCAGTTTAGGTATAAGTGATATTGCATCTATCAATGTCGGCGGTCAGATTGAGACAGCCGGGTTCGGTAGTGTGGACCAGAGTCTTAGCCAACGTCGTATTGATAACTATTATCAATATAATATATCTACACAAGTGGAGGCAGGGCGTCTTATTCCGGAACCTGTAAAACTAAAGGCTCCTGTTTATTATTCTTATTCACAAGAGGTGACAACTCCTGAGTATGATCCTTATAATCAGGATATTAAACTTTCTCAGAGTCTTGAGAATTGTGATACAAAAGCACAGCGTGATTCTGTAAGATCTCTTTCTCAGGAGGTTGTAACGGTTGAAAGTTTCAGCGTATCAGGTTTGAAATTTAATATACAAGGAGATAAACCAATGCCTTGGGATCCGGCGAATCTAACTATGAGTTATGCATATTCGAGAACTTCAAAACGTGATCCAACAACAGATTTTGAAAATAATTATAATTACCGAGGTTCAATAAGTTATAATTATAGCCCATACTTTAAACCATGGAAACCATTTTCCGGTATAAAAAGTAAGTCGCCTTATGTTAGACTTGCCAAAGATTTTACATTTAATTGGTTGCCAAATAATATCGGTTTATATTCAAATATGAACAGAACATATTATGAACAACAATTGAAAAATGTGGATGAAACGGGTATGTCGGAGTTTTATGTTCCAATCTCTTTTAGTAAGAATTTCTTGTGGGACAGACAAACAACAATAAGTTGGGATCTTCTAAAAACGTTGAAACTAAATTTCAATGCATCCACTAATTCTCGTATAGATGAACCGAATACACCTGTTAATAAACAGTTGTATCCTGATGAATATGAACATTGGAAGGATTCTGTAAGACAGAATATATTAAGAATGGGTACTCCGATTAAATTTAATCAGACTTTTGATGCTGCTTATACTTTGCCATTGAATAAGATACCTTTCCTTGATTGGAGTAGTGCTTCGGTGAAATATAATTCAAGTTATGTTTGGAATAAGGGGACGTTTGTGGATGAGTTCACTAATCTTGGAAATAATATTACAAATCAGGCTCAGTACCAGGGTGATATTAAATTTAATATGGAGAATTTATATAATAAATCGGCTTTCTTGAAAGAAACAAACCGTAAGTTTTCTCCTACCAATAGAGCCTCTAATAATAAGAATAATAATAATAATGCGAAAGCTAAGAAAAAATTCTCTCAAAGAATTCAATTGAAAAAAGATACAACAGTTACCGTTAAACATAATCTTGATAATAAAAATCTTAAGGTAACTGCACTGAATTCAAAGAAAGAACCATATTCAATAAAGTATAAGGTAAAAGACAAGAATACTATTATTATTACAACTAAGGATTCTGAAGCTGTACAGTTAACCATTAATCAGGGTAAACGCCCCGAAGAGGAATTATGGTATCAGACTGCTCAATATGGGTCAAGAGCTTTAATGGCAGTAAGAAATATCTCTCTCGGATATAAACGAACATCAAGTACTTATCTGCCATCTTTCCAACCATCAGTGGGTGATTTCATGGGTCAGAATAACGAATCGTTAATGGCTCCCGGGCTTGGATTTGCTTTTGGATTTGAGACAGGAGAAGAGTATATAAATAAGGCCTTGAGAAATAACTGGCTTATAGTAAATGACTCATTAACCTCTCCGGCTTCATTTGCAATAACCGAAGATTTGCAGTATAAAATATCTATTGAGCCTTTTAGAGATTTTAAGATTGATCTTAATGGTAGTCGTGTACACACGCAAAGTTCTACGTATCAGTTTATGTTCCCAGATGTTCCTCGTCAACATTCCGGTTCATTTACAATGACAACTATTGCAGTCAAAACATCTCTAAAAAGATATAAAGCAGAGAATGGATATCAGTCGGATGCTTTCGATAATTTAGTAAAATATAGAAGTACAATTTCAGGAAGAATCAATTCTCAATATGCAGGTGCCAAATATCCCAATACAGGATTTCTTGCATCATCTCATCTTGCGGGAACCACATTTGATCCAAATATTGCAGGTAACCGACTTAATTCGGCAGATGTTCTTATCCCTGCTTTTGTAGCAGCTTATACGGGAAGAGATGCTAAAAATGTGGGACTTTCTCCATTCCCTTCTATATTGAGTATTCTACCAAACTGGAGGGTTACTTATGGTGGATTGGTAAGACTTATTCCGGGAGCATCGAAATATTTGAGATCCATTAATGTGAATCATGCTTATAGATGTACTTATAGTGTAGGTTCTTTTGCTTCATACTTAAATTATATTGAGAATTCGGAAGGACTAGGTTTTGCACTTGATGCAACTAATGATTGTCCGATGCCATCTTCTCCTTTTGATATTGGAAGTGTAAGTATTACTGAAAGTTATGCTCCGCTTATCGGATTTGATCTGAATTTCAAAAACGGAGTTACTGCTAAGATCGAGTATAAGGATACAAGAAATCTGAGTCTTAATATTACTTCTGTACAGATTGTTGAATCGGTATCGAAAGATGTTACTGTGGGTGCTGGATATAAAATAGCCAATTTCAATACTATAATAGGAATGAAAGGTGGTGGTCAAAAAGGTGTGAATCATGATCTTACATTGCGTAGTGATTTCTCTTTCAGAAAGCAAAATGCTCTTATCAGAAAGATTGATGAAAATTATACACAAGCAACATCGGGCAATAAATCTTTGACTATTAAGTTTACCGCAGATTATACATTTAGTAAATATTTGACAATCAGAGGATATTATGATAAACAGATAAATACACCGCTTGTTTCTTCATCTTCTTATCCTATTTCAAATTCTAATTTCGGGGTTACTCTTAAGATGGCGCTTACCAGATAAGACAATAATATATAGCCGGGATAATCCCCGGCTTTTTTGTGTCTATAAAGATGTTTTTTTTACACCTTGCAAGATTTATTGTTAAACCTAACAAGGTGTTATATTAAGCCATGCAAGGTGTCGTATTAAATTTAACATAGAAAGAGAAAATCAATCTAATCTTTTGGAAAACTATCGATATACAATTATATAATGGCGTACAAGAGGTGTTATATCCAATATAATGCCAGAACTTATATTAATAAATAGAAACTGCATTTTATAATACTGTTTATTAAATTATCTTTGTATAAGGGTTTGAAAATCTTTCTGTAACGTTACAAAACGTTACAAAACGAGATAACATCGTTACAAAAGCACTATATGTCAATGTAACATACAGATCATAAGCGAATAATACAATGGTAGTAATTTTTGAGGACAATCATATAATAGCGGTTTCAAAAACTTGTAATGAGATCGTTCAGGGTGATAAAACAGGAGATGAGCCTTTAAGCGAAACGCTAAAAAAATGGCTTAAAGAGAAGTATGATAAACCGGGGAATGTATTTGTCGGTGTAACACATCGATTAGACAGACCAACATCGGGAATCGTTCTTTTTGCTAAAACAAGTAAGGCGCTGACAAGGCTGAATGAGATGTTCAGAAATAGTGAAATAAAAAAGACATATTGGGCAATTGTAAAAAATAGTAATAAAATAAAAGGAGAGGAGCTTCTTACAAATTATCTTTTAAGAAACGAGAAACAGAATAAGTCTTACGCTTATGACACAGAGAAAAGTAATTCAAAGAAAGCAATTCTTAAATATCGACATATTGCCAAGGGTGATCGATATTCTTTACTTGAAGTAGATTTAATGACAGGTCGTCATCATCAAATAAGATGCCAGCTTTCACATATTGGATTACCTATAAAAGGTGATCTTAAATATGGCTTCGATAGGTCAAATCCTGATGGCGGAATATCTCTTCATGCCAGACGTGTGTCTTTTATTCATCCGGTTTCAAAACAGGAAATAGTTATTGAAGCTCCCGTTCCAGATGACAGATTATGGAAAGATTTGGAGAGAATAACTCTTTCCGTTGATAAATAATGATTAGTATAATCACTTTTTAACAAAAGGAAGTCTCACATTTACAGTAGTTTATATTAAAGGGGTATAAATGTAAATTGTTAGTGGGATTTTCACTATAATAAGTATAATGATAGAAGTTAACAGACATATTTTAAAAAACGGCTTAACGCTTTTGCATCATAGAGATAAAACAACCCAAATGGTTGCTGTGAATACTTTATATAATGTAGGTTCAAGGAATGAGGATCCTAATCATACAGGATTTGCCCATTTATTTGAGCATCTTATGTTCGGAGGATCTATAAATATTCCTGATTTTGATACTCCGTTACAAGCTGCCGGAGGCGAAAATAATGCATGGACAAATGAAGATATTACTAATTATTATGATGTCGTTTCGTTAGATAATATTGAAACTGTATTATGGCTTGAGTCGGATAGAATGTTATCTCTTGATTTTAGTCAACGTTCACTCGATGTACAGAAACAGGTTGTAATTGAGGAGTTTAAACAGCGTACTTTAAACCAACCTTATGGAGATATGTCTGATCTTATTAAATCATTGGCATATAAAGTACATCCATATAGATGGTCAACTATAGGAAAAGAAATTTCACATATAAGTGACTCTAATCTTGATCAGGTAAGAGATTTTTTTAAGACATATTATGCTCCTGATAATGCTATTATAGCAATTGCAGGAAATATTTCTTTTGAGAAAACTGTCGAGCTTGTCGAAAAATGGTTTGGAGATATTCCTTCCGGAAATATAAAAATTAAAGATATTCCTCAGGAACCGCAACAAAAAGAAGCTCGATTTCTTGAAGTTGAAAGAGATGTTCCTCAGGATGCTATTGTTAAAGCTTACCATATTTGTGGTCGTACTGATGAAGAATATCATTGCTATGATATCCTTTCAGATGTTCTTTCTAATGGTAGATCGGCTCGTTTACCTCAGAAACTAATAATGGAAAAGAAACTTTTTTCGGAAGTAAATGCCTATATATCAGGAAGTATTGATCCTGGACTTTTCTATGTAACCGGAAAACCTTCAGAAGGTGTTTCTCTTGAAGAAGCCGATAAAGCTCTTACTGAGGAGATTGAGCTTTTGAAAAAGGAGCTTGTCGACGAAACAGAACTTAAAAAATGGGTTAATAAATTTGAGGCTAATGATATCTTTTCAAATATATATTATCTAAATAAAGCTACTAATTTATGTTATTTCGAATTGCTTGGAAAAGCTGAAGATATTAATAAGGAAGTAGATAAATATCTGGCTCTAACTCCTGAAAAAATTAAGATTGCTGCTAATAAGGCTTTTGTCGAAACAAATTGTTCCACTTTATATTATAGAAGCAAAGAAAAAGCTTAATAATAAACCAAGTGTATAAAATATAGATATAAACAAAGAAGTAATATTTGATTAAATTTTTTCAAAGTAATACCTGAAAGAACTTCAAATATTACTTCTTTGGTTTTATAAATATAAGCCTCTGATAAGACTGCTAATCTTACGATATTATAATCATTTACAAATCAATATTTCTGAACAGTTGTGGGTATAAATTTTTATATCTAATTCTAATATCTTTTTAAATCATAATTACCATTATGTTAAGTAGGGTTTTTCGTAACTCTTTCCTATCTTCTTAATCTGTGTTATCCTTCGATTTTATCTCATTTTTGAATATAGAAAAACCTCATATTTTGATTAAATCAAAGTATGAGGTTTTAACTTTATATATTTCCGTTTAAATATTAACAAAGAATATTCAATTCTCTTAGAACAGATCTAATTTTTTCAAAAGTTGTAATTCTTGTTGGTACCAGTGGCAATCTTAATTGATTGTCGATATATCCCATTACATTAAGAATACTTTTAACTCCTGCAGGATTACCGTCTATAAAAAGAAGATCGAATAATTCAGTAAAACGATGATGAATTGTTAAAGCATTTCTATAATCCCCGGCAAGAGCGAGTCTTACCATTCTGCTGAACTCTTTAGGAAAAGCATTTCCAATAACAGAAATTACACCAATAGCACCTAATGTTATTAACGGGAAAGTTATTCCGTCATCTCCGCTTATAACATCAAAATCTTTAGGTTTATTTTTAATAATATCATCCATTTGGGTAATATTACCAGATGCTTCTTTAATTGCAACTATATTATTGAAATCGCGAGCCAGTCTCAAGGTCGTGTCTGCAGTCATATTAACTCCTGAACGTCCCGGAACATTATATAAAATAATAGGAAGTTTGCTTGCTTTTGCAATTGCTTTATAATGCTGATATATACCTTCTTGTGAAGGTTTGTTATAATAAGGAACGACTGATAAGATTGCATCTACACCGTCGAAATCATCTTCTTTAAGATGTTTAACTATATCCATAGTGTTATTGCCACCTAAGCCCATGACTAAAGGTACTCTTCTGTTAACTCTCTGAATAACAAATTCCTTAATCTTTTTCTTTTCTTTGTCGCTTAAAGTTGGCGTTTCAGCAGTAGTTCCAAGCATTACAATATAGTCAGCTGAATTCTGGATCTGAAAATCAATTAATTTACCTAAAGCATTAAAATCTATTGAACAATCATCTTTAAATGGCGTGACAAGCGCCACACCCATCCCTTTAAGATTAATTTTTGCCATATTTTGGAGTTAAAAATTTCGTGAATTATTACAAGCAAATTTATAAATAATATCTTTTATTTGTGTCATATTAATATAAAATAGACGTATTTTCAATAAAAAGAATGCATTTTTATATCAAATAATGATTAATCCTAAGCTAAAGATAAACGATAATGAATAACTATGCATATTTATGTTTTTAACTTGTATAATAATTAAGTTTATTGATTAATCATTTTTAAAAAATCATCTTCTGAAATAATCTTAATACCTAATTTATTGGCTTTTTCAAGTTTTGAAGGCCCCATATTGTCTCCAGCCAATAGATAGTCGGTCTTTGATGATACGGAACTTATATTTTTTCCGCCATTTAATTCAATCAGATGTTTATATTCGTCTCTAGAATGTTTTGTAAATGTTCCGCTAATCACAATTGATGCACCATTCAGAGTATCCGATTTTTCTGCGTCATCAACTATTTCGTCAATTTTAAATTTAAGACCAGCGTTACGTAAGATTTCAATTGAAATAAGATTTCTATTGTCAGAAAAGAAATCAATAATACTTTTCGCAATTCTATCACCTACATCTTCAACATCTATAAGATCTTCATATTTTGCAGCAATTAAAGAATCTATATCCTTGAAATGTTTTGCAAGTTTTTTGGCCACAGTTTCTCCTACAAAACGTATACTTAATGCATATACAACTCTTTCAAAAGGAACATTCTTAGAGTTTTCAATTGATTTAATTATTTTATTCGCAATCAATTCTGTGAAGCGTCTATTACTTTTTGCTTTAGCCGGTTGAGTTACAATATTATCGAACAAGCCGCCAATCTTTTGATCTTTAGTATTGTCTGAAGTATAATCTTCATAATCATAAATATCAGATGATTTTATTCTTGGACAATTCACTATTCTTTCAACAGTTAGAGAATAAAGATCTGAATAGTTTGTAAGTACTCCGTTGGCGAAGAAACTGTCAATTGTTTCAGGACCGACTCCGTCAATATTCATTGCTCGTCGTGAGATGAAATGTTCCATTCGTCCTTTTACCTGAGGAGCACATCCGTTTTGATTAGGACAATAATAACCAGCCTCACCTTCATATCTTATAAGTGGAGTATTACATACGGGGCAATGAGAAATAAAAGTAACTTTAGCACCTAATCTTTCATTTCTCGCATCAAGATCGATACCTACGATTTTAGGGATTATCTCCCCTCCTTTTTCCACATAACAGATATCGCCGATATGAAGATCAAATGCTTTAATTGCATCTTCATTATATAAAGAAGCTCTTTTTACGATGGTACCGGAAAGCTGTATCGGTTGAAGATTAGCTACCGGAGTTATAATTCCGGTTCGTCCAACCTGAAAAGAAACACTTTGCAATTCCGATTCTGCTCTTTCTGCCTGAAACTTATAAGCAATTGCCCATCTTGGAGATTTAGCTGTGAATCCAAGTTTCTGTTGCTGAGAGATAGAATCAACCTTTAGAACGATACCGTCTGTTGCAACAGGAAGATTTTTTCTCTCTTTATCCCAATAATTAATGAATGTCTCAATATCTTCAATATTATCGCATAGTTTGAGATGCTTAGATACATTTAAACCCCATTCTTGCGCCTTTTTAATATTTTCATAATGACTATCTGAAGGGAGTTCCGAACCGAGCATATAGTAAAGTATAGCTTCAAGTTTTCTGGAAGCCACTATTTTTGAATTTTGAAGTTTAAGGGTTCCCGATGCTGCATTTCTTGGATTGGCAAAGAGAGGTTCCTCTTGGGCTTCACGTTCCTTATTTAGTCGGTCAAACTCTTTCCATGGAAGTAATATTTCACCACGAATTTCAAATTCCTGAGGATAATCACCTTTAAGAATTAAAGGTACGGTTCTGATGGTTTTTACATTTGCCGTAACAACATCACCTTTCTCTCCGTCACCTCTGGTTACGGCAGAATCAAGCTTTCCATCTATATAGGTAAGAGAAACGGAAGTTCCATCGTATTTTAATTCTGCACAAATTTTAAAAGGTTCTTTTAAAATAGATGAAGCTCTATTCAAAAACTCTCTTACCTCATTTATTGTATAGGTGTTGGAAAGAGAGAGCATAGGATATTTATGATTCTGTTGAGAAAAGGAACTAGTTATATCACTTCCTACTCTTTGTGTTGGTGAATTAGAATCATAATACTCGGGATATTGATTTTCAAGATCCTGAAGCTCCTTCATCATTTTGTCAAAATCAATGTCGGAGATTGTTGGATTCGACTCTATATAATACAGATCATTATGTCTGTGTAATTCTCTTCTTAATTCTTCGATATGATTTTTAATATCCATAGTGGTTATAATTAAAAAAGGATTAAGCGTATGTTGTTCTTTAAAAAATAGAACTCAACAACTCTATTATAGTTGAATTTGAGGTGATTATTTAAATATCTTTTTTGGAAGCTTCCAAAGATGAAATTTTATTGAATTCATCAATATTTTCTTCCTGCAATGAATTATCAATAATCAACTGTTTCTGTGCTTTGGCTCCAAGTTGTTTAAGCTTTTCAACCTGACTATAAAGATTCCCGTTGCCCGATTTCATAGTAGAGATAGTATCATCCATTCCATTAAGGGCCTGACGGATTTTATTTCTTGAATCATCAAGTTTATTACATAAGATTACAAATCTATCGTAAAGCATTCCTCCACGTTTTGCAATTTCAAGCGAATTTTTGCTTTGGCGATCTCGTTTCCAAAGATCAGATATCAACTTAAGAGCTGTAATAAGATTTGTAGGGCTAATCAAAACAACCCTTTTGTCATATCCGTATTGCCAGATATTAGAATCAGATTGTAATGCAGTAAGGTATGCCGATTCATTTGGAATAAACATCATTACAAAATCAAGTGTATCTGTATAATCTTGATAACTCTTTCTTGAAAGTTCATCGATATGATTTTTTACAGACTGAAGATGCTGTTTTAGAGATGCAGAGTAAGATGCTTCATCTTCAGCTTCACTCATTCTGACAAATGCTGTAAGGGAAACTTTCGAGTCGATAATAATCTTTCTATTATCAGGATATTTGACAATTACATCAGGACGCATCCTTTTCCCGTCATCCGAAATAGAAGTATTCCCTTTTTCGTCTTTAAGAGTTTCCTGAATAAAATATTCTCTGTCTTTTTGAAGACCGGATCTTTCGAGAATACCTTCGAGTATCATCTCTCCCCAGTCTCCTTGCACTTTGCTATCACCCTTTAAAGCCTTAGTTAGATTTTTTGCTTCTTCACTAATTCTTGAATTCAGTTCTACGAGTTCTTTGATTTTTGCTTCAAGCGAGAATCTTTGTTTAGACTCCAAATCGTACGAATCTTCAACTTTTTTCTTAAACTCAGCAATATTGGTTTTAAGCGGATCAAGAATAGTTTTTAGATCGCTCTGATGTTGCTCCGATATTTTTTTTGAATTATTCTCAAGGATAAGAGATGCAATATTTTTGAATTCAAGTTCGCTACGTCTTCTTTTTTCCTCCTCTTCAGTATTCAATCTATTAATATCATTGCATAAGTATTCATTCTCTTTTTTAAGAGATGCAATCTGACTGAAGTAGGTTCTATTAAGTTCATCAGTTCTTCTTAAGGATTCTTTAAGTTCTGACTCTGACTCCTTTAATAATGACAAGGTTGTTTCTGTCGAGACAACCTTATTATTTACGTTTAATAATTCTGTTTTCTGTCGATCTAACTCTTTCTGTAAAGAGTCTATCTCGTTTATCAGGTTCTGAGATCTATCTAATTTTGTTTTCAAAAAAAGATAACATGAGATGGTTCCACCTAAAAAGGAAATAGTAGCAATAATGTAAATCATGAAATGTTGTTATCTGTCAAACTCAACGGCCATACCTTTTACCGTTGGATCAATCACTCCGTTTCGATAAACGATATTTCCGTTTACTATGGTTGTATCTATTTTGTTATTGAATATAAATCCCTCTAAAGGAGACCATTTGCATTTGGATAATATATTAGATTTATCCACTAATTGTTTCGATTCCGGATCAACAATCACTAAATCGGCATAATAACCCTCTTTTATAAATCCGCGATCTTTAATATTGAAAAGCGTTGCCGGAGCATGAGACATCTTTTCGACCACTTTTTCAATATTTATTTCACCCTCTCTTACCTTTTCAAGCATTGTAAGCAAGGAATATTGTACAATCGGTCCCCCTGATGCAGCTTTAAGACAACTTCCCTGTTTCTCTTCCCAAAGATGTGGTGCGTGATCGGTTGCTATAACATCTATTTTCCCGGTTTTAACACCGTTCATCAATGCAATTCTGTCGTTTTCTGTTTTTATGGAAGGGTTCCATTTTATTTTATTTCCCAATTTAGGGTAATCAGTATCATTAAACCAAAGATGATGAACACAAACTTCACCAGTGATTTTCTTATTTTTCAACGGAGCATCACTCAACAGAGACAACTCTCTTGCTGTAGAAAGATGAAGTAAATGAAGACGTCCACCATATTTCGTAGCAAGTTCGACAGCCTCAGAAGAAGATGCATAACATGCCTCCTCATTTCTTATTTTAGAATGAAATTCAATTGGAAGATCATCTCCGTACTGAGATGTATATTTTGCAATGTTAGCCTTTATAACCTCCTCTTTTTCACAATGAGTCGCTACAACTAACGATAATTCTGAAAATATTCTTTTAAGAATCTCTTTTTTATCAACAAGCATATTTCCTGTTGAAGATCCCATGAAAACCTTAACTCCACAAACTAAAGAGTTGTCAATCTTCTTTAATTCATCAATATTCTCATTATTAGCACCTATATAAAATGCATAATTTGCTACAGATTTTTGGGAAGCTATATCACGCTTTTCTCTGATCAACGCCTCCGTAACTGTTTGAGGGATTGTGTTTGGCATATCCATAAATGTTGTTGTCCCTCCTGCTACGGCTGCCATCGATTCACTCTCCATATCGGCTTTATGAGTCAATCCCGGATCTCTGAAATGAACTTGATCATCTATTACACCAGGTAGAAGGTATTTCCCCTTAGCATCTATTATTTCATCAAAATTACCAATTGGCAAAGCTTCATCGGTATAGATTTTATAGATTCTGTCATTTTGGATATGAATAGATCCTTTATACGTCATATCCTCATTAACTATATAAGCATCTTTGATTAAGATATTTTTCATCGAAAGATTATCAGTTGATATGTTTATATTTTTTGAAATAACTTGTCATTTTAAGTCTTAAAACCCCAAATACGGCTTCTCCGAAAATACTTGAGTTCATTTTTGATTCACCAAGAACCCTGTTTATGAATATTATAGGAATCTCTTTTATTCTTGCATTCATTTTGTAGGCTGTGAACTTCATCTCTATCTGGAAGGCATAACCTTTGAATTTTACTTTTTCAAGATCCATATTTTCAAGTAATCGACGAGTATAGCATACAAATCCTGCTGTGGTATCGAAGATTTTCATTCCTGTTGCAATCTTCACATATTTAGAAGCAAAATACGACATTACGACACGTCCCATAGGCCAATTGACAACATTTACTCCTGTAATATACCTGGAACCTATTGCCAGATCATTACCGTCAGTCGCACATGCTCGATATAATTTTAACAAATCATCCGGATTATGAGAAAAATCTGCATCCATCTCAAAAATATAATCATATTTCTTTTCTAATGCCCATTTAAATCCGGTTATATATGCTGTGCCAAGTCCTTGTTTTCCTTCTCTTTCTATAATGTAAAGTTTGTCCGGGAACTCTTTTTGAACTCTTTTTACGATACTTGCAGTACCATCAGGTGAACCGTCGTCAATAATCAGAATATCAAATGATTTAGTAAGATTGAAAACATATCTTATTATTGATTCGATATTTTCCTTTTCGTTATATGTTGGAATTATAACAACGCTATCACTTTGACTTGAATCATTTCCCCGCACTATATTATCATTCATACTATTTAAGAGTGAATATTTATCCTTTATATATATTCAAAGATAAATAATAAATATATTTTATAAAGGTTTAAACACTTTAAATACTCATTTGTTTCAACTAATTAGAGATTTTTTTGGAATTGCTAAGTTATTTTTTGATTCGAAATAATAGTATCTTTGTATCAATATGTAATAAATATTTTATGGAAATAAAAGACGCTAAATTTGTGATAAGTAATACCGATATTCGTAAATGTCCTGAAGACAATTTACCTGAATATGCTTTTATCGGACGATCTAATGTCGGTAAATCATCGCTTATCAATATGCTGACAAATCACAAGGGGCTTGCTATGACCTCTTCAATGCCAGGAAAAACGATGTTAGTCAATCATTTTTTGATAAATAATGAATGGTATATCGTCGATTTACCCGGTTACGGATATGCTCAAAGAGGAAAACAAGGCAGAGATGAGATTCGAAAAATAATAGAGAACTATATACTTGAACGTGATCAGATGACAGCGTTGTTTGTTCTTATTGATTCTCGTCATGAGCCACAAAAAATCGATCTTGAATTTATGGAATGGCTTGGAGAAAATGCCATACCATTTGTTATAACCTTTACTAAACTTGATAAACTTACCAAAGCCGAGGCGCAGAAGAATATCGAAAGTTACAAGAATAAACTTCTTGAACAGTGGGAAGAACTCCCTCCTATTTTCATCACATCATCAACAAGCAGATCCGGTCGTGAAGAGATTCTAAATTGGATTGACAATATTAATAAAACCCTATAATAAATTTAAAGAACATGATGCATACATGGTTTGAATGTAAGATACGTTACGATAAAACTCTTGAAAACGGAATGCAAAAGAAAGTAACTGAACCATACCTTGTGGATGCGCTTTCTTTTACAGAAGCGGAAGCTCGCATAATTAAAGAGATTACTCCTTTTATTTCCGGTGAATTTGAAGTTGCAAATATTAAAAAAGCAAAGATCAATGAGATGTTCTTTGATGAAAATGGCGACAAATGGTATAAAGGAAAAGTATATTTTATAACAATCGACGAGAAAAGCGGTGTTGAAAAGAAAAGTGCCAGCAACATGCTAATACAAGCTGCAGATCTTGACACTGCCCTGAAAAATCTATTCAAAGGTATGGGTGGAACTCTTGCTGATTATGAAGTCGCTTCATTATCTGAAACTCCTATTATGGATGTTTTCCCATACGAAGCTGCTGCCGAATAAAAAAACGTATTCTTCATTATGAACTCAATAAAAGAAAATTATTTAAGGATTAAGGAAACGATTCCTTCTGATGTAAAACTTGTTGCCGTTTCAAAATTTAACCCAGCTGATTCAATAAGACAGGTTTATGATTGTGGGCAAAGAATTTTCGGAGAAAGTAAAGTTCAGGAACTTACGGAAAAATACAACTTATTGCCTCAAGATATAGAATGGCATTTCATAGGACACCTTCAAACAAATAAGGTCAAATATATTACTCCTTTCATATCTCTAATTCATAGTGTTGATTCCGCAAAACTATTCAACGAAATAAATAAAGCGGCAGAAAAAGATAATCGAGTTATTGATGTGCTAATTCAAATACATGTTGCACAAGAAAATACGAAATATGGCTTTTCTCCTGAAGAGGCTCTCTCTTTTATCAAAAGAGTTTTAAATGAAGATTATTCTTTTATAAAAATCAGAGGCATTATGGGAATGGCAACATTCACTTATGATGAAGATATTGTAAGATCTGAATTTCGGATTCTAAAATCTCTGTTTGATGAGATGAAAAATAGCTATTTTACAGAAAATAAAGATTTTGATACTCTATCTTTTGGGATGAGTGATGACTATAAGATTGCTATTGAGGAGGGATCAAATATGGTCAGAATCGGAAGTAGTATTTTTGGTGAGAGAATGTATATTTGATCTTCTTACTTATTATGAAATTCAAAATTTAAGGAAAGATAGATAACCGGAATTAGATAAAATATTCCTATAAAAAGAAAAGGAGTCTGAAAAACATTTCAGACTCCTTTTTTATCATTTATGTGAGAATTATTTAGATTCTTCCAATTGTAGAGTGATTGTTGGCTGATCACATACTTCTGAAGGACCGAAATACTGGATCGGACCAGGATAGATGTATGAAGTTGATTTAGCCCAATCTTCACGCATAGCAGCAAAAGCAAGGAATGGTTTTCCGTCTAGCTTAACAAGAGCTTTTTGGATTACAGGTTTCATTTCTCCGTGACGACGTTCCATGTTCATCATCATAGTGATAGGAATACCTCCCGCTACCCATTCAGATGCAGGCGCTGTAAGATTTTTGATAGATGACATATATCCTGTTACTCCTGCACCGATCAACATAGAAGCGTTGAATCCTAAAGAGTAGCAATAGTCAGCATCGAAATTAGAAGGAGCAGCACAACGACCTTCATATCCGAAGAAATGGTATTGAGCAGCAAATTTACCGTTATAGTGACCATCTTTTTTCATTTCTGAAAGACGACGACCAACCATTTCACCAAGAAGTTTTTCAGTTTCAATCAAAGAAACCTGTACGTTTCCGTGTGGGTCTCTATCAAGAGTAAGCTGACGAGCTACACCTTCTGGAAGAGAAGCGTAAACAGCAGCATTTACTTCTGAAAGGTGATTGATGATATATTCTCTCTGAGCAGATTTTTTAATCATAGCAAATTCCGCACCATTGTGAGCAAGGAAATCGTTTAGTTCAGCGATAAGATTTTTCATCGCAGGAATAAATTCGATAAGACCTTCCGGTATAAGCACTGTTCCGTAGTTATCTCCGCTTGCTGCACGCATAGCAACGATATCAGCAACATAGTTTACCACTTCGTCAAGAGTCATGTTTTTAGCTTCAACCTCTTCTGAGATAATACAGATATTTGGTTGGCTCTGAAGAGCACACTCAAGAGCGATATGAGATGCTGAACGACCCATCAATTTGATAAAGTGCCAGTATTTCTTAGCTGAGTTACAGTCTCTTTCAATGTTTCCGATAACCTCAGAATATACTTTACATGCTGTGTCGAATCCGAAAGATGTAGCGATTTCTGAGTTTTTAAGGTCACCGTCGATAGTCTTAGGACAACCGATAACCTGTACACCAGCATTGATTTGAGCATAATATTCTGCAAGAACACATGCATTTGTATTAGAGTCATCACCACCGATGATTACAAGTGCTGATATATTAAGTTCTTTAAGGATCTCAAGACCTTTGTCGAACTGACTTTTTTCTTCAAGTTTTGTACGTCCTGAACCAATGATGTCAAAACCACCTGTGTTACGGTACTCGTCCATAAGTTCAGCTGTGATTTCGATATATTTATGATCTACAAGACCACCAGGGCCTAAAAGGAAACCATAAAGTTTGTTTTCAGGGTTCAATGTTTTAAGACCGTCAAAAAGACCTGCGATAACATTGTGACCACCAGGAGCCTGACCTCCTGAAAGGATAACACCTGCATTTATAGTTTTAGAAGGAGTCACTTCTGTACTTTCTACGAAAGTCAAAGCAGGAAGACCGTATGTGTTAGGAAACAAATTTTTGATAGCTTCCTGATCAGCTATTGACTGAGTAGCCTCTCCCTGAGAGATTTTTACTGCGCCTCTTAATGCTTTAGGCAATTTTGGTTGGTATGCCGCGCGAGCGGTCTGTAATGCACTTTTTTTCATCTTATCAAACAATTTCTAATTGTATTTGCTGAAAATTAATTTATGATTTTTTGCAAAGGAACATATTTATTTTCAGAATTCAAACAGCCTATTATATTATTCTCTTAAAAATACCTTTGACTTCTTTAAATAGAAGTTTTTTACTTGTAGTAGACTTAATGGATATTAATTAAGATAGTTAACTAACTGCAAGAATCTATCAATAGAAGTTTTCCTTTTACTGATAGATTCAAATATTCTTATGCTGAAAATATTGGATTATATTTTTAATAGATCACTAAATTGAGGAAATAATGAACGATTCTCATTGTTTAACGAATATGTCTTTTACAAACTAAAATTCTTTATTTATACCGTTGAAAACCTCCGGGAACAATGAATGTATGTTCTGATATTTCAGGGTTTTCTTCAAGATAAGTTGCTATAAGATCGGTTTTAGTTTTGTCGTTGTATATAATCTGCCTTCTCAACTCTACCCCTTTAAACACCCAAACAAGCATCTCTGAAATCTCTTCATTTTTAAATTTTGCATTGAAAATCGTACATGATTTATCCATGAAATCGACAGTGCCCGGACTCTTTATATCAAATTTTTTGATTACTGCAGGAGTTAGATAATTGAAATTTATGTCTAAAGGTGATTTTGCATATTTTCGATATGCCTGAATTCCGTAATTTATCTCTATTATAGAATCCTTAGTGACAATAGTTGCATAAGGTAATCCCTCTACATCATATTTAAAACATTGTATATTTCCATAGTCACTATAATAAAGAACCATCTCCATTGATTTTCCGTCTATACTATAATTATAGTTAACAATTGCGGTTTTAAGACCGTTTCCTTTAAGCTGGGCAAAAATATTCCCTGATGAAATTATAGAAAGAAAAAAAATCGCGATTATTTTCAATGCGTATTTGTAATTTTCCTTTTTCATGATTTGTGAATTTTAAAATGAGAAATAGTGAATTTACTCTTATCTAATTAACAACTATCATAGTCGTTATTATATATAATTCAAACAAACCATTATACTCTTGGTTCAGATTTAAGTTAAATTGAAACCCTCGTCATAATCAGTAAATATTTACGAAGAAAAAAGGTTTTTTAAATCCGATAATATTTGTCAATACCTCCGAATCCGGGAATTAATTTATTCTCTTTGGTCTTTGAAATAAAATTATTCAACCTTTTATTAAACTCATTCGGTCGTTTTCTGGCCGCTTCTATATATGCAACACGAATACGTTTGTAAGAGTCTGAGAAATTGAGATAATTTTCCCATACTTCATTATCCTCTTTTAGTTTGATTATGATATCTTCAGGAAAAATGAAAGGCTCAGATACTACATCTCTTACTTTAATCTCATAATCAGGATGAATTATACCCTTTTCAAGAAGATATTTGATTCTCTCTTTATTTGCTTGAGAGTAAATGCTTTTTGTATTTCTTGGAGTAAATCTTTGAATTTTATGATCTTTGTCAAGAGCCTTCGTTGTACTGTCAATCCAATCAAAACAAAGGGCCTCTTCTACTGCATCATTATAAGAAACCCCTGATTTTTCTGACGATTTAAGTGGAAAAACAAACCACACTTCACTCCTTTTATCGAAATTATCGATAAGCCAATCTCTCCATTCTTTTCTGGTTTCAAAAAAGAATATATTATTTTCTTTGTTCATAAATATGTGATTTGATTGCTACGACTTTAACGTAATATTGATGATTTTGGATATTAACTTAAAGCAAGGTGGAAATATCTCAATATTGAAAAATACTTCAGTTATCATAATGAAATATCCAATTGTTATAATAATGGTGTATTATTGAAGTTTGTTAATCATATTGGATCTCGATAATTGGTAGATGTTATTCATTAATTGATCCTACTTATATACGATAACTTATATGATGTTTAACAAATCTTTCTTATAAGAACCTTTTGCATATTTGGACAAAAGTTGAGGATCAGTAAAAGGTTCGACGCTTTGAATATTATAAAATTGTTCAGCGATAATATTACATGATTCTTTCATCTTTTCATAAACAGTTTCTAGTTGATTTTTTTGATATATAGATAGACGACTTGTTAGCATATGATGTTCTTTATTCATATTATTTATTTCAATCATTATGTCTATATTAATATGATTTTTATAAACACATCTATTACTTAATTCGGATGAAAGAACTTCTAACACTTGTTTATCTATTTCTAATGTTTGAATTAGAATTGCCTTTATGTCTTCTTGATATTTCTTTTTTAATTTTTTAGCTTCTTCATTTAATTGTTTAACTTTATCAAGATAAGTCTTTAAATCCAATGTTTCCATATGAGCTGTTTTAAACGAATAATAAATTAAGTACTATTGATAATTATTCTAAAGGTTGTTTTATACTATAAAGAAAATATAACAAAGATGAGAATTAAGTATTAACCCCTTTCTATACACATTTTAGCCCCTTTACATAGGGAAATTTATTTCAGATTTGATAATATTATCTAATGGTAAAATCTGATATACTTCCATCTTTGAGTAACATATCTCTGAATTAATTCTTCTATTTCTTTTATTATAATTATACCTTATTATTAATCTACCTATAAAGTTTTTATACATATCATCAAGTGTAATTTTATATCCCTCTTTTGCTGTTTCTTCAACTTTAAATATTCCACCAAATAAGTGTAGAGATTCATTTGTGGAATTATTAGTTAAAGGTATTAATGAGAATATATATTTCCTATTAAACATGTTTCTTCTTGGTTTATAAGAATTCCAGTCTAACCATTTCTTCCAATCTTCTAAATAACAATTATATGGATCAATTCCTTCTTTATTTTTTAACGCTAAATGAAATTTAAAATCGGACTCTCCAGGTAATTTAATGATATTTTCTAATTTTATACACATAAAATGTAAGTTGTAATTATTTATGTTACAAACATAATATTATTTAAAAATATACAATAAATAGATCCAGTTAAATAAATAAAAGCTGCGAAATGACATCATTGCAAATTCTTGCCTTTTAACAATATCAATGAGAATAAAGTGAAGACAATATGTCTTATTACGTAATAAGTTTAAAAACTAGGTTCTAAACATAAGTGTTAACAATAAGCATTATCACTAATAAAAATAAAAAACTATATGTTTATTTTTTTATGATACTAGAATTTGCTGTTTTACACATCTAAATGAATATTATACTATTGAATTCAGGTAGATATATACTCTTTAAGTGCAGGCTTTTTGATTTTGTACTTTATTACATCAAATTATATAATCATTTGGTTCAGGATACCAAGTTGTAGCATTCATAGAATGGTTTGATATGTGTATTAAAAACTGTTTAACTATATCTCTTTTATTCCCGATGAATATTTTATCTTTAAGAGCAGTATGAAAAAATGGAAATGGACAAAAACAATCTTTCTCTAGCTTTAATTTTTCTTTTATAAAATCATTGTTATTATATACTATCAATCCATCATGTAAACTAACAATAGCATTGTGTTTATATCTGGAATCAATATTAATATAAATATCCCTAAGATCTTCCTCTATTGAAGTATTTGAGAAACCTACAATTCTATCACAAATTAGAAAACTAAAAATATTATCATATGTATTTTAATGTATATTAGATTAGTTTATAAAACTATCAATTTATTAGTGTTTATTATTACAATAAATTAGCTGTGAATAAGAGGACTGTCATAGTCGCAATTAGATCTAAATACGTAGATTCCTTAATTAATTGTATATTTCTCACTAACGAAATCGATAACTATTCTTTAATATTGATTTCGTTATAAGATAGAAAATTCCTATAAGTTGTATAAAGACATTTATTTAGAATCTTTCATTATATTGCATTTATTAATTTAATGGTTATATGTTATTTTAATGAAAGATATAGTATCGTATGATTAACTTTTTTGTATTAGTTAGAAACCTTCCTAAACTGTCTATTTTTTCTTTTATTCTTAGAGGTTTATGTAATTACTCCTATTAAAAAAATCTTTTATTTCAGAAAAACAAAATAAACAGCACCAATCAAACATCCGAAAGCAGCAAAATGATTCCATTGCAAACTCTCACCTTTGAAGAATATCACTGTGAATAGAGTGAAGACAATCAATGTTATAACCTCCTGTATGATTTTAAGTTGCATAAGAGTAAAAGGGCCTCCATTTCCGATATAACCTATTTTATTGGCTGGAATTTGAAACGAGTACTCGAAGAGAGCCAGCAGCCAACTGATTAGGATAATGCCATATAAAGGCCAGTTTGAGATAACCTTCATCTCCTCCAACTTTAAATGACCATACCAAGCAAAGGTCATAAATATATTAGATATAATAAGAAGAACTATAGTAATAAGAGGTTTCATATATAAAGTAAATTAAACTATTCTTTTAACCAAAAAACCGGAACATAATCGTCAATAACGATAATGTTCCGGTAAATATAAATCTTTATATCCGAAGATATTATTTTTTGAATAATGGAGTCGGATATGTACCGTCGTCAGCAAGACCCTGAAGTTTTGCAACTACAGAGGGACGATCTTCCGCATATGTCACACCGAACCATTTACTTGGAGTATCAAGTACTTTAACTGTAGATGTTCCGTTATTGATCAAATGATTGACCATTAATGGAATAAAGAATTCAGCTTTGATGTTATCTGCATTTTCTTTTAGGAAAGAAACGAAGAAATCGTCTGAATGTTTAAAATAATCAGGAGTGAATCCCCACATATTCATTGAAACAGGGCTCATTTCGTCAACTTCAGTAAATGATCCGTCTTCGTTTTTGAATTTAACAACTCCGTCAATTCTTTCAATGTGAGTTCTTTCTACAACGCTTGTAAGATTGTCGTTAGCATCTTTAACACAAATACCGCGAGCAACTGCTCCACTTTCGCTAAGAGTGTTACAAAGACGATAACCTACCATGCAATAATCGTTGTTCTTGTCATGTTTTGTGTTAAGGAAATCAGCAAGGATCTGGAAACTTTCACGACCATAATAATCATCAGCATTAATAACAGCAAAAGGTTCTTTAATTACATCTTTAGCCATCATTACCGCATGATTTGTTCCCCAAGGTTTTACTCTTTCAGGGTTTAATGCAAACCCTTCCGGTAATTTGTCAAGTTCCTGAAATACAATTTCTACAGGGATAATATGCTCATATTTGCTTACTATTTTTTCTTTGAAATCTTGTTCGAAAAGTGAACGAATAACAAAAACTACTTTTCCAAAACCGGCATTAACTGCATCAAAAATTGAGTAGTCCATGATAGTTTCTCCGCTTGGACCAACGCCGTCCAACTGTTTAAGACCTCCGTAACGGCTACCCATTCCGGCTGCAAGCACATATAGTGTAGGTTTCATAGTAAATTTTATTTGTTTGTTTAATGATTAGTTTTCTAATTATGGCGCAAATTAAATAAATATATTTTAAACATTTAAATTTTTAATTGTAAAAAATACAATAATAATTATTCTTTATTCTCTAATTATGATGTTGTAATAAATATCAAAGATTAAAGTGCCTTAAATCAGATACATATCACCTCTTTTAATTTTTGACTAAATCTTTTTTCAGTTTTACTTTGTTTAGCATAATATAAATATACCAGTCTTCTTGAATACCATTTACATAAAGATAAAATCGAAACACCTTGCAAGGTGTAGGTTATTTCTTTGCCTGGATAAACTTAACACCTTATTAGGTTTCAATTCAAATATTGCAAAATTGTAATTTTTGTGAACCGTAAAAAAAAGAATGTCCATTATTATCGAATACAAAATGTAATGTTGAGTAAACATGACTACATATTACATAAATTAATAAATATGAATTAAAATAAGTATATTCGCAATAAGGGAATTATAACTCACATTAATATAAACTTAAATTAAAAAAAAGATGAAAATTACCAAATCTCTACTTTCATATTTTTTGTTTTTAGTTATCTGTTTCAATTTATACAATTGTACACCAGACGATGAATATGTAAATTCACTTCCGGATAACTCTTCTTTTATTGCTAAAATTGATGCAAAGGATATATTCGCAAAGGCAAATTTTGCAGCTCATAAAGATTTTTCTCAGAATTTCATAAATGGTTTTACTGCTGATTTGAAGGGTGAAGAAAAAAAGATGGCTGAAAAGATTCTAAAAGATCCGCAGGCATCAGGTATCTCCTTCTCTACTCCGATTTATGTTTTTACTCAAGCAAGCCCTACGACAATGGGTATTCTTGCAAAGGTGAAAAGTAAAAAGGACTTAGATAAATATATGGCGACTTTTATAGCAACTTCAGGAGCTGAATCGGCAGAAATTGATGGTGTGAATATCCATAGAGTCGGTCCAATCATTTGCGCTTATAATGATAAACGTTTTTTGGTAGTATTCAACAGTGCTACATATGATAAGGGTGTAGTAGAGTTGATAAAGAAGGATAATATTCAAACACTTTCACAAAAATCCGGTATGCCGGAATTTACAAAGATTAAAGCGGATATTGCAACATGGCAATCCTCTTCTGATATATCTTCATTATTTGGCTCTATTTCGGGAAATGCATCTATTATTGATAGTACATTTATAAAAAACTATTCGAATAACTCTACAATGGCAATGAATTTTGAAAAAGGAAAAATATCAATTAATCAGATAACATATCCTTCATCAGATACAAACCGCGAACTTTATGATAAGCTTATGAATTCATTGCAGCCGATGAGCGGAAAACTGCTCAATAATCTGCCTGAACAATCAATTCTTAATGCAGGTGCGAATTTCAAAAATCTGGGTATGATTCTTGATATGTATAAAACTATTCCGGGCTTTGTGGATGCTATAAACTCGGTAAATAAATCGGGCGTTGAGATAGATTCAATAGCTAATATGTTTGGTGGTGATTTTGTTATTGATATTGAATCTTTTTCAGATTTAGGGATGCCTAAATTCTCCATAATTGCAGAAGTGTCAAGCAATCAGTTGTTTGAAACTATGCTTTCTATGAATAAAAATCTTGGAATATCTTTAAAACAGATCTCTCCCGATCTATATACTTTTCAGAATATTTTATATATGTATAATAAGGATGGGATATTTGTTATGACAACCAATAAAGAAATAATTGATAATATTGATAAAGGTTTCACTCCTTCTATGGCAGATGCTCCTTACGCATCTTTATATAAGAACTCTTATGGTGCGATGTATATTGATTTAAGTAGTATATTGTCAATTCCGATGGTTAAAGCAATGATTAATAATGCAGGTAATTATCAAATGGTGTTAAGATCATTAAAATCTGTAACCAATATAACAATGACTTCACCTCAAAAGAGCAAGATAGAGATTAATGTAAATTTTGAAAAGAAAGACGTTAACGCTCTTGAGCAGATTTTGTACACTTCAAAGTAATGATGTAATTCGATAGATTAATGCAACAGATATCTTTAGATCAAACTATTCCTTCAATTTTTATAAAAGACAAGAGAGGTCTTACTTCTGAAATATGGCTCAATGATTTGAGTTTCTTCAGGGGTAAGACCTACCTTATTGAGGCTGCTTCAGGTATGGGCAAAAGTTCGCTGTGTAGCTTCATCTATGGTATCCGGTCAGATTATGGCGGATCAATCACTTTTGACAATAAAGACATCAGAGATATAGATAAGTCTCATTGGAATAATATTAGGCGTAACTCATTGAGCCTGTTGTTTCAGGGATTATCACTGTTTGATGAACTTACGGGAATGGAAAATGTAATGCTTAAAAACAGACTTACAGATCATAAAACAAAAGAACAGATTGAAGAGATGTTTTCTCTTCTCTGCATTAGTGATAAGCTCAATCAGAGAGCGGGACTTATGTCTTTTGGTCAGCGACAACGTGTTGCATTGATAAGAGCTTTATGTCAACCATTTGATTTCTTACTTCTCGATGAGCCGGTAAGTCATCTTGATAATGAAAATATAAAGGTTTTTTCAAGATTGATTGAAGATGAAGTAAGAGATCAAAATGCCGGACTAATTGTCACTTCAATAGGGAAACATCCTGAAATAACATATGATAAAACTTTGAGACTATGAAAATTCTTTGGAAAATATTACGCTCAAATGTTTCGATAACTCAGTTTTCGGGATTCTTTATTGCAAATTTGATTGGTCTTACAATCGTGCTTGCCGGATTGAGATTTAAAGAGGATCTTACCCCTATTTTCAACCAGGGGGATTCTTTCCTTAAGGATGATTATATGGTGGTTTCTAAAAGAGTCACAGCATTAAATACGCTTGCTATCTCTAATTCAGGTTTTTCGACTGCCGAACTTGAAGATTTGGAACAACAGCCATTTGTGAATCAGGTTGGTAAATTTGAAGCGGCACGATATAGGGTATCCGGTGGATTGAAAATGGATGGTACGGATCTGTATTTTCAAACTTATATGTTTTTTGAGTCAGTGCCGGACAACTTTATAGATATTCCTCTTGACGATTGGAATTACGATAGTCAAACTAATGAGATACCGATTATTATACCCCGCGCCTATTTGAATCTTTATAATTTTGGATTTGCCGAATCACGATCAATGCCCAAGTTGTCGGAAGGTATGATAAAGCTTCTACGCTTGGATATCTATATAAGCGGAAACGGTAAAAAGAAGGAGTATAAAGGAAAAATAGTTGGTTTTTCAAATCGACTTAATACGATTCTTGTTCCGCAAAGTTTTATGACTCAGGCCAATACTATATATGGAAGTAATAAAACAGAGGAGCCTGTTCGTCTTATACTTGAAGTAAATAATGCCTCTGATGAGCGTATAACAAGATACCTTGAGACCAAAAAATATGAAACTGATGGTGAAAAGACTAATGATGGAAAACTTTCATATTTTATGCGTATTGTGATCAATATTGTTTTGGCAGTTGGAATTCTGATATGTATCCTTTCATTCTTTATTCTTGTTCTAAGCATATATCTTCTTCTTCAGAAAAATGCTGAAAAACTAAGAACTCTGCGTTTAATAGGCTATTCAGATCTTAATGTCTGTACATTTTATATTCTGGTTGCTATATCTCTTAATCTTATAGCTTCTATCCTTTCTATTTCTTTTGTTGTATGGCTACGACAGATATACTTACCTGTATTCACAGAGATTATGCCAAAAACAGATTTCCCGGGAGTATATATGACTATTGTTTATGCTTTAATGATGTTTCTGGTAGTATCAATAATTGATATATCTATTATTTATAGGAAAATATCAAAATTGATTTGATCGGGAACTGATTGATAATTCGCTTCTTTACAACCTTATTTAAAAGTTGTAGATCAATAATAAATATATTCTTCCTGGATCTACTTAACGGACAATACAAATAAAAGCAAGATTGATTAATCAGTCTTGCTTTTATTTGTATTATAACTTTAATTTTATAAATGGGCTTTCCCTATACATATAAGATATATTGAAACAATAGCCGCTATCAAAAGACAGATAGCAATAATTTTTTCATAATTTTTAAATATAGACTCTCCTTTTTCCTTGTTTTGCTTTCTCGCTAAATAAAAGAAATAAATTCCCGGAAGATAAAATATTGACGATATAAGAAATAATAATAATCCTCCTGAATATAACAACCAAAAACAATATAAAGATGCTATACAGCCCATAATTCGATATTTTATTCTTTTATTGTTATACTGAGGACCAAGTTGATTTTTTACAATCGAAGCTTTAAAAAGGTATAACCCACAAAATAGATAAGCAGGTAAAACCATTATGCTCGTCAAATCTACAGCTGCTAAATAAATAGATGGAGCCAGTGCTACCAGAACCATAAATAATTGCATAAACAAACTGGAAATAAATAGTCCGAAAACAGGAGTTCCTTTCTTATTTAGTTTTAAAAACTGATTTGGTAGGATTTTAACCTGTGCAGCTGTCATAGGAACTTGGGCACATACAAGAGTCCATGCGACCCATCCTCCCAACAATGATATAATAACACTTATTACTACAAAATAATAAGCCCAAATACCTACTGCTTCTTTTAAAACATAAGCTACCGAGGGATCTTCTAATTTTGATAGTTCGGGCTGATGCATTATCCCATAACAAAGTATACTTATTAATGCATACATTATCAGAGCTGCCAAAAATCCAATTACTCCGGCCTTACCAACATCAGTCGATTTTTTTGCCTGACTGGACATCATCACCGCTCCCTCAATTCCTATAAAACACCAAAGTGTTACAAGCATTGTACTTTTAATCTGAGAGCTTAACGAACCAATCTCCGGCATATTACCCCAAAAGTCAAAATTAAGAGTCTTAAATTTAAAGAATATCAATAGTATTACTACAATTAATACTAATGATGCAAATTTTACTATAGTCACAATAGTGTTTAGTGCAGAAGCTGCTTTTACACCCAGAGCAACAATGAAAAACATGAGCCAAATAAATGCAGATCCGAAGATTACAATTGGCCAATCTTTTAATAATTCGGGGAAAAAAGCACCAAAAGCCTGACTAAGCATAACTGCATATGCGACGTTACCTGTTGCTACACAGAGCCAATATCCCCATGCAATATTAAATCCCACATAGTTACCATATCCCTCCTTGGCATATTGATAAATCCCGGCATTCAGATCAGGACGTGCATCTGCTAATATCTTAAAAACATAGACAAGAAACAGGATTCCAACACCTGTAATTAACCAGGATATGATTGTTGCACCAAGTCCTGCACCATTTGCCATATTTTGAGCGATATTAAAAATACCACCACCTATCATAGAGCCGAAAACAATGGCAATCAATCCTGCCAATCCTAATTTCTTGGTTGAGTCAGCCATATTTTAAATTATTTTGCTATTTCTGCATATTTAAAGTTTAGAAATCCTATAGCAGTTAAACAATAAGCAAAAGGATTATCCGGTGTAATATTTATAAAATTATGATACAATTCTTTTTCTCCATCTTGTTCTAATCCTCGAATACTTAACTCATGATTCAATGATTTAGTCAACCAAAGTTTAGCCTCTGCTGCTGCAATTTCATCATCTATGATAGAATCATAAAATTGAACGTATTCAGCTGCAAATCCACCGATAAATTTGCCATCCTTTTTAGCCCAGACAATTCCTACTCCTGTTGCTATTGCTTTATGGTCGCCATAATTTGCTCCTGTTCCTGCCATTATTACCTCAAGAACAGCTCCATGTTTGAACTGTTTTTTTATTTCCGGTTTAAATGGAAGACTTGGGAATTTCTTATTCATCTCGTCTGTTACTATAACTAAGTTCCCTCGCATTTCAGGTGGCATTACTGAAGTATACGGTATGACATTGAAATTTTCTATTGCTGCCTCAAGAAGGGCCAAATCATAAGCGAATGTTTCATACGGTTGTGGAGGAATTCCATCATTAAAAGCTCCGGCACCACCTGTAACAAATCCGAAAACCGGATAACGAGTTCCTTTAATTTCATCCATGATAATCTAAGTTTTGTAGTTAAAAAATTATAGTTCATATGAAAGAAGTTCGTAAACAACATCTTCTCTCATTTTTAATAAATAGTATTATATCCTCTTTAAAACAAGGCTGCTTTAATATTCTGTTATAAACATATTTATTTTATAAAAGTTTTTTTAAGCATCAAATATTTTTACATAGTGTAAATGTTTAACGTTTTCTTCGTGGATAAATAAAGCAAAATAGAGGTACGATATTCTAACTTTAGAATTTATTAGAACTAAAAATATAGATGTAAATTCCTGTTATATAGGTCGATATGGATGATTGCAAGGTGGGATTTATAATTATCTTAATAATGTGGATGGTTATAGTTATTGTATAATATGATTAATAATCAGTTTAATAAATTGATATTATAGATTTAATAAAATATTGTACGATGTTTTATTGAAAAAATCTCAGGAAGATAGTTTAAGGTGTAGCGCATTAAATTGTTTCAATCTTTACCTTTAGATATAAAGAAAAAAGCAACCATCCTATCATAAGATGATTGCTTTTGCACGGGTCGAGAGGCTCGAACTCCCGACACCTGGTTTTGGAGACCAGTGCTCTACCAACTGAGCTAGACCCGTTTAACGATTGCAAAGGTAGTACGATTTTATTACCACACAAGCCTTTTAGTAAATAAAAATAGCCCCGAGAATACTCTGCGGGGCTATTTTGTATGTAATGTTATTATAATTATCTGAATTTCAAGATTAATGCAAAACGCTACAGCTAATGTTAAATAGTGTTATTTTAGATTTTTGAGAACAGTATAAAGTTTCTGCACAGGTAATCCCATAACATTAAAATAACTTCCTTCAATTTTTTCAACACCTATATACCCTATCCATTCCTGAATGCCGTAAGATCCGGCCTTGTCATATGGAGAATATTTATTGATATAATAATCTATTTCTGATTCTGATAATTCTGAAAATGTAACATATGATGTAGTATCGAAAGAGATTGATTCTTTAGATGTTTTTATTGTTACACCGGTAATTACTTTATGAGTTTTACCTGAGAGTTCGCAAAGCATCTCTTTAGCATGCTCTGCACACTTAGGTTTTCCCATTATTTTTCCCTGAGAAATTACTACAGTATCAGCTGTGATTAAAAGTGTATCATCTTTAATAAACTCAGAATATGCCTGAGCCTTTTTCTGGGAAAGAAATAGTGGAACTTCATCTACAATATGATTTTCAGAATACGACTCATCGACATCAGAAAGTGTTATAATTCTGAATTTTATATCTAAACCGCCAAGCAATTCTTTACGACGTGGAGAGTTGCTGGCAAGACAAATATCATATTTCGCAAGGTTATTAAGCATTATTCTTTATTTAATTATTACCATCCAAAAGCTTCGTTATCCATCCACAAATCCTGTTCCTTTAAGACTTGTTCTATAACATCTCTTACACATCCTTTACCGCCCTCTTTTCGTGAAATATAGCTTGATATAGCTTTAACTTCATAACAAGCATCGGAAGGACAAACAGCAAGTCCCACTTTTTTCATAACCTCAAGATCCGGGATATCGTCTCCCATGTAAAGTGTTTGCTGTGGCGTTACCCCTGTTTGTATAAGGAAATCTTCAAATGCCTTAGTCTTAATCTTTATACCCATATAGATATGATTGACACCAAGAGATTCAAATCTTTTTCTCACTGCCGGTGTATTTCCACCTGTTATTATACCAACTTCAAGCCCTTTTTTTACAGCAAGCTGAATAGCATATCCATCTTTAATATTTACTGTTCGCATCGGTTCTCCGCTCGGATGCATTGGTATGACGTCGCACGACAATACACCATCAACATCAAAAATCAGAGCTTTTATCGATTTGAGATCGTATGTTATAACTCCCATTTTATTTCTTTTTTGAATATTTGTAGATATTTCTGCTAAGAGATAAATATATATCCTTAACGTCCTTATCCTTTATTAATTGAAATTGATTATTTATTATATTTTCATCATATCTCACGGCAGGACCGGTTTGTGCCTGACTTGGAGAAAGTGTAAGAATCTTATCATAAGTCTCTTTCAAAAGAGGTTTAATTATATCAAAAGATAATCCGTTTGTTTCAAGAATCTCAGAAGCAATGTCGTACATATGATTTGTAAAGTTACATGCAAAAACTGCAGCAAGGTGCAGATATTTGCGTTGTTCGGAACTTACTAATTGAACATCAGAAGATATCTTTTTAGCTAAATCATATAGAATTACCTCATCTTCCTTATTAACAGCCTCTATACATACAGGAATGTTAGTGAAATCAACATCCTTGGATTTAGAGAATGTTTGTAACGGATAAAATACAGCCGCTCTTGAAGTGTAAGGATTAAAAATATTAATATCTATACTACCTGCCGTATGTGCCCATATCCCATTATTTGGAGTAATCTGTTTTAATATAGATTCTAATGCACTGTCTTTTATAGCAAATAAATAAAGATCTGCATCAACGGGAACAGATAGAATATTATTGGTATATGGCACATCCAAAGCTTCTCCTAATGCACAGGCTGATTCAGTTGTTTGGCTATATATCATAATTATCTCCTCTCCTGCTTTTCTTAAAGCTTTAGCTGTATGAGTAGCAAGATTTCCTGCTCCGATTATAACTATCTTCATATTGTTATTTTTTTAGAGAAGAGAATAATAATACCAGTCCGACAATAATGAAAGAAGCCGGAATTATCATATAATCGTAAGAGGCTATAAATTTATTTACTGCAGTGAATCTTAATACAAGAGATAATATGACAAGACACAATCCCCAAATCTTATTCGACTTGAATATAAGAAAAGAGATGGCGGCATAAATAAATACCGAACGCCAATCTAAAAGCTCTCTTTTAAAATCCTGATTAAGAAAGTTCAGAAATTTAAATAGATTCAATAATAATAGAGTTCCATAAAATAGGCAGGTTGTTCCTATGCTTAGTGCACTTTGTTTATCCTTTATCATCTTTTATAATAATTACCATTTACCGATATGTACCTTTTCCCATTGAAGTTTGTCGATGTCATGAGGTTTTCTCTCATCGCTTTTATGTCCTATTGCTATAATAGATAAAACTTCCATTGTATAAGGTATGTCAAGTATTGTTCGTACTGCTTCCTGAGCATCTTGTCCTGCTTCAGTAAATCTATTTCTGATATGAACCCAACAACTTCCAAGACCTAAATCTTCACATTGTAGCTGTATCAGAGTCGAAGCAATCGAAGCATCCTCGACCCATGTATCTGAAACCATCGGTTCTGCAAGGACAACAATTGCCAATGCAGCTCCTTTTACAAGAGCAGCGCCATGTTCTTTTGCATATGATAGTCTTTCCAATACTTCTTTATCTTCAACGACAACAAACTGCCATGGATTCTTGCTTTTTCCCGCCGGAGAAAGCAAAGCCGCCTGCAGAATTGTGGTAACATCATCAGGAGAAAGATTCTCTTCTGTGAATTTTCTTATACTTCTTCTTTTAATCAATAAGTCGTGAAAGTTTTCCATATTTAGAAACAATTAGATTATTATATATTGTTGCAAAGATATACAAAAACAGATAATTTTGCCTTTCTCATTATTCTGATATAATGTTTTAAAGATTTCTTCGTTATTATTTAAATAACAAGATTGATTATTGCCGATGCAATCACAGTTTTTAGTTATAGGGTTACGATTCATTATAATGTGCAAGTACCCGATTTTTTTATTCATAGCTCTCAAAATGACGCTAAACACGATTTAAATGAGGATTTTACATATATTTTTCTTTTTCTTTTTTATTACATCTTTTGTATCCGCTCAATTACGTATTAAGATTTCGGGTGTTGTAACAGATACTGACGGATCTCCTATAGAATTGGTACATGTTAGAACTAAAAACGGTGTAGGTGGTACTTTTACAGATTTTAAAGGGAAATATGAACTTCCTATCCTCTCTTCTGATACAGTAGATATTGTTTATTCTTCAATAGGATATAAAAATATTACACGCCGTTTATTTGCTCCTCCGAGTGATATAACAATGAATATTCGTATGACTTCAAATATTGAAGCACTTGGCGAGGTTCATGTAACAAGTCATCGCGTCCAACCTAATACAATGGAGAAAATTGATATGACTCAAGCTAAACTTATGCCTGATGCATCTGGTAATAGTGTCGAGGCTTTAATCTCTTCAATGGCAGGTGTAAATTCAAATAATGAATTGAGTTCTCAATACTCTGTAAGAGGTGGTAATTTCGATGAAAATGCGGTATATGTCAATGGAATTGAAGTATATCGTCCTTTACTTGTACGTTCGGGACAACAGGAAGGCTTGAGTTTTATTAATCCCGACATGGTATCATCAATCAGTTTTTCTTCCGGTGGTTATTCCGCGGAATATGGCGATAAGATGTCCTCCGTGCTTGATATAACCTATAAAAAACCGGAAGAATTTGAGGGTTCCGCATCTATTTCTCTTCAGGGAGCTTCTGCTTCTGTTGGACAGAGCATAGGGAAATTTACACAGGTTCACGGTATTAGATATAAAACAAATTCTTTACTATTAGGAACCCTTGATACAAAGGGTGAATATAATCCGAATTTCTTTGATTATCAGGCTTATTTAAACTTCAACTTAAACAAGAAACTTAGCCTCGGCGTACTTGCAAATATATCTCAAAACAATTATAACTTTCGTCCCGAAAGTCGCTCTACCTCTTTTGGTACCATACAGGATGTAAAACAGTTTAAAGTATATTTTGATGGATGGGAAAAGGATATTTTCCGTACTTTCTTCGGTGCGGCTACTTTGAATTACGTTGCTACCGAGAAAACTTCCCTACAACTTCTTTTGTCTGCTTTCGCAACCGACGAAACTGAGACTTATGATATTCGTGGAGAATATTGGCTTGATCAATCTCAGGCTGATGATTCTCAGGGACAAGGCTCATTGGGTGTGGGTGCTTATCAGGAACATGCCAGAAACAAATTGAATGCAAAAGTGATAGCTGCAGCTTTAAAAGGGGTAACAAATATCAATTCAAATAGTGTCAGCTATGGGATAAATCTTCAAAAAGAGATTATATCGGATAGAGTTGCCGAATGGGAAATGCGTGATTCCTCTGGTTATTCTATTCCTAATGCCGACAATGCAATAGATATGTATTATGCACTTAGATCAAAATATACAATAAACTCTTTAAGAGTCGGAGCTTATATTCAGGATACATATCGCTTTAATACTTCTGCCGGGCGAATAATTGCAACCGGCGGGATTCGTGCTTCATATTGGTCATTTAATAAAGAGTTTATCTTAAGTCCTCGTGCATCAATTGGATTCATCCCTGAAAATATAAATAATTTCACAGCCCGTTTTGCTACAGGAGTTTACTACCAATCCCCATTTTATAAAGAGTTTAGGGATACATTAAGGAATTCAGATGGAAATCTTGAAGTCAAACTCAACGATAAAATAAAATCACAAAGATCGATCCATTTTATCTTAGGAGCCGATTACTCCTTTCGAGCAATGAACAGACCTTTTAAGCTAACGACCGAACTTTATTATAAAAAACTTGATGATATTATTCCCTATGAGGTCGATAATGTCAGAATAAGATATTATGGAGAAAATTGTGCAAAAGGTCATATAGCCGGTTTAGATTTTAAATTATACGGAGAATATGTTCCCGGAACAGATAGCTGGCTTACATTCTCATTGATGCAGGCAAAAGAGGAGATCAATGGAATAAAAGTACCTCGTCCTACTGAGCAACGCTATTCTATCGGCCTGTTTTTTAATGATTATATCCCAATGTTTCCTAAGTTTAAGATTAGTCTTAAGGCGATATGGAATGATGGTCTTCCTTTTGGCGCACCTTCAGGTGGCAGAAGTTCAGCAGTGTTTCGTACACCTGCTTACCGAAGAGTTGATATTGGTCTTTCACGATGCTTTAATGCTGATAACGACCGTTTTATGAATCGTGGTATGTTTTCTCATTTGAAGAATATATGGCTTGGTGTGGATGCATTTAATCTACTTGACATCGATAATGTAAATTCATACTATTGGGTAAATACAGTTGTGGGTGATCAATATGCTGTTCCTAATTATCTTACAGGACGACTTATAAATGTAAGGCTTACGGTTGATTTCTAATTTTTCTTTTTCCGTATAAATAATTTAGTCCTATATAAACAAGATAATTTACATATGTTTTCATATTATATACAATTGTAAATTTACTCATATATAATGAATGCTCCATCTTTAGAAATATCATGAGTTTTTATACCTAAAGAATCAGCCTCTGATAAAATCCGATTTTTATAAAACTCACTCAAAGAGGACGAGATTATTATTTTATCATAATTAAATAGGTTATTGATCTCTTTTAATGAACCTTTATATCCTTTTGTAAGAACGGCATAATCTATATTAATTTTATAATCAGATTGTTTATTGTTAAACTCATCGTCAATTATACAGAAATTGTAGTTTTTTACTCTGATAAGTCCTCCTCTTTTCACCAATAGTTTATCCTGCGAATCGTCATCGGTAACTATTTTTGAACTATATATTTTCATTCTATTATTTATCCTTTTTGTTATCATTTCGATTTTATCTCTATTTATAATTGAATCTTTAGATATTATAAACTCTTTATGCTCATCTTTAAGAAGACAATGAATACTTGTATTCTCATAGTTATTAGGTATATAGATACTTATATTAGGTTTTAGAATATATATTATATTATTAGAGATAAAAATTGAAACTAAAATCAAAGAATAGATAATATGTTTTGATTTTTTTGTTCTGGTGTATAGAGTAATCATTCCTATAAACAACATAATAATTATTATTTCTATCCCCGAAATAAATATATTGCTAAAGCTAAGCCAGCTAAAAGAGTTAGAAAAAAATATGGTCGTCCCATTAATAAAAGATGTTATACCATCTATAATATATGACAACACAGATAGGTTTATCTCAAATATTTCCATTAAAAATAGATGTAATAACAATATTGAAAATAATGGAAATAGAAGTGGAATAACAATTAAATTAGTGATTATGAAGCTAAAAGGGATGATATTAAAATAATAAACACTTATAGGAAGAGTTAATATTTGGGCAGATACGGAAAGATTTATCAATGAAAGAATTTTCATTTTCTTTCTTTCAATCCATAATGCAATAGATCTCATATTTTGAGGCATGATGGATGTGAGATATGTTATTTTATCACTCTCTTTTATTGATATTGATCTGTCATAATATAGTTTTTCAATAATCGGATAATATATTAAAATAGAAAGTACAGCTACAAAGCTTAATTGAAACCCCACATCATATATGAAGAAAGGATTATAAATTAGCATAATAAAGGCTGTTATGCTTAATGCCGATAAAGAATTATTTCTCTGAAAAAATATTCTCGATATTATTATTATCGATATCATAACAGATGCTCTTACCACAGATGCCGAAAGACCGGCCACAAAACAGAATATTATTATACCCATTAATGAGAGTAATAATTTCAATACTCTTCCTCTAATCAAAAGTAAAGGTGCAAGAATCCATGATAAAATAAGATATATTATACCTGTATGCATTCCGCTTACTGCAAGAATATGGGATAAACCGGACATTGCAAAATAGCCTCTTTGTTCCTCATTTATTTCACTCTTTTCCCCTATTGTTAAGGCTTTTAGAAAAGCAATATTCTCTCTTTTACTACTAATTCCTTCTATAATAGTTTCAACTTTTTTTCTGATCTTAATACTTTTATCGGTAATAAAATTCTCTTTTCCTGTTTCGACGACACATAATGAATCCGCATAGAAACAATATTCAATATTTCTATTTTTCATATATCCTTCATAGTTAAATTCAAAAGGATTTACTCTATTCTTGATCTTTCGTAATGTGCCATAACACAATAAAATGGTATTTGAATTAAGAGATATAAGTGTATCGGAAAATTTTTTCGGAAAATACGTAGACAACGAAAAATATCCATTTTTCATATTATTTTCATTGCCGTTATTAATCCCTTTTTTTGATAAATTAGATATGCATTGAGAGGTGTAATGTTGATATTTTCCCTCTCTATTATTATTCTTACTTGTTCCAAGTTTCAAATAAACAATGTGTTTATCATCCTTTATTTTTTTATACTCATTATTTTTATTTTCATTCACTCCTACATTTAGCTGAGCTATTAAAAAAAAGATTAGATAGATATTTAGAGTGAAAATTTTACTGTAGATAAACTTTATATATGCAGAAAAAGGAAAAAAATAAATAACACAAATAGCAAAACATATTAAAGTCATAATAATATTAATGGTTTTATTATACAACCATTCATAACTTAATACTCCTATTATATAGCAAATTAATAAAGGAAGAATCGGAGCATCATTAATATGTATATTCTTTTTCAATATAACTTTCTGATTATCTATTTCTAACAATATCGGAAAGTAAATGTTTTAAAAGAAATTACCCGTATCATGCCTATATGATACGGGTAATAATGATAATTGATAATAAAGGAGGTCATCTAAATAGTTTGTGTTTTCATTTTGGTAATAGATGTGAGTTAATAAAGAAGGTATGTATTGAGGGATGCCTCCATTTATCATCGTTACATTAACTATATTTGCTTAAATTGTTTAATTGTTTGAATCGGATCAGGGGATTTAAAAATATAATTCCCGGCGACAAGTATATCGGCTCCTGCATTTTTCATTTTACGACCGGTCTCAAGATTAATTCCTCCGTCGACTTCGATTAATGCATTTGATCCTTTTTTTAGTATCAGTTCTTTTAATCTTTCACATTTAGAGATGCTGTTATCTATAAATTTCTGACCTCCGAACCCCGGATTAACAGACATTATTAAGACCATATCAACATCTGATATTATTTCTTCAAGTAAAGAGATCGGAGTTGCCGGATTTAAAGTAATTCCTGCTCTCATTCCTGAAGTTTTAATTTGATCTATCGCTCTATTCAAATGAGGTGTTGCTTCATAATGTACATTCATTATTTCTGTTCCCAGATCCTTCACTTCATTTAGAAACTTCATTGGCTCTGTTATCATCAAATGTACATCGAGAGGTTTTGTTGATAGTTCTTTTACATATTTCAATACCGGAAAGCCGAAAGAAATATTTGGAACAAAGACCCCATCCATTATATCTATATGAAGGTAATCAGCCTCACTTTCGTTTATAATTTGAATATCTCTTTCCAAATTACCAAAATTGGCAGATAATAACGAAGGCGATATTTTAATACTCATTGTTTTTAGTTCATATTACGAATTCTTATGCAAATGTAATAATAAATTAATCAAATTCTAATTTCAAGTATTATAGTTTCTCATATTACCTAAATTTTGGATTACGTTTATTAATTTGATAATACATAATTATCATAAATTATAGTAATAAACAAATAAATTAACTAAAAGGTTGAGTGAAAAATTGAATTATTTTTTTCAAGTTGTTATGAAAGATACTTATAATAAAAAATTCAAAACATGATAAAAGACAAGGATGCAAACTCAACTTCTTGTATTTCAGTTGATTTTGCATCCCTCTTAATTGTGCTAAATTCTTTTTTAGTTAGAAGAAAATACTTTTCTTTAATTTAAAACATTTGCAATTTTAACACTATTCGGATTATATGTTCTTGCAAATAATCTTAGAAGAGCTAACGTTTCCTCTTTTGGGTTAACCGTTTTTTTGGTTTTCAAGGACTTTTCTTCTTTTGTTTTTAAAGGAGTAGAAATTTTGTTCATAGGCCATTGTTTTTAAACATTCATATATAAAACGACCGTTTCTACTCATATATTGTATTGATATTCTTAATAAATGCTAATTTTTTTTTTTGAATTAAAGTGTCAGAGCAATTCCATTCTCGTCTGCTATTTTTCTTATGTTAATAAGAGCATACCTCATACGACCCAAAGCTGTATTTATGCTGACATTTGTAAATTCTGCAATATCTTTAAAACTCAGATCTTTATAATATCTCATAATCACAACCTCCTTTTGATTTTCCGGAAGAGTGTCAATTATTTTCCTCAGATCACTATGTATCTGATTATTCACAATAATATCTTCAATATTCCCATCGCAAAGATCTCTATTGTTTAGCAGATCAAATTCACATTCATCATTGGATACCGTTTTTCCGTTTTTTTCCTGACGATACATGTCAATGATAAGATTATGAGCAATACGTGTAATCCATGCTCCAAATTTTCCTGAGTCTGTGTAACGGTTTTGTTTAATAGTAACGATTGCTTTGACGAATGTCTCTTGGAATATATCTTCAGCTATATCATTGTTTTTTACAATGAAATTGATATAAGAAAGCAGTTTACTTTGATGTCTGGAAAGTAAAATATCAAAAGCCTCGTTGTAACCTTTAGCATAGAGCGTGACAAGACGCTCATCCGATAGATTTTTCATGTTAATCAAATTTGTTATTCGGAGTAAAGGTGCTTTCTATAGGCTTGACAATTTTAGGGTTATTATTTAGATGGCAAATAAAACAGTTTTTTTGTGATTAAAGAACAAAAAGTCTCTTTTTTTTCCAATTCTAAGCTATTTTAATACTTATTTATATTAATATTTATCTTTGAGATTAAGATTATATAATATAAATACAAATAATTGGCATGAACCATTTTTGGATATATCTTTTCTTAAGAGTAATTATAACCATTTTTTTTTCTTAAAATATATGAGCATAAAAAGAGCTAAACATATCATTATTATACATAATATGTAATAAGAAAACCTCCCCTCAAGAAATGGCATATGTTGAAAATTCATACCATATATACCTGCAATGAAAGTAAGTGGAATGAAAATAGCAGAAAAGATTGTCAAAACCTTCATCACATCATTTACACTATTAGATATATTAGCGTTATAGCTATTTTGCTGGTCTGAAATCATTGAGTGATAAATCTCAATAACTTCAAGCGCCTGAGTAGTTAAACCCTCAAGATCTTTAAGATAATTGTATGTTCTTTCGTTTATCAATTCAGAATCAGAAACCAGGAATCTGCTAATAAGCTCTTTCACAGGACGAACATTTTTTCTTATATAAGCGAGTTCTGTTTTAAAATGATATATTTTTTCAATAATCTCTTTTCCGTTTTCTGTTATCTCCTGCTCCTGCTCCTCAATATAGCTTCCCAAAGTCTCAATATTGTAAATATAATGATCCACCAAAGTGTCCATCATTGCATAACATAAATAATCAGTCGATAAAGCTCGTATTCTTGTGCGTCCATCTTTTATTCTTTTTAATATATCGTTGAAATTATCTTTAGGACTTTCCTGAAACGATATAAGATAATTTTTTCCAACAATTATTGACACCTGATCAACATGAAACTTATTAACTTCATCATCTATATACATTGATTTCATTATCACATAAAGATGATTCTCATCATCCATAAACTTAGGCCGTTCATCAGTATTTAGGATATCTTCCATAAATAGAGAATTAAGATTAAATTTTTGTCCTAATTGTTCTATAAGTGTAATATCATGTAATCCATGAATAGAGATCCATGTAATATACTGATCAGAGAGATAATCCTCTATTTTATTAATACTGTTTACAGTTTCACTTTCAAAAATATCCTGATTATATTTGATAATGGTTATCGACGGGGTTTCGATTTTTTGTTTACCAATAAAAATCAACGATCCCGGTGCTGCACCTTTTGACTTCTGTTTATCCTTGAGAAATCGTGCCATATATTTGCCTTGTTAATTAATTATTTCACTTATTTGTAAAGAGTTATTAGGCTTTACTTAAGTAATAACAATAAAAAGAAAAAAAAGATTTAATAATTCATTAATCTATAAACATCCTTCTCCTATATATAAATAATTATAGATGATTATAATTAAAGTTCAATATCTTTTTGAGTATGATTTGATTCACTTTATTTAATCTCTATCAGACATTGATATATCATTAATTATACTAATTTTGGTTATATCACATTACATAAAAGCTTACATCACATTATATAATATAAGATATCATGATTAAATATATTTTACCTGTACTCTCGGCACTTACTATTTTAACCTCCTGTACTGAAAGAGATGCAAAAAAAGAGTTAAAAAGCAAGATTGGCCAAATGCTTATAGTAGGTTTTCAAGGTACATCTCTTGATGAAAAGATCTCTAAAGAGATTAAGAATAATAATATAGGTGGTATAATACTCTTTGAAAGAAGTCTAAGTAATCCACAAGCTCCACGGAATATTGTAAATAAAGAACAACTTCTAAATCTTACAGCTCAGCTTAAAGCTTTGAATGAGATACCAATGCTGATAAGCATTGATCAGGAAGGTGGTACGGTAGCCAGGCTTGCTCCGGATCGAGGATTTTATAATCCGCCATCAGCAATGTATATAGGTAATCTATCATGCATTGATTCCTCGCGTTATTATGCAGGGCGAAATGCTATGCAATTAGAAGAGTTGGGAATTAATATGAATTTCACTCCTTGTGTAGATATGATAGTCAATCCTGACAACCCTATTATTGCCCTTCGAGAAAGAGCCTTTTCAAACAATCCCGATATAATAGTAAAAGAAGCTGAAGTTGTTGTTCAGGAGCACCGTAAACATGGTATTATTACCTCTTTAAAGCACTTTCCCGGTCACGGAAGTTCCAAAACAGATTCCCATTTAGGCCTAACAGATGTTACGAATACATATATTGAAGAGGAATTGATCCCTTACAAACGATTAATTAAAGATAATTACGCTGATATTGTAATGGTAAGTCATCTGTTTAATTCAAATATAGATCCTGATTTTCCCGCTTCTTTATCAGAAAAGACTATAAAAGATCTGCTTCGTAATCAACTAGGATTTGAAGGTGTTGTTGCAACAGATGATATGCATATGGGGGCAATTACAGATGAATATTCTTACCCTGTAGCTCTCGAACTTGCTATAAATGCCGGTGTTGATATGATAATAATAGGAAATAATGCAAAGATATATGAAGAAGATCTTATATCTGAGACTGTAAAAATAATCTATGATCTTGTAACTCTCAATCGTATATCTCATGAACGAATTGATGAAGCGTATGCAAGAATAATGAAACTTAAAGAGAAACTTTAATTTTAGAAGAAAAAAGAGAACACTACTGTAAAACTTACTTTTGTGTTCTCTTCTTTTTTATTTTTAATCCTTTTTCCTTTATCTTCCCACTGCACTCATAAGTTTATTTATAGCTTCTGTAGAATTGATTGATTCTCTTAAAAGACGAATGAAAAACGATCCTATTATTGCCCCTCCTGAATAATTGTTAGCCTCATCAAAAGTTTCTTTATTTGAAATTCCGAAACCTATCATTCTCGGGTTTTTCAAATTCATTGAATTAATACGATTAAAATACTCTTTTGTCTCTATCGGAAAACTATTTTTAGCTCCTGTTGTCGATGCTGTTGAAACCATATATATAAATCCCGAACTATGCTCATCGATAAGTTTTATTCTTTCTTCAGATGTCTCAGGTGTGATAAGCATTGTAAATCTCAAATCATATTTATCTCCAAGAGACTTGAAATTCTCCATATATTCGTCAAATGGAAGATCCGGAATAATAACACCGTCTATCCCGCATTTTTTACAACATTGACAAAATCTTTCTATCCCAAATTGAAGTATGGGATTAAGATAACCCATAAGAATTAATGGTATTTGAGTCTTTTCTCTGATATTCTCAAGCTGAGAAAACAAAAGGTTTAAGTTCATACCGTTTTTTAAAGCATCACCAGATGATTCCTGTATTACAACTCCGTCAGCCAAAGGATCAGAGAATGGTATACCAATCTCAATCATATCTGCTCCTTGTTTGTCAAGTTCAAGAATAATATCCCGTGTTGAATCCAATTTTGGGAAACCTGCGGTAAAATACACTGATATTCTATCTTTTTTTTCTTTAGTAAATTCTGTATCTATTCTATTCATTTTCTTTGTTTTTAATCTGTGAAACAAATTGAGTGAGCAACTCAATATCTTTTAATCCCGGAGAGATCTCAAAACGGCTATTTAAGTCAACTCCTGAACATGCACTGTTTGAAACCTCATAAATCGATTCCGAATCTTCTGACCCTATGCCTCCACTCAATAAAAATGGTGTATCCAGTCTATAAGCTTCAAGTAGACTCCAGTTAAATTTTTTACCCGATCCGCCATACTCCATGCATGGAGTGTCGAATACGAAATAATCAACCAGACCTTTATAAGCATCGCATTTTGCAAAGTCATCTTCCGATTTAATATTTAAAGCTTTAATCAGCTTAAATCCTTTTTCATTTAATTCTTTGCAAAATTCAGGTGTTTCACTACCGTGGAGCTGCAAGTAATCAAGATGAAATTTCTTAGCGATTTTTTCTATATTATCAATCGAATCATTTACAAAAACTCCTGTTTTCTTTGCTCTCAGCCTATCTATATTATCGAAAAAATCTTTTTTGTCTGAAATCTTATCAATAATATATCTTGGAGATTTGGGATAAAATATCATACCTATTAAATCAACTCCAATATTATCAACCATTCTCATATTGTCGATATATGCCAATCCACAAACCTTTATTACCATTTTATGAGTCATAAGTTATAATTAGATTATATCAAGTTTTCTCATCATCCCTTCTCCTACCAAAAAACCATTATAACCGGCTTCTCTTAATATCTTAATCTCTTGAGCAGACGAAACACCACTCTCGGAGATCTTTACTGCCATATCCGGTAGTTTATCATAAAGAGAAAGAGAAACCTCTATATCGGTAACGAAAGTTTTAAGATTTCTGTTATTCACCCCTATTATATCAATATTATCACAATAATGATCAAGTTCCTCTTCATTATGGACCTCAAGCAATGTTTCCATATTAAGAGCATGAGCCAAGGATGCAAATCTCTTTACCTCATCTTTAGTAAGACAAGCAGCTATCAGTAATATTGTGTTGGCTCCAAGATATGAAGACTCAAGAATCTGGAACTCATCTATAATAAAATCTTTGCGAAGCATTGGCTTTGTGGTCATTGATCTCGCCTTTGAAAAATCGTCGTTATTTCCTCCGAAATATTTAGTATCAGTCAGAACAGATATACCGGCTACATTTTTTTCATTATATAACGGTATCACCTCACCAACAACAGCTTCTTTGCATATATCTCCTTTAGAAGGAGAACGACGTTTAAATTCTGCTATTATTCCATTTCCCGATTTTAATATTGAATTTTTCATTGATATGAATCGGTTTTCATACATCAGGCTTGATTTGTCGAAATAACTATAATAACTTTCTATAAACTCTATTCTCCTTTCTATTGCTTTTGGTATATAATCATGAGAAAGATTAGATTTATAACGCTCCACAAGAACTCTCTTGTCTGCTACTATTTTGTCAAGTATATTTTCCATCGCCATCTCTATTATCTTGATAATTCAACAAATTTCTTAAACACACTTTTGGCCTTTCCACTATCTATAGATTCTTTTGCAATTTCAATACATTCCTCTACTTCTTTATCCGGAAGAAAAGTTTGTATAGCATAGGCCGAATTGACAAGTACTGCATTTCTTTGAGCCTTTTCGGCTGTTCCTGAAAGTACTCTATCAAAAATTGAGGAAGCCTCTTCAATGGTATCTCCACCGAAAAGATCAATTTCATGACATTTCTCCAATCCTATCATCTCGGGCGTTAAGATAGTTTCTTTCTTATTATTTATAAGTTTAAACTCACCTGTAAGAGATATCTCATCATATCCGTCAAGACTGTGAACTATACAATATGGATTTGAGTCTTGTTGAAAAAGATAATTGTAAAGACGAGCCATTTTTAGATTGTAAACACCCAATAATTTTCTTGTCGGCATGCCCGGATTAACAAGAGGTCCAAGCATATTGAAAAATGTTCTTACTCCTAATTCCTTTCTTATCGGAGCAACGCTTTTCATGATAGGATGAAAAAAAGGAGCATGTAGATAAGTGAAACCGCATTGATCCATAATTCTTCTTAGATCATCATTATTGTTTTTAAATTTCACTCCGTGAAACTCAAGAACATTTGATGCTCCACTTACCGAGGTTGCTGCATAATTACCATGTTTAATGACCGGAAAACCTGCTCCCGCAACTATAAATGATGAGCATGTTGAAATATTAAAAGTATTCTTATTGTCGCCTCCTGTTCCAACAATGTCTACCGCATTGTAATCGGAAAGATCCAGTTTTACACATGTTTCAAGTAGCGCGTCTCTAAAGCCTGCCAGTTCATCAAGAGTTATTCCTCTCATCTGAAAAACAGTCATAAAGGCTGTAATCTGTGCTGTGGAATATTCACCGTTGCCAATTTTTAAAAGTGTCTGACAAGCATCCTCTCTTGTCATTGTCTCACGGTTAAAAAGTGAGTATAATAGATTTTTCATATGATGTTATCCTCCCTACAATTTATAGTTATTTACATTGGCAACATGTTGTGCCATATCTATTGCACTACAGAGTGCACCTAACTTGTTGTTTACCTCTTCAAGTTCAGATTGAGGATTCGATTTGGCAACAACACCTGCTCCTGCCTGGAAGTATAAAGTATTATCTTTACTTAAAAAACTTCTGATAGTGATAGCCTGATTTATATCGCCATCAAGGCCAATATAACCGATACATCCACCATAGAAACCTCTTGATTGTGGTTCATACTCACCAATCAACTGTAAAGCTTTCACTTTAGGAGCACCCGAAAGAGTTCCTGCAGGGAAAGTATCCATAAACGCTCTCATTGGGTTTTCCTTATTTTTAATGAGTCCTGTTACTCTTGATACGATATGAATTACATGAGAATAGTATTGAAGATCTTTATATCTGCTCACTTTTACTTCCGTTGCATTTCTTGAAAGGTCATTACGAGCCAAATCAACAAGCATAACATGTTCGGCGTTCTCTTTTGGATCGTTAAGAAGTTTTTCAGATATCACCTGATCTGTTTCTTCATCTCCGCTTCTTCGGAATGTTCCCGCAATTGGATCTATATAAGCAGTGCTTCCTTTAATTCTGAAGTGTGTTTCGGGAGATGATCCGAATATGCGATATGATCCGAAATCAAAATAAAAAAGATATGGGGAAGGATTGACAGAGCGCAATGTTCGATAAACATTAAAATCATCACCAAGAAAATCTTGTTCAAATCGACGTGACAAAACTATTTGAAATACATCACCTCTTTTACAATGATAAATACCTTTTTCTACAATATTTCTGAATTGATCATCGGTCAGATTAGTTCTCTTCTCTCCAACTAAAGAAAATCCGAATAGATCAAGATTATTATTCTCAAGGTCTTTTATCACCTTTTCAATATTAGATGTTTCTCCATTGCATAAATTTTCAACAAGATACATCTCGTTTCTGAACATATCCATCACTATTACATATCTATAATAGATATAATTCATCTGAGGAATATCTTTGCAGTTTTCTACCGCTGGATTAAACTTTACAGGTTCAACATAGCTTACGGCATCGTAACTTGTAAATCCAAAAAGTCCGTTAACTCCTGTTGGATTCGATTCCTGTATTTCCCCCAATCTACCCTGCTTAGTTGAGTTTGATTCGGTTTTGAAAGAATCTGTAAATCTCTTAAAGGCATCATAAACAGTGTTGGTTGATTCAATCTTTTCTCTTGTCGTTTTACCATCAGGATAATCACATTCTATTTCTCCTTTATTAACACAAAACTTAGCAATTGGCGCAAATCCTATAAATGAAAAACTACTTTCAGGGGTGCGATATTCTGCTGATTCAAGAAGTGCTGATTCATGATAAAGATCTCTTATCTTTAGATACAACGATACCGGAGAATGCATATCGGAAAGTAATCGGCAACTATAATTTTTTATATTGTATTCCATTTTTTCTATTCCTTTTATTGTTCCTAAAATTCTATTTTGAGAAATGATTCAGATAAGTGTCCATATCTTTGTCGCCTCTTCCCGAAACTGTAAGTACCACAACTTCATCTTTTTCGAATTTCATCTTTTCAAGTGCTGCAAGAGCATGAGCTGATTCAAGAGCAGGAATTATACCTTCAAGTCTTGTAAGATCAAGAGCAGCTTTTAATGCTTCATCATCTGTTACTGCATACACTTTCATTCTTCCCGTTTTAAATAAATGAGAATGTAGAGGACCTACACCCGGATAATCCAGTCCTGCCGAGATGCTATATGGTTCTATAATTTGACCATCATTATCTTGCATTAAAAGTGTTTTAGCTCCATGAATTATACCTGTTGTTCCGCAATGCATCGTAGCTGCCGTCTCTCCCGAATCAATTCCAAGCCCGCCTGCTTCTACGGCTACCAATTTTGTTCTTTTTTCATTTAGATAATTAAGAAAGGTTCCTGCTGCGTTACTTCCGCCACCCACACAAGCTATTAGTGTGTCGGGATAATCTCTTCCCTCTTTCTCTTTCAATTGTTTTTTTATCTCCTGGCTTATAACAGATTGAAATTTAGCAACCATTTCAGGATAAGGATGAGGTCCCATTGTTGAGCCTATTATATAGTAAGTATCGCGTGGATTACAACACCAGTCGCGTATAGCTTCATTTGTTGCATCTTTTAGCGTTTTGTTTCCCGACTGAACAGGAACAACTGTTGCGCCAAGCATTTTCATTTTTTCAACATTAGGGCGTTGACGAGCTACATCCAATGCTCCCATATATACCACACATGGCATATCCATCAATGCACAAACCGTAGCAGTTGCTACTCCATGCTGTCCGGCACCCGTTTCAGCAATTATTCTTGTTTTTCCCATTCTTTTCGCAAGAAGTATCTGACCAATTGTGTTGTTGATCTTATGTGCTCCGGTGTGATTAAGATCCTCTCTTTTCAGATATATCTTTGCTCCATACTTTTGAGAAAGACGATTAGCATAATATAATGGTGAAGGACGTCCTACATAATCTCGAAGAAGAGTTTCAAACTCTTTCTTGAAGTCATCATCATCAATAGCCTCATAATAAGCTTTCTTTAAATTTTCCACATTAGATAGAAGAATTTCTGGAACGTAAGTTCCTCCGAATTCACCATAATACCCTTTTGAATCTATTTTGATTTCCATAATATATATATACTCTTATTTTTATTTCTTGTTTCTATTCACTTATTATTTGTCATATCCTCTTTTAGATCCTCTGATTTTTTATCCTATTGATTTGATATGGACAAAAAAAAAGGAAAGAGATTCGCAAGTTCGAATCTCTTTCCCTTTATTATCTTATATATAAATTAATCTATAAATTGGGATATGACGATATGACTCACGACTTCAGAAGTTGTAAGCGCCACCACCATAGATTATTTATAGAATTATTCATAATTGTTCTTTGTTTTTTAATTTGATATATATGAAGATTATTTTCTTTCATATACGTGACAAAAGTAATGATATTTTTATAAAACGAAACAGATTAATATTTTTTTTTGAAAAACTTCTCAGTTTTTTTACATCTTCTTTTCGTCATTGTATTTTAATTATTATTTCCCTTATAATAATTGTAGATATTAATCATCAAAAAAAGATACAATATCGGCAAATACCTGTAATTTGCCATATTCATTCAAGATTTCATGCTTCATGCCACTATATCTTTTATTTGAGAAATTATAATAACCACTTTTTCTTAATAATGAAAAAGTTTTTTTTAATCCCCATTTACCTCCTACTACAATATCTTTTTTTCCTGTAATACTAAATATGGGTAAATCTTGATTTTGACAAAGGAAATGTTTTGTTTTTACTAATTCTCTTATCGACTCCATGACTGTAAGACATGCATTATTGGTATATGGAAATCCGCATAGAGGATCTTTCATATATTCGAATAGATTTTTTTCATTGTAACTAACCCATGTTATGTCGTTTCCATTTTTAATAAATTTTCGCAAAAGCATACTAAAATCTCTCTTTCCTTTGAAAAGAATTATGCAATGTGCAATGAAAATACCTAATGGTGCTAATCTTTGATAAGGAACTGTTCCGCTTAAGATTAGTTTTTTTATAAGTGTATCATTTCTTTCAAGATATATACGTGCAAATACAGATCCTAAAGAGTGACCTAACATATATAGATCTTTGCCAGGATTGAGTACTTTGAAATACTCTGAAACCATCACCAGATCTTCTATTACTGGTTTAAAGCCATCCATATAGCCTAAAGTATATTTTCTGTCTATTGAGGCTCCATGCCCTCTATTATCACAGATAATTGCTGAATATCCTTTTTCATTCAAATATCGGCATAATTCATAATATCGCTCTTTATGTTCTGCTTGTCCATGAATAAGCTGAACAAGAGCTTTTGGCTCCTCTATATCGAATAAGGCTACTGAAAGTCTGAGACCATCTTTTGCAGTCAGAAAAAACTCCTTCATTTTAAGTTGGTTTAGTTCTATTTCTTATTTCTCTATTATATAAATGTGTTTAAAGGAAGTTTGGTTCTTTTTTTAACCTATATCATGTCTTAATTTGTCTTGATTGTTCTATATCCTAAAAGCTTTTAGTATATAACCTAACCGCTTTTAGGTTATATACTAAACGTTATTAGGATGTATCCTAATCGCCTTTAGGATGAAAAATGTTTTTGAAAAACACAAAATGTAAAACAGAAAAAAAGTATTGATTGAGAGTTTCTTTCTTAACTGATTAATACATATTGATATACGATTGTAATAATTAAAGAGGTTTTCTAAAAAAATAATCTTTAAAAATCATAAAATTATCTATCTGGATCAATTGTTAATTTGAACAGTTATCTATTATATATATATTTATTGCATGATCATTATTCTTTATGTTGATGTCAGTAGATATTGTGTTTATGATATTAAGGTATGAATGATATATATAATAAATCAAACAATTTCAGAGGTGTTTATTCAATTCTAATGCTATAAAATAATGAAGAAAATCGTTTTGTTATCCTTTTTCCTAATTATCGGACTTATTATGTCCCAGGTTTTACCCACTTCTCTTGATCCGGACATTTTCGGCCGGTTAAAATATGGGTTTGATACACTCATGTTCATTTGTCTTGCCTTTATTATGATTAATGTAGGTCGGGAATTTGAGCTTGACAAGAGTCGTTGGCGTGGATATGTAGCCGATTATTTTATAGCAATGGCAACAGCCGCGCTTCCATGGATCATGGTTTCTATATATTACATGTATCTTTTACCTGCTGAATATCTTACTTCATGGGATGCATGGAAAGAAAATTTATTGATAGGTCGTTTTGCTGCGCCTACATCAGCGGGGATACTCTTCACAATGCTTGCCGCAGCCGGATTAAGAAAAGCATGGATATATAAAAAGACCCAGGTTTTAGCAATATTTGATGATCTTGATACTATCCTACTAATGATCCCTCTTCAGATTATGATCATCGGTATGAGAGTTCAGCTATTTTTCATAATAGCAATAATTGCGTTCCTATTATGGTTTGGTTGGAAGAAACTTAGTGCCTACAATCCGAATCAAAGCTGGTGGATGATATTGACATGGTCAGTTGCAATAGTTGTTATTTCAAATACAGTTTATACATTAACAAAGAAGTTTTTTGGAGCAGAAGGTGCCCTACATATTGAGATTCTTCTTCCTGCCTTTGTTCTTGGAATGGTGATGAATCACAATAGCGGACACAAAGTAACAAATACAGAATTAAAGATTTCCGACTCTATATCATATGTATTTATGATGCTCGTTGGTTTGAGCACTCCTCTATTCTTAGGAGGTGATTTTTCAAAAGTATCCGATTCAATCACTTCAATAACAGGTTCTCAACCAATGATGTCTTGGGGTGAGATTATCCTTAATGTATTAATTGTGACAATAATATCAAATATCGGAAAACTGTTTCCAGTATTATGCTACCGCGACAGAAGTATATATGAACGTCTTGCATTATCAATAGGAATGTTTACTCGCGGAGAAGTTGGAGCCGGAATATTGATAATTGCTTTAGGTTATAATCTTGGCGGTCCTATTCTTATTATTTCAATATTGAGTTTAGTTTTAAATCTGATTGCAACAGGTGGTTTTGTCTTAATTGTGAAACGACTTGCAAGGAAGGCTTATGCTGATACAATTATTGAGAATCAGAAAGACCAAAATATTCTTAAAAAGAAAGTGGCTTAATTATAATAATTAACCCTCTTACAACCATTTTATTAAAAACCTATAAGTATAGGTAATGATAAAGAATAATTTCAGATAACTATATTTAAGCAGTTATATTTGTAATAATTACAATAATCACAAGAATTAATATTTAATTATAAATGTTGAGAAACTTAAGACATATCTCTTTTGTACAGTATGTATTGATTGCCATTATATGTGTTATAATGACAATCAATACTAATTTCTCAGCTATAAGTAAAGTAAAAGCTCATATAGAGCTTTCAGACTGTTCGTTAGAAGATTTTCTATCTTCTTTAATTGATTGTATGCAGAATGCAGATTATGGCAGTTCTAACAATCTTGCTGATTCTGCAGCCAAGAAAATTCCTTTAGAAGAGGAAAGCGGAAGCTCCGAAGATGAATTAATTTCACATGCCCTTGAAGACCATTTGGCAGAAATTATACATGTATTACTTAACACCAATGTTGCTCATGACACAAGTCACAGAGCGCCTCACATTGAATTTGTTACCCCCCCTCCCGAAATCTGATTTGTATATTTTAAATTCCCTCGCATATATATAATATAATATCTGTGTGTGGCTTTAGTATTGTTGTCATAAATTATTATGACAATGACTCATCGTATGTACCTAAATTTTATTAGCAGAGAGATCTGCAAAATATCATTTAATCAGAAAATAATAATATGCAAAATAAGAATATAACTTCACTATTTAAAACTAATATATCCTCAGGTTTAGTTGTTTATTTGGTGGCTTTGCCACTTTGTTTAGGTATTGCCGTAGCTTCGGGTGCACCACCCTTGTCAGGAATCATTTCAGGTATAATAGGCGGAATTGTCGTTGGTTGGTTAAGTAACTCTCATATAAGTGTTTCTGGTCCTGCTGCTGGTCTTACCGCTATATTGATATCCGGGATATCTGATCTTGGTTCTTTTGAGTTGATACTTCTTGCCGGTATGATAGCCGGAATAATCCAGATAATATTAGGTTTCCTTAAAGCCGGAGCAATTTCGCGATTCTTTCCCTCAAATGTAATTGAAGGTATGCTTGGTGGTATAGGAGTTATCATTGTAATGAAACAGCTTGAAGCTGCTACAGGATGGACCGGAAATTTTCAAAATGAAGAGATTGGTTTATTAAATCAAATCACAATGGTTTTCTCTTCTCTATCTGACTTTATCCATCCGGGAGCAATCCTTATAACAATTGTATCACTTCTTATTTTGATTGGATGGAATAATATAGGATTCCTAAAGAGATTCAATATGATACCTGCTGCACTTGTGGCAGTAATTGCCGGAATAGCAATAAATGCTGTTTTTATTAATTTAAATAGCTCTTTGGCACAAGAAGGAAATATGTTAGTGAGTATTCCTATAGCACAGAGCGTGAGCGAATTCGGCTCAATGTTTACTTTTCCCGATTTTTCCGGATTTACAAATTCAAAAGTTTGGATTATCGGTATAACTATTGCAGTTGTAGCTTCAATTGAGACATTGCTTTGTATAGAGGCCGCTGATAAGATGGATGAGGAAGGACGTATAACTAATACCAATAGAGAACTGAAAGCTCAGGGTATTGGTAATCTGATAAGTTCTTTGATTGGCGGATTGCCTATGACATCAGTTGTCGTAAGAAGTTCGGCGAATGCAAAAGCCGGTGCAACATCAAAACTCTCGGCTATTATTCATGGCATGTTTTTATTGATTAGTATAATATTACTTCCTGTTGTAATTAATATGATTCCTATGGCAACACTTGCCGCAGTGCTTATTCTTGTTGGTTATAAATTGGCAAGACCCTCATTGTTTATCCATTTTTGGAAAAAAGGATTATTTAATTTCATCCCTTTTTTCGTCACATTGATAGCAGTGGTAATGATTGATCTTTTATCCGGAGTTGCTCTTGGTCTACTAACATTTGTTATAATAAAAGCTATTACTGATAGGAATAATACTTTAGATAAGATAAGAATGATATTTTTCAAATTAAAAGGGATATAATAACATAGTTAAGGAACAAATAAAAAATAAATATAATGAAACTACATACATCAGAAACTCTTGCAACAATGACTCCACAAAAGGCACTTCAATTCCTTAAAGACGGGAATATGCGTTTTGTGAACAATTTAAAACTAAATCGCAATCTTCTTGATCAGGTTCAGTATTATAAACACGGACAACATCCATTTGCTATAATTCTAAGCTGTATGGATAGCCGAACTTCAGCGGAACTGATATTTGATCAGGGTCTTGGTGATATTTTTAGTTTACGAATAGCGGGAAATATCCTAAACGACGACATAATCGGTAGTATGGAGTATGCTTGTCAGGTTGTAGGATCGAAATTGATTATGATTCTCGGACATAGTAAATGTGGTGCATCAGGTGGTGCATGTGCCGGTAAAGAAGTTGGGAAACTTACTCAGTTGTTAAAAAAACTCGATGTTTCTATCGATGAGGTAAAAAAAGAGATGCCGGGATGTTCGTGTACATCACAAGAATTTGTTGATGCGGTAACACAGCATAATATACATCATTCTATGGATGAAATTCTAACAAGAAGTTCGGTATTGAAAAACCTTTATGATGAAGGGAAAATAGGTATTGTAGCAGCATATCATGATATTGATACCGGTAATGTAGAGTTTTTATTTGAGGATATGCCAAAAGAGTGTGGTTGTAAAGAACATTCTTGTTCTCATGCATAACAGAAATTTACAGAGATGAAAATAAAAAAAACCATTGAGATAGTTTTTGAAAACAAACTCAATGGTTTTTTTATTTTTTTTGATTGATCAATTCTCTTTCATCTATAATTATTTGTGAGTGCCAATCTCTCGTATTATATGTCTTATGGCAATAATCGGATGATAAAAGATCATACGAGGACCCGCATAACGCATAACACCTTTTATTAAGTCTTTCTCCTTTTTTGCATAACAATGGATATGGCAACGTTTACACGTGGGCTTATTTTCTATTAAAGGACATCTTTGAATTCGGGTTAGAGCATATTCTAATAGTTGCTTACACTCAGGGCAAATATATTCACAATTATCTTTATGATGATTTTTACAATATATATGAATCATCTTGGAAAGAGTCATCTTTTCCTGTGATATTCTTTTATTAATATCTTTATTTGTCATGATACAAATTTAATAGAGATAACATCACCAAAACATCAAAATAGGATTAATAATGTGTGTAAAATAGAGATTTGATACAACAGATTGCTATGAAAAACGGATTATTTAAAAAAAATGATAAATTATTTTCATTTTTAATATAATTTCTGCGAAAGAATATCGACAAAAATAAATTTGTTATCTCTAAAAAATTATCTTTGCGAACGAATTACTAATAATATAGAATTATGGCTAAAATCAAAGGCGCCGTTGTTGTAAATACTGAACGATGTAAGGGATGTGATCTATGCATTGTGGCATGTCCTGTCGATGTACTTGCACTTGAACCAAAGGAAGTTAATGATAAAGGCTATCATTATGCTTACAGCGCAAAACCTGATGATTGCATAGGTTGTGCAAATTGTGGTTATGTATGTCCGGACGGATGCATAACAGTGTATAAAGTCAAAGTAGATTAATTTTTTTCAGAAGTAAACACAGCTTATGTCAGAAGAGATTAAATTAATGAAGGGGAATGAGGCAATTGCACATGCGGCAGTTCGCTATGGATGTGACGGATATTTCGGATATCCAATCACCCCACAATCGGAAATAATGGAGACATTGATGGTGTTAGCTCCATGGAAAACAACCGGAATGGTAGTATTGCAGGCTGAAAGTGAAGTAGCGGCAATAAATATGGTTTACGGAGGTGCAGGATGTGGAAAGACAGTTATGACATCATCATCGAGTCCCGGTGTTAGTCTTAAGCAAGAGGGAATTTCATATATTGCGGGTGCCGAACTTCCGGCTCTTATCGTTAATATAATGAGAGGTGGACCGGGCTTAGGAACTATACAACCAAGTCAGGCTGATTATTTCCAAACTGTAAAAGGTGGAGGTCATGGAGATTATAGAGTAATAACGCTTGCTCCGGCATCTGTTCAGGAGATGGCAGATTTTGTTGCTCTTGGATTCGACCTTGCTTTTAAATATAATAATCCTGCTATGATTCTTGCAGACGGAATCGTTGGTCAGATGATGGAAAAAGTTATACTACCTCCATTTCAACCAAGAAAAACAGATGCGGAAATTAAGGAGCGCTCACCATGGGCTTCTGTAGGAAAACCTGCGGATAGAAAAAGAAATGTAATAACATCTCTTGAACTTGATCCGGCAGAAATGGAAAAAAATAATATTCGTTTTCAGAAGAAATATAAAGAGATTGAAGAAAACGAAGTAAGATATGAAGCAATCAATTGTGAGGATGCAGATTATTTGATTATTGCTTTTGGATCTTCAGCGCGTATTTGTCAGAAAACATTAGAAACAGCGGCAAAAGAGGGTGTGAAGGTTGGACTTTTACGTCCTATCACATTGTGGCCTTTCCCGAGCAAAGCTATAAAGGAATATGCTAAGAAGGTAAAAGGAATACTTGTAATGGAACTTAATGCAGGCCAGATGATTGAGGACGTCAAACTTGCAGTAGAGTGTTCTCTTCCTGTGAAGCATTATGGTCGTTTAGGTGGTATTGTTCCTGATCCTGATGAGGTTTGGGTGGCAATGAAAGATGAACTTGGAATTGCTACAGATCCATCATCTTCTATTAAGGCTAATGCCGGTGAATCTATCTCAAAAGAGATGATTTCAGAAGTTATTACAAATCTTAATCAAATGGTTCCTTAAGAGTTATGAATGGTGATTTAAAACAGATCAATAAAGTTCTGACAATTGTTTTTTATCTGCTTGCAGCAGCTACGATTATATTGTGGTTTGTGACAGAGGATAAATCGACCGACAGATTGTGGATGTATTGTGGATTTGGTGCGATCGGTACAAGAATCATCACTTATATCCTTAAATATCTCTTATAGGACTCCCCTACAATTATTTAACTTTTATCAGAAGTAATATGAATACTATAGATATTATAAAACCGGAGAATCTCGTCTATACGAAGCCTAAATTGATGAACGATAATCCTATGCACTATTGCCCTGGCTGTAGTCATGGAGTGATTCATAAGTTAGCTGCCGAAGTTATAGAGGAGATGGGTATGGAAGATAAGACAATTGGTGTGGCTCCTGTTGGCTGCGCGGTTTTTGCTTATAATTATATCGATATCGATTGGCAGGAAGCGGCTCACGGTAGAGCTCCTGCAATAGCAACAGCAATCAAACGTCTTATGCCTGATAAGATGGTTTTCACATATCAGGGTGATGGTGATCTTGCAGCTATCGGAACTGCCGAAACAATTCATGCATGTAACAGAGGTGAAAATATAGTTATTATTTTTGTTAACAATGCAATATATGGAATGACAGGCGGACAGATGGCTCCTACTACTCTTCAGGGAATGAAGACAGCAACATGTCCTTACGGTCGTACTCCGGAATTGAACGGTTATCCTTTAAAAATTTCAGATCTCCTTGTAAAGTTAGAGGGTACATGTTATGTAACTCGTCAATCTGTACAAACTGCAGCAGCAGTGAAGAAGGCAAAAAAGGCATTACGCAAGGCTTTTGAAAATTCAATGGCAGGAAAAGGTACTTCTATTGTAGAAGTTGTTTCTACCTGTGCAAGCGGATGGAAAATGACGCCTGATCAGGCTAATAAATGGATGGTAGAAAATATGTTCGTACAATATCCTCTTGGAGATTTAAAAGATATCTAATTTATGAAACATGAAATTATTATAGCCGGCTTTGGTGGTCAGGGCGTTCTTTCTATGGGAAAGATATTGGCATATTCCGGTTTAATGGAAGGCAAGGAAGTGAGTTGGATGCCATCTTATGGACCTGAACAGCGTGGTGGTACCGCAAATGTAACAGTCATCCTTAATGATGAGAGAATAAGTTCGCCTGTACTTAATGAGTATGATATTGTGGTTGTTTTAAATCAGCCATCTATGGACAAATTTGAAAGTAAAGTAAAAAAAGGTGGTGTTCTTATTTATGATTCTTATGGGATTCATCAGCCAACCAAACGAACAGATATTAAAGTATTTAAGGTTGATGCAATGGACGCAGCAACAGAAATGCAGAATAGTAAGGCTTTTAATATGATTGTCTTAGGTGGTCTGCTAAAAGTTGTTCCATTGGTAAAACTGGAAAATGTGATTGAAGGTTTGAAAAAATCTCTACCGGAAAGACATCATAAACTTATTCCTATGAATGAAACTGCTATCAAGAAGGGAATGGATATAGTTGTTGAAAAGTAAAATATTAATATACAGCATTGATCTGATCAATGCACTGTAATATGATTTTATTAAATATATTGGAAAGGGACATCTTATAAAGATGTCTCTTTTTTTGTAATTTAATTTATATTTGTAAGATTATTGTATACAAATGTAAACTACTCGGTTTCATAAGGTAACCATGCCCAGAATGATGACCCTTTATCCGGAACAGATTCAAAACCAACTCTCCCATCCATTGCTTCGGCAATACCTTTACAGATTGCAAGTCCCAAACCGTTGCCCTGAGCAAAAGAATCGAACTTTTCAAATCTTTTAAATACCAGATCATGTTTGTGTTTCTCTATTCCTATTCCTGTATCTTTGATTGTAATTTTTAGTCCCTCTTCTATATCTTCAAGAATCATAGTAATTTGACCTTTTGGTGTATATTTTATGGCATTTGTAAGATAGATAGTGCATATCTGAGAAAATCTATTTTTATCAGATATGAATTTATCCTCTTTTGTCAGGATCATTTTATTTATGGTTAAATCAGGATTGTTATTATGCTTGAGGAAAGTTGTATATATTTCATCAAATATATATATTGGATTAAATTCTTCTTTTTTTATTTCTATTGTACCGGATTCTATTTTAGACATATCAAGGATATCTCCGATAAGTCTTAATAATATTTCATTATTACTATTTATTATATTTCTATATTCCTTTTTTTCATCTTTGTCATCAGTATTTTGAAGAAGCTCTGAGAATCCGATAATTGCATTTAAAGGGGTTCTTATTTCATGACTCATATTGGCCAGAAATGTCGATTTTAATTTATCTGATTCTTCGGCTTTCTTTTTTGCAAATTCAAGCTCTCTTGTCAATGTGTAAATATCAGTAATATCGACTGCTATTGAGAGTATCATTTTCTTATTGTTTCTTGTTGAAAATATTGATCTGAATATTCTCCAATATGATGATCCCTCGGAAAGAAATCCTTCCTCTAACGAAACATGGGTATTTAGGGTATTTAGGCTCTTAAGAATATTATTATCGAGTTTTCTATATTCATCGGCTTCAATCTTTTCATAAAGATCATAATCATCTGCACCGATGATTTCTTCTTTACTTTTTGAGATTATATGGCAAAATGCTTTATTAACATATCTGTATTTGAAATCTTCACTTTTTATTGCGATAATATGTGTCATATTATCTAATGTATCTTCTAACAGATTTAGTTCAGATAATATGGTATCGGGAATAGGGATACTGTTTTTTATTGAAATGTAGCGCCTATATATATAAGTAAGTATAATGGTTTGAATTAAAATTACTATCAAAAGTGAAACAAGAATAAAATACATATTTTAAATTTTGAATATTTAGAATCTTATCTATAAAACAATCTTACAGCATGCCTGGATTTGGTTAAAATTATTTTTTAATGTTAAATAATATTTTTTTATTTAGAATAAATGTATAAAAAAAGTCATATATATTAGTGAATATATATGACTTTAATATTTTGATTAGTATTTCTTTACTTGATAACTTCAAGAGCTTTGAAGCATTTTTCAATTTTGTTTAGAGCAAAATCTACTTGTTCTTTAGTATGTGTTGCCATTAAGGAGAACCTTATTAGTGTACTGTCTGATGCAACAGCGGGGGAAACTACAGGATTCACAAAAACTCCCTCATCAAGTAACATTCTTGTTAACAGGAAAGTTTTGTCGTTGTCTCTAACATATAAAGGAATAATAGGTGTAGAAGTGTGACCTATTTCACATCCCATATTTCTAAACCCATCAAGAGCATAATTAGTCATTTCCCAAAGGTGTTCCTGTCGTTCAGGTTCACTTAACATTATTTCAAGAGCTGCACTTGCTGCACCAATTGCAGCAGGAGTTGCAGAAGCTGAGAAAATATAAGATCTTGAATGATGGCGAAGGAAATTTGCGATAGAAGAGTCCGTTGCAATGAATCCACCTAATGAAGCAAATGATTTAGAGAATGTTCCCATTATAAGATCAACATCATTTGTTGCACCGAAATGATCACATACCCCTCTCCCGTTTCGTCCAATCACACCAATTCCGTGCGCTTCATCAACCATAACGGAAGCATTATATTTCTTTGAAAGTTTAGTAATTTCATCAAGTTTGGCAATATCACCTTCCATGCTGAAAATTCCGTCAACAACAATTAGTTTCACTTTATCGGGATCGCATTTTTTCAATACTTTTTCCAATGAATCCATATCATTGTGCTTAAACTTAAGAGAATTAGAAAATGATAATCTTCTTCCTTCAATAATAGAAGCATGATCAAGTTCATCCCATATAATATAGTCTTCTCTTCCCGTTAGACATGAAACAACACCAAGGTTTACCTGAAAACCTGTTGAATAAACAATAGCTTCTTCTTTTCCTACGAATTTTGCTAATTTGTTTTCTAATTCAACATGAATATCAAGAGTTCCGTTTAAGAATCTTGAACCAGCACACCCTGTACCATATTTTTTAGTAGCCTCAATTGCGGCTTCTTTAACTTTTGGATGATTGGTTAATCCTAAATAAGAATTAGACCCAAACATTAATACTTTATTCCCATCAATATAAACCTCCGTATCCTGATCGCTTTCTATCATTCTGAAATAAGGATACACTCCGGCAGCTTTCGCTTTCTGAGGGGCATCATACTTTGATAGTTTTTCTTGAAGTAATTTCATTTATTGATTATTTTTTTCAAGGTATGAAACGGAATGATACTCCGTTCATAGTTAATTGTTTTAATATACTGACTGAAATCTAACAAATTGTAAAGAATTAAGTTTAATTATAATATAAAATTGAGGTTTTAATTCAATAATCAAGACTGTTTAGAACAGAATTTAACTAATAAATATTATTTACAATTACTTAGATTTTTAAAACGCCACAAACTTAATTATTTTTTACTTTCACATTAATAAAAAACAACTTTTTTATTGCTCCTTATGTCTGATAAATTAACTTATTAAAGAAAAACATTACATTTGTGATAATTTGGCGATAGTGTGATAATGAAAAAAAATAAAGAAAAGGTAGTAATAATAATAAACCCTATATCGGGGGTAAGACCGAAATATAATATACCCTCACTGATATATGAGAATATCGATCTTTCGAAATTTTCAATACAAATAGAGTATACCGAATATTCAGGTCATGCTACGGAGATTGCTTCGGAAGCAGTGAGTAATGGAATAAAATATGTTATTGTTATTGGAGGTGATGGTACAATCAATGAAACGGCAAAAGCCTTAGTACAGACAGATACCGCATTAGGTATCGTACCTTTAGGTTCCGGAAATGGTCTTGCCAGACATTTGCAGATATCTCTTGATACGAGTAAAGCATTGAGAGCTATCAATGATGAACATATAGTATATATAGATTATTGTATGGCAAATGATCATATATTCTTTTGTACCGCAGGAATCGGCTTTGATGCCTGGGTAAGTCAGAAATTCTCAGAAGATAAACATCGCGGAGGGTTTACTTATCTTAAGAATGCACTTACGGAATATGTAAAATATAAACCCAGATATTATAAACTTGTTTCATCTCAGGGTTATAATATAGAAAAGGCATTTCTCGTTGCAATAGGTAATGCATCGCAGTATGGGAATAATGCTTATATTGCTCCCGAAGCAAGTATGCAAGATGGATTAATGGATATAACTATTCTTGAACCATTTAATGTGTTAGAAGTGCCACAACTTGCAATTCAGCTTTTTACAAAGCAAATAAATAAAAATAAACATATTAATATGTTTAGAGATAAATCGGTTAAGATAATTACAGAAAAGGAGGAGGTTATGCATATTGATGGAGAACCCTTCAGACTTGGAAATGAAATTACTATTAAAACCATTCCAAAGGGACTAAAAGTGATTACTCCCAAAAATCCTTCTCGATCAATTATTGAACCTATTCAATATGCTATTGAAGAGATACATTATAATCTTCTTAATGACATAAAAGGAGTATTTAATCTCAATGCGAGATAAATAGAAAATAACACCTTTGAGATTATTGTAATTAAGTAATATTTACCTAAAAGAAAAAAACTTATTATTCATATTTATTGTTATGGCAAACACTATAGATCAATTTGAAGAAGTGATAAATATATGCAAAGATGTTTTTGCAAAGAAAATGAAAGATTATGGCGCTTCATGGAGAATTATGAGGCCCGAGTCTATCACCGACCAAATATATATTAAAGCCAATAGGATAAGAAGTCTTGAGATTAAGAAAGAATCAAAAGTTGGAGAAGGTATATTTCCCGAATTTATAGCTATTGTAAATTATGGAATAATAGGTCTTATTCAATTAAAGCTGGGATATTCAGATAAAGATGATTTGAGTTATGATGAAGCCATATCATTATACGATGAATTTATGACCATAACAAAAAATCTTATGTATGCTAAAAATCATGATTATGATGAGGCTTGGCGTCTGATGCGCGTCAGTTCATATACTGATCTGATTTTGATGAAGATATATAGAACTAAACAGATTGAAAATAATAAAGGAAAGACATTGATATCAGAAGGAATAGATGCCAATTATATGGATATGATAAATTATGCTCTTTTCGGTTTAATAAAACTACATTTTAAAGATGAAAAAGAATGTTGTTAATATAATAGTATTATGCTGTAGATTGATTATAGCTGTTGTATTTCTATTTTCCGGATTTGTTAAAGCTGTTGATCCTATAGGATCGGCAATAAAATTCGGTGATTATTTTACAGCTTTAAATATATCTTTTTTTCAGGATCATACTCTTACATTATCAATTTTCTTATCCGCCGTTGAGTTTTCAATAGGTGCATCATTACTTTGGGGATCTTATAGAAAATTATCATCAATATGTGCTTTAATGTTCATGTTGCTATTTACCCCTCTTACTCTATGGCTTGCACTTACAAATGCCGTAAATGATTGTGGATGTTTTGGTGATGCAATCTCTCTTAATAATTGGGAGACATTCTATAAAAATCTTTTTTTATTGGCCTGCTCTATCGTTTTATTAGTTTATAATAGATATATAAAGTCGCCTTTCTATCTAAAAATCAGATGGGTTGTGGTGGCATATTCCTTTATATTCTCTATAATAATATCCTTTTTGGGTATAAGACATCTGCCTATACTTGATTTTAGACCATATAAAGTTGGAACTGAAATAAAACAATCAATGGGGTTAAATGAGACAAACGAGAAAGAATATATTCTGGTATATGAGAAGAACGGAGAAAAGAAAAAGTTTGGTTTAAATGAAATTCCTTCGGATGATCAGGGTTGGAACTTTGTTGAGACAATTGTAATAGATCATAAAAATGAAGATGTATCTATAAAAGATTTCTTTATTACAGATATAGATGGTAATGATATCACAAATGAATTTTTATCTAATGATACGGTCGCTTTCGTCCTTTTATCTTATGATTTATTAAACGCAGATGAAGAGAATATAGACAAAATAGTAGAACTTCACGAAATAGTATCAGAGATGAAGTTGCCATTTTATATATTAACTTCAAATAAACAGGATGCAATTTCATATTGGACCGAATTAACCGGTTCTGATTTTGAATACATTTACGGTGATATAACTGTGATTGAAACTATTGTTAGGTCTAATCCTGGTCTTGTTGTATTATATAAAGATAAAATCATAGATAAAATAAATGTATCAGATCTTCCTGAACCTGTTCATATGGAGGAATATGTTGATAAAAAAATTAATCTAAGCATCAAAAAAGTTAATAGTAAAATAATAATTTTATTATCATTCATTATTTATTTTGTTCCAATTCTTGTACTTTTGCTTTCCAATCGAACGTTAATGTTACTGATTGATAAAAAAAGAAAAAGCGAAATCAATAAAGATTAATCAAATAGAAATATTTTAATCACTTTAATTAAAAAAAAATGAGAAAAAACATTGTTGCCGGTAACTGGAAAATGAATAAGACTCTACAAGAGGGTCTTGAGTTGGCTAAATCTTTAGATCAGGCTCTTGCCGGTAAAAAACTTAATTGTGACGTTGTTATCTGTACTCCATTTATTCACCTTGCTTCTGTTTGCCAGTCTGTAAACACTGAAGTTGTTGGTGTAGGTGCTGAAAATTGTGCTGATCATACATCTGGTGCATATACAGGAGAAATTTCTGCTCCAATGGTAGCATCAACAGGTGCTAAATATGTAATTCTTGGTCACTCAGAACGTCGTGCATATTACGGAGAAACAAATGAAATGTTGAAAACTAAAACTACTTTAGCTCTTGCAAGCAACCTTACTCCTATTTTCTGTATTGGTGAAGTTCTTGAAGAGAGAGAAAACGGAACATTTTTTGAAGTTGTTAAAACTCAACTTTCAGAAGCTCTTTTCGGATTTTCTGCAGAAGAGTTTGCTAAAATCGTAATTGCATACGAACCGGTTTGGGCAATCGGAACAGGTAAAACTGCTTCAGCTGATCAAGCTCAGGAAATCCATGCATTTATCCGTAAAACTATCGAAGAAAACTATGGCAAAGAGATAGCTGATAATACTTCTATTCTTTACGGTGGTAGCTGTAATGGTTCAAATGCAAAAGAACTTTTTGCTAATCCTGATGTTGACGGAGGTCTTATCGGTGGTGCATCTCTTGAAGTTGACAAGTTTATGCCAATTATCGAAGCTTTTTAATTAAAAAAAGTTTCTCAAGATAACCAAAAGCGTTATTTTCAAATTTAGTTTGGAAATAACGCTTTTTAATTTTATAATTATTAATTCGAGTCGATTATATCGAATTATATTAATTATTTAATAACATTCAGTATTCTATATTTTTTATTGATTATATTCTTTCGTTCTTTATATTTATATTTGCACAAAACTTAAATTAATGATGACAAAATATTTTGCTCCTTTATTTATATCGGTGTGTTTTTCCTCTGTGGTTTGTTCTCAGACTATACAAGAAGATGAATATCATCATAACCAGAAACAAATTATAGAACATCTTTCAACACCAGGGCTTAATAAAGGTCGAATAAGAATATTTCAGGATCCCAGACTTGATTCTTTAATGTCAAAGCATAGATTAGAGGCACAAAGTAATCTTGAGATCTCTGAAAATGTTGCATATGTTGTAGGTCGTGGTTATAGAATTCAAATTTTTTCAGGAAACAATCAGCGTGAATCAAAAAATCAGGCTTATTCAATGGAAACTGAAATAAAAGAAAAAATGCCTAACGTTGATACTTATGTTACATTTAATCAGCCATTTTGGAAACTCAGAGTAGGAAATTTCAGAACATACGAAGAGGCTCAGGCAATGTTGAGAAATATAAAAAAAGAGTTTCCCGGATGGAAAGAGATGTTTATTTCAAATGATGTTGTAAAATACCCAATAAGAAGATATTAGAAATCTTTTATTTCTCATGAATTAATCAGGATTAAACAAGTTGCACTATACCGGATAACTAAGAAGATTAAATTTTTATTTTTAAAGAATGAACTCGAATAATAATATTAATAACATAGACAATATTGATAACGAACAGAAGTTGGAAAAACTTATGTTCCATTATAAAGAGATTTTATCTCTTCTGGGAGAAGATACCGAACGAGAAGGGTTGATAAAAACCCCTTTAAGGGTTGCTAAAGCTATGAAGTTTCTTACCAAGGGTTACACCGAAGACCCGAAGGAGATTATCAAGGGTGCTATGTTTCGTGAAGATTACAGACAGATGGTGATTGTAAAAGACATAGATTTCTATTCTATGTGTGAGCATCATATGCTTCCTTTTTTCGGCAAGGCTCATGTCGCTTATATTCCTAATAAATATATCACTGGTCTTAGCAAAATACCAAGAGTAGTAGATGTCTTTGCCCGAAGATTACAGGTACAGGAGCGATTGACAATGCAAATAAAAGAGTGTATTCAGGAAACATTGAATCCTCTTGGCGTGATGGTTGTAATTGAGGCTCAACATATGTGTATGCAAATGAGAGGAATAGAGAAGCAAAATTCGATCACTACAACATCGGATTTCTCTGGTGCATTTGCCGAACTTAAAACAAGAGAAGAATTTATTAATTTGATAAGAAAAAGCCGTTAATAGGTTTTTTGATAATAAAATGAGATGTTGCTTAGATACCATTGTTAATTCTGGTGTATAAGCAACTTTTTTAATGTACATAGCTTGATGGCAAAATCAAATAATATTTATGACCCTGCTATTATAAGGGAAAAAGCAAAGAAGAATTATAGTATATATAAGACTTTTTTTCGCTCGATTAAAAAGAATCAATTGAAGAATCTTGATGATACTATTCATTATATCCATGAAGAGGTTTTTGAAGATATTGATTGTCTTTCTTGTGCAAATTGCTGCAGATCCCTGGGCCCTCGAATTTCTGATAGAGATATAGAAAAGATAGCTTCAGCCTTACGAATTAAACCTCGTGATGTGGTTGATAAATATCTTAAAATAGATGAAGATGGTGATTATGTTTTTAAATCAATGCCCTGCCCTTTTATTTGTGACGATAATTATTGTTCAATATATAATGATAGGCCAAAAGCTTGTAGAGAATATCCTCATACAGATAGAAAAAAGTTTTTTCAAATTTATAATTTGACAATTAAAAACAGTGAAACTTGTCCTGCTATTCAAAAGATATTGGATAGATTGATGAAGGAATTGTAATTTAATGATTAATACGCTGTGTAAATTCTTTATATCTCGAGGTGATATTATTAACATGCTCAAGTGTCGTGATACCGTTAAAGAATCCACATTTTACAATTGTTGAATCTTTATATATTTCTGATTCTCCCTTTAGAATAAGACATGATGATACATTATTGTCCCAAATATCAGGATTGTAACCATATTTACGGGCAATTGCTCTTGCATCCAGAATATGGCCCACACCTGCGTGAAAAGAGGCTAAAACGAACTTAGCCTTTTGATCTGGATCGTCGACGGATTTGAAAATTTGCTGAAGAGAATTTAAATATCTTGTACCAGCTTTTATGTTCTCATCAGGATCGGTAAAAGTATTTTCAGTAAGGCCAAAACGATAACCTGTTTTCGGCATCATCTGTAGCAACCCTCGTGCTCCAACACAAGAAATAGCATAAGGATCAAATCTTGATTCCTCAAAAGATAATGCTGCTAATAATCTCCAATCCCAACCCAATTTGGCTGCATTATCTTTATATATTTGATCATATACCGATAAAGATTTGTTCCCTTGAAGCAGATATTTTATTGTTACGGTTGAATCTATACTTTTTTCATAATATCTTTTTACTATTGGTGCATAAGTTGGCGTATGTTTGTCCTTGTTAAACCATTCATCAATTTGAATTTTTAATTCAGGTTTTGTTTTGGAAATTAACCATGAGGATATCTGTTCACAGCTTATCGGAAGTTTGGAGTCAATATTATTAAAGAAAGTAGCATTAAGATTTGCAAAATTATTGTCTGCAATTGTATAATCTATCTCTCCTTTTGCCACTTTGCGTATCAGCTCATCTGAAGAGATTTGATTTTGATGATTCGATTTTATTATAATCCCGCCTCCTATCTCATGGTTGAGATTGATAAGTCTTTTATGAAAACGGGAATTATTTTCTACATATATCTCTTTTCCCCTTAATTGTGTTACATCCGTAACCTGATTTTTTTGGTTTTGTTTATTTTGTATCAATACCTGAAATGTTATCCTTTTTGTTCCACAAGGAGTATATTGCGATTTTGATAAAATAGTATCATTTATTAAAGGATAGGCTATTACATCAGCGCTGTTATTTTTTATGATTTCATTTAATTCGTCAATTGAATATGCAGGGATTATTCTGATTTCATTGTTTGTATATTTGGCGAATTGAGAGATAAGTTCATATTCATATCCCATTTCCTTTTCATTATATACAAAATAAGAGCAAGAACCATATAATATGGCTACTTTTATTTTGTCACATTCCTCCGATTCTATATCAGGGATTTTTCCTTTATCATTCTCTTTATATAAACAAGATGTGAAAAGAAAAGAAAATAAAACATAAAAAATAAATTTATGCATTGTATTATTTATAGTGATGAATATTAATCAATGATCAGATTATTTATTCGTTCTGATCAGTTTTCCAGCAATAAAATTAGTCAATACATCAATAGCAACTGTATTGGTGCCGCCTTGTGGTACAATAAGATCTGCATATTTTTTTGTCGGCTCTATATGTAGATTGTGCATTGGTTTTAAGACCTTTTCATATCTATCTATAACCATTTGAACAGTACGTCCTCTTTCTACGCAATCTCTGCTTATAACTCTTATCAGTCTGTCATCTGCATCGGCATCTACAAAGACTTTAATATCCATCATATTTCTTAGACGTTTGTCAGTCAAAACAAGTATCCCCTCTACTATAACAACTTTCTTAGGATCTACTTTAATTGTTTCTTCCGATCTTGAACATGTAAGATATGAATATATAGGTTGTTCAATTGATTTTCCTTCTTTGAGTTCTTTAAGATGCTTCTCTATAAGTTCCCATTCAAAAGCTTTAGGTTCGTCAAAATTTTGCTGTAATCTATCTTCAAGCAGCATATGACTACTGTCTTTATAATATGAATCCTGAGGAATCACTGCGACCTCATTTGGGGGTAAACTTTCTATTATTTTCTTTACAACTGTAGTTTTTCCGGATCCTGTACCACCGGCTATTCCAATTATTAACATAGTTTCTTTAATCAGATTTGATTAATTATTTCATAAAATAGATATTTACTTTATTGATTTAAAGTTTAACTTTGCTTTGAATCTTTAATTCAACAATTAAACAAATAATAAAGTTGCATCACGCAAAGATACATTAAGATTTTAGATATGGTAAAACACGTTTTGTTATTTAAGCTTAAGCCGATGGAATCGGTAGAAACTAAGAAGGAGATTATGGAGCTAATCAAATCAAAGCTATTGGCTTTAAAGTTAATGGTACCTGCAATAGAAACTATTGAGGTTGGTATTAATGAAAATCCTTCTGAATCATTCGATATCGCATTGATTTCTACTCATAAAGATTGGGATGCCTTAAAAGAGTACAGAGATGATCCCAACCATGTGGAAGTAGCCAAATTTATAGGACAATATAGAGAAGAAAGAGCTTGTGCTGATTTCACGTTCTAAATTCCTTTACAATAAAAAAGCAGCGAATTAGTTTATATTCGCTGCTTTTTTTATGCATTTTGTCTAAAAATATAGAGTATAATTCATCATCAAGATATTGTGACTATCAAATTGTTTGAACTAAATAGACACAATGAAATTGAGATGTATAGAACAGTTTATACCATTAAGTTAATAATCAAAGGCTCCCCAAAAACTTAATTACTATAACTTGCTAATGTTAGTATAAGTTTTGAATCTTCTTTTGCTTCTATATTATGAATTACAGAAGTGTTGAATTCAAATATATCATCTTTATCAAGTTCGATCTGTTCACCTGTATCAAATCTGAGAATGATACTACCCTCTATTATCTGCATTACTCCTAACCCGTTATGGGAATGATTTGGTAATTTGTCACCTTTATCGAAACGAAAATAGAAAACCTTCATCATGTCTTCAGCAAAAAGCTGTACATTTTTTCCCTCTATCTGTCTTATATTAACCTTTTTCATAAGTTTAATTTTTGAGTAATCATTGTTTATCTTGTTGTAGGAAACAACAGATCTCGTTCTGTATATCCTACTTTTATTAGTTCATTATACAATCCTTCGGAGTTAAGATCTACTTCCTTTTTTAAAGATCCTTCAAATTTGCAATCTAAATAAGTCCATCTTTTAAGTATTAATTCAATAGGAGAATATTGATTAGTCCGATTTTCGGTAGAATCTTTATCTGTAGATTCCAAACTTTCAATACATCTGAGAATAATTTCTCCATTTATTATATCAACACTTATAGAATCTGGAAGAGTAAAAGAGATATTGTTTCCTGTTTCAAAATACCAGGTAATATTTACAATTGATTCTACTATTGATTTAATATCAGGTTCTTTATATATCGTTTTATCTAATTTTTCTGTATCCTTTATAGATAAATTAAACCATGATGAGAAGTTACTAATGAATTTTTTTAATCTACAAATTATAGCAACATAATCTGCATCATATTCACTTTCATATTCATCCCAATCCATTTCTATTTTATCAAAGATTCCCCATTTATAGAATATAATCATCCAAGCTTCGAAGATATTATCGCGATCAAATGGTTCTTGAAATAGTTCCTTGTTGTATGTTATATTTAAAATATTATTCTTAATCCTCACCTTGATATCCTGAGGTAAATCGCAAGTAATATAAAAATCAGTTTCCCTATGATACTCTTTTCTTAGAATATCCAAAAGTAGATCATCTTCATTTTTCATTTTATTCCTGATTGTTTAAAAAGAAAACAATTCCTATGAAAAAAATGTTTGATTTTATATTAATATATGATTTAAGATTGTTTGGAAATATTCGTTGAGTCATTTGATTAAGAAGTTTAATTATGAAATATCATAAAAAAATTAATATTAAAATTATATTAGTTCCTATTTGTATACTGCTTTCTCTTTTTCTGCGTATTTCAATAATTTCACAAGATATTAGTTCTTCTGTAGAACAATCTGTTCTTGAAAATCTTATTGCCCTTCAACTATACAATGATTCAATGCTTATTTCTACAAATAATAATGATTCTATTATAATACCATATCGATCGATGGGCGTCATTGAAAAATACCCTGCTCAATCATTATATAAGAAATGGACATCTGAGTTTCTTACTCCGCTTTCTTTTAATAGATCCCAAATACCGGATAAATATGAAATTAATCTTGAAGGTTTTTATTTTCCGTCAGATGGTATTGTTACATCCAAATTTGGAATGAGAAATAAGCGTCCTCATTATGGGATAGATTTAAAAATTAAAATGCACGATACAATAAGAGCTGCTTTTGATGGAAAAGTAAGATTGGAAAAGTATGAACCTCGAGGTTATGGATATTACATGGTTATAAGACACAATAATGGATTGGAAACAATTTATGCTCATCTTTCTAAGTATCTTGTTAAAGTAAATCAGCATGTTATCGCAGGTGAGCCAATTGCATTAGGTAATAATACAGGAAGAAGTTCCGGAACTCATTTGCATTTTGAAACTAGATTTATGGGGAATCCTATTGATCCTTCCTCGTTGGTTGACTTTAATTCTAAATCATTATTGTCTCAAAGTTATGTATATAATACTCCTAATCGTCAAATTAAACGTTCCCGGAAGTAAACAATAATTTATTATAAACGTTTTATTAATGAAAATAAATAAATCAGATTAATTATGTCACATTTAAATAAACCACAGATAGATCAATCATTTTCTGAAATTAAGAAAATATTAAAGGGATGTGTACCACCTTGTGTGGCAGAGATAGATACTCCTACTCATTATGAATGTATTGCTGATAAAAGCGGAGAAAAAATCCTCTTTGCTTATGTAGTAGCCCACAGTCATGTTGTTACAATGGGTTTTAATAACTCGATACCGCTTGATGATAAGAAGCAGATTTTTTCAGAACGTTTATTAAAATCAATACAAGAATTTCATGGACGTATTGAGATCAAAAATGTATTCGATCATGACCTTTCAGATGATATACGAGAATCTATTACAAAATTGATGTATTATTACACAGACAAAGGTTGGGCTTAATTTAAGAATTTATTAAAGCAACAATATAAAACACCGGTAATTATACATGAATAATTATCGGTGCTTTTCGTTATAAATCAAAGTAGATATTTGATTATTAATTTTATTTTTTTATATTAGTTATAAATCTAACACCGATACACATGATTATTAATTCCGATATATTTAAAGTTAAATGCAACAACCTCATTCCCTACAAAGGATGTTTGCTTATTTCTGATCCTTTTTTGCATGAAAAGCATTTCAACCGTTCTGTAATTCTTATGATTGAATATGAAGAACAAGGAGGAATGGGACTTATCCTTAACAAAGAAAGTAATCTTACTTTAGATATGGTAATTCAGGATTTGGGAGCAAAAGAAGAGATTCCTCTATTCTGTGGCGGACCTGTAAGTAAAGATCGTCTTTTCTATATACATTCTCTTGGAAATCTAATTCCGGGATCAATAAGAATTGGAGAAAATCTTTATATAGATGGTGATTTCGAGATAATGTTAAGTTATATCAGATCCGGAAATAAAATAAATGGAGTTATTAAATTCTTTGTCGGATATTCAGGTTGGGATTTTGATCAATTGAATAAAGAGATTGAAGATAAGTCTTGGGTAGTTGCTAAGAAATCTCAAAAACTAAATATACTGAACAATGAGAATAGCGATAATCTATGGAAAGAGTCTTTGCTAAATCTTAATACGAGTTATCATAAATGGATAAATTTTCCTATAAATCCTTCGCTTAATTGATAACTATTCTTCCGATAGAATTTGCATTAGATATACATTATAATATCTTTTATTAAACCTAAACCATTCTTTTAACTCTGCAGAACAAGAGAATCCTACATTTCTGAAAAGTTTTAAACTTGGGATATTATCCTCGGGAATATATGCATATAGCATATTTAAGGATAAATATTTAAAACAATATTCCAATGTCAATTTCAGAGTGGAATAAGCATATCCTTGGTTTTGATTTTCTTTATCTATTACAATTCCAATTGCACATTTGGAGTTAAAGTTGTCAAAATCATAAAGATCTACCATTCCCACTGGCTTTTCTGTTTCTTTTAACACGACCATAAACCTCAATTGCTTGGTCTGATATATATCTCCATTCCCATTTCTTATGAATTGGATCAATGAATGTTTAGAATATGGAGATATCGTTTGAGAATATTTCCATAAAGAAGAATCATTTTCTATCCTGAAAATAAAATCAATATCGTGGGGTTCTGGAGCTCTTAAATATATTCTATTATCTTGAAGCATGAATATTGTTATTAAATTTCATTCCCGGAGAAATGACAGTCTGTGATTTTTTGAGATGTATTGAAAAGGTTAATTTTAACTCACCAAGGTTCTCTATTATATTGATTATTTCATCATTCTTATAAATAGAATCAGATAATATAATATCTGTAATATTTTTATCTTTTATCAGATCATTAAATTTTGATATATCTAATTTGAAATTCTCAAGAGAAACAGAATTGATATATATATCAGATTTTTTTATAATCTCCTTAATTATTGTAGATTCTTCATTGTCAGAAACGATTAGAATATTACAATCCTCCGGTTTAGATGGAGATATTTTTTCCGAAATTCGATAAAATACACGATATATACCAGAAAGGAATCCACGAAATAGGATAGCAAAGCGAATAAAGAATGTATATATATATGAAGTATCAGAATTATGTTTCTTAAAGAAAATATCCATGGCTTCATAAAATATTTTCACATATTTAATTGAATGTTTAGGTGTACTTTCCCCTTTATAATGAATGATTGGAGATGGTAAGTAATAGTTTTCATATCCTCCTTGTATCACTCTGTATGATATATCGATATCTTCTCCATACATAAAGAATGATTCGTCAAGCATACCTATCTTTTCGATAACATCTTTTCTAAAAAGCATAAACGCACCTGCTAGAATATCTATCTTGTGAATTTTATTTTTATTTAAATATCCTAAACTATAACGGCTAAAAATTTTAGAATGTGGAAAAAAGGCTGAAAGACCAAATACTTTGCAAAATGAAACCCAGGGAGTTGGGATACTTCTTTTAGATTCAGGAAGAAATCGTCCTGTAGCGTCAATCATTTTTACACCAAGTGCACCAGCTTTTTTATTAGAATTCATGAAATTGATAGTCTCATGAAGTGTTGATTCCCCTATTAATGTGTCAGGATTCAATAAAAGAATAAATTCCCCTTTTGCTAATTTTATTGCTTGATTGTTTGCTTTTGCAAAACCTACATTATCTGAATTTTCTATGAAAAATACATCAGGAAAACGTTCTTTCAAATATAATATTGAATCATCTTCCGAATTATTGTCAACTACAAAAATCTCTCTTTCAATATCAGAAGTTGCATTATACACCGAAAGAAGAGATTGTTCAAGAAAAAATTTTACTTTATAATTTACTATTATTATGCTAATTTTCATTTTCGTTTTTCTCATGTAACAGAAATAAATTATTCAGTAATTCCTGATAGATCTGAGCTTATGCGCTTCGTGGTAGGAAAAAAGAATATTGTAGTAAGATAAATAAGGCAACTACAAATAAGACAAGACCCTTTCCCAAGAAACATAAATATAACCAAATTCAATATTATTACACTTCCCAATAATAATAATCTTTGTACTGAAAAGCATTTGTATAACTTTTGCTTCTCTTCCATATCTGTATTATCATTAAGAAGATTAATTTTTTTGGAAAAATATTTCAAAGAGAACGGGATTGTAGCAAGATTCATTACTATCATTATTGATTCTAAAGATATCTTGACCTCTTCGTTTGTAGTATTAATTTGAAATATATTCGCAATAAATGCAAATGTAACAGTTATTATTATGAAAAAAAGATAAAACAAACGTATTTGTTTCACTAATGACATAATATTAGATTTATTAAATGAATTCATAATAATGATTTTGGTAATAAATTAAACTTTAAAGGCATCTGTAAACAAGGTTCTGTTTAGTATTGATCTTCCTAAAGTTATTTCATCAGCATATTCGATTTCGTCACCAATAGAGATTCCTCGTGCTATTATTGAAATCTTAATATCAAAAGGCGCAAGTTTACGAAATATATAAAAATTCGTAGTATCTCCCTCCATTGTTGTACTTAATGCTAAAATAACCTCTTTAATGGTTCCTGATTTGACTCTTTCCACCAATGAGTCAATGTTAAGATCAGAAGGTCCAACCCCATCCATTGGTGATATTATTCCCCCTAATACATGATACATTCCTCTAAATTGTCTTGTATTATCAATTACCATTACTTCCTTTACGTTTTCTACAACACATAGAATTGAGGGATCTCTCTCTTTATCGGAACAAAGTGAGCAAATATCTGTATCAGATATATTATGACATATTTTACAGTATTTAACCTCGGTACATAACTTTGAAATAGATTCTCCAAAGTTCACAGCACTAGCAGTTTCCTGTCTTAATAAGTGTAAAACAAGTCTTAATGCAGTTTTTCTACCGATACCGGGTAATTTTGAAAATTCATTTACGGCGTCCTCTAATAATAGCGATGGAAATTTTTGATACATGCTAACAATAATGCTATAGTTCTCTATATATTTAGGCCTGTGATTTATTAATGCCCATTTGATATACAAATGTAGATATATCTTTTATAATCTGACGACAATTTTAAGATAATTGAGGCTTTATTATCGCTCCACAACTATATGCCGATGATATGATATAAAAGTTTATAATTAATACTCTCATTTTATTTTTGAAAACTTTTTGAATTTTTACCTTGTTGAATTGTTATAGAATTAATTTACAAATGATAACAATTTGTTAATTAATATACATTAAATCATATAAAACCTTTAAATTATGAATATTTTATTATGATCTTTTACGATATTAATAAAGAGGTCATTCTAAAAGGTATCAAAATATATATATCTTTGCACTAACAGTAGGATGATCTGTCGCTCAACTTGGTTGGGAGGAAAGTCCGGGCAACGCAGAGCACCATACTTCTTAACGGGAAGTAGTCAGTGATGGTTAAGTAATGTAACAGAAAATAACCGCCTGATTTCAGGTAAGGGTGAAAAGGTGAGGTAAGAGCTCACCGGGTAGTATGGCAACATATTACGCCGTACATCTTATGGGTTGTAAGGTCATGTATACCGACGTATAAGGATTGCTCGTCCGATGTCGGGGGGTAGACCGCTAGAACTATATGGTGACATATAGTCAAGACAAATGACAGATACCTTTTCTTAAGGGACAGAACCCGGCTCATATTCCTACTGTTTTTTAATATTATTCTATTATGAAAAACAATAAATCTGAATCCAGAATAAAAATTTTCATTGACAAAATCCGAAAAGTTTGGCATTTCTTCACCTACGGAATCTGGAGAATAACAGAACATGAAGTTTCCGGGATAAAAGAACATCTCGTAAACATAGCCAAAACAATTATACTTACCATCCGTTTTTTTATAAGTGACGGTTTATCTCAAAAAGCTTCTGCTCTTACGTACAACACTCTTTTAGCTATTGTTCCTGTTCTTGCTTTAATTCTTGCTATTTCTAAAGGATTTGGATTCCAAGATTTATTGGAACAACAATTAACTCAATTTTTTCCACGTCAGGAAGATATTATAACAAAGGTATTTGAATTCGTTACAAATTATATAAACCAGACAAAAAATGGTTTATTTGTAGGAATAGGATTAGTTTTCCTTATCTGGACCATAATTGGCCTTATCGGAAATATAGAACTAGCCTTTAACCATATCTGGCAAATAAAAAGATCAAGAACTTATTTTAGAAAGTTTACTGATTATCTCTCCACTCTTCTAATCTTACCTATATTGATGGTAGTCTCAAGTGGATTATCAATTTTTATAACTACAAGCATAAAACTCCCTTATTTCCAGTTTATATTTGACCCAATAAGTGTAATGATTTTTAGATTAGCTCCTTATGTCATTACAAGTATCTTATTTACTATACTGTTTATTATTATACCTAATACCCGAGTTCGTTTTCTTAATGCCTTTTGGGCCGGAATAGTTTCAGGTATTGCATTTCAGATATTCCAGGGGTTTTATATAAGAGGTCAAATATGGGTCTCAAAGTATAACGCAATATATGGTAGTTTTGCCGCTCTCCCATTATTATTATTATGGGTTCAATTATCATGGCTTATTTGCCTTTTTGGCGCTGAACTAGCATATGCATCTCAGAATATCAAGAATTTCAGTTTTGAACAAGATGCAAATAATATAAGCAGAAGATATCATGATTTTGTTTTGATACTTATAGCGACGTTAATTGTTAAAAGGTTCCAAAATGATCTGCCACCTCTTAACAGCGAAGAGATTAGTTCTCTATACAAGATCCCATCCAAATTAACATCACAAATACTTCAAAAACTTGTCGATATAGGCATTGTTCGGGAAGTTGTTAATGACAACGAAAGAATACATGCCTGGCAACCGGCTATGGATATCCATCAAATCTCAGTAGGATTAGTCCTTGATCGACTGGAGAAATTCGGATCTGAGAATTTTGAAATAGATCGGACTAATGAATTTAGTAAAGAGTGGGAAGCCCTTATAGAAGCAAGTAAAGCGCAACGTGAAACTACCGAGAATATTCTTCTTATGGATTTACACGATTAATCTTATCTACAGAATTTAGGAGTATTCAATAAGAATCCAATATTCAAGCCGAAATTAAAATTGCCCTTTGGTGCGCTATAATAATTTACGAAAGCTGAGATAGTGGAAAAAGGTAACGAACATACTGCCGAAATTTCAGCTATATACTTAGGTTTAAGCGTGAAGTCTGTATATTCTGCAATATTATTAGCTCCCTGTTTAATCTGTATCAATGGCTGGAAAGCATATCCCTCAGCTCTTAAATGAAAAATATCGTTCAATTTGAATATTGGTTTCAATCCAAGTGCGATATAATTATTAGCCCTATAATATTCATTAAAAACTGTTTGACTATGTAATGTAGGATTAAAAGCAGCAGCTTGAATTATTGTTGCTGTATAATTTGAAAACACAGGTTTGGAAGATAAATTTACATCAGCATCCAATCCTAACCTGAATTGTTTATTCAACTTAATATATTTTTCAAATTGATAATTAGTCTGTAACCAAAATTTATTTGATTCCTTATGTATATTTTGTGGAGATGTAAAATCTCTATTCTGAGAAGGTGTATACTTATCTTCTCCTCCAAATACACCTACTCTTAGTAAATGTCTGTATCCACTTGTTGGAAAATCTCTCACAAGAATCCTATTTATATCCAATTCGATTCCTGCATTCCATAATTTGTATTCACTTCTGTCAGAACTATAATTTGCAAAATTAACCTGATTATTCTGATAATATTCGTCTCTAATATATGCCACACCTCCTGTATATATCAATTTTCCTGAATTTCCTATGCCTGTACCCAGATTTAGACGTAAATATGTTTCATCCTCTTTTATAAAACATGGAGATTCATTTAGAGAGAATAACCTTTCACTTTCATAAAATTTCTGATTCCAATAGGCTACTTTAACTTCAAGAGACTTAGGATTTTTACGTGCAATCATAACTTTGGCATTAAGATCCACGGTATTGTATGTTCTACCTATTTGAGTTCCCAATCCAAAATCAAAAGCATAAAGATTCAACATACGATAATCCAGACCTAAATATATTCTATTGGCATTTGTCGAGGTAATCAATCCCCCAAGTGCAACTTCAATATTATTATTAAGTTTCAAATCCATATTTAGCGTATGTCCGGCAGAATCATTATCGCTAACCCATGCACGTATATCTTCTACTTTTGAATCTGAGAATAAACCGAAATACGCTTTTTCAGCCTCCTCCATTGTTATTTCCTTGTTTTTATTATTTTGGAATCGTTTCTCAACATATGCCTCTTGGGATTTATTCAAACCCTGAAGTTTAATATCGGCAAAAGTGGTTACAGGATCCTGGCTCTTATAAATTTCTCTATTCAAGTTAACCTGTTCCTTGCTGACTTCTCGATCTACCCTATTCTTAATGTAATCAATATACTCAAGAGCACCTTCATATCCTATATCAAAAATCTCTTTAGCCCTATTCATCTCAAGCAGAGAAACATCATCAAGCTCATATTTTATAGCCAATCCGTCTATTGAATCTATATCATAATCAGTTTTTTGCATCACCATATTGTCTATCTGCCCCATAAGATCACCCTCTTGTGGTTTGTCTGGATTTTTAGATACAACACTACCTACTATGAAATCCGGTGCAAATTCATCTTTCATCACTTTTACCGGAAAATTATCATATATTCCACCGTCATATACTAATACTCCATTGAGTTCAATAGGTTTAAAAACAAAAGGAAAAGACATAGACGCTCTTACAGCATCACCCAAATCCCCTTTTCCACTTATTATCGCTTTTTTATTATAAACATCAGACGATACTGTTCTTATTGGAACAAATAATTTATTGAAATCACCGTTTGTTCTTGATGTGGCATGAGAGAAAAGTTTTATGAATGCAAAATTCATAGGTTGCGGTTTAATAAGACTCTCAGGTAAAAATTTGGGTTTTGGTTTAAGATTAAGAGAATCTTTCAATGGAATCTTCACACTAAAAAATCCGGGTGTTGGTTCCGATTGCAAGAATGAATTGATCATTTTATCATCAAATTTACCCGTTTGCCAAAGTCTAAATTCATCAGAAAGTATCAATTCTATCATTTGTTCCGGAGTGTAACCCATCGCATATAAAGATGCGACAATTGCACCCATAGATGTTCCCGTTATATAATCAATAGGAATATTATTATCTTCAAGAGCCTGAATTAACCCGATATGAGCAATACCTCTTGCTCCTCCGCCACTCAAAACCAGTCCGACTCGTTGAGCTGAGATATTCAAAAAAGATAAGAATACAAGAAGAGATACTAATACACGTTTATTTAATTCTTTAAGCATAAGTCAGTGTAAAAAAATAATCTATAGAATTGTTATACAAAACTATAGATTATAATATTGAAAATTATTTAAATATCTCTATTAATTTGGTCATATTTACGTTAATATCAACAAAAAAATACCCAAAATATAAATAATCTATCTTATTTGGAAATATATGTATCAGCAATAGCTGCGTTATATTTTTTTCTTTTCAATGAAGATATAGATCTTGTTGCTTTTTTATTTATATAAACAGATTGTTTTTCAGTCTGATTATTTATACTTTTTGTTGTGGCTCCATTTATTTTTTCATCAATAATAAATTCGATAATTTTATCCTCCTTTGTTCCGAATTCACCCCAATACCATCCATAATTTTCTCCGTCAAATTCATCAATTTTGTAATCAGGAGCAAATCCGGATCCATAATTACCATCGTCGTTCATATTACAAACTTTTCCGGTAATTGGTTGGATCTCCCATTTTAATCCCTCATTAACAAAGTTATTTGAAGCCAGGTTTTTTCCTTCTGATCTTGTACCCACTGTATATACATTTAGATTAGAAAATGGCTTTAGCCCATTAATCAGAGCCTCACTTGCTGAAGCTGTATATTCGGAAATGATGAAATAGATATCATTTAAATCAAGATAACCGAGATTATTTTCATTTATTTTAAATACGTTATTACTATAAGGAGATTGTGAATTTCTTATTACTTTACAAAATATATTTTCTTTATGTTCTTCGCGAGACATAAGTGATGCCAAATGTTGAGCACATGACAAATATCCACCCCCATTATATCTCAAATCTATAATAAGTTTTGTAACATTTTCATTTTTAAAATTTGAGAATATTTTTGTCAATTGATTATTATATTCTACATTTTCATAACTGTCAGGACCTGTAGTAAAATGAGTATAAGCTAAATATCCTACATTACAACTTTCTTCATTAAATATTGTATTCTTAACTATAGGGTTGTCATAGGTAATTTCTGATTTAGCCAATTGAATGTCATAAATTTTCGGAGAATAATTGCCTGTTGATTCGTCAATTGTTAACTCCCCGTAATCAATTACTGTGACCAACTTGGCATCTCCACTTAAAAATTGTTCTATATCATCTATGGTTGTTATCTTTTCACCATTATTGAGAGCTATCCAATGCCCCCTTTTAATCCCTGATTTTTCGGCTGCTGATCCAGGAAGAGTATACATTACTCTAAGCTCATATCTGTTCTCATTAGTGATTTTATATGCCACGAATTCAATACCATAGGTGTCTTTATTTGTATGAGATGTTTTTGTTGTATTATTATCTATTATATATGAATAATAATATTCATTTCCATTGGTATCCTTTCTTTTCTCATTATCTGATATCAATAAACTAAAAAAAGTCATTGGCTCAGCATTAGATCTATAATCCCCAAAGTCTTTTATCTCATCAAGCCAAAGATATTGTTGCTTCATTGTATTATGAACCCAACGGTTTACTTTGCTATTTGCTGTTTCCCCAAGAGCATCTTCGTCACCAAGAGTATCTGATTTTTCGCATGCTCCAAAGAACAATGTAGAAAATAACATGATATACCCTAATCTTCCATATTTTGATAATATATTCATTATTAAAAAATATTATTGTTTTAGTTATGTCAAAGATAAATCTTTCACAACATTTACAGCTTTTTTTATTGCAAAGAAGTGCTGCTTAAAAATATAAAAAGTTGTAAATTATATATAAAACTCAATTGTGATATATGAATTAATCCCAAAAGTTTATGTTCAACTTTTGGGATTAATTTAATTGTATATGAATCTTATGTAAATTTAAAGTAATTTACTCGCTATTTCTGACAACAGACTCCTTTCTCCTTTTACAAGATTAACATGAGCAAAAATTGGCTGATTTCTCATTTTAGCAATCATATAGGCCAAACCGTTAGATTCTGAATCAAGATATGGTGAATCAATCTGTTGTATATCATCAGTAAACACCATCTTTGTCCCTTCTCCTGCACGAGTAATAATAGTCTTTATCTCATGAGGTGTAAGATTTTGAGCTTCATCTATAATACAAAATGACTCAGAAAAGCTACGTCCCCTTATATAAGCAAGAGCACTAATAGTCAGTCTTCCCTCATTTTGCAATGTTTCAATTTTATTGTTCATATCAGCAGGAGAATTATATTTTATAACAGAAAGGTTATCAAATAAAGGCTGCATATATGGCTCAATCTTCTCCTTCTCTGTACCGGGAAGAAACCCTATCTCCTTATTCGACAATGATACAATAGGTCTCATTAATAATATCTGCTTATACTTATTAACCTGATTTAAAGCAGATGCTAAAGCCAACAACGTTTTCCCTGTCCCTGCTCTTCCGGTAAGAGCCACAAGTTTCACCTCAGGATCACAGAGAACCTCAAAAGCATACGACTGTTCTGCATTTCTGGGCTTTATACCTGTTCCTTCATATTTTATGATTCTGGTAATTTTAGATATAAAAGGGTTATACCTTACCAATACCGAGCTATTAGCATCTTTTAATGTGAAACATTCATTTGCTATTGGTGATTTATCAAAAACCAATTCTTCTGGTGTATATGTTGCTTTTGCACTATACATACTATCAATCACCCTTGGATCAGCAGTGAAACGGTCTTTCTGAAATTCTGAATACATATCTGTGTTCTCAACCTTATCAGAATAATAATCTTCAGCTTCTATACCTATTGACCGGGCTTTCATTCTAAGATTTATATCCTTAGATACTAATACTATCTTTTGTTTAGGATGCGATTCTATTAATTGCATTGTTGCAGAGAGTATTTTATTGTCTGCGATCTTTTCTGTAAAATTAGTTACTACTCTCTCATTTTGTTCTTGATTCATCAAAATGAACAGTTTCCCCCTTCCGCTACCCAGTGAAACTCCTTTTGTAAATATATTTTTACTTGAAAGCTTATCAAGTTCTCGTATAAATTCACGCGCATTGAAATTAATCTGTTCATTACCCTTCTTGAATTTATCGAGTTCCTCAAGTACTACGATTGGAATATAAATATTATTATCCTGGAAATTATCAATACAATCAGCATCATGTAGAATGACATTGGTATCTATTACGAAATTTTTCATATTAATTAATTTATTGGTTAATAATGATCTTGCAAGAATTAATTAAACTAATAATTGAAATATAAGAGTATACATATCTTAAATCAATTAATATAATCCAAATTAATATCTAACATAATTTGCACCCTTTTACATAAATATAATATTTTATTTACAGATATTTGCGTTCAAATTATTTAAATTACTATGACATTTGAGGAAACTACAGAATTTCTGTATAAACAATTACCGGTTTTTCAGCATAAGGGAGCATCTGCCTATAAGCCCGGACTGCAAAATACAATAGAATTAGATCAATATTTTAATCACCCACATAAATCATATAAAACTATCCATATAGGTGGTACTAACGGAAAGGGCTCCACGTCTCATTCACTTGCTGCTATACTACAAAAAGCAGGTTATAAAGTGGGACTTTATACATCACCACATCTTGTTGACTTCCGTGAGAGAATAAGAGTAAACGGTGAAATGATATCTAAAAAGTATGTGATTGATTTTGTAGAGAACAATTTTAATAATATAGAATATATACATCCTTCATTTTTCGAGTTATCTATGATGATGGCTTTTTGTTATTTTAGAGAAATGAATGTAGATATAGCAATTATTGAAGTTGGACTTGGTGGAAGATTAGATAGTACAAATATTATATCTCCATTACTCTCTATAATTACCAATATTAGTATCGATCATACACAATTTCTTGGTGATACCAAAGAACAGATTGCTAAGGAAAAAGCTGGCATTATTAAATCCGATATCCCTGTTCTAATAGGTGAATCAGGATCTTTAACGGTAAAACAAATATTCACCGATAAGGCTAAACTTGAAAAAACGAAGATTTACTTTGCCGAACAATTATATTCTGATCTTAAACAGGTGGATTCGCTTAATGATTCATATTATAGCTGTTCTCGATATGATCAAATTGAGTCAGACCTTGACGGCTCATATCATATTCATAATTTAAAAACAATACTATCCGCTACTGATATTCTTCGTAATCAGGGATTGATTATATCTGATCTAAATGTAATTGATGCACTTAAAGAGGTCAAGACATCAACCGGACTTAGAGGACGATGGGAAAAACTATCTGATTCCCCTCTTACATATTGTGATACAGGTCATAATGTTGGAGGTATAACCTACATTTCTCAAAAATTAAATCAAATTGAATGTAATTCTTTACGCATTATAATAGGTATGGTTAATGATAAAGATATATCTAATATATTATCGTTATTGCCTACTAAAGCTATATATTATTTTACTCAAGCTCAAATTCCAAGAGCTCTTCCCGCAGAGGAACTTAAAGAAAAAGCTACATCATATAATCTTAAAGGAAATGTTTATAAAAATGTCGTAGATGCCTATAATGCAGCAGTTAATGATTCTTCTCAAGATGATTTTATATTTATAGGAGGAAGTAATTTTACTGTAGGTGATCTTCTTAAATATTTAGAATAATATATTAGTTTAATAATTATCAAAAAAAGAGCTATTCCGTTATAAAGGGATAGCTCTTTTTTCGATATAATCAATTAAATATCTTAACTCCTACAAAATAGGTTCTTGGTTGTGCAGGTCCATAAAAATATTTTGAATCTCTATCCGGACCCTTATCATAATCCTTTTGACGTGAATCAAGTATGTTTTGTACTCCTCCATTTAATTGTAGATTTAATCGTTTAGTTAATTTGAAATCATATCCTATCTTAAAATTGATATCATAGAAACTTTCAGATTTTTTTATCTCATCTTTATTAATATCTCCTCCCGCAAAATGAGGAACAAGCATTGTGCCTGTAAATACACCATTTGCTACTAATTGCAAACGTTTCGTCGGATTATATGTAAATGTACAATAACCATATGTATTAGGACTTCTAAGCATCGTTTCAATAAGTTCTACATCTTCATCAAGTGACCATCTCTCGGGCTCTTGATATTTACTTCTTTGTATGGTAATACCTGCTTGCAACTGCATGATATTAGCATATGCGATCTTTCCATCAAAATTCAAACCGTAAACGGTTGCTCCTTTACCGTTTCTCCTTTCAAGAACCTGAACACCCTGAATATCATTTTCTATCTCTTCTAAAACAAACACATCATTGAGTTGGGTATAAAAAACCTCCGATAATAAATTGAATTGCCATTTATCAACATCTTTATATAGATCGATTGATCCGCTGTAACTATATGATCTTTCCTCTTTCAAATTATCGGCAAGTACAATTCTTTGTTTTTCACCCCCTACTGCAGCAACATGTAAATCTTCATCATATGCTTGTGGAGCACGAAATCCGGAAGAAAATGTAACACGAGTTTGAATATATTCACTTGGTTTATATAATAGGTTCATTCTCGGGCTGAAGATAAGATTGTCAATCAAATTATGTTTATCCATTCTAACTCCTGCAAGGAAGCTTAGATAATCTCCTGTCCATTCACTTTGTAAAAATCCCCCTCCAATATATACATTCTGCTTTAAGTCATGCAGTTCTTCATCTTCTTCAGAATAAATCTGACGATCATGTAGTGAATTAGTTTGATATTCAACACCATAAGTCAAAGTAGCAGGAGAAACAAGGAATCTCGTTAGTGAGTTAACACCCATTGCTCCGGATACAAAAGTTAAATCTGATGTTTTTCCATAAGCGTTAGGATCCATTGATGTTCCATAGTAACTATCTCTGTCTATATGTTGTCCTGAAGCATATAATGAAAATTTATGTTTGTCACCTCCATAATATTGATCATATGTCACGCCTCCACCATTTATGCTATGTTCGGTTTGTTCACAAATTTCAACCTGATGTGGAGGTAGATCAAGATTATCACCACCTCTTCGAAACTCTTGTGTTGTATGATATTCAAGTGTTATTTTACCTCTTTGAGAAGGTCTGAAAAAACTTCTAAACCCGAAATTTCTTGCATTAAGTTTTCCTATCTCTGAAAATCCATCTTTATCTATATCCAAAGCTTGTCTGTCTCTGAATGCTTGATATGCTGCTATACCATATTTATTATTTTCATCTACTAAGGATACATTAGCAGAGATATTTGTTTGCCAACTTCTACCAAGGCTATTGCTTACATTACTGTTAACCTGAAAAGTATTGTCACTAGGATCTTTTGTAATTACATTAATTGTTCCTCCAATTGCATTTGAGCCGAATAGTGCGCTTCCGCCACCCCTTACAACCTCAATTCTTTCTATCATATTAGTTGGAATCTGTTCTAATCCATAGACTCCGCTCAGGGCACTTAGCACAGGACGTGAATTGATCAGAATCTGTGAATAAGGTCCTTCAAGACCATTAATTCTTACCTGAGGGAATCCGCAGTTTTGACAATTGTTCTCCACTCTAAGTCCTGACTGATAATTAAGTCCTTGTGCCAAATCTACACTATTGACAGTTTCCAGCTTTTTTCCACTTAATACATTGACTACTACCGGAGCAAGACGTCTGTTTGTTTCATTTCTGTTAGCAGAGACTACAACTTCATCTTTTGAAAAAACCTGTTCTTCAAGTTCAAAATTTATATGTTTATTTTCTGAATTAATATCAACTATATTCTGCGAAGGTATATAGCCTATACCCTGAACTTTCAATTCATATTTTCCTTTACAGATTGAAGTGAACGAATATTCTCCTTGTTCATCTGTCTGAGTACCCGTATTATGAGAATGTTCACCATCTATATCTTTCAACAATACAGTCATGAAAGGTAACGGCTCTCCGTTTGTTTTATCAATAACTTTACCTTTAATCATTAATACTTTATTAGCTTCAGGTAAATTAGAGGCAGAGATTGAATCCGTGGTAATTATAAAGAGTAATAGTATTCCCAATACTATATATATTTTATTAATCATTTATTGTAAATTATTATTGCATTCTAATTAATAGACATGAAATACTATGTCTTATCAACTGAATGTCAGACGTAAATAGCTATAGATAAGAATCTGTCTTATCTATATAGAAAAGCTGATAATATATCTCTTTGATATACGATCTTTTGAATTGATTTTAAATTTATCTGCATTAATATTATAATTTCAAAAGGCATATGCAGATAAAAGAGATAACCTAATCAATTTTAGATTTTATTATTTCGGGAATACAAGGTGGGCCTCTTGGATTTAGATTTTTAGATATTGGCCCGGTTAAGGATATATTTGATTGTATGATTAACTGATATAATATACAATCATAACATATAAAGTCATAGGTTATGTTTGTAAAATCGTATATATCAGAATTTAAAATTGAATTAATTAACGATATCTCTGAACTTCCATGATTATGAGATTCTGCATCCTTTGTAAAGGGATGAGAATGAACTACAGTAACACCATTAATTATATGAGTGTGGGTAAAAGAAAAGGCGGAAATCTCATATCCTACAAAAAGTAGGATAAGTAAAATTGAGATTATATTTCTTTTCTTTTTAATCATTAATATCTATTTAAGAGCATTTTATAATTTATGCAAATATATAACATTAATTCTATTTAGAATCATTACTAATATGATTAAATGCAAATAGAGATAAAAAAAGCGCAAATCCTAAGATTTACGCTTTCAAATTTTATATATTTTATTTTATAATTCTGAAGAATATACAGCTGCAGGAAGTTTTCTGCAATTATATTGACATGCCATAATCTGACCATATGCACCGGCACTTCTGAAAGCAAGCAAATCACCTCTTTTTGTTATAGATAATTTTTCATCTTTTCCAAAACAATCTGATGATTCACAAATTGGTCCAACTACATCATATGTCTCGATTTCATCTCCATGGTTTGATATATTTTCTACATTATGATGAGCTTCGTATAAAGCAGGTCTTATTAGGTCTGTCATTCCTGCATCTACTATCACAAATTTCTTAACAGTTCCTTCTTTAACATACAGTACCTTTGAAATTAAAGATCCGCATTGGCATACCACTGCACGTCCAAGTTCAAAATGTAATTCCTGTCCTTCTCTAAGATTTAGATATTTATTAAATGTTGCGAAGTAGTTTTCAAAATCAGGAATTGGATTTCTTTCAGGATGAACATAATCAATACCTAAACCACCCCCTACATTAATAACCTTAAGTGCAACACCTTTTGACTCAAGCATGTCCTGTATCTCATTGATCTTTTCAGACAAGCTTTGGAACGGATGGAGCTCTGTGATTTGAGATCCGATATGAAAATGCAGACCGATTAATTTTACATTTTCAAGTTTTAATGCACGTTCAATAACATCTTCAAGATGATCCAGGTTAATACCGAATTTATTTTCATTAAGTCCGGTGGTTATATAATGATGAGTATGAGCATCCACATTTGGATTTACTCTAAATGCGATCTGAGCAACTTTTCCTTTTGCCTGAGCCAATTCATTTATAACTTCAAGTTCAGGAACCGACTCCACATTAAAACAAAATATATTTGCATCAAGGCCAAGATTGATTTCCCAATCTGCTTTTCCTACACCTGCAAAAACTATTTTATCAGCTTCAAATCCGACATTGATACAAGCCTCTACTTCCCCGCCACTAACGCAATCACATCCAAGACCGCTTTTTCGGATTTGCTCAAGAATCTTATCATTAGCATTTGCTTTTACTGCATAGTGAACGTGATACCCTTCATATTTTCCGGCCTCTTTGTTTATCGTATCTAAAGTTTGTTGCAAAAGAGTCTGATCGTAATAATAAAATGGAGTTTGAATGTTTTTTAGTTTATCAACAGGAAAGTTCATTTCTATCAATTTAATGGGTTGATTATCTTATTAAAAAAAACGCAAAGACTTATATTTAGGTCTTCGCGTTTTCTATTATATCTTAATTGTTAAATACATTGTCGCTAAGAGCCTGAAGAGCCATTTTCTTATCTTTAGCCTTAACAAGCAGGGAGATGTTGTAATTACTTCCTCCATAAGAGATCATTCTTACCGGTATGTTTTTAAGAGCATCTATAACACTTGCCTCAAATCCTAGGTTCTGCCAGTCAAGATCTCCGACAACACAGATTATTACCATATCTTCGTCTACTGTAACTGTTCCGAATTTTTTAAGTTCATCAAGAATTTCAGGTAAATGACGCTTATTGTCGATTGTTAAGGAAACACCTACTTCAGAAGTTGTAACCATATCTACAGGAGTTTGATAGCTTTCAAAAATTTCAAACACTTTACGCATGAAACCATAAGCCATCAACATTCTGCCCGATTTGATCTTTATCGATGTTATTCCGTCTTTAGCCGCAACAGCTTTGATCTTCTTCATTTCTGTTTCATTAGAAATAAGAGTTCCCGGTGCTGATGGTTCCATTGTATTCAAAAGACGAACCGGTATGTTCGATAGTTTAGCAGGAGTAATACATGTGGGGTGAAGAATCTTAGCTCCAAAATATGCAAGTTCTGCAGCTTCTTCGAAATGTAACTGTCTTACAGGTGTAGTTCCCTCTACAAATCTTGGATCATTATTGTGCATTCCGTCAATATCAGTCCAAATCTGAATTTCGGCTGCATCAATAGCTGCTCCAATCAAAGATGCTGAATAGTCACTTCCTCCACGTTGAAGATTATCTATTTCACCATAAGCATTACGACAAATATATCCTTGCGTAATATATATATCCTGATCAGGATCTTGCTCAAGAAGTGCTGTTATTTTTTCTCTAATGTAAACAGGATCAGGTTCTCCGTTTTTATCTGTTCTTGCATATTCTAATGCAGGAATCAAAGCTGATTTTACACCTTTTTCCAAAAGAAAAAGATTAAACATTGCAGTTGACATAAGTTCTCCCTGAGCCAATACAACTTTTTCTTCGAATAATGTAAATAGATCTTTTGTAAATGAGCGGATATAATCAAAATTAGCTTTTATAATCTTCTTTGCTTCATCTTTATAAGCCTGTGTAGAATAAAGTTCTTCAATTGTGTTGAAATACTTTCTTTCAAGATTATTAATAACTTCATTTGCTCCTACAGAGTTCTTTTTATAAAGATAATCAGATATTTCAACAAGCGTATTTGTTGTTCCTGACATCGCCGATAAAACTACAATTTTCTTTTCTCCGTCAAGAATAATATCAGCTACTTCATTCATTCTCTGTGCTGAACCTACAGATGTTCCACCAAACTTTAAAACTTTCATTTTCCGTTCTTTCTTAAATGGTTAAATTTTACAATAATTTTAAGTTTGGACGTCATTAGGGAGACCTTCCTCATCCACCATAATTTCGATTATAATACTTAATCGATTATACAAAATCATTTTCATTATTTGCACTGCAAAATTAATATTTTATGCCGTTTTTGCTTCATTTTATCAATGAAAAAACTCATTTTTTTACATTTTACTATCAATTTCTCCTATCTACTTTCATATTTGATTTATAATTATTGCATATTATTGCATTATGCGTTTTTCTTTCATCATTTTTAATAATAAAAAAAGCACATAAACCATTTTGGAGTATGTGCTTGTTAATATTGAAATTGAAAAAATGTTATTTATTATGATTTATATCCTCTATAATCTGTTCTGTGTCCATCTCGGAATACCCGAATTCTTCATCAATTATCACATATCCAGAATCATTAATCTCCTGATGAATATCTTTCAAAACAGGTATTTCAGCATCTAAGGATGTAAATAATTCAAGGTTTTCTTCTATTTCAGTGATAACTTCTGTCCTATTCTGATTTAAAGACTCGTCTATCTCAGCACTATCCTCTTTTATTAAAGATTCTCCTATATTGAGAATCTCCTCTTTTTCTTCTATTACGATATTTTCAATGGTATCCGAATTATCATTATCTGATTCAATTCTCTTATTATCAAAATTGTCATTTAGATTAAAAGTATCCTCATTTGATAATGATCCTGAATTAAGATTATCTTCAGAAACTATTTCATTAGCAACATTATTTACAATAACATTATTACTCTTTGTTGCGTACATATCATTAAGAGTAAAGCCTTTATTGTCATAATTGTTAGTTATCTCCAACACTGTTTCCCGGCTTTCGATAGTTTCCTCTTCTGATTCATGACAATCCACATCATCCTTACTCTCCCCAAGAGGCACCTCTGAGAATGACTGCTGAATATCTTCAACAATTTCCTTCTCTGCTATTAGTTCAGAATTAATATCCGTATCCTCATTACTCTCTACAGAACTTTCTTCATTCTGATTCTGATAATATGAATGGGTGCTATTTTGTATAAGATTTTCACCCTTATTGTATTGAGAAATATCATTTATGGATGTTTCATCCATATTTAGCTCGATAATATTGTTCCCCTCAATACATAATACTCTTCCAGGAAACTCCTTTGTCAATGCATGATTATGTGTTGCCATGATAACTGTAGTTCCTGATGCACAAATATCTTTCAATATGTTTACAATACGAATACCTGTTTCGGGGTCAAGATTTCCTGTCGGTTCATCCGCAAGAATTATTTCCGGGTTATTAAGTAAGGCGCGAGCAATTACTACACGTTGTTGCTCTCCACCCGAAAGTTGATGTGGCATTTTATACCCCTTTGTATGCATGTCGACTCTCTTCAATACTGTATCGATACGCTCTTCAATATCTTCTTTTCGGTTCCAACCTGTTGCTTTTAATACAAATTCAAGATTGGCATATACGGTTCTATCTGTAAGTAGTTGAAAATCCTGAAATACTATTCCTATTTTTCTTCTTAAAAAAGGAATATGTTTTCTTTTGATCTTTTTTAAATTATAATTGAAGATTTCAGCATCACCTCCGGAAACCGGTATATCAGCATACATACACTTCATCAGACTACTCTTTCCTGAACCTACGCGACCTATCAAATAGATAAATTCACCTTTATCTATCTTTAGGTTTATATCTTTAAGAATAATAAGTTCCTGTCGTAATATATTTACGTCTCTGAAGTCTATTAATTGTTCTGCCATCTGAAAAAATTTATTTATACTGTAAAATTAAACTGTATATCCAATTATATATACGAATTAATCAAAATTTTATTATTACAACCAATAAAAAAGGATGAAAGTTGGTTAATAACTTTCATCCTTCGTAGAAATATTGTGGAATAAATTTTATTACTCTTTATGTCTTTTCTGCAACTCCACTGCAAGATCTTCAATTGTATGATCTTTTGAAGTCAATAAAACGATAAGATGATATATCAAATCTGAGGCTTCATATATAAATCCTTCATCTGTACCATTGGTTGCTTCAATAACAGTTTCTACTGCCTCTTCACCCACTTTCTGAGCCATTCGGTTCACTCCTTTTTTAAATAAAGAAGTAGTATATGAACCCTCAGGCATCTCTTTATAACGTTTTGTTATAAAATCCTGAAGATATTTCAAGAAATAGATATCACTTACATTTTTCTCGTTGAAACATGTATCTTCTCCCGTATGACATACAGGACCTACTGGATTTACTTTAATAAGCAAAGTGTCGTTATCACAATCTTTAGATATAGAAACTACATTTAGAAAATTGCCACTCTCTTCACCCTTTGTCCAAAGTCTGTTTTTGGTTCTTGAAAAAAAAGTTACTTTTCCTATCTCCTGTGTCTTTTCAAAAGCAGCCTGATTCATAAAACCAAGCATAAGAACTTTTTGTGTGATATTATCTTGTATTATAGCAGGAACTAATCCGTCCATTTTGTCAAAATCTAAATTCATAAGTAATTATATATTTTATCAGATTATTATTTAATCAAATTCAATTATTGAAATTTTATATACGAATAGGAATCCCTTGTTTTGCAAGATACTCCTTTAATTCATTAATAGGAATCTCTCCGAAATGAAACACACTTGCAGCCAAAGCCGCATCGGCATGTCCAAGTTCAAAAGCATCCTTGAAATGCTCTTTTGTACCTGCTCCACCGGAAGCGATAACCGGAATAGTTAACATTTTGTTCAATTCAAAAAGTGCTTCATTTGCATATCCTGTCTTTACTCCGTCATGTGTCATACTTGTAAAAAGTATTTCACCTGCACCTCTTTCCTGAGCTTCCTTGGCCCATTCATAAAGTTTTCTTTCTGTTTTTATTCTTCCCCCATTTAGATAACAAAGCCAATCATTATCCTCAAAATTCGCATCAATTGCAACTACACATACTTGTGCGCCAAAGTTTGAAGCTATTTGATTTATAAGATTAGGATCTCTTAAAGCTGAAGAATTGATTGATACCTTATCGGCTCCTGCATTCAAAAGACGATCTACATCCTCAAGAGCATTTATTCCTCCTCCAACTGTAAATGGTATATTTACCTGAGCTGCCACTTTCTTTACAAGTTCTGTAAAAGTTTTTCTTCCCTCGTGCGACGCTGTAATATCCAGGTAAACCAACTCATCAGCTCCCTGCATACTATATTGTCTACCTAATTCAACAGGGTCTCCTGCATCACGAAAGTTTACAAAATTTACCCCTTTTACGGTTTTCCCATCTTTTATATCAAGACATGGAATTATTCTTTTTGCAAGCATGGTTAATCGTTCTTATTATAAGAATTTTTGCAAATCCTTAAGTTTTATGTATCCTTCATATATAGCTTTTCCGAAAATTACTGCCGGAATGCCATTCTCCTCCAGAATCTCGATATCTCTTATATTACTGATTCCTCCCGAAGCTATCAGATATATATCTGGAAACATTTGAAGCATCTCTTTATATAGAATCAAAGATGGACCCTGAAGCATACCATCTTTGCTGATATCTGTACTAATCACTTTTCTTATACCTCTGTCAAAATAATTTTTGATAAACTTATCCCAATGAAGATCGGATCTCTCAAGCCATCCGCTAACTGATATATTTTTCCCTTTAACATCGGCTCCAAGAATAATTTTATTGTGTCCGTATTTCATAATCCAACTTGTAAATATCTCTGAATTTTTCACTGCAATACTTCCACCGGTTATCATATCGGCTCCACTACCAAAAGCGATATCAAGATCCTTATCACTTTTCAGACCACCACCAAAATCAATGGTTAATGATGTATTGTTGGCAATCTTCTCAAGCACTTTCCAATTCACTATATGGCTTGCTTTTGCCCCATCAAGATCAACTAAGTGCAATCGTTTAATTCCATTGAATTCAAACTCCTTTGCTACTTCAAGCGGATCTTCATTATATATCTTCTTTGTTGAATAATCTCCCTGGGAAAGTCTTACACATTTTCCCTCTATTATATCAATTGCCGGAATTATCTCTATCATTAAAATCTACTTTAAATTGATGAAGTTTTTCAAAATACTTTCCCCTACATCTCCACTCTTTTCTGCGTGAAACTGAGTAGCATAGAAGTTTCTTTTATTTAATGCAGCACTAAATGGTTCAATATAATCAGTACTGGCTATTGTAAACTCATTGACCGGGACATAGAAACTGTGTACATAGTAAACAAATTTTCCCTCATGTTCCCTTGTTATTATACTCTCTTTCTCTATTCTCAGATTATTCCACCCCATATGTGGAATCTTATTTATACCGTCAGGTTTAAAACCTTTAACAGGTGCATCAAAAATACCAAGGCAATCAACATCTCCCTCCTCTGAATTGGCACACATAAGTTGCATTCCTATGCAAATACCTAATACAGGTTGCTTTAGATCTTTAATCAATAGATCCAGTTTATGATGCTTCAGGTATTCCATTGTGGATTTTGCTTCTCCTACTCCGGGGAAAATCACCTTGTCAGCCTTTGCTATCATCTCCTTATCATCAGTAACAATAGCATCGACCCCTATTCTTTTCATTGCACAGTCAACTGAATAAATATTTCCTGCATTATACTTTATTATTGCAACTTTCATATTGTTTGATTACTTACTTTTTCAGTCTTTCTTAACACCTTTATTTGCTGTATAAAACAGTTTATTTATTATGTGTTTATTAAAATTTACAAAGAATAATTTAACTGCCGCAAATATAACTAATTACTAATAAAATCCCCCTTTTTAGTTACATAAATGCCTTTATACAGCATTTAAATTGTCATTTTATAATATAGGAAACTTTTGCTATTCGGTTTCTTATAAAATAAATAGGGTGTTGCAAGTTCTAATTCTGCAACACCCCGTATTCTTTAAATATTATTTCTTAAAATAATTATTTACATCTCTATAAGCATTTTATTAATGGTTGTTGTTGTAAATAATTTCCCATTTGAATAAATACCATTCTCATTTAAGCCATAAAAATATTCACCATTTAATATATTACCACCTGTATATATATTTATCTGTTTATTCAGCAAAAGCTGTGGCGAAGAAATCAATGTATTATTTGAATATCCTATTTCATCAGGGATAATGAAAGTTATAATATCATAATTCGATTCATCTCTGATGCTAAATATATCTCCTTTGTTAAATTGTTGAGTCAAAAGCAATGATGGTTGTGTTGAAACATTTTGGTTTGGTTTCGTTGTAGATGTTCCAATTCCCACAAAAATTCCACCTGTAACCTTAAATGTATTTGTGCCACAATCAAAACCGCATTCTGATTCTCCAGCTCCAATTGCAATAATCTTACCACCGTTTATTGTGATTTTTCCATTACTGTCGATCCCATCATTTCCGGTACTTAAGGAATAGATTTTGCCCCCATAAAAAGTCATATCAGTTCCTGAATTTAGTCCATTATCGAATACTTCAACAACAATCTCACCATCATATATATTCATCGCTTTTTTACTCTCAATCCCCTCATTTTCCTCCTTATCGGCCAGAATTTTTACTTTACCGGCAGTCATTGTATAATCACCAATACTTCTTATCCCTTTTCCGTTAATCAGATTAACTTTTATATCAATATCTCCTCCATTAACAATAATATCCGGTTTGATTTTAGAGGATGTACCTCGATAAGATGTTGCCAGTCCTTTATCGTCACATTCAATCTTGATAGTACCACCATTGATTATAATTCTTCCGGCCTCACATTCTACACCGTCGCTTTTTGCTTTTATTTCAAGGTTTCCGTCCTCTATAGCAACCTCGTCATTAGCATGAATACCATCTGTAAAGGCATCGAGAAATATATTCCCATCAATAATACTAACATAAGCATCACTACATATTGAATGACTACTATTACTTTTTATGGTCAGCGTAGCAAGTGAATCCCCTCCAATAATAATTTTTCCTTCAGCAAACATGCATCCCTTTTGATCTTCAATAGGATCTTCGGGTGCCTGATAAGAATATGCATCTTCAAAAATATTTTTACTTCTACCAAACATATACATATATGCCCTTTTCTTTGACTGTATGTTAATTGCCGGCCCCCTCTGATTTTTAATCTCAATCTGATTGAATACAAGATTAAAATCGTGTGCACTATATACTTTAAACATACCGTCATCAGTTTTTCCTGAAATTACATACTCTATGGTATCGTTAATTATCGAATTAATGATGACATCATTTCCTTTAATGGATACAGATACACTATCATCCGTAATATATTTTTTTACCGATATTGTATCCGCCCAATCTATATAAATCACTTTTGTAGAATCTAATAAGGGAACATATGAGCTTTTATCATGTTCCAAAGGATCTTTATTGGATTCCTCTTTTTCATCATCAGCAAATGGGTCACTAAGACACGAAGTTATCGTCAGAGCCATCACAATGAATGGCAATATGTTTTTGAATTTCATCATATGATAAGTGATTTATAAATTTATTATAATTTGAAATTATATCCAATACATATACAATGCTCTATATCACCTTCTTCGGGTATTGCATAGTCGGTATACCGGTAAGAAACTGACAAAGAGTTCTTTTTATTTAATTTGTATAACGTTCCTGCTTCGTAACGTAATCTGTCAATGTAATCTTTTCTTGGATCATTGAGTGTATTATACATCTCTGCAGCAATAAAGGGTTCAAATGGAGATTTTCGGATATTATAATCAATCTCAAATTTACTCCTTAGTATAAACTTCGGATTAGCTCTTTTAGCTGTTTCCTTCACTCCAACACGATAAGTACTCTGGAAACGTTCACGTAAAGAGAATTTTAATCTGTTGTATTTATAACTACCCGTAAGATATCCCATGTATCTGTGACGCTCTTCCCAACCTTTTTTATCATGATTGAAACGGATATAATTGTATGATGCTCCAACCTTAATATATTGATTAAAACGATAGCTCAAATCACCACCGAATGCAAATCGGTCAACCTCTTTCAAGTCTTCTCTTTGTCGCCATTCAGCCGAAAGGGAGGCATCAAGTTTTTTGAAAAACCTTTTGGAAATCTCTGCCTCTAATACAGATCCAATATTCGATGATTGTGAAAAAGCAGTAGTCGATATGCAGCAAATTAATGCGGCAAGATAATTCTTTATATTAATTCTCATGTCTTTTCCTTTTTATTGCATCTTATGTGACAAAAGTTTATGTAAAGAATATACCTCCTTACATAAACTTTAATCTCATTCTTTAATATTTTATTCTCCCTCTCTTGGAAACTTGGTAGTTAGATCTACACTATTAATCTCCATCGCATCGGAATTATAATAAACTTTTATAAACGCTGCATCTCTTATAAAATCGACATGTCCTATCTCAATTTTCTGAATATCAACTCCAATTCTTTTTCTTAGATCTTCTAATAACTCTTCTCTCCTGTCTGGTGTTATAAGATGAATTTTATCATATAAAACAAGCTTACTTGATGTATGCTTAAGATATCTTTCGCTCTCAAGAGCCCAAGTTGCTAAGATAAATATCGCATTTACCACAAAAAGTTCCACATAACTGACCTGAATAGAGAGAGCGTTGATTACTGAAATTGCAGTAATAACAAATAAATAGGTCATCTCTCTGATTGGAACAGATTCTGTTCTGTACCTTATAATACCAAAGATTGCAAATACTCCAAGAGCAAATCCAATTTTAAGTTTGACACTCCCCAATAAAAATATAAGGAAATATATACTTAAACTTATAAGAGTAAACGTAAAATAATAATCACGTCTTTTACACTTAGGATAATAAAAGCAACTTATAATTATTCCCGCTACTATTGTGTTTACTGCAAAGCGAAAAAGCATCTGCCATAAACTTTCACCATCTAATACAGGTGTTCCGAAGAGCATTGGTCCCTGTTCTTCTAAAATTTCAGTCAATTGATCCATCATTTCTTTTTGATCTTTATAAATAAGTATAATGTGTTTTATAGATTCAGAATCTATATATTAGATTTTTTGTAAAAATTTGTTCTGGTACTTTGATAACTTTTCAAGGAATATAAAATTCTTCTTGAATCGATTTTTCTTTATATCCGGATTAGTTAATGCCGCTCCTATACAATATTTACTGAAACTTTGTTTTTGGATGCTATAATCCGGTAAAATACTTTTTAGAGGTGAGGGTTGATTGCCATCTTGTTTCAATTCTATCACGACTAAATTGTTAATCTTTACTTTAGATCCTGATATAAAGTTATTGAAACTGAGATTCATATCAATTGTCAATCTCTCTGTCTTATCTTTATTTACCATCGTGATTCGGTCAAAATTATTCTCTAAATGAGGAACTAAGTCATCACTTGAATATAGAGCTGTATTTTCAAGAAATTCCACGGCATTGCCGGCATAAAGATAATTTTCGGCTTCTGCTTCTACTCGAATTCGTTTTTTTGCAGTTCGGCCTTTATTGTTTTTCAATTTGACTTCAAGAAAACACTCTCTGCTTTCAGTGTATTCTCTCATCCTAACTTTTTTCCTTGTTTTTCTCCCATTATGATGATTTAGATACATATCATATGCACCTGTGTCATAATATATTGTGTGATAAAAGCCGTAGCGTCGGCCTTCAATATCTTGAAGAAAATAATTTTGTTTTAAGAATGGAATAAGACGAAGAAAATTGTCATAGGATGTTACAAATTTTGTATCTATCCTATTCATCAACCTCACACTATCCATCTCCTGCAATGAAATTGGAAAGAAATCCTCTAATAGTCGATCTAATGTGTTTTCCATAATCTATAATTGTTTTGTAAATAAAACATAAATAATCCATATGCTCAAAACATAAATGTTTAAAAGTGTATAATTAATACTTTTAATACGTGTTTTAGTAAAAAAATGTGTCAATAATTGGGGAATACTATAATTAATCTACCTGTTTAATATTCGCATAGTTTATCAGGGTATTTGCAATTGAAGGATATTTCCATGTCAATCTCTCTCTTTGAAATATACAGAAATTCTCACCACCTTTTTCTTCTCCCATATTATCCCACCATGCACAAACGATACCGTTCCTTGATGCTTCTTTCACATAGTGTGTTGCCTGAGCTACTCGCTGTTCTGTATTTTCAAGATTAGAAGTACCCCACTCGCCTAAAATTACACCTACACCTTTTTTTGTAAATTTATTTGCCAAACACTCCATTGTGTTGGTTATTTCATATTTATCCTCTTCAGTAAACTCACTCTGCTCTCCGGTAAGGCTCATTCCATTTGGAGCATAATAATGCACCGATAATAATATTCTGTTGTCATATTCAGAATTATCATTTGGAAGTTTAAAATCATCAGCGAGAGCATACTGTATATTTGCAGCTATGGAAGGAACTAATAAAAATCGCTTACTATTATTTCCTCCTGTCTCCCTTACGGCATCCACAAATACCTGATTAGCATCATTTAGATTAATTATAATATTCCGACATGCCGGATTCCATTCTTCATAATAAAAAGGATTGGCTGTATTACCGTTGATAGTTTCCCCTTTTTCGGGACGAGGTTCATTAAGTCCCTCAAATATCACATGATGATCATAATCCTTAAAACACTCTGCTACTTGTTTCCAGATTGTTGACAGATAAACTCTTGATTGAGCTCTATATTTAGTACCCATATCATAAAACTTATTATTATCATCGTTTGGATTATTATCGTGATGGCTATTTATTATTACATACATACCCTCACTTATACAGTAATCAACAACCTCTTTATATCTTGAAAGCAATTCATTAGATATTTGCAATTGATCATCACAAGTCCCGGAATAAGATATTGGTAATCTCACAAGATTGAACCCTTTCTCTTTTAACTTCTTTATCATCTGATGTGTTGTTTTTGGTGCCCCCCAATTTGTTTCAGATTGTCCATCTAAAGCCGCATCAAACGTATTACCCAAGTTCCAGCCCGCTTTCATATCTGTCATCAGATCAAATACAGATATATCCCATGTATCCTCAGACACAGAATCTTCATTTTTATTTTTTCCATTTGTACACGATAGAAGTATCACAGATAATGATAAACTTAAAAACACATTTTTCATATTCCAGTTATATATTAAATTTTTAGATAAGGCATAGTAACGAAACCTGTTCAATTTTTTTTGTTTACAATTAAACACTTATAAATTGATTAATATCATATAGTAAAAATATGATAAATTTATAATCGTTGACATGATAATCTTATAAAAATAGTTGGACTCACCTGAATATCAGACAAATCTACATTTTTGTACTTTTTAATTAAAATTACATCTTAAATGTAGTTTTTTCACACCTAAATTCCTAACCCCCTAATATATAAACACTTATATTTTTGACACAAATATTGAAACTATTATTGCGATAATTGCTTTTTGATGTTTTTTTTGAAAACGGATTATATAGTATAACACCTCCTTCTTCAAGGCAAAAAACACAAAGGTGGCGAAGCAGAAGGCTGGAGTTGCGTAAATGGTGACCCTTACGAAGTGGTTTACGACCCTAACGAAATGGTTGTGATGGCTAATAAATATATTCCACCATTCCTGGCTCAACAAACAAATGTTATTATCCCTACCGAAGATGGTAAATACACTGCAAGCAATATCGTAATTAGTCGCAATGCTGATTATTATATGCCTGTAGATGTAACAGCCACATCGGCAGAGTTCTCTTACAAACCTTCTGTTTATGCGAACTCGCTTGGTGGATGGGAAGCAATGATGTTGCCTTTTGCATCAGATAACGTTTCGTCAACATCAAAAAAATTAATTAAACCATATACTACAACCGCAGATGGGGATTTTGTAGTGAAATATGCATCTGACAATGGTGCCAAAATTGAGTTCGCTCTACCTGAAACAGATATTATTAACGCTCATGAACCATTTATAATCGCTATTCCTGAAACTATGAGTGGCGATGAAATAAAATTTGGAGCATCAGATGTTTTAATTGGTTCAACAACTCAAAAAACTGTTTCGGGTACATTAAACGGAACATTTGAAAAGATTCCTTATTCAGAAAACGACGTACTATATGTTTTAAACAGTACAGGTACTGAATTTGAACTGTTAACCAAAGGTTCAATCGCTCCGTTTGGCGCATTCTTCACTAAATTGTTGCCTGCAAAAGCTCAAACTTCAGTGTTAGCAATAGCTGAGCCGATAGTAGGAAAAGAGACACCGGGCGATCTGACAAGCATTGGTGAAACAGATGCTAAAACAATAAGCATTTATGCTTACGATGGAGATATCTTCATTACAACCGGTGAAGATGAAATCATCACAATTTTCTCATCAATGGGTGCAACAGTAAAAACTGTTGAATGTAAAGCGGGAGAAACATATAAAATCTCAAATCTCCCACAAGGAATTTATATTGTTAAAGGCAAAAAAATTGTGATCTAATCAACAATTAATCTCATATCACTTAATATAAATTGTTTAAGAAAGGCGGTACGCGTGAGCGTATCGCCTTTCTTTTTTTACGATTATTAATCTGCAAGTTTATCTCAATTTAGGTAGTTGAAGAGACTCCTCTACTAAGTTATGTGGATTGGTATAGTAAAGCCATTAGATTTAAAAGTTTTTTAAGCCTCATAATATTTTCTTAATAACAGAAAAAGGGTGTCCAAATAAATGAACACCCTTTTTTAATGCTATATAATAAAAATAATTATTCAGCACTTTCAGCAGCAGGAGCCTCTTCAGCAGGAGCTTCAGCTTCTTTTTCCGCTTCAGCAGCAGCTTTTTCTGCTTTTTTAGCAGCAACAGCTTCAGCTTTAGCAGCGTTTACAGCTTTCTCAGCTTCAAGACGAGCTTTAAGATCTGCTAATTTAGCATCACCTAATTTCGCTTTTGTAGCTTCTACTGTAGCTGTTTTGTTCTTCATCCATGCGTCAAACTTAACTTGACATTCTTCCATAGAGAAAGCACCCTTTTTCACACCACCAAGAAGATGTTTCATCATGTAAACTCCTTCGTCAGAAAGAATGTTACGTGTTGTGTCTGTTGGTTGAGCTCCTGTCTGAACCCAATAAAGAGCTCTTTCGAAGTTCAGGTTGATTGTTGCAGGGTTTGTGTTAGGATTGTAAGAACCGATTCTTTCAATAAACTTACCATCACGTGGTGCTCTGCTATCTGCAATTACGATTTGATAGAATGCGTAACCTTTACGACCATGACGTTGTAATCTGATCTTTGTAGCCATTTTGAAAATGTATTAAATGTTTATAATAAAAATTTGCGTTGCAAAGATAGTAATATATTTATTATAATCTGTATTATCATTGCCAATATCTTTAATCAATATCAGTTTATAATCAAATATTTCATATCTAGATCAAAAAAAGTTGACTTAATGAACAACGTCAGACTCATAACGTTTAATTATTCAGAAATTATTAATTATCGATAAAGAAAAAATTATGACTGACAATATTGATAATAATCAGGAAAACAAAATCTCAGAGTTAAGCCCTTTCGAGATTAAAAATGAACTTATTTCATTAGCAAAAGAAAAATTTAAAAAATCAACTCTAACATATCTCAATGCCGGAAGAGGAAATCCCAATTGGATAGCAACAGAAGCAAGAGAGGCTTTTTTTACTTTAGGTCAGTTCGGGTTAAACGAATGTAGGCTCTCCTACAATTCTCAAGCCGGTATTGCAGGTATACCACATAAGAACGGTATAGCTTTGAGATTTGAAAAGTTCATAAAAGATAATCCTTCTCTTCCGGGAATAGATCTACTCAACAGAACTTATCAATATATGATCTCTAAACCCGATTGTGATGCGGACGAATTGGTTCATGAATGGGCTGACGGAATTATGGGAGACCAATATCCAATCCCTGACCGAATTTTAAAGTATACAGAAATATTATCAAGAGAATATATTTCTAAAGAAATGTGTGGCGTTGATTATGATCCCTCTTTATTTGATCTGTTTGCAACAGAAGGAAGTACGGCAGGGATGTGCTATGTCTTTGATTCTCTTGCTAAAAACTTTATATTGAATCAAAATGATAGTGTAGCTCTCTTAGTTCCTGTTTTTGCGCCTTATTTGGAAATCCCTAAACTTGAATATTATAATTATAACATATTCTATATATATGCTGATACTAAGGACAGCGATGGTTTGAGAACATGGCAATATGATCCGGCTGATATTGAAAAACTCAGAGATAATAAATATAAGGCTGTATATGTGATCAATCCAAGCAATCCTCCAAGTTATGAAATGAACAGAGCTTGTGTAGATGCACTTGTTGATGTTGTTAAAAATTATAATAAGAATCTCATTATTATAACAGACGATGTTTATGGTACTTATGTTCCGGGGTTCAGAAGTCTTATCTCTGATCTTCCATACAATACTATCTGTCTTTACTCATTCTCAAAGTATTTCGGGGCTACAGGCTGGCGAATAGCTTCTATTATGATGAGTAAGAAAAATATAATCGATGAAATGATCTTTAATCTTCCTACTGACAAAAAACAACGACTTCAAAAAAGGTATGAATCTATAACTATTGACTGTAATACATTAAAATTTATAGATCGTCTTGTTGCCGATAGTCGATTGGTTGCATTAAATCATACCGCAGGACTTTCTTTGCCACAGCAAATACAAATGAGCCTATTCTCTGCCTCATCTTTGCTTGACAAAAAAGATATTTATAGATCACAAATGATCCAAATAATCAAGGGTCGATTATTGAAATTATGGAATAATACTGGTTTTACTTTAAAACCTGATCCTTTACGAGCCGGATATTATTCTGAAATAGATCTTATTATCTGGGGACAAAAATTATATGGTCAAGATTTTGTTGACTATTTTACCAAAAATTATAATCCTCTTGATATAACCTTCCGATTGGCTCGTGAAACCGGACTTGTTGTACTTAACGGTGGAGGATTCAATGGACCGAAATGGAGTATTAGAGTTTCTCTTGCAAATCAGATAGATGAAGATTATATTGCTATTGGTCAATATATCTTAAAAGTTTTTGATGAATATGTAGCAAGTTGGAACGAATCAAAAAAAAATCCAACTAAACCATAGCAATATTTTATAGTTGATCGATGCTCTCTAAAATGATATTAATATCTGATGACTGCCTTAAAAGTCATTCTGATACATATCATTTTAGAGAGTTTTTATTTTCTCAATGACATATTATATCCTACTCACCTTTAGGATATAACCTAAATATGGGTAGGATTAAACCTAAAGGCGATTAGGTTATATCCTAAACATTATTAGGATATAGAAGATTAATACTAAAATTTATAATCTGAAGACTATATCATATCGTTAAAATCTTAATAATCGAAAAGTCTAAATCTTAATAGTTGTAGTTGTAAATATTTATTAATTAATCTACAATTTATGAATTAAACTATTTTTCAGAATTTAGATATTGTTTCTTGTTTACATTCGTCTTACTTTTGTTTTTTAAAGAATCACACATTATACATTAAAATCTATATTCACATTATTTATTAACACTTAACTACAATGATCAAAAACATTCTAACGTTTTCTACTGCTCTTGTTTTAATGACCGGATGTGCCGCTGAAAAAAGTGCAACATCTCAAAAATCAAATAATCCTGTACTTGACGGATTTTATGCAGATCCTGATGTGCTTTATTCTCAAAAAACAGGAAAATTCTACATCTATCCTACTACAGACGGTTATCCGGGATGGGGAGGCTATAAATTTAATGTGTTCTCTTCCGATGATTTGACAAACTGGAAAGATGAGGGAACCATACTTGACTTGAGATCTGATCAGGTAACATGGGCCAATGGAAATGCTTGGGCTCCTTGTATTGAAGAGAAATTAATCGACGGTCAATATAAATATTTCTTTTATTTCAGTGGTAATCCAGTAGAAGGTGGAGCAAAACAGATTGGAGTAGCAACCGCAGATCACCCAACTGGACCTTTCACAGATCTGGGTAAACCAATGATTGTAAAATCACCTACAGGTCATGGTCAACAAATTGATGGAGATGTCTTTACAGATCCTGTTTCCGGTAAAAGTTATTTCTATTGGGGTAACGGATATATGGCCGGCGCAGAACTTAACGACGACATGACCTCTATTAACGAATCGACAATTAAGGTTATGACACCTGCCGGTGGTTCCCTTAGCGATTATGCATTTCGTGAAGCAGCTTATGTTTTTTACCGTAACGGATTATACTACTTCTTGTGGTCAGTCGATGATACGGGATCTCCAAATTATCATGTAGCATATGGAACTTCAGACTCTCCTCTTGGGGATATTAAAGTCGCAGAATCACCTGTTATTCTAATACAAAATTCTGATGAAAAGATATATGGACCGGCTCACAATTCTGTGTTGCAAATACCGGGTAAAGATGAATGGTATATAGTATATCACCGTATCAACAAACATTTTATTGAGAGAGAAAAAGGGCCGGGTTATCACAGAGAGGTCTGTATTGATAAAATGACATTTAATCCTGACGGAACAATTGCTCCGGTAATACCAACTCATTCGGGAGTAAAACTAAAATAAGAAAGAATAAACAAAAAGCCTGTCAAACAATATTGTATGACAGGCTTTTTATGTAATTTCGGCAAAACTTGAATATTGATTCAATATTCAATATAAGAACCTGAAAATTATTTAATTCATGAAACATCTAAACTTCTTTACAATCATTGCTGTGACCTCATGTTTTATTTCTACCGAGGTAAATGCAAAAATTAAACTTCCCTCCATATTTACCGATAATATGGTACTGCAACAACAAACTGAGGCTCCTATTTGGGGAGAAGCAAAAGCACTAAAGCAAGTAAAGCTTATCACTTCCTGGGATAAAAAAGAATATACTACCAAAGCCGATGAATCGGGAAAATGGAAAATTGCGGTGCAGACTCCCTCCTTCGGTGGTCCTTATGAGATTTCAATTTCCGATGGAGCAACAACAAAGCTTAAAAATGTTATGATTGGTGAGGTCTGGATATGTTCGGGTCAGTCGAATATGGAGATGCCTCTTGCCGGATGGGGAAAGATTGAAAATTATAAAGAAGAGATTGCAAATGCTAATTATCCTGATATAAGATTATTTCAGGTAAAGAAAACTACCGCTCTGAGTCCCAGTGAAGAAGTTATCGCCGATTACGGTTGGGTTGAATGTTCTCCAAATAGTATAGCAGAATTTTCTTCTGTGGGGTATTTTTTTGCAAGAGATATTCACTTGAATCAAAATGTACCGATAGGCGTTATTAATTCCTCTTGGGGTGGAACTATTGCCGAGGCTTGGACAAGTGGAGAGATGTTATATTGTCTGCCCGATTTCATAGACCCTATGATTAGGATAGACTCTCAAGCAAAGTTAAATGTCAATCATAAAGATAAATACTACACGGATCTTAAAGCATGGAATCAACTTGTTCTCGACTCAGATAGAGCAATGTATAGAGGCAAACCTTTATGTGCTTCATTAGATTATGACGATAACGGTTGGAAAAATATGTCACTTCCTAATTATTGGGAATCTCAGGGTTTAGATGATTTCGACGGTATCGTTTGGTTCAGAAAAACAGTTGATATTCCTCAAAATTGGGAAAACAAAGAACTTAATCTTCATCTTGGAATGATAGATGATAATGATATCACTTACTTCAATAATACTGAGATTGGAAAAACTGATGGTTACAATGTTGATCGAATCTATAAAATACCGGCAGATATTGTTAAAAGCGGAAAAGCTGTAGTTACGGTAAGAGTGGAAGATACAATGGGTGATGGAGGAATCTATGATCAGAAAACGAAATTAAAATTGTCCGATAATGATGGAAATATAATTGATCTCGACGGAAAGTGGTTGTACTCTTCTTCTCTATCATTTAAGGATATTGCTCCTGCTCCTCAGAATTATGAATCTCCTAACCGGACATCAGTATTATATAATGCTATGATCTCGCCTCTTATTCCTTTCTCTATTAAGGGAGCAATATGGTATCAGGGTGAAAGCAATGCTTCCAGAGCATATCAATATCGCGAATTATTTCCTCAGATGATTAGGGATTGGAGAAATCAATGGGACAATAATTTCCCTTTCTACTTTGTTCAACTTGCTAATTTCAGACATACACATTCAGAACCGGGCAACTCCGATTGGGCAGAGCTTCGTGAAGCACAGTTTAAAACTTTGAGCCTGGAGAATACCGGAATGGCAGTAACAATCGATATAGGTGATGCCGATGATATTCATCCTAAAAATAAACAGGAAGTTGGCAGAAGACTTGCTTTGATTGCAAGGGCAAATACTTATAACGAAGAGATTAATTATAGCGGACCGATTTATGATTCATATAAAATAGAGAATCAAAGTATAAGAATAAAGTTCAAATATGCTTCTAACGGACTAAAAACAAGCGATGGAAACCCTGTTACCGGTTTTGCTGTTGCAGGTCCTGATCATAAGTTTTATTGGGCTAATGCAGTAATTGAGGGTGATGAAATAATTGTTTCTTCTGAGAATGTAAAGAATCCGATAGCCGTGAGATATGCATGGGCTACAAATCCTGTTTGTAATTTGATAAACGAAGATAATCTACCGGCATCACCTTTCAGAACTGATGATTGGCCTGGATTGACATTTAATAAAAAATAAAGCTCTATATAAAAAGCTATTGCCCTCTAAAAGTATCTTCACTTTTAGAGGGTTTTTGTTTTATATCCATATTAATAAATATGGTTTTTATAAAAATAGTGCATTATGTTTTTATTCACTAACAAAGTTTTGATTTCATAAACAGAAAATAATTTATATATTGCTATATAATTAAGAAATTTGCAAACAATTTTCTACTATTATGCGCGTTGAATTATAAAACTGCAATTTGTTATGGAGCATTTCTTTTCATCACTTAGTTCCTATTTATGGGGATGGCCTATGATTATCCTTCTTATTGGGACTCATGTTTATTTAACCATTAAGTTGAGATTCCCTCAACGACATCTAATAAAAGCAATAAAACTTTCTGTTACTAAAGATAAAAATTCAAGCGGGGATGTCAGCCAATTTGGTGCACTTGCCACTTCCCTTGCAGCAACTATCGGAACAGGTAACATTATAGGTATGGCGACAGCGGTAAGCCTGGGTGGTCCGGGTGCTGTATTTTGGTGCTGGATAACCGGAGTGCTTGGTATGTCAACAAAATATGCAGAAGGTCTTCTTTCTGTTAAATACAGAATTAAGAACAATAAAGGTGAATTCTCCGGTGGGCCAATGTATGCCTTAGACAAAGGACTTGGTATGAAATGGCTCGCTATTTTATTCTGTGTTTTTACAGCATTAGCCGCATTTGGCATTGGAAATACTGTTCAAGCAAATTCAATTACAATGATGCTTGAAAGTACATGGAATATTCCCGCAATTTATTCCGGTGCAGTTATAGCCTGTATGGTTGCTCTTGTAATTATTTTCGGAGTGAAAGGTATCTCGAAAGTGTGCGAGCATCTTGTGCCTTTTATGGCTCTCTTTTATATATTGGGATGTTTGGTAATTTTATATTTCAATCGCTCATTTCTTGGAGACAGCGTCTCTTTAATAGTAGAATCTGCATTCTCTTCAAAAGCTGCCGGTGGCGGATTTATAGGTTCTACAATTATTATGGCATCACGCTACGGAATTGCCAGAGGTCTCTTTTCTAATGAATCAGGTCTTGGTTCAGCTCCAATTGTAGCTGCAGCAGCACAAACAAGAAATCCTGTTCGCCAGGCACTTGTATCCTCTACAGGAACATTTTGGGATACAGTAGTAATTTGTGCATTGACAGGGCTTGTACTCGTAAGTAGTATTATAGCTTATCCTGAGATTGATCATACTCACGGAGCTGCTCTTACGAAGGCCGCATTTGATAAAATCCCCTATATCGGATCATTTATTTTGACTATTGGTATCTCGACATTTGCATTCTCTACCATTTTGGGATGGTCATATTATGCAGAGAAATCAATAGAGTATTTGGGAGGACATAAAATAATATTAGGATATAGATTTATATGGATACTTGCAATATTTTTCGGTTCAATAATGGATATGGCGCTTGTATGGAACCTATCAGATTGCATGAATGCTCTTATGGCAATCCCGAATCTTATCTCTTTACTTCTTCTATCTTCTGTTATTGTTGCTGAAACAAAATATTATTTATGGGATAATCATCTTGATGAGTATGCTCCAGAAGATATTCCTCAGGATCAATTAACAGAGGAAACGATAGAAACTACACAAATATAAGTTTGTCTTTAAGAATATAAATTGTAGAGAACAACCTGAAGATTATGAATTTTCTTCGGGTTGTTCTTTTTTAAATGCATAGAAAGAGAAAAACATAATGCATATAAGAGATATCATCACGTTAATATATGTACTCTCAAACTCTATAATAAATATCGGATTATAATAGATTGCGATCATTAATAAAGAGAGATTCCAGATTGCAAATGACTTTTGACGATAGTGTTTCCAGGCTAACCATAATGCACCTGCGCAAACAATTGAGTTGAAAAATTTATCTATCCACAAAGGCAACCATGAAATCCAATTGTATAATGGCAATATTATGAGAATCAATGTGAAAGCGCAAATTAAAGATACAATCTTCATATTATTCATATCAGTGTTTTTTAGCAATTCGGGAAATTATCTATTACTCTATTCTGAATTATTTCTAATAATATAACACTGAATATAAAGATTAGGTTTGTTATAGGCCGGTCAAATAAAAAACCTCCGGAGCAGAATTATATTCTATTCAGGAGGCACATTATTCACAAGAGGTATTTTATACTAAATAGTAAAGTATTTGTTACAAAGAAGAATAAAAATTATTCATAATCAGAATAAATTTACATAATTTATAATCTTGTTGTGTATTTTAAGACTTCTTCAGGTTTAACTGCTTTTCTTTCTGCATAATCAATAATTTGATCATCGGCTATTTCTGAAATCATGAAATAACGAGCTTGAGGATTAGATATGTAAATACCACTAATACTTGACGATGGACTCATAGCACCATGTTCAGTCATTGTAATTCCAGCTGCAGAAAAATCAAGAATCTTATCGAGAACAAAATTTAAAGACATATCAGGAAGTGATGGATATCCTATTGCCGGTCTTATCCCTGAGTAAGCAGATATTGAACTCTCTGCCTCATATCCCCAGATCTCTTCTCTTACTTTTTTATGTAGCCATTCACTTGTAGCCTCTGCCAATCTATCAGCAAGTGTTTGAATAAGAATAGCATTGTAATCATCATTGTTGTCATTGAATATTTTTAGATATTTGGAGAACTCTTTACCAATTGCAACGGCAAATGTTCCTATATAATCTTCAACTGACGAGGGTGCTATAAAATCGGAAATAGAAAGTGTCTGAATCGAATCTGATTGTTGTCTGAACGTTGGCAACTTGAATGTTTCATTTTCCGTTTTAATGAATATAGTCTCATTTTCACAATAAGCCTTAAATATCCCTACGATACAATTCATTGTCAAATCAAGAGTATCAAGTAATTGGTTAGCATCTTTATATAATGTGAAAGCTTGAATAGCTTTTTCTCTTTTTTCTAAAGGTACAGAATCAATCCATTCTTTATAAATAGCTTCATCTTTAATGATTGGATAAGAGAATGGGAAATTGCCAGATACTTTCCAGGCATTAAAAAAGTATTTCCAATTAATAAATTCTCTTACTTCTGAAACCGGGATATTATCCAGGCGAGTAATTCCCGCCTTATACGGATTTGGAGCATTATATTGAGACCAATCTAACTTTAAGGCTCTTTGACGAGCTTCATCAATAGATATAGTTTTCCTTTCTATTAATGTATCCCTAAGATTATTTTGTTGAATTTTTAATTCGTTTATAACAGAATCACGAGTCGTTACATTCATTAACTTTGATGCAATAACAGGATTTTGAGCAGCATCTTTGAGGTGAAATACCGGTCCTGAATAATTTGGAGCTATCTTAACGGCAGTATGTAATTCGGATGTTGTAGCCCCTCCTATCATTAAAGGTATAGAGAGGTTGTTTTTCTCCATATCTTTTGCAACATGGCACATTTCTTCAAGAGAAGGTGTAATCAGACCGCTCAGGCCTATAAAGTCAGCTTTCATTTCGATAGCAGCTTTTATTATCTCATCAGATTGAACCATTACACCAAGATCTATTACTTCATAATTATTGCATGCAAGTATAATACCTACAATATTTTTGCCGATATCATGTACGTCACCTTTTACGGTTGCAATAACAAATTTACCGGCTTTGGTATCTGAAGATTTATCTTTTTGTGCTTCAATAGAAGGTGTCAGTAATTCTACTGCCTTTTTCATTGTTCTTGCACTTTTTACAACCTGAGGAAGAAACATTTTACCCTCACCGAAAAGTGTACCAACTTCGTTCATCGCATCCATAAGCGGACCGTCGATAATATCTACAGCACGTGGATATTTTAGAAGAGCTTCTTTTATATATTGATCAAGATTCTCAGACAAACCTTTTCTTAATGCAAAAATTATTTTCTCTTCTATTGAAAGATTCAAATTATCGTTGGAATCTTTAATTTCAGCTTTTGGCAAAGCGCCGTTTTTTAGTTCTTGAGCAACATCTATCAGTTTTTCTGTTGCATCATCTGATTTATTAAGTATAACATCCTCTACCACTGATAGTAGATCGGTCGGGATATCTTGAAAGTCTACAGAAGATGAAGGGTTTACAATTCCCATATCCATACCTGCTGCTATTGCATGATAAAGAAATACAGAATGCATCACTTCGCGTAGATAATTGTTTCCACGGAATGAAAAAGAAAGATTACTTATTCCTCCACTCACTTTTGCATGAGGTAGATTATTTTTTATCCATCTTGTGGCTTCTATAAAATCGACCGCATAATTGTTGTGTTCTTTAATTCCTGTTGCAATGGCAAGAACGTTAGGATCGAAAATTATATCATGAGGATTGAAAGAGAGTTTGTCAACTAAGAGATTATAAGCTCTTTGACATATCTCAATTTTTCTTTGATAATTATCAGCTTGTCCTGTTTCATCGAATGCCATTACTACGACAGCTGCTCCCATTTTTTTTATAATCTCAGCTTTTGTAAGAAATGATTCTTCTCCCTCTTTAAGAGATATGGAATTTACAATTGATTTACCTTGAATACATTTCAATCCGGATTCAATTACATTGAATTTAGAAGAATCAATCATAACAGGAACTTTACATACATCAGGATCACTAGCTACAAGATTTAAAAATACTCTCATTTCCTTTTCGGCATCGAGCATTGCATCATCCATATTTATATCTATGACCTGGGCACCTGCATCGACCTGAGCTCTTGCAATTTCCATTGCTTCATCATATTTCTTTTCATTTATAAGTCGAAGAAATTTACGACTTCCCGCGACATTGCATCTTTCTCCTATATTAAGAAAGTTGTTTGAAGAATCAATATGTAAAACTTCGAGCCCTGATAAAAGAGAGCTTGAATTAATTTGAGTTCTGAGATGTGGTTTCTTTCCTTCTACAAGTTTCGAAATTAGTCGAATATGTTCAGGTGTTGTACCGCAACAGCCTCCAAGTATATTCACCAGAGATTCATCGACAAAACACCTAACATTGTTTAACATCATTTCAGGAGTTTCATCATATTCACCGAATCTGTTAGGAAGGCCGGCATTAGGATATGCTGAAATATAATGTTGCGAACTATCCCCCAACTCTCTAAGGAAAGGAAGCATTTCTGAAGCTCCGAAAGAGCAGTTTAAACCTACCGAAAGTATGTCTGCATGCATAACTGATGCAAGGAAGGCCTCTATTGTCTGACCGGAGAGAGTTCTGCCGGATTTATCAGACACCGTTACTGATAGCATTATAGGAACTTTTCTTGTCTCTTTGATTGCTTTTGAAGCTCCGAATATTGCTGCTTTCGCGTTTAAAGTATCGAATATAGTTTCTATTAAAAGAAGATCAACACCACCCTTAATCAATGCTAATGTTTGTTCATAATAGGCATCAGAAAGCTGATCAAATGTGATATTTCTTTCGGCCGGAGAACTAACATCGGGAGATATTGATGCAGTCCTGTTGGTTGGACCTATTGAACCGGCAACGAAACGAGGCTTGTCGGGATTGTTTAGATTAAATAAATCGGCTGCTTCTCTCGCTATCATTGCTGAAGTGAAGTTTATCCTCGCAGCATATTTATCAAGATGATAATCGGATAGTGATATTGATGTCGAATTGAATGTATTTGTTTCAATTATATCGGCTCCCGCTTCAAGATATTTTATATGAATCTGTTTTATTTTGTCAGGTTGTGTTATAGAGAGGATATCGTTACAACCTTTTATATTGATATTAAAATCTTTGAATTCTACCCCTCTAAAATCGGATTCAGAAAGAGATAACTCCTGAATCATTGTACCCATTGCACCATCAAGAACTAAAATTCTTTCTTTTAGTATATCTTTTATTTTTGTCATCACCTTAATTTTTAATACTGATTGTCACTTAGTAAGTGCGTTTTATCTTACTCCTAAGATTTACTTTATACGGGAAGGATTTTTATTTATAAAATCTTTCCAATTTGAATAGGACTTATCCTGTGAAGGACGATTGCTTTGATAAAAATGACATAATGCAGCAGCTACTGCATCTGTTGCATCAAGCTTGGAATTCATGTCGGAATCCTGAATCTTAAGTATTCTTTTCACCATTCCTGCTACCTGATCCTTGGAGGCAGCACCATTTCCTGTAATAGACATTTTAATCTTTAAAGGAGCATATTCTGTAATTGGGATATCGCGGTTGAGAGCAGCAGCCATGGCTACACCTTGAGCACGGCCAAGTTTTAACATTGATTGTACATTCTTACCAAAGAAAGGGGCTTCAATAGCAAGTTCATCAGGATGATACTGATCAATAACAGATGTAACGCTTTCATATATCTTTTTTAGTCTTAGATAATGACTGTCAAACTTATTTAATAATAATACACCCATCGCAATAAGAGACGGGTTATTGTTTTGAATTATTATTAAACCATAACCCATGACATTAGTCCCGGGATCTATACCTAAAATTATACGTTCTTTCATTCTTTAAAGTGCATATTCTTTCATCACTGTAGAGAAACCTACCACTTTACGGCCAAATCGGTTTACAAGATCTTTATTCAAAACCGGAGAATAATCAACATACCAGCTATTTAGAGCATCTATCGAGTCAAGAGTAAATTGCAAAGCAAGATTTATACTTTCAGGGTTTTCTTCATCTGATAATATCTCAGCCAATCGAGGGTCTCGCAGTTTGCCTGATTCCATAGCCTGTGGAATATATGTATTCTTAAGATATTCGACGAATTCATCCTTGTTTGCTTTCTCTGTGTTGAAAGTTGTATTGAAGATTATCATTTATATATTTTTTAAAAAGAGTCATTATTATAATGTTACAAAATTAATCGATTTTATTTCTAAATACTAATCCGTAATACTCAATGGTGTAATTTAAAGCAGATAATCTTGATTTTTTATATCAATTTCAAATAATCATTCAAACTAAACTATTCTTAGAGATTGATGTTTTTTTATTAGTGATTGATATTTTTCTAATCTAAAAAATAACATTATGTCATTGGAATCAGTAGAATTACTTAAAACGAAACTTGACGTTCAAAAGTTAATTGAAGAATTGAACTCTGCACTAGCAGAAGAATGGCTTGCTTTCTATCAATATTGGATTGGAGCACAAGTTGTTGTGGGCTTTAATCGCCCGGAAGTAGAATCAGAATTTCTTGAACACGCATCTGAAGAGTTTGAACATGCTAAATTGTTGGCACAAAGAATAAAGGAGCTTGACGGAACGCCTGTTCTTTCACCTCAGGAATGGTATGAAATTGCTAAATGTAAATATATTAAGCCAACAGATTTCGGTGTGGTTGCTTTATTAAAAGATAATATAGCAGGCGAAAGATGTGCAATTGCTCATTATCAAAAAATCGCTACTATGACAGATGGTATTGATTTTGTTACAGCTGATATAGCTAAACATATTCTTGCAGAAGAAGAGGAACATGAATTAGATTTAACAGACTATCTTAACGATATTGAAAAGGCAATGGTGGATATCAAAAAATCATTGTCGAAGTAAAATTGATATGTCATATTGATAATTCATGATTATATTTTAAAAGATATAATTTATAGATTTGTGTAAGGAACTGCAGGAAAAAATTTCGGCAGTTCCTGTTTTTGTTTTTGCAGGACTTAATTTCAATATATAACAGAACTTTAACTATGTGATATTTAAATATTTATTCTTCCTCGCAAGAAAAAAACATTATAGTGTGAATTAAAATTGATAATAATTAAATTTGTAATTACTTTGTATAAAAAAAATATGATCGAAAATATTAAACTTAAACTTGAAGAAGTTGGTAAAGATCTTAGATATCTTTCTCTATTGTCTAATAACTTTCCTACTATAGCTCAAGCAAGTTCTGAAATAATAAACCTGGAAGCAATCCTAAACCTCCCAAAAGGTACTGAACATTTTCTAACCGATCTTCATGGAGAGTATGAGGCTTTCCAACATGTTTTAAAGAATGCTTCAGGTGTTGTCAGAAGAAAAGTCGATGATATTTTCGGTTCTACCCTTCGAGAAAATGCCAAACGAGAACTGTGTACTCTTATATATTATCCTGAAGAGAAACTTGAACTTATCAAAAAAACAGAGTGTGATCTGGATGATTGGTATAGAACAACTTTACATCAGATAATTGAAGTTGCAAGAATTGTTTCTTCCAAATATTCAAGATCTAAAGTAAGAAAGTCCTTACCCAAAGATTTTGCATATATAATAGAGGAATTATTACATGAATCATTGCAACAGACTGATAAACATGATTATTTCAATAGTATTATATCTAGTATTATTTCTATTCGTCGTGCCGATGAATTTATTATCGCAATTTGCAATGTAATTCAACGACTTACTATAGATACTCTGCACATCGTAGGAGACATCTATGATAGAGGTCCTGGCGCACATATAATAATGGAAACACTTTGTGGATATCATGATTTTGATATTCAGTGGGGAAATCATGATATATTGTGGATGGGTGCAGCAGCGGGCAATAAAGCTTCTATCGCTAATGTTATCAGAATCAGTTTAAGATATGCCAATCTCGAAACACTTGAGGATGGTTATGGTATTAGTTTGCTCCCTCTTGCGACATTTGCAATGGAAATATATGGAGATGATTCGTGTAAGAATTTCAAATCCAAAATAAATGATTCTGATAATCATAAGGACAAAACATTGAGAATGTTGAGTCAGATGCACAAAGCAATTACTATCATACAGTTTAAACTCGAAGGTCAGATTATAGAAAGAAGACCCGAGTTTGATATGAAATCAAGGAATCTACTTGAAAAAATTAATTTCCTGAACGAAACTATTAATATTGATGGAAAAGATTATGATCTTCAGGATCCTAATTTTCCTACTATTGATTCCAAATCTCCTTATGTATTAACGCCTGAGGAGGAAGATCTACTTGAAAAACTTCAACACTCATTCCGAAATAGCGAAAAACTACATAAGCATATTCGTTGTCTTTATGCTAAAGGAAGTCTTTATCTGACAAGAAATTCAAATCTTTTATATCACGCTTCTATCCCATTGAATTCTGATGGCAGTTTAAAATCTGTGAAATTGTTGAATAAAGAATATAAAGGGAAAGCTCTTTTTGATACAATAGACAAATTAGTAAGAACAGCTTATTTTGACGAACAGGATTCAGAGAATAAGGGTTTTGCTGTTGATTATATGTGGTATTTATGGTGTGGTACTGATTCTCCTTTGTTTAATAAAGATAAGATGGCTACATTTGAACGTTATTTCATTGCAGATAAGGAAACTCACAAAGAGAAAAAAGGTGATTATTATAAATTAATCAACGAAGAGCCTGTTTGTGATATGATTTTATCAGAATTCGGGCTTAATCCTAAGAAGTCAAGAATAATCAATGGTCATATCCCTGTAAAAACAATTAAAGGAGAAACTCCTTTACGTGCAAATGGAAAACTTTTGGTTATAGACGGAGGATTTTCAAAAGCATATCAAAGTGAAACAGGTATAGCTGGATATACTCTTATCTACAATTCTCATGGATTACTTCTTGTTCAACATGAACCGTTTGAATCAGCTGAAGAAGCTGTAATGGAGGGACAAGATATAATTTCTACAATTCAGATTCTTGAATTTAAAGCACAGCGTTTGAGAGTAAGAGATACAGATCGAGGAAAAGAACTGGCTAATCAAATCAAAGATCTTCAGAAATTATTACTTGCTTATCGTGGTGGTCTAATAAAAGAAAAAAAATAATTTTTTAACAAAAACCAATTATATTATGCAAACTCAAAAATTTTCAGTCCTTTATTTTCCAAAAGAAATAGCTCTCGACTTTTCTGTGACCCAAGTCATCAATTGTATTGTTGAGAATATAAAAATTAGCGATATCGAAGAGATGTATCTTTTTGATTCTAGTTCTGAAGATTATTATCTGGTTTCTGATTTCTCAAATTATACATCTTTAAAAGATATTATTAAACCAACTTTTGAAAATGGATCATTAAGTATGTTTGATTTTGATATCCAGTTAAAAAATGGAATTAGTATATATACTCATGAAAATATTACAGTGGAAGGACGTGATTTAGATTCATTGTTTAAATATGTGGATTATATTTTTAGATTTTTCCATCTGGATGCCACAAAATGTAAAGAAATTATTATTTCTAAGCCGGATGAAGTAATAGAATTTGATGTAAATTAAAGACTCTTTTGTATCTTTGCGCAAAATTTAAATCACATAATTCTATGGAGCTTTTCCAAAACTCGTATTTCTCACTATTTGTTATCGTAGCACTTGGCTACATGCTGGGATCTATTAAAATTAAAGGTGTATCTTTAGATGTTTCAGCTGTAATTTTCATCGCGTTGCTTTTTGGTCATTTTGGAATTGTTATTCCTTCCGACCTTCAAAATTTCGGAATGATCTTGTTTATTTTCACTATCGGTATTCAGGCCGGCCCCGGATTTCTTGATTCTTTTAAGAGTAAGGGACGTCAGCTTGCAATTCTGACAATGATTCTGATTGGGTCTGCCGGATTAGTTTCATATTTATGCGGATGGTTTTTTGATATTGATGCTGCCACTGTTACAGGACTTCTTGCAGGAGCATTAACCTCTACACCTGGTCTTGCAGCGGCAATCGAGGCGACAGGTTCTTCTCTTTCCTCTATCGGTTATGGTATTGCATATCCATTCGGAGTAATCGGAGTAATCTTATTTGTTAAACTTCTGCCAAAATTAATGAGAGTTAATATAACAGAATTAGACAATAAAATTGAATCAGAACAAGTAGATCAATATCCTGCGATCTCTTTTCGTTCATTTGTTGTAACCAACAGCACGGTTTTCGGAAGATCAATAGCTGACTTGAAAATTCGAACAATGACCGGAGCTAATGTTTCAAGACTTCTTCATAATGGAGATGCTTTAATTCCTAAACCAACTGCAATACTTCATGAAGGTGATATAATTAAAGCAGTAGGAACATTTGATGCACTTGATCGCGTTGGAATGCTATTAGGTGAAAGTACCGATTTTGAACCACCTTTAAAAGAGGGAGTTGAAATAGAACAAATTCTACTTACAAATACCAAACTTGTGAATGAAACTTTAGGTTCATTAAATCTTCTTGGTAACTATGGTGCAACTGCAACACGTGTAAGAAGATCTGGTATCGAAATTACACCTTCTGCTGATTTGAAATTAAAATTTGGTGATAAATTAACTATTACATGTCCTAAAGAGGAACTAAAACAAATTGCCAGAATATTTGGTAATGACGATAAGGCGGTTTCAAGTACAAACTTCTTCCCTATTGCGGCAGGTATTGTTCTTGGAGTTTTATTCGGAAAAATAAATATCGCTCTTGGTAACGGTTTATCTTTCTCTCCCGGACTTACAGGTGGTGTTCTTTTAGTGGCTATCACTTTAAGTGGTATCGGTAAAACAGGACCTATTATGTGGACAATGTCAGGTAGCTCAAATACTCTTCTTCGTCAACTTGGTTTAATAATGTTCCTTGCTGGTGTTGGAACTTCTGCTGGTCAGCATATTGTTGCTACTTTCCAACAACATGGTATAACATTATTCCTTGTAGGTGGAGCAATTACTCTTATACCGATGTTAATTGCTACTTTAATTGCACACTTCGTATTTAAAATGAATATATTATATCTACTTGGTGCATTAACTGGCGGTATGACTTCTACTCCGGGATTGGCTGCTTGCGATTCTATGACAAGAACAAATATGCCTACTGTAGCTTACGCAACTGTATATCCTATTGCTTTGGTTCTTCTTATCGTAGTAATACAAATATTAGCTTACGTTTAGTATATAATTATTTTTTCGTCTCATATTCTCTATCAATTATTCTACTATATGTTAATTGTGTAAGAGAATAAATAGACAAAAAAAGATTCAATATTACAAAAATTATAAAGGGTGTTTCAATACTAATTGAAACACCCTTTTCTTTTATATTTTAATTCTTCTTAATATCATAAGCATCTTAATCTTCTTACTTATTGAAAATACAAGAGATGAATATATGGTATTATTCTAAACTTATTTGTTAAATCTATGTTTTAATATAAAACCAATTAGTTACAGTTATGGAAACACAAGCAAACAATGACAACCAAAAGAAACTTTCAGTTTCTGAAGAAAAGACCAAAATGATGGTTGAAAAATATGACTCGGATCCCAATAAAGGAGATATGACAAGAAAGGAATATGCTATGCATCTTTCTAAACATGATCCTAATTTTGTGCCATGGCTCTTTAATTTTGAGCAAAATGAAGGGCGTTCAGATCTTTCTACTGGTATGTGGAGGGATGTAAATGATGCATTTGATACATGGACAGACTTTTATAACAATTACTAAAAATTTCTCTGATGATAGATTGGTTCGTAAATATTTTACATAAATACCCTGAATCAGCTGTTTTTCTTGCTGTTGGAATTGGCTTTATAGTAGGAAAAATAAAAATAGGCTTTTTTTCTTTAGGTACTGTTGCGAGCGCTCTGATAGCCGGATTACTAATAGGACAACTCGGTATAGATGTACCCGGACCAATGAAATCTGCTTTTTTTCTTCTCTTTTTATTTACTACCGGTTATTCGGTAGGTCCTCAGTTTTTTAGATCGGTAGCCTCTCATGGAGTTAAACAAGTGTTATTTGCTTTACTTATTTGTACAGCTTGTTTTGCTTCTGTATTCATAATGGCTAAAATCGCTGGTTATAATGTTGGTCAGGCAGGTGGTATGTTTGCTGGTTCGCAAACTATATCAGGTGCTTTAGGTATCGTTCCTGAGACAATAAATAGCAATCCCTTGATTTCCGAAGAGCTAAAAAAAGAATTGATTGCAGCAGTTCCTGTTTGCTATTCAATAACTTATATTTTCGGAGCTGCTGGATCAGCCTTTATATTAAGTATTATCGGACCTCGAATATTGGGTGGTATTAAAAAAGTGAGACAGGAAGTAAAAGAGATAGAAAGCAGTATGGGTGATCATCATGTTACAGACAATTCTCCGGCTATTTTTTCAGCCTTAAGACCTGTAACATTTAGAGCTTATCATGTTAAAAGTGATTGGTTCACAGCAGAAGGTCGCACAGTTGAAGAGGTCGAAACTTTGTTGATGAATCGACATGAAAGAATATTCGTAGCAAGATTACGCCATAACAATATTATATCTTATGTTACTCCTAAAACATTAATTTATCCTGAAGATGATGTTGTTTTAAGTGGAAGAAGAGAGTATGCGGTGAATCTTTCAGATACAATCGGATATGAAATAGCAGATTACGACTTATTAAATTTCCCGGCAGAAAATCTTCCGGTAATGATAAATAAGAAGACTTTTGCAAAAACTACGATAGTTAAACTTTTATTGGAAGATTTTATGCATGGAGTAAGTATTAAAAAACTTACTCGCGGAGGTATAAATATAAAAATTAGACCCGGAACTGAACTTGAAGCTGGAGATATAATTGAAGTAGCAGGTATTCCCTCCGATGTAGAAAGAGCAGCCAAAAAATTAGGATATATTGATAGACCTACTAATATAACAGATATTATTTTCTTATGTCTTGGGATAGTAGTCGGAGTATATTTCGGTTCTTTAATGATAAGATTAGGGAAAATCCCTGTAAGTTTAGGATCAAGTGGTGGTGTTCTTTTAGCTGGTTTATTCCTCGGATGGCTTAGATCAAAACGACCTACTTTCGGAACTATACCGGAATCGTCTGTTTGGTTAATGAGAACATTAGGTTTAAGTATGTATGTGGCCATTATTGGTATAGTTGCAGCTCCAAGTTTTGGTAGCAGTTTACAAAGCTTAGGATGGGAAATACTTGTATTCGGGGCAATCTCAACTACGGTCCCTTTATTAGTAGGAATCTTTCTTGGAAAATATGTCTTTAAATTTAAAGGGCCTATAACATTAGGATGTATAGCCGGAGCAAGAACAAGTACGCCTTCATTAGGAGCAATTACCGATCAATTAGATAGTGATATCCCAACGTTGGGTTATTCTCTAACATATGCTGTAGGTGTAGTAGTTAATCTTATTGGAGCTTTACTAATTGTCTTATTAATGTAAAATCTTTTTTTTCAATAGTAAATTAAGAATTATAATAAAACAGTTATCTAAATCCAGGAACAAATAAGAAAGAGATAAAACCTTATAGATAAACGGACTACATCAAATATATAAACAAAAACTAAAAGTCCTGATAATTCATTATTATATATGAATTATCAGGACTTTTTATAAAATTATAATTCCAAATTAATCTCCCATTGAAAGAAGTAATTCTGTATTATTCTTTGTGTGTAACATACGTTTCTGCATAAAATCCATAGCCTCAACAGAGTTCATATCAGAAAGATATTTTCTAAGTATCCACATTCTATTAAGCATATCTTTCTCAAGAAGAAGATCATCTCTACGTGTACTTGATGATAGGATATCAACAGCAGGGAACATTCGTTTATTAGAGATTTTTCTATCAAGTTGTAGTTCCATATTACCTGTACCCTTAAATTCCTCAAAGATAACCTCATCCATCTTGGATCCTGTTTCTATTAAAGCTGTAGCAATAATAGTAAGACTTCCACCATTTTCTATATTTCTTGCCGCTCCAAAAAACCTTTTAGGTTTTTGCAGTGCGTTAGCATCAACACCACCAGACAAAACTCTTCCTGAAGCAGGTGCAACTGTATTGAAAGCACGAGCTAAACGAGTTATAGAATCTAAGAGAATTACTACATCATGTCCACATTCTGTAAGACGTTTAGCTTTCTCCAAAACCATATCTGCCACTTTTACATGTCTATCAGCAGGTTCGTCAAAAGTAGAAGAAATTACCTCTGCATTTACACTTCTGGCCATATCAGTAACCTCTTCAGGACGCTCATCTATCAAAAGTATTATCATGTAAACTTCTGGATGATTAGCTGAAATAGCATTAGCAATCTCTTTTAAAAGAACCGTTTTACCTGTCTTTGGAGGTGCAACTATTAAAGCTCTTTGCCCTTTCCCAATCGGTGAAAACATATCTACAACACGAGCAGATACAGAATCATTATATCCTTTTGTAAGATTAAATTTCTCATCAGGGAATAATGGTGTCAAATGTTCAAAAGGAACTCTATCTCTTACATATTCAGGAGAACGTCCATTAATTCGGTCAACCTTTACAAGTGGAAAAAATTTCTCTCCCTCTTTTGGAGGTCTTATAGGTCCTTCAACAAGATCTCCAGTTCTCAATCCAAAAAGTTTTATTTGTGATTGAGAGACATATATATCATCAGGAGAAGAAAAATAATTATAATCTGCAGATCTTAAAAAGCCATAACCATCAGATAAAATCTCTAATACACCTGAGCCGAATAAGAATCCATCAAAATCAAAAGAAGGATTTTTATGCTGATTTTGATTCTGGTTTTGATTTTTTTGTTCAATTACTTGCTCTGTATTTGATTTTTCTGTTTGCTCAAATTTATTTCTTTGATTTTTATTTTTCTGATTATCCAAACGATCGACCTTCTCTACAGGATTATTTACATTCTGAGAGTTTTGATTTTGTCGTTGATTATTAATATTGTTTGGTTTGGGCTGATTTTGCTCTTTTGGCTGGTTGCTACTTCCTTTCTTTGAAGGAAGAATCGCATTTTTTATAGGGAAGAAAGTCTGGAAAGCTTTTCTATTTTGCTCTATTATTTTTTTCTCATCGTCAGCAGTTTTTTCACCATTATCATCACCTTTAGTATCCTTCTGAGCAGAGGCTACCGGGGTAGTTGCTTGAGAATCGATAGATGGTTTATTCTCGACAGTCAGATCTTTCTCTTTAGTTAACTCTGAGGACTCTTCTAATTTAGCCTGCGGAATTTGCTTGGTATTTCTCTTATTCTCTGAAATATCCTGTACTAAAGCTCCTTTTTTTGAATCTTTATCTTCTATTGCTATATCTTTTTTATCTTCAGAAGACTTCTTTGACTTAACTATATTTTTTTTGTTTGATTTTTCTTCGGGTTGAATATCATCATCCTCTTTGGATGTAGATTTAGTCTTGGAGGTTTTCTTGATAGACTTTGACTTTGCACTAACTTTTGAATCCTGATTGTTTTCAGATAGATTTTTATCTGATTTTATGTTTTTATCATCAATCGCAGTTTCTTTGACTGCTTCAGTTTTAGACTTAGGCTTTGATTTAGTTTGTTTTGCTGTTACTTTTTTTGTAGTGGACTTAGGCGCCTTTTCTTTTTCTAATGCCACTTTTTTTCCCGCTGCATCTATAGCTTGTTGATCTAAAATCTTATAAACCAATTCATCTTTTTGTATTGATTCAGCTTTGTTAATTTTCATTTGTTTAGCAATTGTCTGTAACTCCGGCAATTGCATTTCCTGGAGTTGTAATATATTATACATTTGGAATAATAAAACGTAATTATGTTTTAAAGAAAAATAGGTTTATAAACCTTTAAAATACTAAGAAAGGATTTTTGAATGCCGGAAATCGGCTACGAATATATTGAACAAATATAATCTTTTTTTTTATTTGTAGGCATAATTTCAGAAAAAAAACGAATGAAACAGATTTTCGTTCATTATTCTTGTGTATTTATCTTATTGCAAAATATAAAAAATATTATTTAGATACTTATCATCAATATATTCTTTGTATAATTTGTAACACGGAATCTATTATCTGTTCTTTCACCTACAATCCATACAATATTATCACCAGAACACAACACCCATGTATTTCTTTTTTGAATTAGAGAAAATTTGTTATCCGAAAAATAATCACTTATTTTCTTCATTCCGGTCATACCAAAAGGAACAAACTTATCACCTCTCTTCCATTTTCTAAGAATAAGAGGAAACGATATTTTAGAAAGATCAAAAAAGCCTATCTCTTTAGATTTTGGTATTATAATACCTGGAAAATTCGACATTTTTTCAATTCTGATAGAAATAGGTTCGCTAATAGATTGAGTATCTTCGTTTATAAAATACTGTTCATATTCGTTGTTATAAACATCACGTTTACAAATAATGAGAGACTCTCTATCTTTGACCACAATATAATTACCTATATAAAAATGTTTACCTGATATTGAATTTAAAGAACCATATATATCATCTAACATTGCAGAATTAGCTCCAAAATCTTTTATTATCTCAAATAAAACAGTTTTTGGAGCAACCGTACTCATTAGAGATTTAATGTTTATTTTAAATGACTCATTTTCAGGAATAAGAATTTCTTTTTTTATGTTATTTATTGCATTCTGATATACTATTTCCGTTTCTTTCAAATTAGAAATAGTCTTTATTATTGCCTCACACGCATTTGGATTGATATCCTTCAGAAGAGGAATTAGATCCAATCTGATTTTATTTCTGGTGTATATATCTTTTTTATTGGTACTATCAGTAACAAAATCGAGATGCTTATATTTTAGATATTTCACTATCTCCTCTCTAGACAAACAGTTCAGCGGTCTTACAACTTTTCCGTTTACAGTATTAATACCGGACAAACCTGCCACTCCGGTCCCTCTCAACAAATTCAGGAAGAATGTTTCTATAGTATCATCTCTATGATGAGCAATCGCAATAGCCTGTGCTGAAAGATTTTGCAACAATTCATTAAACCAATTATATCGAAGTTCGCGTGCTGCCATCTCTATGGATAATTTATTCTTTGTGGCATAATCTTTAGTATCAAAGATTATCTCTTTATAGGGTATAGCATATTCTTTTGCACGTAATCGGGAAAAGGAAGAATCCCTGTATGATTCTTGACCTCTTAACTGAAAATTACAATGCGCGGCCACACATTTATATCCTAAACAAATCAATATATCAAGTAAAGCTGTAGAATCTGCTCCGCCGCTAAGTCCAACGATAATGGGCGATCGCTTATCAAAAATATTGTTCTCTTTTATAAATGCGGAGACTCTACCATGGATGGCAATGTCATATGGAATGGTTTCTTTTGACATAATGAATAAAATATATTATAAATTTAAAACGAAAAAAAGATAATTAGGTTCTTATAATTCCGTAATCATGCAATATAATGGCTCAAATATAAAAATTTACCTATAATTGAGATTCATCTGACGTATGTTTTATTATTTTTGCGCAAGAAAAAGTAAATGACTAAAATATGATAAATAAAATAAAAAGTCTTGTTGAAGAAATTGATACACTACAAGCTTCGACGATCGAAGATATAGAAGCATTAAGAATAAAATACCTAAGTAAAAAAGGTGAAATTTCTCAATTAATGACTGATTTCAGACATGTAGCGCCTGAAGAAAAGAAACATATCGGACAGTTGCTTAATGAATTAAAAGAAAAAGCAACTGAAAAAATAAATAGTCTTAAAGAACAACATAAATCAAAGGATAATAATGTTCAAGATATAGATCTTACTAAGACTGCATATTCTGAACCAATCGGGACACGTCACCCTTTATCTCTTGTGAAAAATGAAATTATTGAAATCTTCTCAAGACTTGGTTTCTCTATTGCAGAGGGGCCTGAAATAGAAGATGATTGGCATGTATTCGGATCTCTAAACTTTGCAGAAGATCACCCAGCAAGAGATATGCAGGATACTTTTTTCATTCAATCTCAACCAGACGTAATTCTTCGCACACACACATCTTCTGTTCAAACCAGAGTTATGGAGAGCACTCAGCCTCCTATCAGAATCATATGTCCTGGTCGTGTATACAGAAATGAAGCAATATCTTATAGAGCTCATTGTTTTTTTCATCAGTTGGAAGCCTTATATGTAGATAAAAATGTTTCTTTCGCCGATTTAAAACAAGTTCTTTTGTTTTTTGCAAAAGAAATGTTCGGTGCTGATACTCAAATACGCTTACGCCCTTCATATTTCCCATTTACAGAGCCATCTGCTGAGATGGATATTTCATGTAATATATGTGGAGGCAAAGGTTGTCCATTCTGTAAACATACAGGCTGGGTTGAGATTCTTGGATGTGGTATGGTTGATCCTAATGTTCTAGAGGCAAATGGCATTGACAGTTCTGTTTATTCCGGTTATGCCTTAGGAATGGGTATTGAAAGAATCACTAACCTTAAATATAGGGTTAAGGATTTGAGATTATTCTCGGAAAATGACACAAGGTTTTTAGATCAATTTAATTCCGCAAATTAATTTATAATATTAATAACAATACTAAGCGGTATGACACAAATCATATCGCTTTTTTTATTTATATTAGCTAACATTTTATAAACGACCATATTAAATAAGAATTTCGCAAAAATGCAAAACAGTTTTATTAATTTAATTGAAACTTCTATTAAGGACAACTGGGAAATGCCAGCCCTTACTGATTATAAAGGATCAACTTATCTATATAAAGATGTAGCCAGAAAAATAGAGAAAATCCACATAATGTTTGAAAAAGCAGGTCTCGAAAAAGGAGATAAAGTAGCTTTATGCGGACGCAACAGTGCTAATTGGGCGGTTTCATTTCTATCAGTAATCACATATGGAGCAGTAGTTGTACCAATTTTGCATGATTTTAAACCCGATAATATTCATCATATAATAAACCATTCAGAAGCAAAAATCCTTTTTGCAGGAGATAATGTATGGGAAAATCTCAATGAAAATAAAATTGAAGAGGTTATCTCTGTCATAAGTTTGATTGACTTCGAATTATTTTTCTCAAGAAATGCAGAAGTATCAGAAGCAAGAATGCGTCTGAATGAATTATTTGGGAAAAAATATCCAAATCGATTTACATCAACTGATGTAAGTTATCATATTGATAAACCCGAGGAGTTAGCTTTAATCAATTACACTTCAGGTTCAACTGGTTTCTCCAAAGGTGTTATGCTTCCATATAGAAGCATATGGTCTAATATAAGGTTTTGTTTAGATCATTTGGATTTCCTTAAACCAGGAGATAAATATATTTCAATGCTTCCTATGGCTCATATGTATGGACTTGCCGTGGAGGTTTTGCATCCTATTGCAAAAGGTGGGCATATTCATTTTCTTACACGTACACCTTCTCCGAAAATCATAATGGATGCATTTGCAGAGATAAAACCAAAACTTATCGTTGCAGTTCCTTTGATTATTGAAAAGATTATCAAAACCAGAGTTTTTCCATTACTTGATAAACCTCTCATCAAAGTGATGCTTCATGTTCCATTTGTAGATCAACAGTTGCTCAATAAAGTAAAAGCAAAACTTCATGAGACATTCGGAGGAAATCTTCATGAAATGATAATTGGAGGTGCTGCACTTAACAAAGATGTTGAACAATTCCTTAGAAGAATAGATTTCCCATATACCGTCGGATACGGAATGACAGAATGCGGCCCTCTTATCTCCTATTCACCATGGAAAGAAGCAAAATATACTTCATGCGGAAAAGTTGTAGACAGAATGACTGCTAAAGTTGATTCATCAAATCCTGAAACAATGGTTGGAGAAGTTCTTGTAAAAGGGGAAAATGTAATGCTTGGATATTTTAAAAATGAAGAAGCAACAAAATCAGTTCTCAAAGATGGCTGGTTAAACACAGGAGATATGGGGATAATAGATAAAGACGGCTATCTATTCCTTCGCGGACGTAGCAAAAATATGATCCTTGGTTCTTCAGGACAAAATATCTATCCGGAAGAGATAGAAGATCAATTAAACAATATGCCTTATGTAGCAGAATCTGTTGTAATAGAACAGGATGGAAAAATTGTGGCGTTAATATATCCTGATTTTGAAAATGCTGAAAAACAAGGAATTTCATCAGATATAATTGAACAAAAAATGCAGGAAAACATATCAATTTTAAATCCTCAACTACCTGCATATAGTCAAATTTCAAAAGTAAAAATCCATTATGAAGAGTTTGAGAAAACTCCTAAAAGAAGCATTAAAAGATATCTTTATCAATAGAATGATTTTAGAATCTGCTTTATAAACATTAATAAATACTTTTTTATAATTATTTAAAATTCTTAAAATGAGAAAATCAAAATTTGCTTATTTATCTGCTACTTTAGCTATTCTTATAGCGAGTACATCATGTATTGGACCATTCAGATTGACCAATAAAGTATTAGACTGGAACCAATCTATAGGGCAAAAATTCGTTAACGAAGTTGTCTTCCTTGCCTTTAGTATAGTTCCCGTATATGCGATATCTATGTTAGCAGATGTTCTAGTTTTCAATTCCATAGAATTCTGGACAGGAGCACCTAATTCTGCCGTTGCTCAAGAGATTAATACTGAAAACGGTAATTATATAATCGAATCATCAGAAAGCGGTTATAAACTAACAAATACTGATGCTCAGGAGTCTATAGATCTTGTTTACGAAGAAACTACTAAAACATGGAGCGTAAGCACAGATGAATCTTCGTTCAGGCTAATCACTTTGACAGACGAAAACAATGCTATAGTATACATCAATAACGAGGCTATTGAGATTACTCTTGACCAAGTTGGTCTTGCAATGATACAGCAAGTTGCAAAAAACACATCATTCTTTGCAAACAGATAAAAAACAAAAGCCATTTCTTAAAGAATGGCTTTTGTTTTTCTATAAAAGAAAAAAGGGAGAAACATTTTTTGTTTCTCCCTTTTTTTATCCTAAGTAAGATTTCAAAAGATCACTTCTTGATTTTTGGCGCAATTTTCTGATTGCTTTTTCTTTAATCTGACGTACACGTTCACGAGTCAATCCGAACTTGTCTCCGATCTCTTCTAGTGTCATCTCTTGACAACCAATACCGAAAAACATTCTGATTATATCTCTTTCTCTATCCGCTAAAGTCTGAAGAGCTCTGTCAATCTCTTTTGCAAGGGATTCATTGATCAGTGATCTATCAGCAATAGGAGAATCATCATTGACAAGTACGTCTAGCAAACTATTATCTTCACCTTCAACAAAAGGAGCATCAACAGAAATATGACGACCTGATACTTTTAAAGTATCTGAAATTTTATCAACTGGGATATCCAACTCATCTGCTAACTCTTCAGGTGACGGTTTTCTTTCATTTTCTTGCTCAAATTTTGAAAATGCTTTGCTTATCTTGTTCAACGAACCTACTTGATTAAGCGGAAGTCTTACGATTCTCGATTGTTCTGCAAGAGCCTGAAGAATAGATTGTCTAATCCACCATACGGCGTAAGAGATAAATTTAAATCCCCTTGTTTCATCAAATTTCTCGGCAGCCTTTATAAGCCCAAGATTTCCTTCATTTATTAAGTCCGGCAAGCTCAAACCCTGGTTTTGATATTGTTTAGCAACAGAAACTACGAATCTTAGATTTGCTCTTGTCAATTTTTCCAAGGCAATTCTATCACCCTTTTTAATTCGCTGGGCTAATTCTACTTCCTCTTCAACAGTAATCAGATCTTCTCGTCCTATCTCCTGAAGATACTTGTCCAGAGAGGCACTCTCTCTATTTGTAATCGATTTTGTAATTTTTAATTGTCTCATTCCACAATTATGATTTGGAGCAGTGATGCAATATCATAAATAATAACTAAAACTCTCTTTTATAGACAGACGCAGATAATATAGTGTATATATTATCTGCACCTTATATAAAAAAAACATTGATTTACGCCCTATTGTTTGTACAATGTCTGTATTTTCTTATTTTAAACATTGAGTTTTAGAATATTACATTCTGTTATTAAATACTTGCACTTTTTCTTAATATTTGACTGAATGTGTTATTACAACACTTCACGGTGCTAAGTAACGGAATTTAATTTATTTAATAACAAAATTTATGATTAAATATTGTTAACTATTTTGATACGTCGATGGCATAATAAGCAGTCTTTCCGTTAGGATACAATCCTGCAATAAACATAACAGGCTCCCTATCAGAACGCTTATTAGAAGTAAGATCTTTATATATTTTCTCCACTTCTTTAGGTGATGTAACTCTTATGTCATTGATTTTCATAATAATGAAACCCTCTTTAATTCCAGCCTGTTTAAATTTACCTTCGCTAAGAGATTCCACCTGTACACCATATCTTATTGCAAGTTTACTTTTATCTGCATCAGAGGGATCCTTAAGAGAGGCTCCAAGTGACTCAATGCCCTGTTGTTTAACAACTTCAGTATTTCCACTTGTGTTCTTTAGAACAACGGCGACAGACTTAGAGCTACCATTTCGATCATAAGTTATTTGAATTTTATCTCCAGGCCTATATCTGCTCACTTGTTCCTGAAGCTGAGCAACTGTTCGAACCTTAATTCCGTTTACAGCGGTAATTATATCTCCATCTTTTACTCCCCCCAAAGCAGCCGCTCCATTTTCTTTTACAGAGTGAACATAGATTCCGTGGATCAGTTTTATATTCTTTTCTTTGGATAATTCATCTGTCATTTCAGCAATCTCTATACCAAGTACGGCTCTTTGTACTGTACCATATTGTTTGAGATCAGTAACTACTTTGCTCACTATACTTGAAGGTACAGCAAAAGAATAACCTGCATAATTTCCGGTTTGTGAGAAAATAGCGGTATTAATACCAACAAGATCACCTCTTAGATTAACAAGAGCGCCTCCACTATTCCCCGGATTAACGGCTGCATCTGTTTGAATAAAGGATTCGATACCCATTTGATTTCGCTGTCCACTTATAATACCAATACTTCTTGCTTTAGCGCTAACAATACCTGCTGTAACAGTTGAATTTAACATGAATGGATTTCCTACTGCTAAAACCCACTCTCCTACTTTAAGAGCATCGGAATCTCCAAAACTTATCACAGGTAAATCTTCGGCATCAACTTTAAGTAGCGCTATATCTGTTGTAGGATCGGTACCAACAAGCACAGCTTTATACTTTTTATTACTATTCATTATGATTTCAATATCGTCAGAGCTATCAATAACATGATTGTTTGTAACTATATATCCATCAGATGAGATAATAACCCCCGAACCGTAACCAACTTTCTCTTGTGGTTTAGTTTGATTACGTTGTCGATTTCCGAAAAAAAGATCAAAAAATGGATCGCCTGAACTTACAGCATCATTTGATTTAACAGTTGATTTTATGTGCACAACGGCATTAACCGTTTTCTCAGCAGCAACAGTAAAATCTGTTTCAAAAGCTTGTGTTTGATTTGTAAGATTAAAGCCCACCGGTTTTGCAAATATTTGGGTGGAATCATTTGAGTAAAAGACTTCACCAGATCTTTTTTCTAAATATTTGAAAGTGCCGGTACTCACAGCGGCACTAACTATAACAATTGTACCGAAGTATAATATCTGTTTCCCTATTTTTTTCATATTAATATATTTATTTATTTCTATTACTGACATTTACAATGCTTAAACAAATTGAAACTTTATTTTATTCATACTATCTCCTATTTTTATAAACCTATAATTATTTTTAAGTTTTACTATATAATATCAAATACGACAGCACCAAATACAGTACTATGTTATATCAGGTACTAAATAAATGTTTATTTCTAATTTTTTCTCTTCTAAAGAGAATAAAAGACAACTTGTTAGGATTTTTTAAACTATCAGATATAGAAAATTAAAATTTTCCAAAAATATATGGAGATAATACCTCATAAATTCTATATCTCTTATAGATCATTAAAATCAAATACTGTATAGAAACTTTATATAAAAATGAATAGTTAAATACGATGTATGGAATTTTATATAATGAGATGATTAATTAGTATGAAATAACTGATTAAAACATATTAAACGGATAGTTTAAGTTCGTAAAAGAGTATAGTTTATCCCCAACTGATTAAAACAAAAAATTAATCAACAAAGTGATATAACATACATATAAAATTGAAAAGGGTAAGAAAATGATCAAAATCAAAATATGTTTTTTTGATACATTATAGTAATGAGAGATGTGTATAGTCAAAAATATCATAACTTTGTAATGTACATAAATAGTATCTCAAATGCAGAGTAAGGATCTAACATCGTATATAACCTCTAAGCCGAGATTTTCTGCTCTTAGAAATCTTATAAAGAACAATGAAAAATCTATTTTTTTATCTGGATTAAGAGGCTCAGCAGCGGCGGCATTCATAGCACCGCTAGTGAAGACAAACAACAAAGACCAATTTATTTTTATACTTAATGATCAGGAGGATGCAGGGTATTTTTTTCATGATCTGACTCAAATTTCAGGCTCCGAAAATATTTTATTTTTTCCTTCAGCTTATAAAAGAGCTATAAAATATGGTCAGATTGATGGGGCTTCTGAAATACTTAGAACTGAAGTATTAAGTAGACTAAAGCAAGACAAGCCGATCATGATAGTGACATATCCTGAGGCATTAGCTGAAAAGGTAGTAACTCAAAAAATTCTTGATGAGAAGACTTTAAAGATATCTACTGGTGAAAAAATTGATCCTAAATTTGTATCAGAGGTTCTTTATGACTTTGGATTTCAGAAAGTCGATTATGTATATGAACCCGGACAATACGCACAAAGAGGTTCGATTATAGATGTTTACTCTTTTTCAAATGATCTGCCCTATAGAATTGATTTTTTTGGCAATGAAGTTGATTCAATAAGAATATTTGAGATAGATTCCCAATTATCAAAAGAGAAACTAACAGAGATATTTATCATTCCTAATCTACAATCAAACGAAGCAACAGGTGTATCACTTTTGGAATTTATTTCATCCGACACATTTTTAGGATTTAAAGATCTTGCATGGGTAAGCGAAAGAATCTCGTCTATTGTTAATGAAGAGATTTCCGAACAATTGCTTATTTCAGAAGAGGGTGATCTGACCATAAAAACAAAACTTGTTGATGATGCTAAATTTAAGAGAGATCTTATATCTTTCAAACGCATAGAGTTCGGAGCTAAAACTTATTCCAACTCTCCTTCTGTTATAGAGTTTCACACCACTCTCCAACCCATTTATCACAAAAACTTTGATCTCGTTGCTCAGTCATTCAAAGAATATATATCAAAAGGGTACATTATATATATATTAAGTGATAATGAAAAACAGACTGACAGAATAAAAGCCATATTTGATGATCGCGGAGATGATATATCCTTCACACCTGTGATTAAGACACTTCATGAGGGTTTTGTTGACGATGATATGAAGTGTTGTTATTTTACAGATCATCAGATATTCGACCGTTTTCATAAATATAATCTAAAAAGCGAACGTGCAAGAACGGGGAAACTTGCAATTTCCCTTAAAGAACTAAACCAATTTGAAATAGGCGACTATATAGTGCATGTGGATCATGGAGTAGCTAAATTCGGAGGATTGGTTAGAATGCCTGTTAATGGCAAAACACAGGAAGTGATAAAACTAATTTATCTCAATGATGACATACTTTTTGTAAATATTCATTCCCTTCATAAACTTGCTAAATATAGAGCAAAAGAGGGGCACGCACCAAAAATAAATAAACTCGGTTCGGGTGCATGGGAAAAGATGAAAGATAAGACCAAGAGCAAAATGAAGGATATAGCCAGGGATCTTATCAAACTATATGCAAAAAGAAAAGATGAAAAAGGATTCTCTTTCTCAGCAGATTCTTTCCTCCAACAGGAATTAGAGGCTTCTTTCATATATGAAGATACGCCGGACCAATACACCTCAACTATTGAGGTAAAAAAAGATATGGAGAGTGAAAAACCTATGGATCGACTAATCTGTGGAGACGTAGGATTCGGGAAAACAGAAATTGCAATCAGAGCAGCATTTAAAGCAGTATGCGATGGAAAACAAGTTGCAATACTTGTACCAACCACTGTTCTAGCATTTCAACATTATAAGACATTTAAAGAGCGATTAAAAGAATTTCCCGTTGAAATTGATTATCTGACAAGAGCAAAAAAAGCATCAGATGTCAAGAAATTAATACAAAGTTTGGCAAACGGAAAGCCTGATATTATAATTGGCACTCATAAATTAATAGGTAAAGATATAGTCTTTAAAGATCTGGGACTTCTCATTATTGATGAGGAACAGAAGTTTGGGGTTGCCGTAAAAGAGAAGTTAAAACAGATAAAAACCAATGTCGATACACTTACTATGACAGCAACTCCGATACCTCGAACACTTCAATTTTCACTAATGGGTGCAAGAGACTTATCGGTAATTTCCACACCTCCTCCAAATAGATTCCCCATTCAAACAGAAATTCACCGTTTTGATGATGAAATAATTAAAGAGGCGATAAATTTCGAAATGAGTAGAAACGGACAGGTATTTTTTATAAATAATCGAGTTCAGAGTCTACCGGAACTTAAAGAGAAGATTTTAAAACTAGTCCCTGATGCCAGGGTTGCTATTGGGCATGGTCAGATGGATCCCCAAACGCTCGAAAAACATATTATAGATTTTAGCAATCAGGAATATGATGTATTACTCTCAACAACTATTGTGGAGTCTGGCATTGACATACCCAATGCCAATACTATGATTATCAATAATGCTCAGAATTTCGGATTAAGCGAACTTCATCAACTAAGAGGACGAGTGGGCCGAAGTAATAAAAAAGCATTCTGCTATCTTCTCTCACCTCCCCTTCACTCTCTTAGTACTGAATCAAGAAGAAGACTGCAAGCAATTGAAAATTTTTCAGAACTTGGTAGTGGAATTCACATTGCCATGCAGGACCTTGACATCAGAGGCGCAGGGAACCTTCTTGGTGGCGAACAAAGTGGATTTATAGCAGATCTGGGTTATGAAACATATCAGAAAATTCTCAAAGAGGCAATTGAAGAACTTAAGGATGAGGAATTTTCCGACTTATATTCTGATAATGATGATATACGCGGAAATAGCAAATGGGTGAATGAATGCATTGTCGAGTCTGATATGGAATTGCTTTTTGCAAATGATTATATTCCTTCTCCAGCTGAAAGAATAACATTATATAAAGAGCTTGATTCTATTGACAAAGAAACTGAGCTTTCGCTTTTTATTGAAAAAATTAAAGATAGATTCGGAGCATTGCCCCACGAAAGTATTGAACTTATAAGAATCGTAAGTCTTCGTATAATTGCAAAACTACTTGGAGTTGAAAAAGTGGTATTGAAGAATGATAAATTATTCCTTTATTTCTTATCAGGTAATAATGAAAGCTATTATCAATCAGAAGAATTCGGAGCTCTATTATCCTATCTTCAAAATCATCCTCGAGAAACTCAAATAAAAGAGAATAAGAATAAAAGGTATTTATTAATAGAAAAGGTTTATACCGTTGAAAAAGCTGTTGAGATAATCTCACAAATTAGAGATTATTTAAACAAATAACACAATATACATGATAGAAATAATTTTAATGTTATTTTTATCATGCAAACAATTACTAAGGACATATTCAAAGTATAATTGGCCATAGTGACAGATATTTAGTATTTCATGCCAAATCTTTATAAATCAATAGACGCAAACCTACTTCCTGTTTTAGATTCCTTAATCGGTGGAAGAAGCGATATTTTATTTGTGTTTGACATAATCAGAAATGATACCATAATAAACGTAATATGTAAAAACACACAAACAGTTATCTCTTCTGCATTGTCAGAAGAGATTGGATATTATTTGACTGAAGAGATCAATTTATTTGAATCTGGAAATTTTTCTGATATATATCTTTTATTGTCAGGATTAAATAAGTCTATTGTTCTATATAAATATTTCTCAGATGGTTATAACAAAATAATCATATCTTTATCAGGTTCGAAGCTTTCTGATTCAAAAGAGATAATTGTAATCATTAAACCTATTGAAGAAGAAATTTATTTAGATTTTAAGAATTTTGCCAATAATCTTGAATCAAACTTTTGTCCAGTTTTTGTAAAAAATTATACAGACAATACCCTTGATTATTTAAACAGCAAAGGTTATGAGTTTCTAAAAGAAAATAATTTATTTTTTACATCAGATAAATATTCCGAGTTAACACAGTCACCTATCGGAATACCCTTTATTTTCAGTTTATTTGACACCGACGGAAAGGAACGATTTTATCAATTCAAAAAGATTGTAGAAATTAATTTCGATGGCTCACAAATATTGATTGAATATCTAAATGATATAACTCTTATCATTGATTTACAAAAAAGATATCTTCATAGTTATGAATTGATTAATCAATTTTCCGAACAGTTTGATCTGATTCCCTGGCATTTGGATTTGGGTAATAAAGAACTTATAATCGAATTTGATAAGATAAATATACACAATGATTTCAATTCAGACTTTATACGTAAAAAGGTCCGATTTAAAGATTTAAAAGATCTATTATATCCTGATGATTTTCAGATAATAAACAAGATAAAAAAAGAGAGTTACAAGACAAATTATCTTTCTTTCAGAAATAATATAAGATTATTTTTAAAAGAAGAAAAGGCTATCCCATTTCAGCTTACAGGGATTGTTGATCTTAGAAGTAAAACTACTCCGTTGGTATTCGGCTACATTAAGAATCTAAAAAAAATCGAGGTTCATAATGATGACATTAGACGATTGAATAAAGAAGCTGAATCACTACATGCTTTTCAAACAGCATTTCTTAAGATAATACATCATGAATTAAGGGCTCCTGTGAATAAATTAATAGGCTATACCGAGACATTAATCCACAAGACTAATGCAGTTGAAACAGACAAAATGGCTTATTTTAAAAAGATAAAATCTTATACCAAAAAGCTTCTTTCCATTCTTGACAGCTCTCTCGAATATTCTTATACAGAACCCGAGATTGGATCCGAGGATAAAAATGAGACGATTTATTTGAGCAAATTCCTTAATATTGTAACGGATGTTGTAAAATCAAAAAATAATAAGATTAAAATTCAGACCGATTACGATAGGGAAATAATTATATCTACCTATAAAATTGAGAAACTTGCCGTAGCAATCTCTTGTCTTGTTTTTTGCTATCATGAATCAAATCCAGGAAAGATACCTTTTGTCTTTGCCAAGGTTATAGATGACAAACTTCAATTTATTATAGGAAGCAACTATGATATAGATCCTGAATCTCTTGAAATGGAATCAATAACATATCTTCAGTTTTTGGATAGAAATCTAACAAATAAAAGTCTCGAATTGGATATGGATATTGCCATCTCATTTTCATTACTTGTAAATGCCAATATATCTTTATTTAGCGATAATGTGGGGAATAATATTTTCCAGATTGAAACATCTATTTCAAAATTGGACAGCAGTAATGATCTGAGTTATAAAATGATTGAAAAGTCAAATTCCACAATTTCTGAAAATATAATTTTTTATGAAAATGAAAATATATTTTCTTCTATTATTTACGAAACACTAAATCATAGATATAAAATAAATTATGTGACCAGATATTCTAATATTTTCAAATATTTATCAAATAATTCCTCTTTAATATTTTCAGTTAAAAACATTGATAATGAGTTAATTCTTATCCTTTCTACAATTATAAGAAAAAGTGCTGACACAAAAATATTAGTGATATGTCTTAATGAAAACTTGCATGATCTCAACCTATTATATAATGAAGATTTACTTAAAGATGTAGAAATCCTCTTTCCACCTTTCAATATAGAAATCATCCTTGATTTTCTGACCGGTAATAATTGAGTAGAACATAAGAATATTATTTTATAATGAAGATCCAAAACAACAGTTTAGAAAATATAAAGCAATTAAATTATTCGTTATTAAAAAATGAATCGGTGATTCTTGTCTATTCTAGTCTAAACGGTTTATTTTATTGTACCGAACAGTTTTTTCAGTTATTTAAAGAGGTCTCTTTAGATGAAGATTTTTCTTATGAGGATTTAATTGATATTTTGCCTATTAAACATCAAAAAATACTTTTTGAAAAAATTGATGATTTCCGAAAAAATGGCACTATGTTGTGTCAACTTGATACTTTTATTTATGAAAATAATTGTAAAGTAACAATTGAACTGAAAGTTACCAACAGTGAAGACTATTTTTTTCTTTATTTCAAAAAAAGACTTGAAATTACTCCTACTTCATCCTTGTCAATATTAACTGATAATCTTTGCATTAAACAAACAGTCGCATATAAAAATATTGTAACTAAACTTGAATATATATACTATAGAAGTCTTTCAAAAATATATCAGTTTGGCAATTATTACGGATTTAAAGTTTGGCATTATAATATCAATGAAAAGAAGATTATTTTACCAAATGGAGTAATAAATAATTTTAAATTTAATCACAATCAAACCAGACGTTTTTTATTTAAAAATATAAGCGAATGCGATTTCAAAATCATAGATAAATGGTTAGAAAAGGCTATCGAAGAGAATAGATTTAATTATTTGTTTTTAAAGACAGAGAATGATAAACAGTTAGCAAATAATTGGAATCATAATTACCTTTATTTCACTCCTGGATCTGATATAGATAGTGCGAACTTGCTTTGTATTACAAAGGAGATTGATGAAATAAACAATAATAAATATGAACTTGAGAAGATTATAAAACATATAAAATATTCGGAATCAGTAAAGACTCACTTTCTTACTCACTTGAGTCATGAATTACGTACCCCTCTCAATATAATTACTGGATTTTCTGAAATTATGTTGAATGATAAAAATAATTATAGCATAGAATATAATCAGGCAATCGCTATTGCCAATAAATCTTTATTATCGCAGATAAATTCAATTTCCGATTATATTTCGATAGTAACCAATGATTATAAAGTTGCACCACAAAATGTTTATCTCTGGTCTTTTATAAATGATCTTAAAAATGAATATGAAGAAAAAAACAATCATTTTATAAGAATAATGTTTGTCAATAATAAAGATAATCTGGTTTTATTGACCGATAAATATTTATTGAAAATAGCAATCAATAAGCTGATTGATAATTCAGTTAACAATACTACTTCAGGCTATATTATTATTGAATATATAGAAACAGATAATGATATAGATATAATAGTGACTGATTCTGGCACCGGAATAAAGGATAATGATATAAATCGTGTCGTTTTGCCTTTTGAAAAAGCAGATGAATTTTCTGAAGGCGTAGGACTTGGATTGACAATAGTTAAATCAATAGCTCAGAAACTTGGAGCGGAAATAAGGATAACTTCTGAAATTGGTGTAGGAACAAGTATTCATTTTACGATTAATACTCAATCTGATTTTATACCATATATTTCAACTTATGATAATGACAAAGCATTGTCGAATCTTGGGAAAGTAAAGATTATATATATATTCTGCAGCGATAACAATTATTCAACTTTTTCGCTTAAAAATATTTTCCCTGATTATATATTCAGATTATTTACTGTTGAGAATGAAATGATAGATGCTCTTGATGAAGAAAATCCAAGCATGTTTATTGTTGATGTTGATGATGAAAAAAGAAAAAATCATGTAGTTGAAAATATAATTAAATTTATATGTCCCAATAAAACTATTATAATTTGCGAATCTGAGCATGTTAGATCATTAATCGATACTGATGAACGTGATATTTATTTGAACAAACCGGTATCAATTATAAAAATAAGAGAACATATTATATCATCTCTTCATTATAATGTATACGAATAAAATAAAAAATTTAACTATTAGATTATTATAATCTTTTAATCAAATAATTTAAACATAGATAACCCTGACATGTTCTATTTATAAGAATATGTCAGGGTTATTTTATTAATTATTATACAATTAACGCTGAGATATTTACCTTAGTTATTTATGAAAATTAATACTCAGAATTGATGGTAAAAGATTTATCAGTTAGTGATTTCGAATCGATAACAAACAATATTAAACTCCCCAAATATGATCCATCAAAAAAAAAGATGATTATTGAGTTTTATATTTCCACTTGCCCTCATTGTATATCCATGGAACCTATATTTTTGAAATTGTCGGAAGTACATAAGGATATATTTTTTTATAAAACCGAAATATCAGACAAGCATGAATTAGCCCATAGATTTAATATTGAAGCAACTCCTACTTTTATTTTTTTCCCTCAAAATAACGAACCTGTGAAATTATTGGGTGAGATTGGAAAGGATGAGTTTGATAATAAAATCAAGGAGATTTTTAGATAGATTTTTCAAATTCCTAATAAAAACGTTGAATAAGTGTAGATGATATGAAAAATTTTAAACTCATAATTATTTCAGGTATAATATTTTTTTTGAGCAATATTATATCGCAAGTTAATGCTAAAGAAAATGATTCTGATCATGAAAGATCAAGAACTTTCGAATTGGTATATAAAGCTGTAATTAATGGTGATGAAATAAATAAAGGTGAACTATTGAGTGTCTCGGAAGTGGACACAAAGATTGTTAATGATGATATTCTGGATTACATTAATTCTTTATTATTTGTTGAAAACACCAATCAAATAGAATCAGTGATTGCCGTCAATGATAGCATTAGTTTCAAAACTTCAACTGAAGGTCTTATTAATAATATTTATATTTATTATCCTAATAAAAAGCTTAAGATCTCAATTAATATGTCATATGATAATATGAGTAGATTAAAACTTTGCACAATTAGAGATGTCGAAGCAAATATTGTAGATGCCATATCTTATACATATGATAATTATGGTAGATTAACAATTAAAATATGTAATCGCACAGGAGGAGATATGTATCAGGAAAGATATGCTTATAAAGATGATAACATATGGTATGTAAAAGTTTTGTTCAAAGAATACCATCCTCTATTGTATTTCGAACGCAAAACATATATTGACGATTAAAATATTTTTATCTGCCTTACTATTTTATCATTCATTATTTTACAATTAATATACATTTATATTCAAAAAACTTTGTCATATTCTCAATTATTGTAAATTTGCCACGTTGTATAAGTTAAAATATTTAGGTAACTAAATACTAATGAGAAACAAAGATGTAATTTATTTACATCAAAAAAATGATTCAATTTTATAATATAAAGAATTATGGCAGAATGTAAAGAAAAACTCTTTACTGAGTTTCCTCCTATCTCAACAGAGACCTGGATGAACAAAGTAACAGAGGACCTTAAAGGTGCGGATTTCTCTAAGAAATTGGTCTGGAGAACCAATGAGGGGTTTGAAGTAAAACCAATGTATCGTGCAGAAGACATAGCGAATTTTAAAACCACAGATTCTCTACCGGGGGAATTTCCATTTATCAGAGGAACTAAGATTGAGAATAAATGGTTAGTACGCCAAAACCTGGAAGTAGAAACTCCTTCTGAATCTAATCAAAAAATTAATGAATTAATTACTAAAGGCGTAAATTCTTTCGGATTAAAACTAAAGAAAGATTTCATAAATAAAGATGATATCGAAACTTTGCTTAATGGTATTGATGCAGAGCAATATGAATTAAATTTCATTTGCTGTCAAATGAAAGTAAAAGATCTTATTTTACTTGTTACCGAGTATTTCAAATCAAAAAATTACAATCTTTCAAAATGTTCAGGCTCTTTTAATGGTGATACCATCGGACCAATGATGTTAAAAGGCCATATTGTTCCAAATTTCTTTGATACTTTAAAAGCTGATTTGGATGCATCAGATGAATTGCCAAAATATAGAGTCTTAAACGTAAATTCAGAGATAATAAATAACGGTGGTTCATATATTTCACAGGAACTTGGATATGCTCTTGCTTGGGGTAATGATCTAATCGTAAAGATGCTTGATGCTGGATATGAAATTGATAAAATTGCTAAACGCATTAAATTTAATATGGGAATTGGAGGCAATTATTTTATGGAAATTGCCAAGTTTCGTGCAGCAAGAATGCTTTGGGCTCAAATAGTATCACAATACTCTCCAAAATGTGGATGTTCAGCTAAAATGAAAGTAAATGCGGCTACATCTGAATTTAATATGACAATCTATGATGCTAATGTAAATATGCTTCGTTCTCAAACTGAAGCAATGTCTGCAGCATTGGCCGGAGTTGATTCTATTGTAGTTACCCCATATGATATAACATATAAAAATCCTGATGAGTTTTCAGAAAGAATTGCTCGTAATCAGCAATTACTTTTGAAAGAAGAATCACATCTTGATAAGGTTGTAGATCCTTCTGCTGGTTCTTATTATATTGAAAATCTCACCGTTTCAATTGCTGAACAAGCTTGGAAAACATTCCTTGAAATTGAAGATAAGGGTGGTTTTATTGAATTAGTTTTAAAAGGAGAAATTCAGAAAAACGTGAATAATTCGGCTGCAAAACGTATGCAGGCTGTTTCTTCAAGAAGAGAAATTTTATTAGGAACAAATCAATATCCTAATTTTAATGAATTTGCTTTAGATAAGATTCAAAAAGATGAACATAACGCATCATGTGGTTGTGAGTGTAATAAAGAATCAGATTTTGAAAAAATAAATACGTCTCGTCTTGCATCTCAATTTGAAAAATTAAGACTTGACACCGAAAAAGCCAATAACCGACCAAAAGCATTTATGCTTACAATTGGTAATCTGGCTATGAGATTGGCAAGAGCTCAGTTCTCTTGTAATTTCTTTGGGTGTGCAGGTTATGAAAATATAGATAATTTAGGTTTTAGTACTGTTGAAGATGGTGTAAAAGCGGCTTTAGAAGCAAAATCAGACATAATCGTACTTTGTTCAAGTGATGACGAATATGTGGAACTTGCACCTAAAGCACAAGAACTTATAGCTGACAAAGCTATACTGGTTGTTGCCGGTGCTCCTGCTTGTATGGAGGAACTTAAAGCTAAGGGAATTACCAATTTTATTAACGTTAAATCAAATGTACTTGACACGTTACAGATGTTTAATGAAAAACTTCTAAAATAGTATGAGACCAAATTTCAAAAATATAAATATTACAACTGATGGATTTTCTTCATCAAATGTAGCTCAATGGGCAAAAGAAAACGGAATAGAAGCGAACTGGAATACTCCGGAGCTTATTCCGGTAAAACCAGTATATACACAAGAGGATCTTGAAGGAATGGAACATCTGGAATATGTTGCAGGATTACCACCCTTTTTAAGAGGCCCTTATTCTGGAATGTATCCTATGCGTCCTTGGACAATCAGACAGTATGCCGGTTTCTCTACAGCAGAGGAATCTAATGCTTTCTATCGTAGAAATCTTGCCTCCGGACAAAAAGGATTATCTGTAGCCTTTGACCTTGCAACTCATCGAGGTTATGATGCAGATCATGATCGTGTTGTAGGTGACGTTGGTAAAGCTGGTGTTTCTATATGCTCATTAGAAGATATGAAAGTTCTTTTTGATGGTATACCATTGAACAAGATGTCTGTTTCTATGACAATGAATGGTGGTGTACTTCCCGTTTTGGCATTCTATATAAATGCAGGACTTGAGCAAGGAGCTAAAATGGAAGAGATGCAGGGTACAATCCAAAATGATATTCTTAAAGAATTTATGGTTAGAAATACATATATCTATCCACCTGAATTTTCAATGAAGATTATAGCTGATATTTTTGAGTTTACCTCTAAAAATATGCCTAAGTTTAATTCTATTTCTATCTCGGGCTATCATATGCAGGAAGCCGGAGCAACAGCAGATATTGAGATGGCATATACTCTTGCTGATGGTCTTGAATATCTTAGGGCCGGAATTAATGCTGGCATGGATATTGATGCCTTTGCCCCTCGCCTTTCTTTCTTCTGGGGTATCTCGATGAATTATTTTATGGAAATAGCCAAGATGAGAGCAGCAAGAATGTTATGGGCGAAAATCGTAAAACAATTTAATCCTAAGAACCCTAAATCTCTTGCTCTTAGAACACATTCTCAAACTTCAGGATGGTCGCTCACAGAACAAGATCCTTTTAATAATGTTGGTAGAACTTGTATTGAAGCGATGGCTGCAACTTTGGGGCATACTCAATCTCTTCACACGAATGCTCTTGATGAGGCGATTGCTTTACCGACAGATTTTTCCGCACGTATAGCTCGTAATACCCAGATATATATTCAGGATGAAACTTATATCACTAAGGAGGTCGATCCATGGGCAGGTTCTTATTATGTGGAATCATTGACTAATGAACTGGTTCATAAAGCATGGGCTCATATTCAGGAAATCGAGGCCCTTGGAGGTATGGCTAAAGCAATTGAAACAGGTCTTCCTAAATTAAGAATCGAAGAGGCAGCAGCAAGAACTCAGGCAAAAATTGATTCAGGAACTCAAACTATTGTTGGTCTTAATAAATATAGACTCGAGAAAGAAGCTCCTCTTGATATTCTTGAAATCGATAATACAGCAGTTCGTATACAGCAGATTGAAAGACTTGATACACTTAAAGAAGAAAGAAATGAAGAGGCTGTAAAAGCTGCTCTTGAAGCTATTACAGAGTGTGTTAGAACAAAAGAGGGAAATCTTCTTGATCTTGCAGTTAAAGCTGCTTCTGTAAGAGCTACTCTTGGAGAAATTTCAGATGCTTGTGAAGCTGTAGTAGGAAGATATAAAGCAATAATAAGAACAATCTCGGGCGTGTATTCATCAGAAACAAAACAAAATAAAGATTTTATCCGTGCTTGCGAGTTAACATCTGAGTTTGCAAAGAAAAACGGAAGACAACCTCGTATTATGATTGCCAAAATGGGACAAGACGGTCATGATCGTGGTGCAAAAGTAGTTGCAACGGGTTATGCTGATTGCGGATTCGATGTTGATATGGGACCATTATTCCAAACACCGGCTGAAGCAGCTCGTCAAGCAGTAGAAAATGATGTTAATGTACTTGGTGTTTCCTCTCTTGCTGCTGGACACAAAACTTTAGTCCCTCAAGTTATTGCGGAGCTGGATAAACTTGGCCGTCCTGATATTATGGTCATTGCAGGGGGAGTTATTCCTGCACAGGATTATGATTTCTTATATCAATCAGGTGTCGCAGCTATCTTTGGTCCCGGTAATTCGGTTGCTAAATGTGCAACTCAGATTATGGATCTTTTACTTGAGGAATAGATTTAAATTATCCTTGAAACTTAGAGTACTCATAAAAGAGTTATGAACTATATTCTTTTGGAAGAATACTTTCAATAAATAAATTTACATTTGTAACAATTACATATACTTTTGTAAAGCAAATTATTAGTACTCTTCCACTATGATCATAATTTGATTTATAGAAATTGAGTAATTAAGAATGATATGAATTAACAAGAAATCATATATTTACTGTAATATATTAATTATTATAACAGAAAAGCCTTTCGATTGAAAGGCTTTTCTTATTATATGAAGTTATTTTATTTCTTAGATTTAAGAAATAAATATTTCAAATATGTTTGTCATTTTCCTTGGCAAAATGTTGATTGTATATAAATTCTAGAATTATATATAGTATTATTGAGAATGAAAAGTAATAAGTTTTTTGTCGGTCAAATAAGAAAAAGTCAATTGAACATTATTCAAACATTCAATTGACTTTTATATAGTTTTCTTTTCTGAAAATTTTATTATTTGATTAAGGAATATAGATAGCTTATCTCCTCTTTCCATAAAGTTTCATCAGGAGTTTCAAGAATTATAGGCATATCATTAAATCTTATGTCATTCATGAATAGATTGAAAAAGTTATCTCCAATCAATCCTTTACCTATTGAATCATGTCTGTCAACACGTGAACTCAGTTCTTTTTTTGAATCATTAAGATGGATGGCCTTTAGATATTCTCCCCCTACTATGCGATCGAATTCATCAAATGTTTTATTATATCCATCTTCAGAAGCTAAATCATATCCCGCTGTGAAAGTATGACAGGTGTCAAGACATATTCCGACTCTGGATTTATCTTCAATTTTATCGATAATATATGCCATATGCTCAAACAAGTATCCAAGATTTGTCCCCTGACCTGCTGTATTTTCAATAATTGCCATTACATCAGGTACTTTTTCAAATGAAATATTGATTGATTCGGCAATTGTATTTAAACAAGTTGTTTCATCTACCTCTTTTAAGTGCGATCCTGGATGAAAATTAAGCATTCTAAGCCCTAGTTGATGACATCTTGAGAGTTCATCAATAAAAGCATCTCTTGATTTTTCAAGTCCTTCTTGTTTAGGACTTCCAAGATTTATCAGATAGCTATCATGCGGTAATATATAATCAGGTGAAAAACCATATTTGTTAAGTTCTTCCTTAAATAAATCACATTCTTTTTGTGTTAATGGTTTTGAAACCCATCTTTTCTGATTTTTTGTAAATAAAGCAAATGCTTTGGCTCCAATTTCAAAAGCAGCACGAGGGGTATTGGCTACACCTCCCTCTGCACTGACATGTGCTCCAATATATTTCATATAAGTGATATTTTAATTTGTTACAAATATAAATCACGTTTGAGTGATAATAATATAAATTGTGTCAATTCATTGTTTAAAAATTCATGATATATATTTATTTATACAGATTCAAAGAGTATATTTTTTAATATAAAAAGAAAAAAATTCATAGCATTATAAATCATGTAATATTATAAGACTAATAATATAATTTTTAAATTAATTCAAAATGAACAGATTCAAAGTTTATTATTATGAATCTCATCTATTATCAAAGACACTCTGTCAAATCTTAATATTCAGACAAACAGATATTTTACATGTTTAATTAAAGTAATTGTTTTGATAGATATGGTGATTTAGGATATTCTCTGATTAGAGCATTCTTTCTATTTCATTATTTATTAATACTTTTGGATATTACATATTAAATAAAATTAAGTATGGATATATTCCTTATTATCATTGCTATTATTATAGCCATTATCGGGATTTTAGGAGCTTTTATTCCGGGAGTTCCGGGACCACCTTTAAGTATAGGTGCTCTTTTTATTGCCAAAGTAAGTCATTTGACTCATATTCAGAATTCTGTTATTTGGATTATGTTTGGAATATCCATTATAATTACAATTTTTGATTTTATTGCACCAGGTATTTTGACACGAAAATTCGGAGGCAGTAAAATGGCTGCGAATTTTTCTATTTTAGGCCTTATTGTAGGAATGTTCTTCTTCCCTCCTTTTGGAATGATAATAGGACCGTTTATTGGTGCATTTATAGGTGAATTTATTACTAATAGAAACACAACCCATTCTTTCAAAATAGCTTGTATATCGTTTGTTTCTTTTTTAATTAACACCGGAATAAAATTAATATACTCCTGTATCGTAATAGGTATAATAATAAAGGGATTAATAAGTTAAGCTTATTAATCCCTTTATTATTTATTTTGACTTAGGATATTTATTACTTATCCTAAATATTCTAATCGTGAGTCTATAATATACCTCTTTAAGAATCTTTATTTATGATATATGAGCTATAAGCCATGCATCTTTGAAGGATGTTGTGTCTCTGAAATTATTAAGAAAACTTTCAGCATCCGGTTTATTATCAAATACATCAATATATAATCTGAATCTATCAGATTTTTCAAGTATCTTGATAGAAGATAATCCCCTCTTATTCAATTTTAGAATATATTTCTGTGCGGATTCATTATCAGGAAAGCTGCCAATTATCAAATAATATCTTTTACGTGGACCATTTATTGTTTCTACATCAGTCACATTCTCAGATTGGATTTCTGTACTGTTACTTTGTATAAGCTCTGACTCCTCAAGCAGATCATTATTTTCGTTATTTACTGTTTCAGAAAATAATGTAGCCTCTTTATCTTTATAATAATTGAAATCTGATAAAAGCATATCAGAAAGCATCTGTGTGGAAATAAGTGATGCTTGATTAGACGGTAATCCGGTTTTATTTGTTGGTAATGAGAATAAAAGGAATGTCAAAATAAAAATCATAAGAAAAGAAACTCTTCTATAATTCCTTACGATTACATTATTATGCTTTATTTCAAATTCATTATTATCATCCTGCAATGACAATCTTTTAACTGGAGTTATTTTATCAAAATGGATTGCTTTAAATCCTGTCAGAGAAAGATCAAAATTTTCAATCCTACTATTTCTGATGAATTCAATATTACCTTCTTGATTTTTGATTAATGAACCAATCGAGCCAAATTCTTCTGCTAATCCCTCATTTAATCTATTTTTTATTGAAAGTATTTCAGAAGTAAGTATATATTCTGCTTCTGAAAATGATATATTTTTTTCGTTCATAATCGAACTCACCAAGAGTCCATCATTATGATTTAAAGATTCATTAAATTGTATCGCTTTATAAGGTGGTTTCATTACCCCATCCTCAGAAATATCAGCTTTCTGATAAGAAAGAATAAACCCTCCTAACCCTGGCATACAAACACAATCGTGTTTTGTAAAAAGAAATTCAATATGATGTATTAATATATTCATTAGAATACAAATATAATAATATAACGCAAAAATATTAACAAATTAAACATTTTCTATTTACATTTTTTTATCCATTTATCAACTAATTCGATTTCTATCCCAAGTTCCTGTGCTTTTGTGAAATCTCTCATAGCTGAAGCTTTGTCATATTGGGCATATCTTATTCTTCCTCTAATCAACAATGCATAAGGATCATTAGGTTTAATTTCCAAAGATTTATTAATATCTTCTGCTGCTTTAGCAAGCTTTCCATCGAGATAATATATCTCACTCCTTTTCATATACAACTCTGCATTATTGATATTATTCTTAAGAACTTGGCTATACATATCTGCAGCATTGGTATAATCTTTTTCTGATTTTAATATTGTTGCAATTCCCATTCTACCAAGAGAACTATTTGCATTATTTTTTACTAACCGTTCAAAATCAGATTTAGCAGCTACAAAATCATTCTGTTCAACTCTAATCAAACCTCTTCTATATAAAGCCTCTTCATTATCCTCATCAATTGCCAATATTGCATTATAATCTTCACAAGCGTTGTCCCATTGAGTCAGATCGGAATATAATGATGCTCTGTTTTGCAACAATGTCAATGATTTTGGAGCAAGCATAAGAGCTGAAGAATAAGAAATTACAGCATCATCATATTTATGAAGGTTACGTTGTATAGTACCAAGATTGGAAAGTAATATATAATTATTGGGATTAGCAGGCTCTATTCTCATTGCTTTTTTAAGATAGGTTTCTGCTGATTCATAGGATTCATTTTCCAGAGCAACAAACGAACTATCTATAAATGTTTGATAGTCATTAGAAAATAAATAAGAAGAAAAGGCAAATAATAAAGAGAAAGTTATTGCACGCATTTTTTTTTTCAAATTTATGAAATTAACTAATTGATAAATTCTTTTTTACAGGGATTAATGCTATTTATATCAAATAAACTATTCAATTGTATTATTTTTGTGCAAGAATTTAATCATTAAGTAAAAATTATGCTTTTCAATCAATTACTTGCTACGGAAGTAGCCGACTCTACGAGTCAAAATTTAGATATAGAAAAAACAGTGTCTTCGTTTGCCAAATTAGTAGAATCTTTATCAAAATACTCTACCGACGAACTTATAGGTATGGCTGTTGAGGAAATAGTAAAATTTGGTTTTAAGATTTTACTTGCTATCGCTATCTTTTTAATTGGGAAATGGCTTATAAAAAAGATTGATTTTCTCATTACTAAACTGATGGATAAAAGAAAAGTTGAAATCTCACTGCGCACATTTCTAAGAAGTTTTATAAAGATTACCTTAAACTTCCTAATGATAATATTCATTATAGGTGCTTTAGGGATAAATACATCATCATTTATTGCATTATTTGCTTCCGCCGGTGTCGCAATAGGTATGGCACTAAGCGGAACTTTGCAAAATTTTGCCGGAGGAATAATGATCCTTGTTTTCAAACCTTATAAAGTGGGTGATTTTATTGAAGCACAAGGTTATATGGGTATTGTAAAAGAGATACAAATCGTAAATACAATCATAAACACACCTGACAATAAGATTATTATAATCCCAAATGGAGGACTTTCAACAGGTATAATAAATAATTATTCCAAAGAAACTATACGTCGTGTTGATTGGACATTCGGTATCGCTTATGGAAATGACTACGATACAGCAAAAGCAACACTTTTAAAATTAATAGAAAACGATTCAAGAATATTAAAAGAGCCAGAAACTTTCATTGCTCTTCATAGTCTCGGTGATAGCTCTGTAAATATAGTAGTAAGAGCATGGGTAAAACAAGAAAACTACTGGGATGTATATTTCCACATGAATGAACTTGTATATAAGGAATTTCCAAGAAACAATCTATCTATCCCATTCCCACAAATGGATGTCCATATTCACAATAGCTAAAATTTAGATTTTAACAATAAATAAAAAAGGAAAACTTTAGGAATTTATATATTCCAAAAGTTTTCCTTTTTTATTCTCTCTTGTTTGCAAGTCAAAGGATTTAAATATCAAAAACTAATAATTTGCTTTGTAGTACTATTTATATACTTGAATTTCTTTAAAGTATAATTCAACAAAGAGTGTGCAAGCCGTTATTAATTCTTCAGATATTATGCATGATCGATTTAATTTTCAAGATTTTCATTATATACAATACTATACATTTTGTTGTTCATTGTTTTTCTGATCTACAGCATCCTTAGAGAAACCTTTCTTTAATCTATTCCATTTTGGTTTTTGTAACACGTTCTCTTCAACACGCTGCATAAACTCGAAAAAATTTGGAATAAACAAAGTACCAAAAATACCGTTTATAGCCATTCCAAACACAACAGCTACTCCTAAGGATATTCGACTGGAGGCTCCTGCTCCTGTTGCAAACATAAGAGGCATCACACCAAATACAAATGCCAAAGAGGTCATTAAAATAGGTCTCAATCTTATATTACCTGCACTCAAAGCAGAATCCTTTATCGACATTCCGGTAAATCTGTTATCTCTTGCAAATGCAACTATCAATATAGAATTTTTTGCTGATAAGGCTATTAATAATATTAATCCTATTTGAGAATAAACACTTATTGGTAATCCCCATACAAGACATCCTATAGTAACTCCAAGTACGGCAAATCCAACACTTAAAATTACAGCTATAGGACTGGTCCATGATTCATACTGAGCAGCTAAAACTAAAATAATCATTAAGAAAGCAAGTATCAAAATAACTGACATTGAGCTACCCGATTGTATTTCCTGAAAGGCAGTTCCTGTCCAAGCATATCCGAAATTTTTCCCCAATAACTTATTTATTAATGATTCAGTCTGAACTATTGCAGTTCCGGAACTAGAACCTGTTGCAACATCAATATTAAGTTCAGCAGATGTATATAGATTATATCTACTTATATTAGCAGGACTTGTTTGATATTCAAACTTAACAAATGATGATAAAGGAACAATATCTCCATTAGAATTTTTTATACCAAGACGTTTAACATCCTCCATAGTTGATCTTGCATTACTCTGTCCACCTAATATTACTTGGTAAACTCTTCCGAAATCTACAAAATCATTGATATATGAAGTTCCAAGATAATTTGCAAGAGTTGATGTAACCTGATTAAATGTCAGACCCAGCATCCTTATCTTATCGCGTTCTACTTTTATATGATATTGAGGTACATCAGGATTATAAAACGAGTTTACATCCAACAAAGCAGGAGCCGATTTTATATTCTCTTCAATTTCAAGATAAGCATTATATAATGCTTGTGTCCCCAAATTATTAATATCTTGTAGTTCTATCGTTAATCCACTAGTCGTTCCCAGACCTGGGATTCCGGGAGGATTAATTGCATATACTACAGCCTCGGGAACCCCTATATATGCTTCTGAATTAATCCTATCAACAATATCCATTGCAGATTCACCTTTCTTTTTTCTTTCGCTCCAATTTTTAAGTACAACCCATATAGAGCCTTGATTACTATTATTTCCTCCCATCAAACTAAAGCCTCCAATAGTAATATACTGAGATACTGCCGGATTGTTCTTTAAATATTTTTCACCAATTTCAAGCAAAACTTCATTAGTTCGATCTAAAGATGCTGCATTAGGCAACTGAACTACAATCATGCAATACCCTTGATCTTCTACGGGAATAAATGTGGTAGGAAGTTTCATGAACTTATATAAACCCAAACCACAAACTACAAAGAAAATAAGAAACGCTAACCAAACATGATTCAATAGATAAGTTATGCAATCTGAATAAATCTTTCTAGTCTTATCCATAAGAAAATTAAAACCTCTGAATAAGAAAAATTTTGACGGAGGTTCGACTTTCAAAAACAAAGCACATAAGGCGGGAGTTAATGTTATTGATACAAATCCCGAAATAATAGTAGAAGCAGCTATTGTTAATGCAAATTGCTTTATCAATTCTCCTGTAATTCCACTTATAAATGATGTAGGTATAAAAACAGCCAACATAGATAAATCAATAGCGACAATAGGCCCTATTAACTCAGAAATCGCCTGTTCTACTGCTATTTTAACATCCTTCTTTTCTTCCTCCATCAGTCGATATGAATTTTCAACAACTACAATAGCATCATCAACTACTATTGCAATAGATAAGATTAAACCGAATAATGTTAGCAGATTTATAGAGAATCCGAGCATCATCATTACAGCAAAAGTAGCAATAAGTGATACAGGGATGGTAATCGACGGAATTATTACAGCTCTCCAATTTTGAAGGAAAAACATAATAACAATAATAACCAGCGCAAGGGTCACAAAGAAGGTGCTTATTACCTCTTTAATTGAATCGGTAATAAAATTCGTCGTATTTAATGTAACATCATAATAAACTGAAGCCGGAAGATATTTAGCCAATTCTTCCATCTTTGCCAATGAAGCTTTAGCAACGGTAAGAGCATTAGCACCGGGTAACTGACTGACAGCTATCAGAGCTGTATTTTCACCTCCATAAGTGGCATTTTGTGCATATGTTTCACTACCCAGTTCCACTTTGGCGATATCCCCAAGACGTAGAAACTCGCCTGTTTCTGTTGATTGAACAATAATATTCTCAAATCCGGCAACATCCTTAATAAGTCCTGATGCAGATAATAGATATTGAAACATTATCTTATTTGAAACCGGAGGTGCCCCAAGAGAACCTGGTGTAGAGCTAATATTTTGATCTGCGATTGCATTATAAATATCTTCTGATGAAACTTTTCTAATACGAAGAACATCAGGATCCATCCATACTCTCATACTATAATTCCCGGATCCGAAAGTCTGAACCTGCCCTACTCCGGATACCCTTGCCAAATCATTTACTAAATTTAACTCGGCGTAATTGGCAAGAAAAAGATTATTATATAAAGTATCAGTACTTAGCAAACTAAATATAAGTAGAATATTAGATGCAGCTTTAGTAACAGTTACCCCTTCCTGTATTACCTGACTAGGCAAGGTATTTAAAACCGTATTAAGTTTATTCTGAACATCTATAGCAGCCATATCTATATCCGTTCCAACTTCAAAAGTAATAGTTAAAGAATATTGACCTGTACCTGAGGTTGAACTCATATATATCATATTTTCTACCCCGTTAATAGCCTGCTCAATCGGAGCACCAACTGTGGTGGCAACCAATGAAGGTTCAGCTCCGGGATATGTTGTTGTAACCATTACAGTTGGCGGTGTAATGTCCGGATACTGAGCTATGGGTAGTCTTGCTAAACTAAAAATACCCGCAATCACAGCTATAAGAGATAATACGGTGGAAAATATTGGTCTTTCAATGAAGAAGGAAGTAAATGAATTATTTTTCATATAAACCGTTTTAATTAATTTATAAGATCAATCGATCCTATTTACTATTTTCCTTTAGAACAGGTTTAACACTCATACCCGGTCTTACTTTTAATAATGCATTAGTTACATATTTTTCAGTTTGAGTAATTCCTGAATTGATTACTCTTAACGTTTCGTTAACAAGCTCCCCTGTTTCTACATGTCTGTATTCTACTTTAGATGAGTCATTAACGATATACATATAAGTACCTAACTGATCATTCCCAATCGAGGCATCCGGTACTAATATTGCATTATTCTGAATACAATAAGGGAATATTATTCTCACAAACATTCCGTCTTTTAATAATTGATTCTTATTGGCAACGACAGCTCTCAATTGTATAGTACCTGTAGAAGTTTGCACATTAGGAGAATAATAGTCTAACTTAGCCTTAAATTCATCACCTTCGTTAAGACCTTCAGGCAAAATTGTAAGATATCCAAGATCCTGGAGAGTCATGGTAGAATGATAAGAAAGGAATTCTGTTTCAGAAATTGAAAAATACACATATAAACTATCATCTTTATAAATAGTAGCAAGAGTTGGCGCCGAAGTACCACTCACATAATTACCGATATCATAATTATAATTAGTGATTAATCCGGCATATGGAGCTCTCACATAACAATAACCATAATTTGTACGAGCAGTCTGAAGAGCAGCTTGGTAATTCTTTATATCTGCCTGAGCCTTTTCAAAATCAGAGCGAGCTTGAATTAAAGCTATTTGAGAAACAGCATTCATTTTCATTGCCTCTGCTGTTCTGTCATAGTTAGCCTGCATATATTCAATATTTGCATAACCTTGATTAAGTGTTGCCTGAGCCTGAATAAACTGATCTTTGTAAGTAGTAGGCTCAATAACGAATAGAGTTTCCCCTTTTTTTACAAATTCCCCGGGTTTGAAATTAATTTTCTCGATTACTCCCGAAACACGAGCTACTAAATTAACAGTTTTTTGTGCCTGAAGATATCCCGGATAATTTGCTTTAAGTGTAATATTTTCAACTAACGGATATGCTACGTTTACAGGAATTTCTGCGCTCTTATCACTATCTTTTTTATGTTTTTTACAGGAGAAAAAACCTAAAGAAACAATTAAACAAAACAACGTTAAGTATATATTTTTCATATGATTATATTTTATTGTATTTGCCATCCTCCACCCAATGCCTGATATAACTTAATTAAGTCGATTAATGCACTACCCTCTGACTGAGCAAGTGATAATTCATAGCTTAATAATGTTTGCAAGGATGTCTGTACATTTATAAATGCACTTAAACCCATTTTGTATAATTCGATAGATAGGGTCAACGAACTCAATGCTTCTACTGCAGCTGTTTTATATTCAAGATTCTGTCTTACTGAATTTTTATAAGCTATAATTGCATTATCAACCTCTTGTAAGGAAGTAAGCACTACCAAATTATAATTATCAACATATTGCTGAAGTTGCGATTGAGCAGATCTAACTGCCGCAGCCCTTGCACCTCCATTAAATATAGTCCACTTAACAACAGGAGCTACTTGCCATACCATAGATTTCTCTTTAAACCATTTATTCAGATCATGACCGGAGAATCCGATTGATCCGCTAAACATAAAAGTAGGCAACCACTCCTTTTGAGCAACCCCCAATGCATCTGCCTGAGCTTTCAATTGATATTCTGCCTCTAATATATCAGGTCGCTGGCGTAACAAAGCTGCAGGAATAGATACAGGCACAATAGACTCTGCACTTGGCATAGGAAGCAACTTCTCAAATATCGGAGTAACCGAAGAAGGAAGCGTACCTAACAGAACTGCAAGCGAATTAATATATGAAGCAAATGAAGTTTCATAACTTGTTATACTTGCTCTTGTATTATAATAAGTAGACTTTGCCTGAGCCACATCAAGCTGAGAAGATAATCCGGCTTCGAATCTTGCTTGTGTTATATCTACAATCTCTTTTTGTGAAGAGATATTTGATCTAAGAACATTTAATAGTCTTTGAGATGTTAGAATATTAATATAAGCAGTTGCCACAGAAGCAGCCATAGATATCATTGTAGAATTATAATCCATTTTACTGGCTTTATATAAATTCCTTTCTTGCATATATTTCTTTCTGATTGATCCAAAAACATCAATCTCCCAACTTGAAGAAACCGCAGCATTAAAATATGAGGTATAACGCGGCATCAATGATGCATAAGCTGAATTAGATGTATTAAGACTACTTCCGGCACGCTGCCAACCTCCACTTAAATCAAATGAAGGGAAGAATCCTGCCATTGCAGATTGCATTGCCTCTCTTGATTGTATTATTCGCTGTTGAGCTATTAACAGATTATAATTATCTTTAATAGCAACATCTATCAATGAATCCAACAAATTATCATTTAATGTTTGCCACCATAACTGTTCTATTTCTGCATCTTGCTCAAATTTCACACTATTGACAAAACCAACTGTATCTTTTAAAAAGGAATAATCAGAAGGGACTTCATTATATTCTGTCTGATATGTGACAGGAACCTCAAAATTCAATTTCTCTCTTTGACTCAAACAAATGAGACAATTAAGAGATAAGAAAATCATCAGTGTAGATTTTATAAATACTCCTGAAACATTAGCTAAAACAGATATTACTTTTAAGCAGTAATTAATTGTTCTCATTGTATATACTCTTTAATTATTCTGTTATCCTATAATCTGACCATAGATTATTGGCATTTTTCAAATAAAACAACATTAACAGAATATAGTTTATATATAATTTTTAAATTAGGTAAATAATTAAAAATAAGATTGGTTACTAATTCATTGATATACAATCAATCTGGCTTTACGAAGTTCAAACTACAACTTCAAATAAAAATATGTTATTAAGTTCCATGATAATTAAAAAAAGCAATTCAACTATTATTAAGTATAATTCTTTATCTATATGATTTTTAAATTATAATTTCACTAAAAAAATCTAATCAATATATTTTTTTACTACATATGCACTTCAAAGAAAAAATTGAAAATCAGATCAAAAAAAAGGAAAGAAAAATTTCAGAAATCCTCAGTTCAAGATTGTGCCGTTCATTTATTGCCCTAATTATCATCATAGGGACATCCTCAATAATCCTACAGTCATTTGACACTAAAAATGAATATCTGACAAGCTTTCAGACCATCTCATTTTTTTGTGCATTTATTTTTACTATTGAATATATTCTTAGAGTTATTAGTGCTCCGGCAGATTACCCGCATAAACACTCTTTTAAAGCCAGATTTACATATATAATATCATTTATGGGAATAATAGATTTTTTTTCCATTTTACCATTCACCATTATATATCACCCAACAATACATGATTATAAAGAAATCGTAGAACTGGGCAAAATTTTCATAATATTCAAAACATTCAGATATACCACCTCTTATAGAGTAATAAAACAAGTAATATCAACTGTAAAATATGAACTTTTCGTAGCCTTTTCAATGTCCATAATAATAATATCGTTCTGCGCCATTCTTATGTATTATATAGAAAGAGAAGCACAACCTGAAGCCTTTAGTAATATAGGCGAAGGATTTTGGTGGGCAATAATCACATTTACAAGTGTCGGTTACGGAGACGTTTACCCTATAACTACAGTCGGGAAAATCATTGCAAGTATTATGGCCACTATCGGTGTTATGACACTATCTCTTCCTACTGCCATAATAAGTGGATCATTTGTAGAATATCTTCAGAATCACAAAAATCATAAAAAGGATTCTCCAGATTCAAATTTCAATTCTTAACATTCAATTAGGTGTTTTTTACTTTATCTAAAGTATTATAATAAAACTTCAAAACAATAATAATTAATTTCGCAGATTGAATAATCACATTATTGTTTCACAGTAATTCATAAACAGATAATAAATGAATGATAAAATAAAATCAAACCCGTTTGCTCTCATCCCCCTTGTGGTATTTCTTTTGGTATATCTTGTTACTTCAATAATAATAGGTGATTTTTACAAGATGCCTATTACAATAGCGTTTGTTGTCTCTTCAATCGTATCACTATATTTTGTAAAAGGAAATATTTCAGAAAGAATAGAAACATTCTCTAAAGGTGCAGCTAATCACAATATATTATTAATGGTGTGGATCTTTATTTTAGCCGGAGCATTTGCCTCAACAGCAAAAGCCACGGGCGCTGTCGATGCCACTGTTAATCTGACACTTAACCTCCTGCCCGACAAATTACTTATAGCCGGTATATTTGCCGCTGCATGCTTTATTTCATTATCTATCGGGACCTCTGTCGGAACAATTGTTGCATTAGCTCCCGTTGCCATAGGTATTGCTGATAAACTGGGACTTGAGATACCTTTCATGATGGCAGTTGTAGTGGGTGGTGCATTCTTTGGTGACAATCTTTCATTTATTTCAGATACTACAATTGCAGCAACACGAACTCAAGGTTGTAAAATGAGCGATAAATTCAAGGTTAACTCATTGATTGTTGTTCCTGTTGCAATAATTGTATTAATAATATACATATTTATAGGTATGAACATCGATATGCAACACGATTCTGTTGCTGTTCAATGGATAAAAGTTATACCCTATCTATTGGTTATAATTACAGCTATTTCCGGTATAAACGTAATGATTGTTTTAACACTTGGAATAATAGCATCCGGAATAATCGGCATGTTTGGATCCGACTTCTCTTTCTTTGACTGGATGGGTGCCATGGGTTCCGGAATTACAGGTATGGGAGAACTCATTATAATCACTTTACTTGCAGGAGGCATGCTTGAGATGATAAGAATGGGAGGCGGAATACAATACATAATAGAATTATTGACCAAGCATGTCAATAGCTCTAAAGGTGCTGAATTTACAATTGCCGCTTTAGTCTCTTTCGCAAACCTTTGTACAGCCAACAATACAATTGCCGTTATCACTGTTGGAGGAATAGCTCGTCAAATAGCTCAGAAATTTAATGTTGACCCTCGTAAATCAGCCAGCTTGCTTGATACATTCTCATGCTTTGTTCAGGGTATAATCCCCTATGGTGCACAATTATTAATAGCTGCAGGTCTTGCATCAATATCCCCAATAGAGATTATCAGATATCTGTATTATCCGTTCTTAATGGGATTTGCTGCTCTTCTTGCTATATTATTCAGATATCCAAGACGTTTCTCCAATTAGATACTACCACCCCCAAATGATACATACTGATTTAAAAACAATAGAATTTATCAATAATAATATAAATAGTGATACAACGAAATTGCTTCTAAAGGCAAGAAAATTTGAAGATCTTGATATTCCATTTATTGTAGATCAGATAATTTGCAGAAAATCTCTAAAAAACAAACTTCCTGATTGGAGTAAAAATGACAGGATCATACTACCTTCTAAAATATCAACTGAACAATGTTCGTCTCAGCAAACCGCTCTTTATAAATCCGCTTTAATAAAAGGTGGTATATTATGTGACTTGACCGGAGGCATGGGTGTAGATTCGTATTATTTTTCACTAAATGCGGATAAAGTTATTTATATTGAAAGATATCCTGATTATTGCCAGGCAGCTCAACATAATTTTAAAGAGCTTGGAGCAAACAATATAATAATCATTAACCAAGATTCAACATCTCTTTCATCAATTACTGACTCTATTGATTATTTTTATATTGATCCCGCACGACGTTCAGATTCCAACAAACGTCTCTTTGCAATTGATCAATGTGAACCTGATGTACTTCAACTAAAAGAACCTCTTCTTAACAAAGCATCTACACTTATAATTAAGATATCTCCTATGGCAGATATTACTTTTACATTGTCTCTTCTACCCGAGACAGAAGAGATCCATTGTGTATCTGTTAAGAATGAATGTAAAGAGTTGATTTTTGTTCTCAAAAACAATAAAGATCATAATAAAGGAGTAAATGTCAGATGCATAAATTTTGAAAACAATGATGAGTTTAAAAAATTTGATTTCATATACTCCGATGAATCGATAGCAAATGTTTCTTACGCAAAAGAAATCTCTGAATATATATATGAGCCCAATGCTTCAATAATGAAAACAGGGGCTTTTAAATCTATATCCCAAGAATTTAAAATTGAAAAACTTGGAGTAAATACACACCTTTATTCTTCCGACAGATATATAGAGGATTTCCCGGGGAGAGTTTTCAAAGTAAACTCGGTACATGAATTTTCATCCTCTACTTATAAAAAGATAGGCAAAACGTATCCTAAGGCAAACATTACAACTCGCAATTTCCCAATCACAGTAGATGAATTCAGAAAGAAAACATCAATAAAAGATGGCGGTGATATTTATCTTTTTGCAACAACATTAGGCAATGACCGTAAAATCATAATAGAATCTTATAAACCATAATTCTAAACAATGCTATTTCAGTTTCTTTCTATATAAAAAAAATTAAATCACTATTAAGGGTACTCTTTACCATATAAACATTTGTTTTAGATAATATGTTATACGCAAAAGAAACAATCTAAAAACATACGATGCATATATCTAAACTGACTTTTAATATTAAGCGATTCTTTCAGCATAAAATTCTTAAACAAAATATTTCAGATATTAATTATGGTAAGAATTGGATAGATTTGGAACATGATTATTTTGAGAAACAACAATCAATCTCTTATCGTGCAAAAAAAAATAATGTTATTACACTAGGAGAATTACTATCTACCTTATATGATATTAATGATAAACAAGTATCAACTATAATTAAGATTGATAATAATAATAATGCTCATCTTGTCAACGGAGATTTTTGGAATGTGCCGATTTACGAAAATTCAAAAAATCAACTTATATATAATATAAAAATCAAAGATCCCGAAACAAGAATAAAAGAAAATTACTCTTTCATTACAATCCATATAAGCCCTGAGCTTGAGGATGATCATGGCACCTCTTACCTAAACGTAACTCTCTTTTATTCACCTTCTGCCTGCATAAAAACAAATAAAAAACAAAAATATAAATTAAACATAGCACACGACAATCATTCTTTCTCACAAGCTAAAGCTGAATTTCTATATATAAAAGAGATGGTCGAAAAGCATAATGAATATCCGGAAAAACCTCTTTCTAAAAACGAATGGAAACTCCTTACACTTATAAACAATGATATTTCCACTGAATATTATTGGGGAAAAAAATCTTTGAATGATAAAAATTATATCAGTGCAATAAATTATTTCACCAATGTTTATGAGGAATTAAAGAAAAAATGGTATAAAAACGGACTCACTTCAAAAGAAATGAATCTTTTTACCGAGTGCTCTTATTATATCGGATTAACTTATGACAAACTGCTATTATATGATAAAGCATATCTTTATTTAGAGATGGCTTCAAGGTCAAATAATGAAACGACTAAATACAAGAGAGAATTTCTCAATTGTCTGATTTCAACAAAAAATATCTTAAGTATAATATACATTGATGACTACTTACAAGAACTAAAAAAGATCCCTGAAGGAGAACATACAAGAGAAAGTCTTGATTTTTTCTATTTCCTTCTTCGCAAAAAAGCTCTTGTTTTAATAGAGATGGATCAATATGAAGATGCGGAATATATATTATACCGACTTCTTGAGAAAGAACCTAATAATGATGATATCATCAATGAATTGGCTTTATTACAAAAGAAAAAAAGATGTAACTGTAAAGACTCATAGATAAAAAAGGAATGATAGAATTTATCATTCCTTTTTTAATAAAGATAATTTAATCATTTAATGGTATAATATAATTTGAGCTATAAAAAATGAAAGCTTTCAGGAGTTTGAACCATTTAAAATCATAAGTGTTAAAAACTAAGAATAAAGAACGTTGAATTAAATTTCACGCTCTGTTATCAGAAATAAGAGAACCAATAAAACTCAATTTTATGGATAAGTTAAAAGAGATTTATAAAGTCATAAAGAATGATTTTCGTAAATGCGTCCCACCTCTAATAGAAAAAATCGATCAGGAGCATCATTATGAAGTTTGGGCAAATTATGACGGAAAAGAAACTTTCTTTGGAAAGGTAATAATGCATAAGAATATTGTTGAGATAGATTTTTATCCGGATATAGATCATGAAACTCAATGGACTCTCTACCCGGGAGATATTTTCAAAAGGACAGAAGACAGATTCAATCTTGGAATAACAGATTTATCTCCTGAACTTCAGTCTAATATAGAAGAGGTAATTGAAAACATGGTTGACTATTTCAGGATGGAAAAACTACTTCCTCCGCAATAGATCATTTAAATATAGGCATTAACGATGGGATTAATTAGAACAGTTTAATCTCATCGTTTTTATTTTAAGCCGGAAAATCACAGCAAAGAGATTTATAAATAATTCAAATTAAAAATCAAATAATCATTAATAATAAGTCAAATTTCAACAATAATAAAAATCTTAATGTTTAACTGAAAACTTCAAAAACATAGATTATGAAACATAAGGGATTACTTCTATTATTATGTATTTTCTCCATAATTAATATCGAAGCACAACAAAACACTTATCCACTTGACTTTAATCCTGATAATTATACAGAAAAAGTTATAGTGAAAAATAAAAAAGAGTATAAAATCAGAGCATACGAAAATATTGTATATGTTGCTAATCCTGTAGATACGGCTTATCAAAAAATGAATATCTATATTCCTGAAGAATATTTTCAAAAGAAAAAATTAAAAGGACATACTAAGGATACAGCTCCTATATTCTTCACTAATGCTATTGGTGGATATAAATCTGCATTCCCCTTAACTTTAGAATGCAAAAAGAAAGAAACCAAAAAACAGAAGTCGACAAAAGAAAATACGACAGAAGCGACTCCGCCAAATCCTGATAAAGATAGAACAGCTGCGATGACAGAGGCTTTATCAAGAGGTTATATAGTAGTCTCACCGGGAGCTCGAGGATCAGCTTTAAAAAATGAGAAAAATGTAAATATAGGTAAGGCACCTGCCGGAATTGTGGATTTAAAAGCTGCAATATGCTACTTAAGATATAACAAAAATATTCCCGGAGATAAAGAACGAATTATTGCTAACGGAACAAGCGCCGGTGGCGCTATGTCAGCACTTCTTGGTGCTTCAGGAAACAATAGTGATTATGCACCATATCTTGAGGCATTAGGTGCGGCAAATGCTCCCGACCATATACTTGCAGTATCAGCTTATTGTCCTATTACAGACCTTAATCATTCGGATGGAGCTTATGAATGGCAGTTTTATGGAGTGAATTCTTATATGCCAAGAATGCGTCATCAAAACCAACAGCATCACAGAGGTAATAATGAAACAAGCTATAAACCTGACAAGAAAATAGCGAAAGAGCTAACTCCAGATCAAATAAATACATCCTCTCAACTTAAAGCATTGTTTCCTATATATGTAAATACTCTTGAGTTAAAAGATGATTCGGGTAATATCTTAACTCTTGATGAAAATGGAAATGGTAACTTTAAGGAATATGTTTTATCATTCCTTATTTCATCAGCTACAAAAGCTATAAAAGATGGAAAATCTGTAGCTGAAGTTCCTTGGATTCAAATGACAGGTAATGCCGTTACAGGAATTGATTTTTCTCAATATGCTCAAAGCATAAAAAGAATGAAGACCCCTCCAGCCTTCGATGCTTTCAATTTGAGTACTCCGGAAAATCAATTATTCGGAACAGATGCTATAAAAGCACAACATTTCACACCATTTTCATACGACAACTCTCCTGACGGTGGTACGTTGGCCCAAAGTAAGATTATCAAAATGATGAATCCGATGAATTACATTCTCACAAGAAAAAGTAATACCTCAAAATACTGGCATATAAGATATGGTGCATTAGATAATAACACAAGTCTTGCGATGGAAGTTATATTAGCAACTTATCTCAAAAACAAAGGTTACGATGTAAATTTCGCTATTGCCTGGGATAGAACTCATGAGGGGGATTATGATCTTGATGAATTATTTAAATGGATTGAAGAGATTATAAAGAAATAAATTTTAATCATTGATATAATAATTTTATTTTGCTAGTAATCTGTTATATCCTAAAGGCGGTTAGGATACATACTAAACATTATTAGGATAAATCCTAAAGGCTATTAGGTTCAAACCTAAAAGCTATTAGAATATAGAACAACTTAAGAAAAACTGAATTAGAATCATTCTATCGGTTATTATAGTGATTAATCTATAATATTGACATAAAAAAAACACTCATTATCGTTCTCTTTAAAGAGACGATAATGAGTGTTTTGGATTGATATATATTTTAATATTATCCTATTCGTCTAACATCTAATGATATTAAATTAAGAGCTTCCGCTTTTTGCAGATCTATGCCATGAATCCTTAAAAAAGCATCTACTACAACATTTCCACAATCTGTTGTAACAGGATTTGTATAAGTAGAACTTGGAATATCTACATGCAATCCCTTCTCTACATTTATCCCATTATAATTTTTTGTTAATTTAGTTGTTATTCTAAATAAAGGCATAATAGTCAATTTAATGAAATGATCTTTTAATAAATAAAACACTTTTACTCCTTTGATATTCAATACACTCATTACAAAGTATATATTTTACCAATTTTTACCTTTGTTATTATTTATATTTCTATTTTTTTAAACTTAATATATTCTACTCAAAGTTAATAAAATAAATTATTTAACAAAATATTTATTTTAATTGATTTATATTAATTGCATTAATTGTTATTTATAATCATCTTTCTCCCGTCTATCTTACAATAAGGAGTTATTAAAATCAGATTTGTATCATACTAATATTATTATACCCCTCTTAATACATATTCAACACATCAAGTAGCTGTGATTATATTAATTATAAAGAGAAATACAGCACAAGCAGATTAATATATAAATAATTGTCTTAATTTTGATGGAATTTAACACACTCTGCAATATCTAATAGCTAAATAGGTTTTTAATTTAGATTCAAGGAAGAAAGCAATTAGCTATTATCGAAAAAATTTAAAAAATCAATAGACATGAAATTGACTCTAACTACTTTAATTTCTTTTTTTCTATTATCATTATCCAGCATTAAGGCAAATGAGGATTTTAGTTATAAATATGAGAAAATCACTGATTATGAATTATCAATGAATAGTTACGACCCGGACACTACAGCATCCGCTCTAATTATCTATGATAAGAGTGAAATGGAATATTTCTTTGATCAAGCTAAACGAGATCTTACATTGAGAACAACAAGAACTCGAAAAATTAAAATTCTAAAAAAAGAGGGCCTTTTATATGCAGATAATTTTATAAAATACAAAAAAAGAGATGTAAGAATCGCAAGTCTAAATGCTTGCACTTATAATTTGAATAATGGGAAGGTGATAAAAACAAAATTATCGAAAGATTATGTTTTTGATGAATTAATAGAAGATGACTTATATAATAAAAAATTCACTTTGAAAGATGTAAAAATTGGAAGTGTTATAGAGATAAAATATATAACTCACTCAAATTTTCTTGTACCAAACACATGGTATTTCCAATGTTCAGATCCTATAAAATATAGTTGTATGAATTTAGTATATCCAGATCCATTTAAATTCAGTTTTGAATTAAGAGGATTTAATAAAATCAAAAATATCAAAGAGGCGGGAAAACCTATTACATTCTATCTTGATGGAGACTGGTTTGAATCTAAAACTACTGAGATAAAACTTGAAGCAAATGATATCCCTGCGTTAAAGGAGGATATTCCCTTTTTATGGCAATCGTCAGATTACAGAACACAGGTAATTACGATACTTGAAGGAATTCAACATCCTTCTGGTCGCTTTAAAGCATTCAATCAAACATGGGAATCGGTTGATGAACTATTGTTAACCTACTCAACTTTCGGAACATTGATGAAAATGAGTAATCCTTTTGAAAAAGAGATGAGCAAAATTGATTATTCATCTTTGGATAGAAAGAAACAAGTTCTAGAAACATGGAAGCTTCTTCGAAAATATGTAACATGGGACAAAACGTATAAACTATATAGTGAAAAAGGAACAAAAAAGATAATTGCCGAAAGAACGGGATCAAATGCAGATCTAAACTTTATATTAATGTCTATGTTACGGACACTTGACATTCCATCTGTCCCTGTTTTGATGAGTTTACGTAGTCACGGTATATTACCTATTACTACACCATCGATTGATGATTTGTCTACATTTGTGATCTGCTTTTTCGATGGAGAAAAATTAAGCTATATTGATACATCAACAGACAATTTCTTGATTAATACATTAGATCCAAATCTTTTGTCAAGAGATGCTAGAATTCTTCGACTTGGTAAATATCATCCAACAAAACCAATGGAAGCCTTATATGGATCAGAAATATATTCTAGATTAAAAAGTCTCTGGGTAGATCTTTCGACATTGGGATCACACAACACTCAGGCGCAAATTAATTGCTCTATTTCAAATAATAAATTAAACGGAACATGTACATATATATATAAAGGTATTGACATGTTAGACAATATCGTGAAATATAATAAACTGGGAGAAAATATTGAATATATAGAATCCATAGAAAAGGATAAAAATATATCTTTAAACAACTTAGACAGACTTATATCAAGTGAATCTTTAAAAGAAAAATTCGATTTTGAGAAAAAAATTGAATCATCTACGGATTCTATAATTTATATAAATCCTTTAGTTTTCCCATACCTTACTGAAAATCTATTTAAAGAAACAGAGAGAAAATTACCTTTTGAGTTCAATCATACAAATATCTATTCAATTACATCCTCTATTGAAATTCCTTATGGATATGAAGTAGAATCTCTCCCACAATCGATTAAAATCGGTGTTGCAGAAGATAAATGTAAGTGTAGTGTACTATTTGGAATCAAAGGAAATATGATACAGACAAACTTTGTTTTTCGAATAAATAACATCTTTTTTGCTCCTGAATACTATGAAGATTTCAAGGAATTTTTCTCGATGATTGCAGATAAAAGTAACTCTATGATAGTACTTAAAAAGAAGGATTTATGATAAAAAGGGCTCTCACTACTTTGCTACTTTTATCCTTATTTATAGTTTCTAAATCGCAATTGCCGGCATTAGAGCAAATTCCAGAAGAAATTAAAAAGAATGCATATAGCGTAATTAGATTCTCGGAAACTAATTTTGAAGTTATCTCAGAGAAAGAAGCAAAGGAAAAAAATGTTTTAATAATGACAATCCTGAACAATAAAGGATTGGATCATGCCAACTTTATTGAAAATGTAGATAAAGGGAAAGAACTCAAAAAATTTTCTTGTGAGATCTTCGATTATTCAGGAAAATCTATCAAAAAATTCAAAAAATCAGATTTAAATCTGACAGACTATTCCGGATTTAATCTGGCTGATGATTTAAGTTATTATTATTTAGATAAAGGAATCGGGCTAACTTATCCTTTCACAATAAAATATGAATGGGAAAATAATCATAAAAATAGTTTAATTGTTTATCCGTCTATGTTGGTTACATCCTTTTATAATTCATCCTTACAAAATATGAATTATAGATTATCTGTTCCCTCATCGATAGATATAAGTCACAAATCCATTAATATAGAGCCTGAAATCAATATCAAAGAGATTAAAGATCGTAGAATATATGAATTCTCCGTTTCTTCTGTTCCTGCAATAGAGAATGAACGATTTAGCTCCCCTTCATTAGAGAAGAGGCTCGTATATTTCCGGCCGGATAATTTCAAAATAGATAATTATTCAGGATCGATGAAAACATGGGAAAGTTTTGGAAGTTGGAACTATTCTTTATATGAAGGTCGAGATCAATTACCTTCTGAGTTAAAAGAAAAAGTAAAAATGCTAACTCAAGATTACTCTTCAGACAAAGAGAAGGTAAAGGTGTTATATGATTATCTGGCACTAAACACCCGATATGTGAGTATTCAACTTGGTATTGGAGGTTGGCAACCAATGAGTGCTTTAGAGGTTGCAAAGACAGGTTTTGGCGATTGTAAGGCATTGACCAACTTTCTATATTCTTTGCTTAAAGAGATTGGTATAAAATCTTACCCAACACTTATCCATTCAGGCAACAATAAAAGGATAATGAAAGATTTTTCAAATTTTTCTCAATTCAATCATGTTATATTAAGTGTACCTCTTTCAGGTGACACATTATGGTTGGAATGCACTAATCCAAATTTACCTTTTGGGTATATACATAATAACATAGTTGGTCATGACGCTTTGATTCTTACACCTGAGGGGGGAAAACTTGTGACTTTACCAGAATATCACGTATCGCATAATAAAGATATTTATAATGCCAACATTGATATTTATAATGACGGATCAGCTACTTCTGAGATAAAACGCACCTATCCTATCTGTTATTTTGATTCTAATTATGAAAATAATCATCTTGAAGAGAATAAGCAAAAAGAGATAATTGCAAGTTATTTGGATATCAATAATCCAATTATAAAAGATATAAAATTCAATAATGACGGAAATCCTATACCCAAACTAACATTTGAGTCTTTAGCAGGTTTGGGAAAATATGGAACTATCTCTGGAAAAAGAATATTCATACAGACTAATATTTTTAGATCAGGATTTGAAAAACTTAATAAAAGGAAAAAGAGAGTTTCACCTATATATATTAAAATGGAATATATAGATTCGGATACAATCAAAATTAAATTACATGATAATCTTAAAGTAGAATCAATGCCCCATGATAAGATATCAATAGACTCAGAATTCGGGACTTTCAAATCTGAAATAAAATATATTGAAGAAGATGATTCAATATTAATTGTTCAAACATTAAATATAAATAAAGGTGACTATCCTAAAGAGAAATATCCTGAGCTTTCTGATTTCTTTGAGAAAATCTCAGAAAATTATAATTCCAAAATTATTCTTCGAATAGAATAAGCAAAATGAAAAATAACAGATTTGGGTTATAATATTTGCATATAAATACTATCTTTAATTAGTGATATTAGAAAGAGTTCGACATTTGTCGGGCTCTTTCTAGTCAATATTAATCGTAATTCAAAAACTTTTCACAACAAAAGCACTTTTATTTGCGTTTGTAATAATTGTAGAATATATTAGAGAAAAAATTGAAACAATGCAATTTGATTATAGATAGACATTAACACAATTTTTCACTCGAATAATATTAACATACAATAATTATCAGTGTCTTTAATTTTTCTTTGATTATCCCTCCTATTTATTCATTCTTTTTGTAATAATAGAGATAACACAGATATGCTGTGGCAATAGCTGTTTCAAAGATTATATAATCACACTTCAACAAACAACAAATAGAAAATTTTCAACTTTAACAGTATGTTTTAATTCATATATGTGAAATAATATATTTAATTTGCAGCTGTTTCAAAATATCAACTTTTTATAAAAATATAATGACTAACAAGGAAAACGCAAAGGAGATTCTTAATAATGTGAATCCCATTTTAAAAGACTACATTACTGAACAACATATTTCAGCTCTTTCTAAATTTATAGCAAAGGAAAATATTGAGTCGACTCAAGAGGACATAGAATCAGCTCGTGAGGCTGTAAACAAGGCTAAAGAATTAATGAATGAAGATTATTTTTCAGAACCACTTAATTATATAGCCGCTACCCGTTATGGATTAAGAACATCAGATTTAGAAAAACTGATGGGAGCATCTTGGGATAAAGAAAGATTTATTGAGAGCTGCAAGGCTCTTGGATTTGAATTTATAGAGGAAAGAGGTGATATTATTGTTATGCCTTATCTTAAGTTCAAGGCTTTATTTTTTGATTTGGAAGACCAAGAAAGCCAATCAAGTTTTCATGCAGATATAGCTTTTCACCTTAAAGATCTTCCGGCTAATGATCCGTTCAAAAACTCAGAAATATTCTTCCATCTTTTCAATAGCGGAAATATAAATGCTATTGTTGAACTATTCTCAAAATTAAACAATCAACCTCTTCTTCAATCAGCTGATATTATTGGCTTTGCTTTTGCAAATAATATCAACCGACAAACAATTGAGTCATTAGCATCGTTTGAAGGAGTTGAACGACTTAATCTTATTCGTCGAATGATGAATGAAGCTTATGTTTCAATATTGAACAATGCTCCTGTTGATATAGCAGAGAATTTCATTTCTATGCTAACTTCTAAAGCCGAAGAGATTGCAGCAAAATCACCATCAATTCAAAACAATCTTCTTATAGCTTTGGGGTATATCAGAAAAGCTACAAGTCAGATGCGAAAAGGTGATCAGGAAAAGACAAAAGAAAATTTTGAAAAGGCTCTTCAGACCCTTGATCAGAACTTTAATAAATTCAAGAATGCAAATGAATTTACTTGGGAAGATTGTGAAACAATTTTCAATATAGGATTTATTGCTCTTGAAATGCATCAGCCAAAGGCTGCAGAGCTTATATTTAACGTTACATTCAATATTTTTGAGGTTAAGGAAAAAGCTGAACCGGCAGATTCTCCAAAGAAATTCTATATAGCATCATGGTATATTAACGTTTGCCGCGCTCTTCTTGGAACAAACAATAAGGAGATTGGTATTAAGATTTTCGAGAAAGGGAAAAAATTATTCGAGGAAACACTTAAAATCAAGACTCAACTTAATAGTAAAGCAGAGAATCAAAAAGGTGCCGATTTTGAATTAATGCAGATGTATAACGATTATGCAGATCTTAGTGCATCGTATGATAAAAAAGAGGAAGCAATAGCTAATTATGAAAACGCATTAATTATCGGAGAACGTCTTGCGGCTACAGCTGGAGATAATGTACAATTGCTCTTTGCTCCTTCTATAACTCAAACTAAACTGGGTAATTTTTATGCGACAATCAAAGAGATGACAAAAGCTGAAGATTATTTCCAAAAAGCATTAGATCTTCGTCTTAATCTTTTGAAAGACCATCCTGAAGATATAAGATTATTGAATGACACAGCTTCAGCATATTTTGCTATGGCTCAACTTATAATGGCAAAACCTGACAGATCGAAGATTATTGATATTCTTCTTGATCGCAATGCTATTATTGACAGAATTATGAAACTTGATCCGGAGTCAGAAAACAGCATTATGCTTTCTTTGGATTCAAATCTGATGATTGGTGATTATTATCTTTCACAAAATCAGACAGCGGAATCGATGGAAGCTCTTGAAAAAGCTCGTCAGACAATTCAGCAGTTGATGGGCAAACAGGTTAGCGAAAATGTTCTTTCTCGCATCGCTCTTCTTCATCTTAAAATGGGAATGGTTTATTCTAAAGATGGTAAAGATAAAGAGGCAACAGAAAACTATAACTCTTCTGTTAGTATTTGGGAACAGCTTTATAATACCACAAAGAAAGAAGCATATAAAGCAAATATCGATAAAGTTAAAGAACTTATGTCTAATGAATAGTCTGAGTTTTACCTAATAAAAAATGAGGATGTTTTTGAATTATAATCAAAACATCCTCATTCTTTTTTTATCTAAAATCTATTCTACGAGATTTAAAAATTTATTATTTGAAGCTTCTCAAATCTTTAACTCTAACAGCTTTCCCTTCCGATTGAGGTAACCCACCTTTGTTTACAAATTTAACGGTTGGCGTAACAAGTAATTCATCTTTAAGCTGACGCCTTATCTCTGATGCAAGTGATTTGATCTCATTATAATCTTCACTGTATAATTCGTTGAGTTCAACCTCAACAATCATCTCATCATTATTATTTACAGTTTGAAGGGTGATCAGATAATTAGTACCAAGCTCTTTGAACTGCATCAGAATTTTCTCTATCTGAATAGGGAAAATATTTACACCTTTAAGAATAATCATATCATCACTTCTGCCTTGAAGACGAGCAATACGACGATGAGTTCTGCCACAAGGACACTCTCCTGGCATAAAGCTTGTAAGGTCGCGAGTTCTGTATCTTATGATTGGCATTGCATCTCTTTTAAGAGTTGTAAGTACTAACTCTCCTATTTCGCCATCTTTTACCGGCTCCAAAGTTACAGGATCGACTATCTCTACAATATAGCTATCTTCCCATATATGCAATCCGTTTTGTTCGGTACACTCAAAGGCTACACCGGGTCCACACATTTCGGATAGACCATAACTATTATATGCCTTAACACCAAGAACCTCTTCAATACGTTTTCTTTGTCCCTCGGAATGTGGCTCGGCACCAATAACGAGAGTTTTAAGTTTAGTAGGTTTGTGACCGATTCCATATCCCTCTTCTGCCATAACCTCAGCAAGTCGGGTAGCATAACTCGGAATAGCATGAATTGCAGTTGTTCCAAAGTCTACAATAAACTTTACTTGTCTTTTACTGTTTCCTGCAGCAGCAGGAACTGTGACCATACCAAGTTTTTCAGCACCATATTGAAACCCTAATCCTCCGGTAAACATTCCATACCCGGAACTATTTTGGAAAACATCGGTTTTACGGAGCCCAACCATATAAAGACATCGTGCAACCTGTTCTGCCCACCAGTCAAGATCTTGTTGAGAGTGTAAAACAACCGTAGGATTTCCGGTTGTACCACTTGATGAATGGATTCGCACCACCTCTTCCATCGGTACTGCAGCCATCCCATAAGGATAATTGTTTCGTAAATCTTCTTTGGTTGTAAAAGGCAATTTTCTTATATCAGCGATAGTATTAATCTGACTAATATCAATATTTGCCTCTTTAAATTTATTAGAGTAAAAAGGTGTTTCTGAAACCTTTTTTAAAATATTTTTTAATCTGTCTAATTGGTATTCTTCTAATTCGGGACGCGCCATCGTCTCCAATTCCGGATGTAAATATTTCATCGTATTTTTTTGTGTCTAATTGTAATCTTATTTTATTAACAAGATTAATATCAATGAGTGATTTTAATTTTTTTGCTAAATTAAACTAAATCATAATTAAAACCAATCGGTAGATTGAAATATCATAGATTTAAGATAATATTAATGACATTTTATAATATTCTGATGGTACTATAATAGAAATTTATAAATAGTGATCAAAAATAAATCATTAATTTTAGGTAGAATTATAATTATCACAGAAGATATTTACATAAAAAAATTATAAAGTATGGCAGATTTCAGACTGAAAGTTTTCATAAGCGTAGCAAAAAATAAAAGTTTTACAAAAGCGGCAAATGAACTACACATAACTCAGCCTGCGATAAGCAAACATATTCGGGAACTTGAAGCAACTTATAATATCAGGTTAATAGATCGTAGTGGTCAAAATACGATACTTACAAATGCAGGAGAAATATTTCTTTCTCATGCTGAAAAAATCATTGAGAATTATAATCAATTGCAATTTGAAATGAATCGTATCAATAATAATTTTGTAGGAAAACTTAATATAGGTGCAAGTACGACAATAGGACAATATGTGATTCCCTCTTTGCTTGCCGGTTTTATGAAAACATATCCTGATCTTAAAATAGAGCTTATAAACGGGAATTCAAGAGAGATAGAAAAAGCTTTGCTTGAAAAAAGAATTGATATAGGAATGGTTGAAGGAATACATAAGGATCCGGCTATTAAATATACTCCTTTTCTTGATGATGAAATCGTACTGGTAACAAGAACAAATTCTATTTTCGGAGAAATTGAAAATATCGACATTTCAAAACTTCTGGTTATGCCAATAGTGCTTAGAGAATATGGATCGGGATCTTTAGAAGTTATAAACGATGCACTTGTAAAGAAGGGTATATCAATCGATAATATGGATATTCTTTTGCATTTAGGAAATTCTGAGAGTATCAAGAATTTTTTGCGTAAAAGTGATTGTGTAGCTTTTATATCCATACGAGCTGTTATTAATGAATTAAAATCAGGAGCATTGAAGATTATTGATATTGATGACCTTGATATTCAAAGAAGTTTTAAATTTTGCACACTTCACGGAGAGTTGAATCCTAACGTTGAAGTATTCCAACGTTTCACCTCAACCCATAACAAAAGGTTATAACCTATCATTTTTTTTGATAACATATTTTGAAATCATCTGACTATTTTTGTATCATAAAACAAAAGAATATAAAAAATAGAAAATAGATGATAACTAAAGCATTAACATTATTGAATAGTCGCTACAGTAAGGCTATGTTTATTGTGCTTGCCATTGCTTGCACCTTCACCTCTCCCGCAGTCAGCCTTTTCACAGGTTTAATATTCGCTTTAACACTTGGGAATCCATATACAGGTCAATCAAAGAAAATATCAAAGAAATTACTTCAATATTCTGTAATCGGATTGGGCTTCGGTATGAATCTTCACACATCTCTTCAAAGCGGAAAAGAGGGAATGCTTATAACTGTTGTTTCTGTTGTTTCTATAATGATACTTGGTGTTACGCTTGGAAAATTGATGAAACTCTCTCATAATATTTCATACCTTGTTTCAGCCGGTACTGCTATATGTGGAGGAAGTGCAATTGCCGCTGTTTCACCACTTACAAAATCTTCGGAAAGTGAAATTTCAGTTTCACTCGCTACAATATTCATACTTAATGCAATAGCATTATTCATTTTTCCTCCTATTGGACATCTGTTTGAACTCACTCAGCAACAATTCGGAACATGGGCAGCAATGGCAATTCATGATACAAGTTCGGTAGTTGGAGCAGGTGCCGCATATGGTGAAGAAGCTCTTCAGGTTGCAACAACAGTGAAACTGACACGCGCTTTATGGATCATACCTCTTGCTTTTGTTACTACATTTCTATTTAAAAACAAAGATGCAAAAGTTAGTATTCCGTGGTTCATCTTATTCTTTGTTTTAGCTATGATTGCTAATACTTATTTACCAATTCCAACAATTATTACAGAGGGAATAGTATGGCTTTCAAAGAAAGCGCTTGTATTGACTTTATTCCTGATTGGTGCAGGACTATCAAGAAGTGTTATAAAAAATGTAGGTTTTAAACCAATGCTTTTAGGTGTAATTCTGTGGGCATTTATTGCCATCTCATCTCTTGCTGTTATAAAATTTATATAAGAGAAATGTAATTAACCCTTTGAGAATAATGAATATAATTGAATAAGTCGTTGAGATTAACGAGATATATCTAAACAAATAGAATATCAGTTTATAAAGAGTCGTGAGGATTCAGAAATCTGATAGAATTATCATTTTACTTTATTAATTGGAACCTCGTTTTCTTATAGGATTGACCTATTTGAAAACGAGGTAATTTTTTGTTAGTATAAATAAGATAGTAGTTAAACAATGATTAGTGGTATATGAGCTATTATTTGAATTAAAAAATAAAGAGTATATTTGCAACAGGGAATCAAGGTGACATTAGATTCCATAATTTTACTATTAGTTTTCCTTACAAAAGGTATCTAAACTTTCAATTAATTTTTTCAGTTACAATACGTTTTTTATGTATACAGTTATCAAAAGATTAGAGATCTCAGCATCTCATAGCCTGTCACTTTCCTATCCCAGTAAATGTGAAACTCTCCACGGTCACAATTGGATTATCAAGGTTTATTGTAAATCAAAGGAATTAAATGAAGATGGTATGGTTGTCGATTTTACTCTGATAAAGAAAATAATTAACGACAAATTAGACCATAAGAATATGAATGATGTTCTTGATTTCAATCCTACAGCCGAGAATATTGCAAAATGGATTTGCGATCAAATAGAGTCATGTTACAAAGTTGAAGTTCAGGAATCAGAGGGTAATACAGCTATTTATGAGAAAGATTAACGAAATATTCTATTCGCTTCAGGGCGAAGGGTATTATACAGGAAAACCCGCTGTTTTCGTTCG
>CAMTOJ010000002.1 GCA_947074145.1 uncultured Bacteroidales bacterium
AGTTAATGGATAAAGTTGAAGAGTTGCAGCAGCAGGGATTGCCTGTGGATGAAAATCTTATGAATGTATTAGACCGAATTACGGAGGAGAGTAATCCGGTGATAGTGATGGTGCATTTGAAATAATTCGTAATAATAACAACTGGGTGATGTCTATATTTAATTCAGGGATGTCTGGCAAAAAAGGTTATTATTCTCTGAAATCCCTAACATATATATTTGCGTTATATTCTGTAGTGAATTGAACCCAAAAAATTGAACAACTAATTATTAATTTATATTAGCATGAGCTCGGTATTGCACCGGGCTCATTCTGTCTAATCTAAGTTTAATTCTTTTATTGTTGTACCACCAAATATTTTTTTCTTAAGAGTTGTTTTGCTGCTCCTTGCGAGTTATCAATTGATAACTCGCGTGTTATCGATTGATAATTCGCGTCTTATCAATTGATAACTCGCAAGGAGCAGCGAAAATGTTTTGGCATTTTTTAAAAACCATAAGCACATCTAACCAATATTAAGGTAGAGAATAAAAAAAAATGACCCGTTGACAAAAAGTCAAACGAGCCATTTATTTATAAAATTTAAAGTTATGAGATTAATCGCTTCTTCTACCACCTGTTGCCATAAGGATATAGTAAACAAGTGTTGCAAGTGACCCAAGAGCGGCAACAACATAAGTGTAGGCAGCCCATTTTAGAGCGTCAAAAGCCTTGTCGTGAGTTCTCACATCAGTAATTCCCGCATTGCTAAGCCAACTCATTGCTCTCGAACTTGCATTGATCTCCACCGGAAGAGTTACGAAAGTAAACAGAGTGGTGATTGCATAAAGTGCTATACCAACCCAGATAAGAGCAGGGAAGGAGTTGAAAAAGATTATACCACCAAGGATTATAAACTGTACGTATCTTGATGCAAAACTTACCGCAGGCACAAGTGTAGATCTCATTGTTAGCATTGAGTAGGCTGTGGCGTGCTGCACGGCATGGCCACACTCATGAGCCGCTACTGCGGCAGAGGCAACAGAATTGCCATAAAAAACATCGCGACTCAACGCTACTGTTTTCGTTTCCGGATTATAATGATCTGAAAGTGTGCCTTCATGAGGAACAACTTTAACATCATATATACCATTATCATTTAGCATTTTTTTTGCAATATCTGCCCCTGTCATCGAAACAGATAGAGGTACTTTAGAATATGCCGTGAATTTACTTTTCAAAACACTCTGAACAAGGAAGCTGATTAGCGCAATTCCTATGAATAAAAACATTCCCATTTTATTAATTTTTTAATTTTTTCGTTGTTAAATCATTTTATCCTTTTCTGACAATTCGTCATGCTATGATTGTTAACGTGTCAGAATCAGTGAAAGCTATTAATGAACATTTCAACCAATAATGGCGTTTTAATTAAATGTTGTGCTTAAAATTGATCTCATAATATAATATGATGACTTTTATCTAAGCAATAGCTTTACATACAAATATAAGGCAAATAACATACCATAAAATTTAAAAAAGCATATAGCCGTAGTTAATTTTCGATAATGGTTTAAACTTTTTTTGCTTAAGTGCAAAAAATATTTCGTACTTTAGTGATTTCTAACATATAGATGAATAATTTAAATAAATCGTGCTGATAATTATAAAAGATAAAACAATACGATCTTGAATGCATAATAGAACTTGGGAGTATAATATTGATCAATTATAGTGAATTATTCCTAAGTAATAGTTTGTTACAAGATTGTTTTTTTACTTTTGTACCAGCCTTAATTATAATACATAAAAATATGATTGAGCGTACTTTAATTATACTAAAGCCGTCAGCTTTGCAGCGTCGGTTAATTGGTGAAATAATTCAGAGATTTGAGAAAAAAGGGTTTATCATCTGCGGGATGAAATTGATGCAACTTGATGAAAAAATATTAGATGATCATTATTCCCATTTGTTAGAGAAACCTTTCTATCCGAGAATTAAAAAAAGTATGATGGCATCGCCCGTACTCGTTATGTGTGTAAGCGGTGTTAGTGCAATTCCGGTCGTACATTCTATGGCTGGAGTAACAAACGGAAGGAATGCGGCTCCAGGAACAATAAGAGGTGATTTCAGTATGAGTGTACAAGAGAATGTGATTCATACATCCGATTCTGCAAAGACAGCTAAAGAGGAGATCTCCAGATTCTTCGCTCCCGAAGAGCTATTTGAGTATAATATTGCCACATTACATTATCTCTATTCTGATGATGAGGTGGATTTGAATCAAAATTAGTAATGAATTTAATACAAAAGGCAAAAGTTTTATTCGCATCTATTGCAGTATCTCTATCAGGGATGGTGTATGCACAGGATTCAATCGCGATACACTTTACAATGCATCGCGATATGTTGGCAGATCAGATAAACATGTATAATGAAGTCAATCTACTTGACTCATTAACTATGATTTACAGATTACAGGATGAGGATTCTGAATTTCCTGCTCTTGAACTTTACGGAAGTTGGTCGAACGCAACAGTAGACCCTTTCAGAGGTCAGAATGTAAAAATGCCAGATACGTTGAAAGTTGATGTTTCATCGTATGTAGCTCCTACTATGGGACACATAACATCTAAGTACGGTTGGCGTAGAAACAGAATGCATAAGGGGATAGACTTAAAGGTACAAGTTGGTGACACTATCGTTTCTGCATTTGACGGAAAGGTCAGAATCAGAAAATACGAACAAAAAGGATATGGTTATTATCTTGTGATTCGTCACACTAACGGTCTTGAAACCGTTTACGGTCACTTATCAAAGTTTCTTGTTAAGGAGGATGATATAGTGAAAGCGGGACAACCAATAGCATTAGGTGGAAATACAGGTCGCTCGACCGGAGCCCATTTACATTTTGAGACTCGTCTTATGGGGTTGGCTATAAATCCTGCTGAGATTATAGACTTTAAAAACTATGTGGCGCATACCGATACATGGACATTCTATTCTAAAAGAGCTAAAGCGATTGCTAAAGGCACAATGAGTTCTAACGGAGATGCTTTCCATAGAGTGAGATCGGGAGATACTTTATCAAAGATTTCCAGAAAATACGGAGTAAGTGTTTCACAGCTTTGCAAACTTAATAATATAAAGAGCAATACTACGTTGAGAATCGGTCAGAGAATAAGGTATTAAAGGGATTGCGAAAGGCTTTCAATTTTGATAAAATCAATTTAGAAAATTATAAAAAAGGTGTATCGAAATATTCGATATACCTTTTGTTTTTATGGATATTTTCTGTTGTGTTTTTTATTTTCGACATTAAAACCTGAATCACTTTACATTCTTTAAATAAAAACCTATCTAAACCTTAGAATAGCGGTTTAGTTTTTTATTATTTAATGCTATTTTTGCAATCAGAAAGAAGCTAAAGAAACTTTAATATGAAAAAAATTATTTTTGCATTTGCATCACTTTGTCTAATGACAGGGTGTCAAAACTCCACTGAAAAAGAAAAGAATATGGAATCTTCGGAATTTAACTGGGTAGTGGATCGTTTCGATGATATCGAGGTGATCAGATACAGAGTAAATGATTTTGAATCATTGACTGCTAAACAGAAGGAATTGATATATTATCTGTCGGAGGCCTCGGTTTATGGTAGAGATATCCTTTTTGATCAGAATAATCGTTGGAATCTGGCTATCAGACGTACACTTGAGTCTATCTATCAGAATTTTAACGGGGATAAAGAGAGCGAACAATATAAAAGTTTCGAGAAATATCTGAAAAAGGTATGGTTTGCCAATGGTATTCATCATCATTATTCAACAGATAAGTTTACTCCTGAATTTTCAAAAGAGTTTTTTGTAGAGCAGGTAAATGCTTTGCCCGAATCAAAACTGCCATTACAGGATTCGCAAACAAAAGATAATTTTATTACTCATATAACTGAGGTTATATTCAATCCAACAGTTTATCCGAAAGGTGTAAATCAGACTGAAGGTGAAGACCTTGTTGTTACATCTGCAAATAATTATTACCGCGGAGTAACACAGAAAGAAGTTGAAGCTTTTTATGAAAGCAAAAAAGATCCTAAAGATCACAAACCTGTGATGTGGGGTATGAACTCGAGAGTTGTGAAAAACAACGGTAAGGTTGAGGAGCTTGTATGGAAGGTTGACGGATTATATACTGAGGCTTTGGAGAAGGTGGTTTATTGGCTTGAAAAGGCTGAAAAGGTTGCTGAAACTTCTGAACAAAAGATTGTTCTTCAGAAACTTATTTCTTACTATAAATCAGGTTGTCTGAAAGAGTTCGACGATTATGCAATCAGTTGGGTTTATGATCTAAATTCACAGATTGACTTCGTGAACGGATTTACCGAGTCTTATGGTGACCCACTTGGTATGAAAGCATCATGGGAAGCTCTTGTTAATTTCAAGAATATTCAGGCTACAAAAAGAACAGATATAATAAGTGAAAATGCTCAATGGTTTGAAAATAATTCACCTGTTGAAGACAGATTCAAAAAGGAAACGGTAAAAGGTGTTTCTGCAAAAGTTATCACTGCCGCTATGCTTGGTGGAGATTGCTATCCTGCGAGTCCGCTTGGTATCAATTTACCTAATTCGAATTGGATTAGAAGTGAACACGGTTCTAAATCTGTTACTATTGACAATATCTCAGAGGCTTACGATGCGGCTTCACAGGGAAGCGGTTTTGGTGAAGAGTTTATTTATGGAGATGAAAATAAACGACTACTTAAGGAATATGGGCTTTATGCCGATAATATGCATACCGATCTACACGAATGTTTAGGTCACGGCTCGGGTAAACTTCTACCGGGTGTTGATCCTGATGCATTGAAGGCTTACGGTTCGCCGGTAGAGGAGGCAAGAGCAGACCTTTTCGCTCTTTATTATATAGCAGATCCTAAGTTAGTAGAACTTGGTATTATGCCAAATGAAGAGGCGTATAAAGCTGAATATTATAAATATATGATGAATGGCTTGATGACTCAGCTTACTCGTATCCAGCCGGGAAAAAATGTAGAGCAGGCTCATATGAGAAACCGTCAGACTATCACTCGTTGGGTGCTGGAAAACAGTAAGGACGATAAGGCTGTAGAGCTTAAGAAAATCGACGGTAAAACTTATGTTGTTATCAATGATTACGAAGCTTTGAGAGGGAAATTTGCAGCTCTTCTTCGTAAGGTGCAGACAATCAAATCAACTGGAGATTTCAAAGGGGGTAAAGAACTTATCGAAACTTACGGTATTAAGATTGATCCGGAACTTCATAATGAGGTTCTTGCAAGATATAAGAGTCTGAATATTGCTCCTTATAAAGGATTTATCAATCCTATCTATACACCGGTAGCTGATTCAAAAGGAAACATCATTGATGTTAAAATCTCTTATGAGGAAGGATATACTGATCAGATGATGCGTTATTCGACAGATTATTCTTGTCTTCCTTCTTATAACTAAAATATCTTATCTCTATAAATCAAAGTCGCAGTTTTTAATTGCGACTTTGAAACTATATAAACTTTGGAAATAAGTATGATGCAACATAACTTACTTGAAACTCTTAATGAAAGTCAGAGAGATAATCTGAGAGCAATAAAAAAAGGGTTCAGACAATCGATGAATGCCGATCTATCAAATTCAATGCGTAATCATGGATTGAATTATAGTTTGAACTTCGGTGTTCCCGCTCCAAGAATAAAACTTATAGCATCAGATATAGAACAGGATGCAAAGCTTGCCGAATATCTGTGGAGTGAGAATGTAAGAGAGTCAAAGATTATAGCTACATATCTTTATCCTGTTTCGCAGATGACATTTGATATAGCCTGTGAATGGATTTCTCAAATAAAATATACCGAAATAGCAGATCAGATTTGTAAGAATCTTCTCATCGGGTTGCCTTTTGCCAAAGAGCTTATGATTAGGTTTATCACCTCTGACAATAATCTTGAGCGATACACCGGGACTCGCTTGTTGTCTCAAATAATAATGAGCGGAAAAACAGAAGGAATAGATTTTCAAATTGTTTTTGATGAGATAAGAAAGAATGTGATTTCAGGGATCACTTATCTGACAAGTTCGGCAGTAAATATTGCAGATGCTATTTATGATTCTCAGGGAGAATTAATGAATATGGCAAAAAGTTTTTTTGCTGCTTATAAGGATGATACAAACATTCAACTTCAAAACTTTTATTTTTTATTCGAAGAGGATAATGAATAAATATAAGTTATAAATAAGATTTAAACTGCTTGAAGTACTGTTTTTTAAACAAATAGATTGGAAATTACTTAAAAATAGATAACTTTGAAAACAGTTATCAAACATCAATATGGAGGAAAATAATATATTAGAAAGTGTAAGTGCTCAACTTTCATCTTATCTTAATTCTAAAGGTCTCAGAAAGACACCTGAAAGATTTGCTATTCTTGAACAGATCTATAATCTTAATCGACATTTCGATGTTGATACATTATATGAAATAATGCAGGAGAGCGGATATAGAGTAAGTCGTGCTACAGTTTATAATACTGTCGATCTTCTTGTAGAATGTCACTTGATAGTGAAACATCAGTTTGGAACAAATATGGCTCATTATGAAAGAGCTTTCAATGCTGATAATCATTTTCATTTGATCTGTACAAATTGTAACAATGTGACAGAGGTGAAAGATGAAGACCTTAACAATCAACTTCAGAATAAGAAATATAAAGATTTTGATGCTACAGGTTATAACTTATATATATACGGTCTGTGCCATAAATGTGTGGAGAAGGATCGTAGTAATGATAATACAATCCACAATTAAAAATGTGGATTTTTTTTTGGTGTTTTTTACTAAAAGAGATATCATACAGAAAAACGGGAAATAATAATTTTTATATCTAATATAGTATATTGTGCCCATGGGTTTAAATATACACTCAAACTAAAGAAATAGTATGAAAGTAGATGTTCTTTTAGGACTTCAATGGGGTGACGAAGGAAAAGGTAAAATCGTAGATGTTTTAACTCCTAATTATGACGTAATCACACGTTTTCAGGGTGGACCTAACGCAGGACATACCCTTGAATTTAATGGTGAAAAATACGTTCTTCGCTCCATTCCTTCAGGTATTTTCCAAGGAGGAAAGATTAATGTGATAGGTAATGGCGTGGTGCTTGATCCGCTTTTGTTTAAACAGGAAGCTGAGGCTCTTCAGGCAAGCGGACATGATTTGACAAAACGTCTTCTTATCTCAAAGAAAGCACATCTTATTCTTCCTACACACAGAATGCTTGATGCAGCTAATGAAGCAGCAAAAGGTAGTTCTAAGATAGGTACTACAGGTAAGGGTATCGGCCCTACTTATACAGATAAGATAAGCCGAAACGGGGTTCGTGTAGGTGATATTCTTGAAAATTTCGAAGAAAAATATGCAAAGGCCAAAGCAAAACATGAGACAATGCTAAAGGCTCTTAATTATGATTATGATATCACTCAACTTGAAAAAGATTGGATGGAGGGTATCGAATATCTGAAACAGTTTACTTTCATCGATAGCGAACATCAGATAAACGGTTATCTTAAAGATGATAAATCTGTTCTTGCAGAGGGTGCTCAGGGTACTATGCTTGATATTGATTTCGGATCTTATCCTTTTGTTACATCTTCAAATACTGTTTGTGCGGGTGCATGTACAGGTCTTGGTATTGCACCAAATAAAATCGGTGATGTTTACGGTATCTTTAAGGCATATTGTACAAGAGTTGGTTCGGGTCCTTTCCCAACAGAACTATTTGATGAAACAGGAGATAAGATGTGTGACATAGGTCATGAATTCGGTTCTGTGACCGGTCGTCGTCGTCGTTGCGGATGGATTGATCTTGTAGCTCTAAAATATGCTATCATGATAAATGGTGTAACACAGCTTATAATGATGAAGAGCGATGTTCTTGATACATTCGACACTATTAAGGCTTGTGTGGCTTATGATATTGACGGAAAAGAGACAGAAGAGTTTCCTTTTGAAATCAATGATAATGTTAAACCTATTTATGTTGAGCTTCCTGGCTGGCAAACTGATATGACTAAAATGCAATCGGAAAACGAATTCCCAGAAGAGTTTAATCAGTATGTTTCATTCCTTGAAGATCAACTTCAGACACCTATTAAGATTGTTTCTGTTGGTCCTGATCGTGAACAGACTATCATTCGTTACACAGAAGAGGATTAATCGTATTTAATCTTTTTAGTAACGAGATTCCTATTATAAAGAAGATCAACTACTATATTAATATAAACGCTGTTTCTCTGTCGAGAAGCAGCGTTTTCTTGTTTAAGGTCTTTATATCTAATGGATTTATCACTGAATCAATTTTTAATTAGATTAAGAAGAAATGATCATTAAAAGTTAACAAATGGTCAAAATAAAAAGAGTAGTTAATACTATATTTGCGAGAGTGAATTAATAAATTGATATATAATAAATAGCTAAGTCGGTTTAAGAAAAGAGTTTATTATAATATCAGATAACCTTTAACAATAATATCATATGAATCAACCTGTAACAAAGAACAGAATAGAAGTAGTCGATGCCCTTCGCGGATTCGCTATTTGTGCAATTTTACTTTTACATTTCGTAGAACATTTTATATATAATGTATATCCTGAAGCGACAACAGAGGCTTCAAAACTTCTGAATCAAGGTGTTTGGGACTCAATGTTCTTTTTATTAGGCGGTAAGAGTTATGCGATATTTGCATTGCTTTTTGGTTTTACATTTGTTCTTCAACAACGTAATCAAGAAAATAAAGGATCTGATTTTGGAGGACGTTTCGCCTGGAGACTTATTCTTTTAACTGTTTTTGCCACAATAAATGCGGCATTTTTTCCCGGAGGTGATGTTCTCCTTCTTTTCACAATAACAGGTTTTATGATGATCCCTTTTAGAAAGGCCTCTCAAAAAACATTGCTAGTAGCTGCAATTTTCTTTTTGCTTCAACCTCTTGAGTTATTAGCAAGTGTGGGAATAAAAATTATACCGTCATTGCCTGTAGGTGAATATTATAATATCGTAAATGAAGCAACCGCAACAGGTAATTTCTGGGAAATGATATGGGCCAATGCAACAATCGGACAAATTGGAAGTATTTATTGGGCTATCGAAGCAGGGAGATTCTGTCAGACATTTGGATTATTAATGATGGGAATGTTAATATCTAGAGGTAATTATTTTAGAAAAGATGTTAGTTTCTGGATAAAAGTTCTTCTTATAGGTATCGTGAGTAGTTATCTGTTTTTTATAATAAAAGGAGCTATGACAGATTCTTTAAAGACAATTTTCTCTATGTGGTTTAATCTTGCTTTCACGTCTGTTTTAATCTCAACTTTTGTAATACTTTATCATAATGAATCTTTTAGTAAAATGTGCTCGGGTTTACGAGCTTACGGAAAGATGAGTTTGACAAATTATATAAGCCAATCATTAATAGGTAGTATTATATTTTTTCCTTATGCTTTCGGATTAGCTCCTTATTTAGGTGTCGCAGTAAGTCTTTTCATAGGGGTAGTTGTTATGTTATTACAAATTAAGGCAAGCCAGATTTGGTTAAAATCGTATAAGCAGGGGCCTTTGGAAAATATATGGAAGCAATTAACCTGGATCAATAAAAAACAATCATCAGTGGCTGTTGCCGGATAATAATATGAGTTATATAAATGAATTTTATAATTCGTTTTTATTGACAAAACTTTTTTCAAAGATGCGAAATCCTGTTATTGACTATTTATTATAATAACAAGGGTAGGAGTACATAGAGTATGATTTAACGTGCTATATAATATTGGAAAAAATAACCGTTGACAAACCGGTAAAATTCATTTAAGGCTTTATCTAGAATTAAATAAAAGAATATCCCATCACTTCATATCTTTAAAATATGAAATGATGGGATAATTTTATATATAAGTTATTTGAAGTACTAATTACTTATCAAAATAATCAAGGCTCCAGGAATCTTTCCATTCAATAGAAGGGACACCATCTACAAAATCAATAGGTAGCCAGATATATCTTGCATCTGATGGACGATGCGGTCTCCAAATATCTGCCATAAAGATGAAAGCATCTTTTTTGCCCTGAACGGGAAGAATATAATTACTTTGTCCTCCGAATGTAATATGTCCTTTTTCTCCTTTACAAGGATTAGAATATTTTTCCCAAGGGCCCATTATATCTTTTGCTTTGAACATTCTTGCCTCATTAGGATCCCAACCTGTGCAACCTGAAGTTATCATCCAATATTCTCCGTCCTTTTTAAAGATAGCCGGCGCTTCATTATGACCGGCAGGTTCAAGTCTTACATATTTACCGGTGTGTGACATATAATCGTTAGAAAGTTCCGCAATATGAAGAGTTAGATTTTCCTCAGAAGAATAAATGTGGTAAGCCTTACCGTTGTCATCAACAAAAAGAGTCATATCCCTTGACATTTGCCCTCCCTTAATATCACGACAAACAAATAATCCATTGTTAACACCTTCATTCCATTCCGGGGTCCACCAAGCGTTAAACAAACCTGCTTTTTCAGCCTCTTTGGTATCTGCTTTTTTACGTTGAGATTTAGAAAGATTAGATGGCCATTTATCAGGATTAGGTCTTAATGAATGTTTATACTCAAAAGGACCAACAGGTGAATCGCTAACAGCAAGAGCCGCTCGTGCAGCCTCATAACCCTTTCCTTTCAGCTCAAGATGGAACCACATTACGAATTTCTTTGTCTTCTCATTATAGATTACTTTAGGACGCTCCATAACACAATCTCTTGCCAAGTCATGACTATCATCATTCTCAACAACAGGAAGAGCAACACCCTCATGTTTCCAATTTACAAGGTCTTCGGAAGAGTAACAGTTGATTCCAACCATCGCGTTATGAGTATAAGAACTTTTATGTTCGCCATACCAATAATATTTACCATCATGATACATCACACCTCCGCCATGAGCATTAACATGTTCTGCTTTATCGTCGAGCCATAACTCTCCTGAATTGATATTTTTATTTTGATCCTTTTTCTGATATACACGAACGTAATCAATCTCATATTTCAATGGGAAAGCTGTTGTGTCAGGATCTCCGCCATTGCCACCAAGAGCAAGATTAAGAAGAATATAATGTGGCTGACGGAACGGATTTTTAAAAAATCCGGTTTCTTTATTGAAAGTATTCGAAAGAGCTGTTTCATTTACAAGTTCATCATCAATATAAAGACGAATAAAATCTTCACACCAATCCATACGCCAAACATGAAATTTATCAGCCCAATCAGGATCTTTATCAGTGAAATTTTTAAAAGGTATAATTTCTGAATCCCAAACTTGTTTATAACGTCCATTATCTCCCCAGCAGGTATTTGCAAGTATACATGGTTCATCGTCTACTCGATAATATTCCAAAAGATCTATCTCCCCGCAGTTTGGCCACTCATATTTAGTTCCAAGAGTCCATATTGCAGGCCAGGAACCTTTGACTGCCGGTATTTTTGCTCTAACTAAAAAGCGACCATAAAGGAACTCTTTACGGCCGCTTGTTATCATCGAAGATGATGTATATTCTGCAAACTCTCTGTTTTCTCTCCAAGAGCCGGAACCGGGTGTGTAAAAAGGATTGATAACTTTTTCTTTTTTCCCCTCAATGGTTAAGATTCCGTTATCACAAGTGGCATTATCAGACTGATACCATTGAAGTTCTTCATTTCTAACAAAACCTTTTTCGAAACTCCAGACATTTTTGTCCGGAGCTCCAATATTATTAAATTCATCTGACCAAACTAATTGCCAGCCATCTTTATTATCGATATATCTTATCATTTCGGAAGCAGCAAGAAGGAATGCACCTACACCGAAATTCGCTGTAGATTTAGCATTTACTACCTGTCCCGGTATTGCTCTCTCCCCAATAGGTTGTACAAAACCAAGTGTTCCGTCATTTTGTATCGCTGTTTCAGTTAGATATTTCCAAGATCTTTTGATAACAGGCATATATGTTTCTTCATCAAGATAACCATTGTTTACACCCCAAAGAAATCCGTAAGTAAAGAATGCCGTACCACTTGTTTCTGGTCCCGGAGCATGCTCAGGATCAAGCATAGAGCGAGTCCAGTAACCTTCAGGCTGCTGTATTTGAGCAACAGTTTTAGCCATTCTTAAATAAGTATTTTTGAAATCTTCATAATATTTGCAATCCTTAGGCATATCCTGAAGCACTTTAGCAAGACCTGCTAATACCCAGCCATCACCACGAGCCCAAAAATCCTTTTTGCCATTAAGACTTTTATGTTTAGGATAAATATATTTACCGTCTCTAAAGAAAAGACCTGTTTCTTCATCATACATAATCTCCTTGGCAACAGTCATGTATTCATTAAGTTTATCAAGGTATATCTCTTTTCCCGTAAGTTTGTAAAGCTTAGTCATTACAGGCATCACCATGTAAAGACCATCAGCCCACCACCAGTAATCTTTAGTCTCGGTGCTCATTTGATATTCCATTACTTCTATTGCACGAGCTATTTTTTTATCATCCGGATGGATGTTGTTTAGATCTACATAAGTTTGAAAACAGATTTGCCAGTCACCGAAAAGAACGAAATCATCGCTCTCACCGTAGGAATATTTCCAGTTTGCTCTGTTGTCTGATTTGGCACCTTTCCATTGGTTTTGTATTGCCCAGTTTTCAGAATACTTTCGAAATTCATCATTTCCTGTGATGAAATATGCTTCCATATTTCCTGTGTGATAAGCAGCATTATCCCAAAAAGCGTTTCCTGGATTTTTATGGTCCGCTTGCCATTTATTGTTGACCTGCTCGATAACTTTCAAAACGTCTTCACGCTTCCAAATTTTCTGAGCATATCCTTCAATAGATAAACAAAGTAGTAAAAAAAGAATAGATGAATTAGCTAATAGTTTTTTCATACAAAAAATGTTTTTCAAGCTTTATTCCGATCTAATGCAGAATAAAAAATAATTGTTTAATTGTTTAATTGTGTTATTTTTGAGGGCTGTCTAACCGACACATTCCGTATTGCAAAAGAACAAAATAAAATCTAAAATTTAAACTTCTATTTTGCTTTGCAGATGAATTGGAGAAATATTAGATATAATTGAACGATATTCGGAATTTGTCGCTATGACAACCACATGGTATTCCTTAAATTAATCTATATTAAGTATAATGGATATATTCCATTATTACACGAATACTTAAAAAGGGTTATTTAAGAGTAAATTGGTTTTATAAGTCCGATAGAAAATGAAAACATATTATTCAAAGTATATACAAAAATCCCTAATAACTAAGACATCTATTATCAATATAAACGTCAGTTATTAGGGATTTATTATACGTGGTTAAGCATTTTCTTTTTCTTTTTCCAGATTTGCCACATAATCTTTTGGTAATACTCCAAACTCCTTCTTAAAACTTGCCGTAAAATATTTCGGATCACTAAATCCGACTGCGTAAGCAAGTTCGGAAATCCTAATATTCTTTTTCTCCAATAATAAAGAACAAGCAGCTTTAAGTCTTATATTTCTCATAAAAGCTGAAGTATTCATACCTGTCAGAGATTTAAGTTTTCTATATAGAGTCGATTTAGTTACAGACATCTCGTCGATAAACTTATTCTGATCAAAATCAGGATCATCAAGATGTTTATGCATACAGTCGATTGCTTTCTGTATGAAAGCCTCATCAATACTTGTGTAATCAAACTCCTTGGCCTTGAATTCAACTTTCTTCTTGAAATCTTTCGCATGAAACTCTTTTGACTTCATCAGATTTTTGATTTTTGCCTGAAGAACATTTACATTAAACGGTTTACCCAGGAATCCGTCAGCTCCAATATTATATGCCTCAACCTGATCGTTTTCGGTATTTTTTGCAGTCAAAAGTATAATTGGTATATGCGATGTTTCCAATTCAGCTTTCATTTTACGAGTGAATTCGAAACCATCCATCTCTGGCATCATGACATCAGAAATGATAAGTGAGATATCTTCAGTATTAATTGCCTCAAGAGCTTCTAAACCATTGGATGCGGTAATTACCTTATATTCCAAAGAAAGTATTCCGACCATAAGATTTTTAAGATCCTCATTATCTTCTACTATAAGTATAGATTTCTTGGAATCATCTTCGGTTTCCTCTCCTTGTATTCCTATATTTTCTGTAGAATAACTTGAAACGTTATAATCTGAAATAAGAATCGAATCATCTATCTCTTCAGGATTGAATGCATCTCTTGAAATTGGTATACGAACAATGAAACATGCTCCTTTATCAGGTTCACTTTCAACAAGAATTGTACCTCCGTGAAGTTCGACAAGATTTTTTGTCAAAGACAAACCTATTCCTGTTCCAATAGTATTGTGCTTACGATGATCACCCTCATAAAACCTCTCGAAGAGTTTATTCATTGATTCATGAGTGAACCCTTTTCCATTATCTTTAACTTTTATGACAGCCATATTGCCATCATTTTCAGATTCAAAAATTATGTTCACTTTATTGCCAGTCTCATTATATTTAGCGGCATTTGAAAGCAGATTATAAAGAATTTTATCAAGTTTATCAATATCGAAATAGGCTTCAAGATGATCTGTTTCCGATTTGAAAGAATATATTATATCTTTCTTTTTAAGAAGAGGGGATATGCTTTCTACCGAATTTTTAATAAACGTAACTATATCACCCTTCGCAACTTTCAGTTTAAGATTACCCGAGTCAGCCTTTCTGAACTCCAAAATCTGCTGAAGTAGTCTTATTAAACGATTGACATTGTTTAGCATCACCTGATACTGTTTCAGATATTTCGGTTCTATAAGTTTTAATTCATCAACCGAAGCAGATATTATTGTCAAAGGTGTGAGAAGTTCATGTGTTATATTAGTGAAGAACATCAGTTTCGTTTGATTGATCTCTTCTGTCTGAGTGTTTTCAAGCTCTTTTAGTTTAATTTCATTACGAAGATAGATTCTGTTAGTTATAATCTTAAATCCAAAAAATCCTAATCCGATCACAATCATTGTATAAAGCATATTCGCCCACCACGTTCTCCATGGTTTTGGTTCAACGATTATTGTTAACCTGTTATCTCTTTCTGTCCAGACACCGTTTTGATTTGATGCCATAAGACGGAATTTATATGTTCCGGATGGAAGGTTATTATAAGTTGCCGAATGCATCCCGAAAGGAACATCCTGCCAGTTTTTATCAAAGCCTTCAAGTTTATAACTATATTTATTTTTCTCCGCATTAATAAAACTCAAAGCGGCAAATTCAATAAGGAAATTATTCTTATCGTAAGGTATTGTTATCTTTTCTGTGAATTCGGGAGAAAGCACTGAAATCTTATTTTTATCTTTCTCTTCCATTTTATCCCAGTCAGTTCCGAGAAATTTGAAGTTCGTAATCTCTATAGGAGAAGAGAATACTTTCGCTTCTATCTCTTCAGGATAAAAAGACACCAATCCGTTATGTGTACCGAAAAACATCTCTCCGTCTTCAGACTTAAAAGTGCTACTATTGAATATATTATCAACAAGACCGTCGTAGATTGTAAATATTCTACAATTCGATTTGGTTAGATTATTTTCATTAAGTAAAAATTGAACAAGACCTATATTGGTACCCAGCCAAAGGAACCCGTTTTTATCTTCTTGAATACCTGTAACAATGTCTGTCGGGAAATTCATATAATCACTCATAGATACAAAAATGTCTTTTTTGTCATCATAAAAAGCAAGTCCAGCCCCCTCGGTAGTAGCCCAGATACGATCTTTTGAATCTATAAAAATATTGCTAACCCTATTGGTCGATATTTTATTGTTATTAATGTTATATTGTTTGAAATCAGATTTTTCACCTTTGGAAACATCATCGATACAAAATATTCCTTTGTTAGATGTTGCTACCCAAAGCTGTCCTTTTTTATCTTTTAAAATCGAATTTACAGTACTATTAATCAATTCGTTATTGCCAACATCATATACATGTTTCGTTTCAGGATAATATACCAATAAACCAAATTTGGTAGCCATCCAATATTTTCCTGACTCATCATCTACAAAATCAAAAACACAGCGCCATTCCATATCATTGTTATTAACGGCATAGAGTTTTTTTGCTGTCCTTCTTTTTTTGTCATATTCAAATATTCCTTGTCCGTAAGTACAGAGCCAAAGAGTATTACAATCTCTAGAACTAATTATTTTATTGATTGTGGGAAGATTAAGATCTTTCAAAACGTCAATTTCTGAATGAAAACGTTCTTCACCTGTTTTTAAATTTTTTGTTGCCAGACCGATACTTCCTAAACCAATCCATAAATTATCAGAATTATCTTTGAAAATACTTCTGATAGAATTTGAATAATACCGTTCTTTTAATGTTTTAAGGCGATCATTTTTAAAAGCAGGTCTGTCTGTTTTGACAAAGTTTATTCCACCTCCGAGCATACCAAGCCATATAACACCTTGTTTATCGCGAATGATAGAGTTTACCTCGTTATAGGATAATGAATTATTGTCGCCGTTAGGATAATGGTTCTCGACACTATATCCATCTTCTTCCTCTTTTATAATACTTAAACCGCCACGTGTTCCGACCCAAATTGAATTATTGTTTTTATCTTCATTAAAACAATAAATAACGTTGTCTATCAAAGAGTTTTTCTTTCCTTGTTCATAAGGATAAGTTTCCCATTTGACGAAACGACCATAAAGATCATTTTTTACCCTGTAAACTCCTTCACCCCAAGTTCCTATCCAGATATTCTTTTTGCTATCTTCAAAAACTGTGTGAGCGGAATTTCTTTTTCCTATTCTTGGGAAACCGTATATACGACCTGATACCGGATCGAATTTGACAACACCTTCTGCCCATGAACCGACCCATATGTAACCATCGGAATCCTCAAGTAACCCTTTAACTACATTCGGAATAATGGCATATCCGTCGCTCAGACCAGACAAAACACGACAGCTATCATTTTTCCAATAATATTGAACAAGTCCCTTATCAGTACCAATGAATAATTCGTTTCTTTTTGTTACAATTATAGATGCAATAAGAATATTCTCAAATCTATCATTTTCAATCTTATAAATTTTTCCTGTCTTCTTTTCTATTCTATTTAAACCTTTATTGGTACCGACCCAAAGATTGTTGTCTTTATCCTCTACGATACAGTTAATGCTATTGTCGGTGAGAAGAGTTGTTGATTTATAATTAGACTTATAACCTTTTGTATCATATCCGTCAAATTTAAAAACACCATTAGAGGATCCTATCCAAATAAAACCTTGATTATCGTTATACAGACATTTAATCTCTTTTGTAGGTAAGAAATCAAGTGGCTGAAAAGTTTCAAATTTCAATTGGGTTGAAAATAGAGATATTGTACAAAAAAGATGAATGATTATAAGCAGAATATATTTTCTCATGTGCGTGTTAATGATAATAAATAAACGGATAATAAAACTCAGAATATGTTCAAATGTTTTATTATGCCTAAAAGCAATATATGATGATAATGATAGTTTTAAAATGCATTATTCTAACATATTACAAAGTTACGGTTTTGATAATTATTTATAGAACTTTTTATTTCAAAAACAGATACCAAAATAAAAAAAGGATATATTATTTATATCCTTTTCAATTTGTATTATATGTTATAATTTCCTTTTTGCTTTAATAGGATTCTTATCAATAACCTTCTTTATTTCTCTTGCCGAAACATTAACTGGCCCTGTCATAAACTCGGGAATATTGAAAGATTTATAACAATCGAAATAGAAATCAGGATCTTTTTGAGGCAAAATAAAAGGTCTGCGACATTTTCCATTCTCGTCAAAATGAGCGATATAGGGGCGGGTAAATGAGCCGTCGTCTCTTCTCGATGAGAAAATTATCCAGCGTCCGTTTGACGACCAACTATGATAACTTTCAACATCATTACTGTTTAATGTTCTCACATTAATATTTTTCCCTGTTTCAAGATTTAACATTTTCAAGTCACTACTCTTATGCCATATATGAAAGACTCCATAATCACCCTCTGTATAAAGCAAATATTTTCCGTCCGGAGAAATTCTTGGTAAAGTTGCGCTCTTTCCATTTGCACTTGCATTAACCACAATTTCGGGTTCTCCGAAAGTATAGTTTATCGTATCGAAACTTAATTTATAAATATCATATTTAATCTCCTTATATTTTTTTCGTACCTCATCTCTTAAGTCGGCAGTACTCTTTTCAAAATTAGATACACAATAATAAAGTTCGGTCCCGGAAGGTGACCAGAATGGGAAAACTTCAAGCTCTGGAGTATTCTCAAAAATAGGAATAACTTCATTCTTATCTACATCGAAAAGAATAAGATCCGATTCCGAATCGAAAACTTCAATCTTCTGATTATTTCTTGTGTGAAAAACCTGATGAGTATCATTTATAGAGTAAGCAATAAGGTTTTTGTTAGGATGCCAGGCTGGATAAACCCCGCTTGAAATCAATGAATCACACTTCATGTCAACTTTCTTAAGATCTCCGTTTTGGCAAATCACAGTGCCACCTTTCAACTGACGAACATGAAACTGAAACGTATTGGGATCATAATTTTTATAAGAGTGACAATTTATACAGTTTGATTCATTATCCTTCTCCATAACGCGGTTAAAATAGATGTAACTTTCTTCAAAGGAAGAAAGATTTCTTTGTCTTATCGATATATCTTCATAAGCCACATAAGAGGGCTCAATCATTCTATAAGAAATATATTCATCTATCGGTGATTCGGAAACAGTAATCGAATCTGGTAAGAATCTGGTCCATTCGCCCTGATTCTTTACGAATAACTCTTTCTTGATGCTTTTCCCTTTATTTCTATTTAAAAATTCACTCCATTTCTTTTCATTGAATATGATCTTTTCTCCGGATGCAACCATAACATCATCTCCACAAGATAGCTTGCATAAAAATTGTTCTCCCTCTTCGGTGAATTTAAAATTCAATGGTGCAATGTTGTAAGGTACCGTATTCAAAAAATATTTAGGATAAGTAGCTGCAAATTTCTTATTCTCTTTAAACTCCTTTGGTACAGTTTTATTTTCTACCGAACATCCGGCAAAACAAAAAAATGCTGATAAATATATAGTACTTAAAAGATGTTTCATTTTTGATTTAATGTTGATTTAAAAGATAATTGTTCTTTTGTAAAGTTTTGATTAATAGGTTTTCAAATCATTTTCAAAGAAATAATAAAACCAGAATGTATCAGCATATTTCTTTTCGAAATGAGGTCTTAATACGTTGACATCGTCAGTTTTGAAATATTCTGTAAGTTTCATAAATGAATCGAAACGTTGTTTGATCTGAGGAGATATATTCAAAGGCGTAATGTCTACTTTCTTCTCAAGATATTCATAAAGTACAGCTGCTTCCTGATAATGTTTAGGCAGATTGTTCGTTTTATTGTAATAATAAAAACATCTTGGCCAAAATTTATCTATATCCTTTAAGATCATTGAACTAACAAGCGAAACTTCAGAAAGCTCTATACTCCCTTTTGTGAGATTTGAGAAGTTATTTAATAAATATACCTCGATTTTAGAACCATCTCCGTCAAGATAATCATCAAATTGATTAAGAACAAGAAAAGGCGCAAAAGAGGGATCATTTGCAATATTATCAGGTTCTGTTATAAACTTTTCATATGATTCAGCCCATTTTTTATGGAATGTTGTATTTTTTAGTGTTCTTATATATTTTGATGCAACTCTTAATTCTCCGCTTGCAATGGCACATTTAGTCATATATTTAAGATATTCCACTCTAAATCCGTTTTCAACCGCATCTTCCATACACCATCTGTAACAGAAACAAAATTTCCCCCAGTTATAATAAACAGGTCTACTTGAGAGTGATACAAGAGATATTGGTCTTGGTGCATTCGGAAGTCGTTGCCCTTCAGGAAAAGAATACATTTTATTACCCATATCTTTAGTGTGATAAAGACATACATTTCTTGTAAGAACAAGCTTCCGTGTATGTTCGCTTTTTAAATCCTTGATATAACCTAATGCCTCTTTCCATTGTTGATTCTCCATTGCCCTGTCCACTTTAAGTTCAGTCACGAATGCATCATCTTTGTGTGAGAAAAAGTATATATAAGAAATTGATAAAATCAGCAAGACAGGTTTTAATTTGTTGCAAAGATTTAAAAACGAACTCTCTTTTTCATTTTTAATATCTGACGGCATAAACAATCCCATCAACATAAATGTGATAAAAAGAGATATATAAGGTGCCCAAAGTATCAATTCGGACGAAGATATACGGAAATCAGGGAGCGGATATAGCCACGCTCTTATAATGCTTATTTTGAATATATAATGATAATAGCCTATAACTACGGCAAGATTAATTGCCAGTGTTAAACCTGCCTCATTTAATATATTATAGGTAGATGTTCTTTGTCTGAAGAAAATACATATTGATACAAGAGAAGCTGCAAGTGCATAAATCCCCAATACTGGATAGAGAACAACAGATGTAACAGCAATCCATAGGGGACGATATTCTGATTTTTTAATTAATGTTGAAACCTTACAAATAAGCAACATTCCGATCACTCCAATTAGTTGAGTAAACATCATATCCGGCAATTTTATGATATAGATCATATAGCCGATTTGAGTAACGGTAACAACCGTTAAAGCAACAGGAATGAATGAAAGGCCGAAAAGTTTTCCTTTTAATCTGAACGTACTTATCACTAACCACTGCATAAGGAGCAATAAGGCCGCGAAAATAGTTATTCCCAAAATAGGATAGTAATAAAATTGAGTCAGAAACGATCCTAAATAGAGTAGAATTCCGCCAGGTCGATCTAAGAAGCTTTTAAAAAAATCAAACGAATTAAGGAATAAAGATAATTCCTGTGCCTTAATAAAGAAATCCGAATATTGATATTTTAACCAAAGTAATATCGATAGGAAAAAGATGGATTCTAAAATTAATGTGTAATAATTGATAGTCTTAAACTCATGTGTATTTTTCATAATAAATCAATTTTTCAGATTCTTACATTCAAAAATAATAAAAAACGGAAAAATCGTATTATTACTTTCAACATTTAATATTTTCTAATGTTCTATTGATAAAATACCTTATCGTAATTTTTTATTCAAAACCATTATATGAAATATCTAAGTATAATATCAATAGTTTTGCTGATGTTTATAGGTTGTAAGACAACTAACAATACTACAACGAATCAGCCTGTTAATCAAATTCAGGGAGAACCTGTAAATTTGACACCTCATTATCAAAGCGGAGGAATAGGTCCAGTTAATATTGCAGCATCAAACTTCTTTTTCAAAGGAGAATTGCGACAGTCGGCAGGTTCACTTTCTCTTTTTGATTGTTTCACTGCCACAACTATACCAATAGATAGTAAGAACGGTATTTATTCCGAATTGTTCTCCAAATATCAGAGTATGTATGTTTCTCCTGTTTTTGTTGAACTTCGCGGATTCATTTCTAAAAATCCATCCTCAGCAAATCAATTGGTTGCTTCTTATCTTATTAATATGCATGAATCTTCATGTCAGCCTAATCAGATTATAACAGGCAACTGGATAAGTAACTCAATGGGAACTTCTCCCGATGGTATTCTTGTAGAGATTAATCCTGATTATACTTTTAATTTGAAGATTAATTTACCTGAGAAAAATCTTAATATTTCAGGTATTTGGTCTATGTTGTCAAACTATTCTATTTTCTTCTCTTATCAACAGGTTACACAATATTTTTCTCACACGGGAACATTCTCTCAAGAAAATGATGTGATTATTATTCCTACAGATAAAGGAGCTATCACCTTGAAAAAAAGATAAATCATAATATATAAGGCAGAATATAATAGCCCAAAGCAAATTTTTTAGCTTTGGGCTATACTTGTATTAGCAAATTTGGGGAATAATATTAATTCTATTCATTTCCATTATATGAACATGTTATTAAAAATATACGATTACAATCATTTTTAATAATCGGTTCAATTTAATGTTAAGCTTGAAAGAAAATATTTGTTACTTTCTTCAGTTTGTTATCGGTATTTTGATTAATATCATGCTAAGAGAGAAATATCGAATGACTTCTCCTGGTAAAGAAAGATAATTAATATTCTAATGATATTATAATGATGGTTATCAAGTTCTTTTTTAGTTATTACGTTTTACTTTTCTATCTTTATGCGCATAATTTTCAGGAATCTATTTATTAGCATTAATCATTATGAAAGGAATTCGTCTCGAAAAGATAGATATTGTTGCCGTTAAGTCGTTGAAACCAATAGAAAGTATTGGAAATGATTTTGCTGTATTGACGAATGTCAATAGTGTTCCATTATTTGAATTTCCAACCAAAATGAATTGCATTTTTTTTGCTCTTTGTATAGAAGGATCAATGGATATTGGAATTAATCTTGAGAAATATACTTTTAGCAAAAACCAACTGGCTGCAATTCAACCCGATCAAATCATACAGCTCTTTAAAGTTTCACCCGATTTCAGAGGTCATTTTGTAATATTTACCAGACGTTTCTTGCAGGAAGCTCGTGTTGATATAGCCAAAGCTCTTCCAATGATGTTTTTCCTAAAAGGAAATCCGTGTGTTACGCTTTTGGAAGAGGATATGGAAAACTTTAGTGACTACGTTATTTTGCTACAGAAAAAGATAAAAAAAGATAATACCGAATATCGAAAAAATGTGATTCAACATCTTTTGAATGCCGTTTTTTATGAGATAAACATTGCTTTCTCTACACAAATGGAGAATAATGAGAAATCGAAAACAAGACAAGAGGAGATCTTTGAAAAATTTATGTATGAAGTAAGAACTCATTACACAAAGGAAAGAAGCGTATCTTTCTATGCAGATAGATTGTGTATGACGCCTAAATATCTTTCCTCTGCCGTAAAAGAAGCTTCAGGTTCGTTAGCGGGAGAGTGGATAGATCAATGTGTAATACTTGAGGCAAAAAAACTTTTAAAAAGTTCTGATCTCACTATACAACAAATTTCTCAGGAACTTAATTTTGCCAATCAATCTTTTTTTGGAAAATATTTCAAACATCATACAGGATTCTCTCCCTCTGAATATAAAAAGATTTAATGGGTAAATAGTTGAGTTTTATCAATTTACTTCATCTATATTTTAATATAAAAACGGATTGTCATTCATCTTCATTTGATAATGACAATCCGTTTTCGTTTTAAGATATCACATTTATGATACTATTATTTTATAGATTGCTCAATAATTACAGTTTATTGTTGTAATGCTTGGCAAGCCCGCCTTCAGCTGTTTCTTTATATAAACTTGGCAAATCATGTCCTGTATGTTTCATTACCTCAACAACTTTGTCAAAGCTTACACGATGACGTCCATCAGTAAAAGTAGAATATATATTGCAGTCAAGTGCACGTGCAGCAGCATACGCGTTTCTTTCGATACAAGGTATCTGAACAAGTCCGCAGACAGGATCGCAAGTAAGACCAAGGTGATGTTCCAATCCCATCTCTGCAGCATATTCAATCTGTCCCACTGTACCGCCGAAAAGTTGAGATGCGGCAGCAGCTCCCATCGCGCAAGCTACACCGATTTCACCCTGGCATCCAACCTCTGCGCCTGAAACCGAAGCATTTTCTTTTACAATCGTACCTATAAGTCCGGCAGTGGCTAATGCTCTTAATATTCGGGAATCACTAAACTCTCTGGTTTTCTTAAGATAATAAAGTACACCCGGAACAACACCGCAAGAACCGCATGTAGGAGCAGTTACAATCTCTCCGCCCCCGGCATTCTCTTCAGAAACTGCAAGTGCGTATGCATATAGCATTCCACGGTTTTTCATACTGTCTTTATACCCTTTTGCTCTAATCAGATAGTCGGAGGCTTTTCTTCTCAGCCCGAGTCCCCCCGGTAGTACCCCTTCTGTATCGAGTCCTCTTTCAATAGCAGTTTGCATCACTTCCCATACCTTGGCCAGATAATCCCAGATCTCCGGTCCTTCATGTTTCTCAACATATTCCCAATAACTACATCCATGAAGCTCACACCATTGTTGTATCTCGTCGAGTGTTGTAAGTGGATAAATAGATTGTTTATCTTTTTTATCTTCTTCGGGAGATGCCAGAGCACCTCCTCCTATACTATAGATCTCATATTCACCTATCTTTTCATCTTTGTCGTTGAAAGCTTCGAACTTCAAACCGTTAGGATGATAGGGTAGAAAAACTTTAGGTTCCCAAATCAATTCTACCGGAGCGACAGGAGAGAGAACATCAAGGATGGCAACATCAGTTAAGTGCCCTTTGCCCGTTGCGGCAAGGCTTCCATACAGTGTAACTATAAATTTAGAAGGGGAACTAATTTGTGTAAGAAAACGTTCGGCTGCGAACTTAGGTCCCATTGTATGGCTACTTGATGGGCCTCTTCCTATTCGGAATATTTCTCTGATTGAGTCCATAATTATTTTTTCGAGGTTAGGTAAATGCGCAAAAAGATATATCCTTAAATAATCAAATATTAATGTGTACTTATAAAAAATACCATATGCGAAAATAGCAATTGTTATGTTTCTAAACTATATATTTGCGATAAAATTATTTATAACGTGATATGAAACAATATTTAGATCTGCTTAAAAGAGTAAAAGAGGAGGGTGTCAAGAAGGAAGATCGTACCGGCACAGGCACAATCAGCGTATTCGGACATCAGATGCGTTTTGATATGAAAGATGGGTTTCCAATGGTTACAACAAAGAAACTTCATCTTAAATCTATCATATACGAGCTATTATGGTTTCTAAAAGGTGATACAAATGTTAAGTATCTTCAAGATCATGGAGTGCGAATTTGGAACGAATGGGCTGATGCCAATGGGGATCTCGGTCATGTTTACGGTTATCAATGGCGCTCTTGGCCCGATTATAACGGCGGACATATAGATCAGATTACCGAAGCTGTCAACACGATAAAAAATAATCCTGATTCCAGAAGAATAATAGTAAGCGCTTGGAATGTTGCAGATATTCCTAATATGAATTTGCCTCCTTGCCACGCTTTTTTTCAATTTTACGTTGCAGACGGAAAACTAAGTCTTCAGCTTTATCAACGTAGTGCGGATATATTTCTTGGTGTGCCTTTCAATATTGCTTCTTATGCTTTGCTTCTTCTTATGATGGCAAAAGTAACAGGTCTTGAAGCGGGTGAATTTATTCATACTCTTGGCGATGCACATATTTATACCAATCATCTCGAACAAGTTGATCTTCAACTTAGTCGAGAACCTATGAAGTTGCCGGAGATGGTAATAAATCGTGATGTAAAATCTATTTTTGATTTTGATTTCGGCGATTTCACACTCGAAGGTTATGAATCTCATCCCCATATTAAAGGTGAAGTATCAGTATAAATAAGGATAAAATTATCTTTGTTTGAATCTTATGATATATATTTGATGTGTAATGTTCTTCTGTTAAAGAAAAAACATTGCACATTAATTTTTTTATTAAAAGAGATTTATGATAAAATCAATTATTGTCGTAATAGACAGCAATAATGCGATAGGAGTCAATAATGGACTTCTTTGTCATTTGCCTGCCGATCTTAAGCATTTCAAACAAACAACTACAGGTAAGACAATTGTTATGGGGCGCAAGACATTCGAATCTTTACCCTCAGGCGCATTGCCAAACCGCGAAAATATAGTGCTGACTTCAAATAAGAATGCAAATTATGAGAATGTCAAATGTTTCGATTCTTTGGAGAAAGTGTATCAATATTGCAAAGATAAAGAGGAGATATTTATTATCGGGGGAGGGATGCTGTATGAACAAGCAATGCCTGATGCCGATAAACTTTATCTTACCAAAATCAATCATTCATTTGAAAAGGCTGATACTTATTTCCCGGATATTGATGATGAAAAATGGGAAGAAGTAAAAAGAGAAGATTTTAATCCCGATGAAAAAAATAAATTCAATTACTCTTTTATTGAATTAAAGCGGAAATAAACGTTTTACACGTTTATTTTCGCTTTTGTTTTTTTAGTTATTATAAATGACAGATTTGTTACTTTAATTATTTTTACCACGATTTATAACCTCCTTTTTAATAAATAGTTAGGACATTATTGGTCAATAATATGACTTTAGCCTATTTCTTAAATTTTATTTTTGTATAGTTCTTATTCACAAAAAACACATTAAAAATTACCAAATAATCCATGAAGAAGATAACTACTCTATTATTGGTTCTTTCTACCTTTTTCTCTATATCCGTAGCTCAGACATATGCACCAACAGTGACATACGGAAAGCTTACAAATACAGAAAGGAAAATAACCGAACCTCTTCACATTGTTTTAACAAGTGCGGAAAATCCATTAGAAAACAGTACTATCGATCTTTGTAATGACGATGCGTATCTATATTTTATTAATCTTCGCCCTAATTATATAACTCAATCTTATCAAAAGAGAATTCTTATTAATGGTGAAACATTAAGACCGGATATAAACTGTAGAATTGCTGTTTATCGTCAGGGTACGGTGGTTATTCCCCACGGATCGGATTACAAACCACTTGAGATTTTTACAGAACAGAAATATAAAGGTGACAGCGAAAAGTATGGTGTTCATACTTTTCACTCTGACCTTGGAGATATGAATAGACGTACTCGCTCTTTTCATCTTAAGAAGGGATATATGGTAACTTTTGCTACTGCTTCCGACTGTTCCGATTATAGCCGTATCTATATAGCAGATAAGCAGGATTTGTGGATTGAATCTCTACCTGATATTCTTGATCAGGGTATAGCATGCATTCGTGTTATGCCGTGGAGTTGGCCATCTAAAAAAGGATGGTGTCAGACAGGGACAGGTGCTATAAAAGGTGGTAATCAGATGGCTTGTACCTGGTTTTATAATTGGGATGCTCAAAGCACAAGGGATTATAATATGGAATACGTTCCTGAAAAATGGGGCTTACACTGGCCTTCGAATTCTACTATTATAAATCAGAAAAATGTATCTCATCTTATTGGTTATAATGAACCTGATCATACCGAACAATCAAATATATCAGTTGATGCTGCCGTTGCACAATGGCCAGAACTTATGAAGACAGGATTACGTCTGGGAGCGCCTGCTACTACCGATTTTAATTGGCTTTACGACTTTATGAATAAATGTAAATCGAAAAATTACAGAGTCGATTATGTCGTAATACATGCTTATTGGGGAGCACTTACTCCACAACAATGGTATTCTCAGTTGAAAGAGGTTTATACAAAAACCGGTCGACCTATCTGGATTAAAGAATGGAACAATGGAGCCACTTGGACAACAGAATCATGGCCATCGGGATGGGCTGAAGCTTATGAAAAACAGAAGAAAGAACTTGCCGCAATTCTAAATGTTATGGATACGGCTCATTTCGTAGAACGATATTCTATTTATAACTGGGTTGGATGGAAACGAATGGTGATTGATGATTCGGGTAACAATACTCCTGCAGGTGATATGTATAGAGATAATAAACCTACGTTTTCATATAATCCGCATAATGAGGTAATACCTACTTGGAGCAATAAATCATTTACAATAAGTAATCCCGTAATTTCCGGAGATACAGCTATTATGATACCATGGAATAATCGAAACGGTGGACTTGTTGATCATTTTATTGTTTCAAGAAGTGATAATGGCGCGGCTTATAAGGAGATTGCCAGAGTACCTAAATATATAGAAGGATATGTTGACGTTGAAGGTTCTGCTATATCCGGTTATTCCAAATATAAAGTGCAATCGGTGATGAAAAGTGGCTCCACTATGAGCTCTTCAGAGGTGACCACATATAAGAGTGACGGGTTTAACGGTGTTCAATATTTGAACTATTCATTAAGTGATGCTTCTGAAAAGAGAGTCTCATTTAGAACGAAATTTAATGAAGTTCCAAGTGTTCTACTTGGAGTGTCTTCATATAATAACGGAGTATCTTTACCTGTAACATCTAAAGTCAATGAAGTTTCAGTGTCAAGTGTATCTTATTGTATTCAACCTTGGGAATATTTGAATAATCCCACTTTTACAAAATCTGAAAACCTACCATTACTTGCCCTTGAAAAAGGAAACTATGATTTTGCAGGTTTGAAGGCTGAGTGTGGTGATGTTAATTACATAAATGAAAAATGGACTACCGTAAAATTCAAAGAGCCATTCAATGAAACTCCTGCGGTTTTTGGTTCGTTAAACTCTTCAAAAGTAAGTGCTCCGGTAACAGTCGCAATCAGAAATGTAACCAAAGAAAGTTTTGAGGTGTCTCTTAAGAAAGAACTTGGAACAACAACTTCTGTTACAAGACAAATGATTTCTTATGTCGCAATCGAACCGGGTGTTGGTGCAATTGGGAAAAATAAGATTAATGTAGGTATCACAGATGCATCAATATCTGATGTGGCAAACACAAAAATGACACTTTTTAATTCAACTTTTGTGACTCCATATTTATTTGCAAATACTCAAACTTGTAGTGACGAAGTGGTATCAACTTTAAGATATGGCACACTTTCAGGGTCTCAGGTAAAACTATTCAGACATCGTGAAGCCTCTGTCAGTGCAGATGCTTCGCAAATCACTCCGGAATCTGTAGCCTGGTTGGTTATTGAAACAGATCCTATTGCTAACGCATCAACTGCAATATCTTCAACGTCAAACAATAGCATATCTATTTCGCCAACAGTAGTTACTGATTTTATTACTATAAATGGAGTAGATGATTTTGCCGAAAATAGAGTAGTCATTTTCGATAGTTTCGGAAGAATTATTACTGATCAAATTATCTCCGGCAATCAAATGAAGCTCACAACATTATCATTGGGAGTATATTATGTAAAAGTCAATGATATGGAACCGGTAGTTATATTCAGAAAATAAGCCCCTGTTTTTGTTAAATACTATGATGTAAAATTATAAATAAGGGGTTAAATAGTTAGAATTGTAATTCATAATCGAGATATTTTATTTTTTAGTTTATGAGCCTTTTGTATATTTGTTTTTATAATAAAACATATACGAAAGGCTCGTTTTTTATATGTTATCGATAGATAAAAAAACACATTGACTAATACCTTCTCAATAAAAATGACACAGTTTATAGCTGAAAAAAAAATAAATTCTCATTTTTTATATAAAGATGAAATTAATTCAAATGATGAATACCAAATAATATTTCATACTGATAAAAACATATCATTTGAAAATCAGATTAATGATATTAATGAACAATATAGAGTATATCAACAATCATTACCCTCTTCTGTAAAACCTGTAATAAAGCGTTATTTTCTTAGTGATGCTTCAAATCAGGAGCATATGGTAAATCAACTTGAAAGTGATCCTGAATGTGCTGTCTCAATAATTCAGCAACCGCCTCTTGATGGATCGAAAGTGGCATTATGGGTTTGGTTTCAGTCTGATGTTAATCTTAAGAAAAAATCCGGTTTATGGAGCTATGCACATAACGGATATACCCATATCTGGACAGCAAATAAAAAAGTAACTTCGGGCGATTCTTACCAACAATGCAATGAGTTGTTCAGCATTTATGATGCCTCATTGAAAGAAAACGGAATTTCTGTTGAAAAGAATTGTATCCGTACATGGCTTTACGTACAAAATGTAGATGTTAATTACAAAGGTGTTGTTGAGGGAAGAAAAGACTTTTTCAATGATATAAATCTCACAAATAAAACTCATTACATTGCAAGTACAGGCATAGAGGGAAGAGTGGCAGACCACCGTTCCCTTATGATATTCGATGCTTATGCTATCGAAGGTGTCTATTCCAATCAGATACAATATCTTTATGCTCCCGAAAATCTAAATCCCACGTATGAATATGGTGTTACCTTTGAAAGAGGAACAGCTGTTCATTATGGTGACAGATCACATGTTTTCATTTCAGGTACCGCAAGTATAAATAATAAAGGTGAGATTGTTGCTCCGGGAGATATTAAACGTCAGATAAAAAGGACTTTGGAAAATGTTGATGCATTACTTAATGAGGCAGAATGTAGCTTCGATAATATCTCATCAATGTTTGTCTATTTAAGAGATGTAGCAGATTATGATGTAGCTCGTAAGATGTTTGATAATAAGTTTCCAAATACACCTAAAGTGATAGTACTTGCTCCGGTTTGCAGGCCGGGCTGGCTTATAGAGATGGAATGTATTGCTATACGAAAAAATGACAATCCCTCTTTTCGCCAATATTGATTGATAATCAATTTTTTAATAGATTTTAAAGAGATACAATCATTTATAAAAAAATAAATCTCATACAAGTATAAATACAGGTATGAGATTTTTTGTCTAAAATTGGTTCTGAACAATTAAAAACAAGTATGTTTTATTTCTCTTTAGTCAGAAATTTCAGTACTATGTCTATTGGTAAATCCTGATTTTCTGAAAAAAGATGATCTTCATTATCAAGAAGGAATAACTCGCAGTTTTTATATATCTTTTGATACTTTTCACTATATGAGTAACTTACAACTTCATCTCTTCTGCCATGAATAATACATACGGGACCCTGATATCTTGCAGCCCTTTTATAAATACTTAAAGTTTGGGCGCTTTCAAGATAATCTCTTCCTATCTGTCTATCATCTACTGTAATAAATTCAGGAACATCATTCGGATCGAAATGTGTTCCCTTAGTGGTTCCTTCATTGGCTTCATCTTCAAGAGAAGCAGCGGGAGCAAGAAGAAGAAGTGAACTAACTTTTTCTGCACCGAGTAGACCTGCAAGCATCGAAGCAACGACTCCACCTTGTGAATGTCCCAGAAGACTGATTCCTGAGATATTATTAAGGTGAGTAGTATATTCATAGACAGCCTTTGCGTCATCAATCTCTTTAGGAACAGTCATGTTGATAAATTTACCATCGCTTTTCCCACATCCGTCGAAGTCAAATCTGACTGTAATGAAGCCGTTATTGACCAAAGAGTCAGAAATTTTTACTAATAAAGGAGTCTTAGAGTCACTTAATAACCCGTGCATAATAATTACAACATGATATTTTTTTTGAATCTCTATCTCCGGTTTTTGAATTATTACATTCAACTTCCCGTTTGGCCCTTCGAGTAAAAATGTCTCTGAGGTATGAATAATATTGTTGTTTTGCATATAAAAATCATTGATGTTTACTGATTCATATTTATAACAACAGAGATTCAGGTTTTGCTCATTTTTATGTTAAGTCATAAGGATGAATTAATAACTAAAAAAGTTAATAATAGTATCATTATTGATGATTTACTGATCTGGTTAAAATTTTTTTGATAAAACGGGAGAATCTATACTCTATTTTCTTATTCTCTATAAGATTAATTTACATTGCTTATTCACACTATTAAATATTGTTCTTATGATATAATGTAGATATTAAATATAAATTAATTCGCTATTTTTTATTATTGTCAATCAGTAGTTTTCTGTAAAGAAGATCAATTGCGAAAGCACCTAAAGGAGCTGTGATTAAAATAGCAAGTACAGCCACTGTCAAAACTATGTTTCCACAACTAAGCCCCATAGCAAGAGGAATAGATCCTATGGCTGCCTGAACCGTAGCTTTAGGCATATATGCAATCATGCAGAACAAACGCTCTCTCATATTAAGACTTGTCTTTATCATACTGATGAATACGCCTACCATTCTGAAAGATAGCGCAATAAATATCATAAGTATTGCAGCCGGTCCTGCATTTAAAGCATAATTAATATCTACAGTTGCACCAACGAGAACAAAAAGAAGTATTTCGGCAGCTATCCAAAGTTTTGAAAATTTAGGAGATATCCTTTTAGCAAGTAAAGGATAAGACTGAAGCAATGTAGCTCCCATGGTCATAATAGCCAAAAGTCCCGACATCGGCAGAGTACCTTTTAATTTCTCTTCCAATCCAAGAAAAAGGAAAGCAACGCTTATCATGATTATTACTTTGATAGAATCGCGCAAATGATATCGTTTAAAATATGCAGATAAAAGTAACCCTATTGCAACTCCGAAAATTAATCCTGTGACAATTGATACCGGGATCAATGTGAAACTTGATGCAGATATCTCACCGCCCGATCCGAGAGTTGTAAAAACAGTGAAAAGAACTATTACAAAAACATCATCAACTGATCCTGCAGCCATAATCATTTGAGGAATACTTTTTTCAGTGCCTATCTTATTTTCTATTAGATTTATCATTTTAGGAACAATAACAGCCGGTGAAACAGCTGCAACTACACTTCCCAGTATAGCGGCATCAATAATGCTTATTCCTAAGATTCGGGGGGCCAATAATATCATTCCCAATATCTCAAAACAAGCAGGAATAAAACACATCAATATTGCAGGTCTGCCCACTTTTTTTAGTTCACTTATATTAAGAGCAAGCCCGGCTCGCATAAGTATTATGACAAGTGCTATTTGTCGTAACTCCACTGAAATCGACAATATAGAGGGGGATATAAGATTTAGAACATAAGGTCCAAGTATTATACCTGTCAATAACATCCCTAAAAGAGAGGGTAATTTCAATTTTCCAAAAATATATCCAAGAGATAAACCAAGTATAAAAATAAAAGCAAGACTCGTAAGCATACTATTTTATATTTAAAATGAAAAAGCTGAGAACAACTACACTCTTACTGATTTAAATAAATCAATAAAAATATAGACGCTATCAGCTTCTCTTTAGAGATGCGGTTGAAGGGAAGCATCATTCCCTGAATTAAATCTTCTCAAAGATACGAATTATCAGATTGAAGGATACCAAATTGTAAATAAAAACATAATAAAACAGATAATTAACGACTATAAATGAATATCGGTTGTTGTATATAAAAACATTATTTACTCCATTTTAATATATGACCGAAGAAATTAAAAAAAACGAATATCGTTTTTTCTCAATAATGTCATTGATTATCTGCTTTTATGCAATGGGTGCTATAGAGATGGTTGGTATAGCATCAAATTATATAAGGGTAGAATTACATACATCTGATGCAAAAGCTAATCTTTTACCATCACTCGTTTATATTTGGTTTCTCATTATAACTGTTCCTGCGGGGTTGCTAATGAATAAAATAGGAAGAAAAAATGCAGTACTTCTAAGCATGTCGTTAATGTTATTTGCCATGCTTTTTCCACTGTTTGGCGCATCATATAACCTTATGCTTTTTAGTTTCATTCTGCTGGGGATAAGCAATGTGTCAATGCAAACATCTCTTTATCCTTTGGTTTCTAATATTATAGAGGGAAAGAAACTGGCACGAATACTTACTGCCGGACAATTTATAAAAACTATGTCATCTTTTTCGGCACCTTACATTGCTATGTTAGGAGCATTGTATCTTATTCATTTTTTTAAACTTGGATGGCGAGTTCTGTTTTTATTCTATTTCATTGTAACGATAATAGCGATACTTATGCTTTATTTCTCTAACATAAAAAATATAAAGACAGAAGAGAAGCCTATAAGTTTTCTTGAATCCTTTTCGCTCTTGAAAAATAAATTCATATTACTATCTTTTATAGGAGTAATGTGTCATGTCGGAATAGATATAAGTACAAACGTTGTTGCTCCTAAAATCATGATGTACAGACTTGATCTTGTGATTGAAAAAGCCTCCTTCGGTGCAAGTCTTTATTTTATATCTCGCCTTGCAGGTTGTTTCCTCTGGACTTTACTTCTAAATAAGATGTCCAGGGCAAAGTTTTTCTATATCAGTGTTTCACTTATCCTATTTGCTATGATCGGACTTTTCTTTGCTCATTCTAAGACTCTAATTTATATCTGTATCATAATGATAGGGCTGGGAAATGCCAATCTTTTCCCTGTTCTTTTCTCTCAAGCTGTACTTTGCATGCCCAATCAGAAAAATGTTATCTCCACATTGATGATTATGGGGCAGGCAGGAGGGGCAATTTTCCCAATATTAATGGGGCTCGCATTTGATAAAGTTGGATTAATTGGATCTTTATCTGTTCTGTTTATTGCAGTAATTTACCTGGTATTCTTTTCAATACGTATGAGGAAAAGTTGTATGGGAAGTTGAAAACAAAGATGTTGCTAAGAGAAAGAAAAGATGTTATTAATAGATGGAGAATATTATTCTTTACCCTTAATTTCAGCATCAAGTTGTGCCTTTGATTTACTTTGAGTCACAACATAAACACCTCCGAATACAAGTAAAATAGCTATCCATTTCTGCCATCCGAAATTATCCATTCCCAAAGACACAGCCACTATTGAAGCTACTATTGGTTGAAGATAATTGTACATACTTACTACAGTGGGGCGAAGTACTTTTTGACCAATTTGCATACATAGATAAGCTATAAATGTGGCTCCGACCACAACAAAGCAGATTCCTGTTACGGTATGAAGTTGTAAAGATAGAAAATCCATAGATGTCACATCATTGAAAGAGACTGGAATGAAACAGATTGAGGCATAAGTAAACATCCATTTGGAAACTGTTATCGGAGAATATTTTGCAAAAAGATCCTTATATAATGTTAGGTAAATAGCTACACTGATTTGAGAAACAAGACAACATATATCTCCTATTATTGAGCCTGCAAAAGATGAACTTCCGCTCGACAATATAAGTATGAAAGCACCAAGTGCTCCCATGAATATTCCCAACACTTTTTTATTTGTTATCGGTTCCTTTAGATAAAGAGCTGCAACTATCATTGTTACTATGGGGAGCATGGTCGTAACAATCGCTGCATTGATAGGTGATGTTTGCGATAATCCGTAAATAAATAATCCCTGATTGAAAACTACACCTAAAAGAGACGCGAAAAATATTCTTAACATATCCTTATGTGAGACATTCTCTCTTTTTATAAATAAGGAAGCAAGCCAAAAGCAAGCTGCAGCACCAACCATTCTGAATGTTGTAAGAGAAAGTGCTGTCACGGTGAACATCACAGCTTTTCCGATAGGGGCGTTTAGTCCCCAAAGAGTATCGGCCACAACCATTGAGATGTGTCCCTTTAATGTCTTTGTTTTCTCCGCCATGTAATTAATATTTTTCCTTTACCATAACATAACTTTCACAACTCAAAATTAATCGAAACTATATGATTTATCTCTGATTAAAATATAAAATTACGTTTCATATAAATAATTATATCAAATAATGATTTGCATCTATCTCTTTATGTCTTTATATCTGTCAAAAAATGCCGTTATTCGACATAATTGTTATAAAATCTAAACGCAACTTGTCTAATCATCTTAATGATAATATATTTACGAATAATATGAAAATATACACTTATTTAAATAAAGGTATATTTTCGTATATTTTATAACACATAAACATTAATACAACCTAATTATATTATTCATGAAATTAAGACAGAATTCATTACTGATTCTATTGGCAGCAGCTCCAATCATGGGATTTGCTCAAAAGAATGAGTGGCAGGATCCGGGTGTAAACCAAGTTAATCGAATGGAAACACGCACCTCTTTCTTTGGTTATGAAAACCAGGAAGCGGCCTTAAGCGGAGACAAATCGCAGTCTAAAAACTATCTTTCTTTAAAAGGTGAATGGAAATTCAAACTTGCTCAGACACCAAACGAAAGACCTAAAAATTTCTTCTCTGAATCTTATGATGATAAGGCTTGGGGATCAATACCTGTTCCGGGAATGTTTGAACTGGAAGGTTATGGAAACCCTATCTATGTAAATGCGGGTTATCCATGGAGAAATCAATTCAACAGTAATCCTCCGGAAATTCCAACTGAAAACAATTATGTTGGTAATTATCGTCGTGAAATAGAGGTTCCTGCAAATTGGAATGGAAAACAAGTAATATTCAGCGTTGGATCTGTTACTTCTGCATTCTACTTGTGGATTAACGGTAAATATGTAGGTTATAGTGAAGATAGTAAGCTTACGGCAGAATTCGACGTAACTAAATATCTTAAAAAGGGTAAAAACCTTATAGCAATGCAGGTTTTCCGCTGGTGTGACGGATCTTATCTTGAAGATCAGGATTTCCTTCGTTTCACAGGTATAGCTCGCGACTGCTATCTTTATACAAAAGAAAATACAGCTATTGATAATATCAAGGTAACTTCAGATCTTGTCAACAACTATGCAGACGGTTCTCTTGCAATCGATATTGATTTCAAATCATCGCCATCTTCTTTACAGCTTATTTTAACTAATGCAGCGGGTGAAGAGATTGAAAATAAAACAATCAAAGTAAGCGGTAAATCATACAAAGGAAATTTCACATACACTAATCCTGAAAAATGGAGTGCTGAAATGCCTAATCTTTACACTCTTCAGGCAATCGTAAGAAGCGGTAACAAAATCACTGAAGTGGTTCCTGTTAAAGTTGGTTTCAGAAAAGTGGAAATCAAAAATAACCAACTTCATGTTAACGGTCAACCAATCCTTATCAAAGGTGTTAACCGTCACGAACTTGATCCGGACGGAGGTTATATCGTTTCAAGAGAACGTATGATCCAGGATATTCAGGTAATGAAACAATTCAATATCAATGCAGTTCGAACTTGTCACTATCCAAATGATGAACAATGGTATGAACTTTGCGATGAGTATGGTTTGTATGTCGTAGCAGAGGCAAATATTGAATCTCACGGTATGGGATATGGCGACAAAACTCTTGCTAAGAATTCTCTTTATAAAAAAGCGCATCTTGAAAGAAATGAGCGTAACGTAAAACGTAATCAAAATCACCCATCTATTATAATATGGTCGCTTGGTAACGAAGCGGGTATGGGAGATAACTTCCTTAACGCATACAATTGGATCAAGAAATATGATACATCTCGTCCTGTACAATATGAACAGGCACACGGTAAAGAGGGAACAGATATCTATTGTCCGATGTACGCAGGTTACAATCATTGTGAAAAATATCTTCAGGGTGAACCTCAAAAACCACTTATCCAGTGTGAGTACGCTCATGCTATGGGTAACTCTGTGGGTGGATTCGTTGAGTATTGGGATATGATTCGTAAATATCCTATGTATCAGGGTGGATTTATCTGGGACTTCGTTGATCAGTCATTACGTAAAACTAACGAAGACGGAGTTGAAATATGGGCTTATGGTGGCGACTGGAGCCGTTATGATGCTTCTGACAACAACTTTATGAACAACGGTCTTGTAACACCGGATCGTAAACCAAACCCTCATATGTTTGAAGTTGGTCGTGTTTATCAGGATATCCAGATGTCTGCATCATCAAAAGCAAACGCTGTAAAAATCCATAACGAACACTTCTTCAAAGATCTTTCAGGTTATTATGCTGAATGGTCACTTCTTCTTGATGGTAAAACAGTGAAAAAAGGTATCAGAACAGATATTAATATCGCACCTCAAACAACTCAGGAAGTAGTATTCGGTTTCAATCCGGAAGACTATAAAGGAAAAGGAGAGCTTCTTCTTAATGTAGCTTTCATTCTTAAAGATCAGGATGGTGTTCTTGAGGCAGGTTATGAAGTTGCCAAAGGTCAGTTTGCTGTAAGTGGTGAGCCAACCAAAGGTGCTGAATATTTCTATACTGCTGATGCAGCTAATTGTACAACTACACCTCTTCAAGTAAAAGATAATGATTATAACTATCTTATCGTAACAAATGGTGATGTAAGAATTGAGATCAACAAACATAACGGTTATATCGCAGCTATCAATAAAGGCGGAATCAAATATCTTGCAGATGATGCAGTACTTGAACCTAACTTCTGGCGTGCTCCTACCGATAATGACTATGGTGCTTCTCTTCAAAGAAAATACCGCACATGGCATAATCCTAAAATTGGACTTAAGAGCCTAACCAATAGTAAAGAGGGTGGCGAAGTTATTGTAAAAGCTGAGTATGAAATGAAAGATCAGAAAGCTAATCTTTTCCTTACTTATGTTATATCTCCATGCGGTACAATCGAGGTGACTCAGAAGTTATCTACAACTGAAGGCGCAGAGGTTTCTGAAATGTTCCGTTATGGTATGAAAGTTACAATGAAAGGTAATTTTGATCATTCTGAATATTATGGACGCGGACCGATAGAAAATTATAGCGACCGTTGTGCAGCAACAGATCTTGGTATCTATAAACAATCGGTAGCTGATAATTTCTTCCCTTATATTCGTCCACAGGAAAATGGTAACAAAACAGATATCCGTTGGTGGAAACAGGTTAATCAAGGTGGTAAAGGTCTTGCATTCTTTGGTGAAACACCAATATCAATGTCTGCTCTTAACTACACAATCGATTCTCTTGATGATGGTTGGGATAAAGGTCAGAGCCATTCTCCAGAGGTTATTCCTTCGAAGAATGTTCACCTAGCTATTGACCAGGTTCAAATGGGTCTTGCTTGTGAAAACTCATGGGGTGCTATTCCGCGTGAAGAGTACAGATTGAAATATCAGGATCGCGAATTTAAATTCGTTATTCGCCCTATGTAATTTTTAATATTGCGTTACCTCTTCTTTTTAGGGTGAAATAATAATTTCCTCTTTGAAAATTAATGTAGAGGTAACATATAAATAAATGATACTTTAGGTCTTTTAAATAGAAACGGTGCAAACATATATTGTTTGCACCGTTTTTTATTTTGTCAAAATGACTGATTTAATTTTCTACTTAATACTTTTTATCCTATAAGCATTTAGGTTATATCCTATACGCTTTTAGGATACAACCTAAAAGCGTATAGGTTTCATCCTAACCGCCTTTAGGATATAGAACACTAAAGGCAAAATTTTAAACTACCCTTTATAATCGATAGAAAATTCATAAATGAAATTTATTCTTGTGGATCTGTTGTGAATTCATCAGCTATGTTAATGAGATATATTTTCTCGGTGGCACGAGTAAATGCGGTATAGAGCCAGCGATAGAAGTCAAGACCCAGATGATCTTTATTTATATAACCCATATCAAGAAATACATTTTTCCATTGTCCGCCCTGAGCTTTATGACAAGTTACGGCGTATGCATATTTAATCTGAAGAGCATTGAAATATGGATCCTCTTTTATTTTCTTCATTCTGTCACGCTTAAGCGGAATGTCGGAATAATCCATATAAACCTCTTCAAAGAAACGTAGATTAATATCTTGTGGAAGAGCCGGAGTTTCGCTGTGAAGAGTGTCGAGAATCACTTTGACCTCCATTTCTATATCATAATCGGGAAATATTATTTCAACGTCGGCAAAACGAAGTCCGTAAAGTTCTTGAATATTTCTGACCCTTTTAACCTCCACAATATCGCCGTTAGCAATAAAATCTATCTCTTTTATTCCTTGACACCATTTGTAATTATTTTTTACAATAAGTAGCATATCGCCGGGTTCAAGTTCACATTCTCTATAAAGAATCTGATTTCTTACACCGTTGTTAAAACTATTTGCTCTTTTGTTCGATCGGGTAATGATGATCGATTCATCTATGCCCGCTTTATCATAGCTTGAAGATATATCATCAATAAGGTCAGCGCCCGACACCCTGATGACATCCTTAAATTGGGCAATCTCAAGTTTGGGAAGATCATAGGGTTCCCCTTGCTCCATAATATGTCGCAGATTTGTGGCATTGTAAAGAATACCCGAATCACTACTTTGACGCACAACATCGGTTAAAGTGAAATGAGAGATATGTAGACCGTAGCCACGAAGCACTTCAAGACTTAAAGCCGGACTCTCTTTTTGACCCACGGGAGGAAGCTGGGCAATATCGCCCATTAGAATCATTTTGCAAACTTCACCCGCATAAACATATTCAATCAAATCGTCAAGGAGCCGTCCTGTTCCAAACCCACTAATATCACTACTATTTGAGATCATAGATGCTTCATCTACTATAAATATTGTGTTTTTGTTGAGATTATCAGATATTCCGAACCCTTGCATCTCTGCCGAAAAACTTTTTTGTCGATATATCTGCTTGTGGATAGTGAAAGCTTGTTTGCCCGAATATCCGGAAAGAACTTTAGCCGCTCTTCCGGTTGGAGCCATAAGAATAGTTTTTTGCTTAATAGAAGTTAAAGCTTTTACAATGGCTGAAACTATAGATGTTTTGCCCGTTCCGGCATATCCACGAAGTAAAAAAAGTGAGTCGGGAGTTGATGACAATATGAATTTTGCGAGAGAATCAAGCAGAATTTGTTGTTGTTTATTTGCCTTATATGGCAAAAAACTCTCAATTGAGTGTTGTAAAGCATCAATAATCATTATAATAAGCAATAAATTTCTACATAAATATAGTGTTTACAATTTTTCTTTGTTAAATTTGTCCGAAGAAATAATTAAAAATTAAAATATAACACAAAACCAACCATGAACGGTCTATTTAAATTATTATTAGTAGGATGTATCGGAATAATGGGCTACCTATGTGTGGAGAGCATAATGGGGCCGATTCGCTTCGAAGAACAGAAAAATTTACGTGATAAAGCTACAATTGCTCGTTTGATAGATATTCGTAAGGCACAAGTAGAGTTTAGAAATCTTAACGGATATTATACAAACGAATTTGACACTTTGATCTCGTTCATCAAACATGGAAAATTACCTTTCGTGGTAAAGGTAGGGTCTTTAACTGATGCACAGTTGGATGCTGGTCTTACAGAAGAAAAGGCTGTTGCAATCATCAACAAAGGAAATAAAAAGGAAATTGAAAAAAATGGTCTTGTAGGTTTCTTACGTGATACAATCTTTGTAAATGTACAGGACACAATCTTCGGAAAAGGATTTAATGCAGACTCTATCAAATTTGTACCTTTCACAGGTGGACAGAAAGGTATCGAGCTTGAAACTCGAGATCTTATCAACTCATCAGGTTATATCCTTCGTCTGTTTGAAGCTAGAACACTTTACAAAGACTACTTAAATGGTCTTGATGCTCAGGAAGTAATCAACATTACTGACCGTGCTCGTAAATTGGAAAAATATCCTGGTCTTAAAGTGGGTGATCTTGAAGAGCCAAATAATAATGCCGGTAACTGGGAGTAATAGTTTCTTGGTTTTATAAAAAATACAAAATCGTATGGACATATCTTCTTTATATGATAAAGCGGAATGTGTAGATACAAAAGAATATTCATTATCCATCCGGCTTATGCCGGGTGGATTTTCTTTTTCTATACATAACAAACTTGTAGATAACTCTTTCGTCTATTTTGATCGTAAAGGCAATGATGCTCTCTATTCTTTAATGGATTTTGAGAATAGTATTATTGCAGAGGATATTCTATGTGATGAATATAATGATATCAATCTGATTGTTGCCTCTGACAGGTTTACTTTGGTTCCTGCTGAACTGTTTGATGAAAATGAATTTTTGAAATTCTATGAATTCAATATAGAGAGTAGGGATGAAGAGGTGGTGTATAAATATATGCCAGGTAATGATTGTTATATTATATTCGGAATCGATACAGATAAGTATTTGTTTCTTAAACGTACCTTTTCCGATTTGAATATATATCATCACCTTGAAATATTGGGTGAATATTTCGTGTCTAAGAGTAGGATGGGGAATAGTGAAAAGATGTATTGTCAGGTAAGATACGGTATGCTTGATATAATATGTTATAAGAAAGGGAAGTTGTGTTTTATGAATAGTTTCAGATATAAGCACATCGATGATGTAACATATTTTGTGATGAATATATGGAAAACTTTAGGTTATGATCAATATAAAGACTCACTTCAGATAATATCTGACGGAGAGATAACATCGTCATTAATTAATACACTAAAGGAGTATATATCGTTGGTTACACCTGTTGTTTTCCCAAGTGAAGCATTCAATTTAGGAAAGCAATGCCTGAACGCACCTTTCGATATAATACCTATTTATAAATAAATCTCAAGAGATTTGAACTAAAAATACTAATTGGCCTTACATAGATAGGTGATAAAAAATCAAGAAAAAAATATTATATGAGAGTAATAGCCGGTAAATATAAAAGACGACGTTTCGATCTGCCAAAGAATCTAAAAGCAAGACCTACTACTGATTTTGCAAAAGAGAATCTTTTCAATGTGCTTAACAATATGATTGATTTTGAAGATATAAAAGCACTTGATTTGTTTTCCGGAACCGGAGCTATCAGTTTTGAATTGCTCTCTCGCGGAGCATCCGAGGTTGTTAGCGTAGAAAAACAATATGCTCATCATGAATTTATCAAGAAAGTGGCAAAAGAGCTTAAAGATGATAATCTTATAGCCATAAAAGGTGATGTGTTTAAGTTTATTGATTCTTCAAAGGAAAGATTCGATTTTATCTTTGCAGACCCACCCTACGATCTTCCTAATTTGGAGATGATTCCGGAATTAGTTTTTAAAAGTGGTTTAATGGATGATGATACATTGTTTATTCTTGAGCATTCCTCAAAAAATGATTTCTCTTCATATCCGGAATTTGACCAATTAAGGGTATATGGAAGTGTAAACTTTAGTTTTTTCACCAAGAAAACAAATACAAATACAAGTGAAGACCAGAATAAATAACTATTTGTTTGCTTAGAGAAAAGTATATCAAAATATATAATACAGATTTTAACCGATTGATAATTGAAAAATTTTCAATCGGTTATTTTTTGTAAAAAAGTGAATGTTTAAATAAGACAAATAGATCACAAAAAAACTATATGTGAAAAATCAATATTAATACCAAAGTAATGTAAATCATTAACACTTATTTGTTTCAATTTAAAACCTTGTTATATTATTGATAATAAGGATTGTGTGTATAATGTGTGGTGAGGTGTCTTTAATTGAGTCCTTTTGGGTTATAAATTGTAAGCAATAGAATCGAAATGCTGTTTAACATAAAACAAATGTTGTATTAACTTTACAAGAGAATAGTATTTAGAGTATAATTTTGATATCACTTTATAACGTTTTTTATTCTATATTTATTCTAATAATATCATCAAAATGTTTATTTTTGTGCTATAAAATATTCAGTTATTTTGAGATATTGAGAATATTTTGGTTTGCAAATTGGAACTAAACCTAACAAATTGTAATAAGTTTGAGGAAAAATCTGAAAAAGTGCTAAACTGAAAAGATGTCGGATTGAGAGATGAAATGTTAGAAGTTTTATTTTTCAAAATTGTAGATACAATACATATCCGAAAAGATTGAGCTATGGTATGGCGTAACATAAAAAAGTGCCTGCCTGATTTTTTTAAAGAGTGGATAAATCGCATTTGCTAATAAAGAATAAGCAATAAGTTTATATCGATAAGTTTATACCTTGTGCGGGTACTAAGAATTTAATTAATTGACGTTTGCTATGAGTTTTTATTTTAATAATATGAGATTAAATCTCGCCATTAAAGAATTTAAGTGTTGTTCATTAATCTGGCGTAACATAAAACGACGCCCATTTTAATATTACTATTTGCTTTTATATAAGTAGCGTTTTCTCCAAAACGCCTACCTGAACCAAATGATTCATACTAAGAAATCTATTTATTATTAACATTCATAATTAATCAAAAAGAAAGATGAGAAGATTTATTCTCTTGATCATTTCTTTTTCAATGTTGAGCATCTCTATGACTTATGCCCAGTCGTTTACATTGCGTGGTAATGTATTTGATTCGGAAACAAAAGAGCCATTGATCGGAGCTTCAATTATCGAAAAAGGAACGACAAACGGGGTTACAGCGGATTTCGATGGAAATTACTCGCTGGAAATTAATGGTGACAATGCCATCGTTCAGATCTCCTACATCGGCTACAAAAGTGTGGAGAAGGCAGTATCTGCCTCAGCTGCAAGGTTTGATGTAGCTATGCAGAGTGATGCACACATGGTGGACGAGGTTGTTGTTGTAGCATACGGTGTACGTAAGAAAGGAACAATTGCCGGATCTGTATCGGTAGTAAAAGGCGAGAAACTTGAGTCGGTGCCAACAGCAAGTTTTGACCAGGCACTTCAGGGTCAGACACCGGGTCTTCAGGTAGTTGCTAATTCGGGAGAACCAAGTGCGGCAGCTAATTTCCAGATTCGTGGTGTTAACTCGATCAATGCAGGAACTGCGCCTTTGTTCATCATGGATGGGATAGCAATTTCATCAGATGACTTTTCCTCGGTAAATCCAAGTGATATAGAAAGCATATCTGTTTTGAAAGATGCGTCTTCTACATCTATTTATGGAGCTCGTGCAGCCAATGGTGTTGTGGTTATTACAACAAAACGCGGTAGAATGGGAGATAACGGAAATATCTCAGTTCGTGCACAGTATGGTTTCTCAAAACTTGCTTATGGTAAGTGGAATCAGATGAATACAAAAGAGCGTCTTGATTATGAAGAGGAGATTGGTATGAGAATAGCAGGTCAGTATGACCGCGAATTACTTGAGCGTACAAATGTAGACTGGAGAAATGTGGTCTATAATGATGCAGCACCATTTAAGAATATTGAAATCTCTGCAAGTGGAGCTACAAATAGATTCAATTATTATGTATCAGGTAATATGTATGATCAGGAAGGTATTGCTATCGATTCTGATTTCAAACGTTATACAGTAAGAGCAAATCTTGAAGCTAAAGTTAATGACTGGTTTAAAATTGGTACAAACACCACTTTTGCTTATGAAGATATTAGAGAGGCAAATGATGGTTCTTATACAACCGTAACGCCTATCTCTGCATCGAGATTTATGCGTCCTTACTGGTCGCCTTATGCTGAAGACGGCTCTATCGCAAGTCTGTTAAACGGAACATGGCTTGGATCTAACACTAATCCTCTTGACTGGTCGGCAAACAATCCGTCAAAGAACAACAAATCAAAATTGCTATCAACCATATTTGCTGAAATCTCTCCAATAGAGGGATTAACAATCAGAACAATGGGAGGTGTCGACTTTGTTGATTTCAGAGGCGATTCATATTCTAACCCTTCATATGTTCCAAATTATGGAGAGGGTTATGTGGGTCGTGCATTCGAACGTTACTACAATCTGACATGGACAAATACAGCTAATTATAATATGACTATTTCTGATAGCCATAATTTTAATTTCCTGATAGGACAGGAAGCTGTTAACAATCAGATGGAATCATTTAGCAGTTCTGCAATTGGTCAAACGAATGATCTTCTTTTAAATCTTTCAGCGGGTACTACTGCAAACAATCCGAATGATAGTTATGTAGGAGCAACCTATCTTTCTGTTTTTGGTAGAGCGGAATATAACTACGAAAACAAATATTACACAGACCTTTCTGTTCGTCGTGACGGATCATCAAGATTTGGAAAAAATTCACGTTGGGCAAACTTCTGGTCTGTAGGAGCTATGTGGGATCTTACAAGTGAAGAATTTTTAAATACAAATTCATGGGTTAACAGCCTACAGCTTTCCGCAAGTGCGGGAACATCCGGTAACTCATCTATTCCTGCTTATGATCATCTTGCTCTTGTAAGTGCAGGTCCTCAATACGGACTTGGTTCAGCCTCAATGCCGGGTATTGCTCCGTCGTCACCGGGTAATGAAGACCTTACATGGGAAAAACTTTTCACAACAAACGTTGCTGTTAAAGGTAGCTTCTTTGGAAGAGTTAATATGGGTGTTGAATTCTATAATAAGAATACAACAGATATGTTGATGTCGGTTCCTGTCTCAATGGTTAACGGTTATTCTTTCCAGTGGGAAAATGTAGGATCGATGTACAATAGAGGTGTTGAACTTGATTTTAATGTTGATGTAATCAGAACAAGAGGTTTTGTATGGAATGTAAATGCAAATGCATCATATAATAAAAACCAAATCACTTCACTTTACAATGACAGAGATGAGTACGAAATCACAAATACCAATCTTTATCTTAAAGTGGGACACTCATACGGAGAATTTTTCATAAACCGTTTTGCCGGAGTAAATCCAGCAAACGGAGATCAGCTTTGGTATGACAGGGACGGAAACGTTACTACTGAATTTAACGAAAATGACAAGGTGCTTGTTGGAAAAAGCTATAATGCTCCGTGGTCAGGTGGTTTTGGAACAACATTATCATACAAAGGTCTCTCTTTAAGCGCACAGTTTAGCTGGGTTGCGGATAGATATATGATGAACAATGACAGATATTTTGATGAAAGTAACGGAACATTTGCGACTTACAACCAGTCGAATAAACTTCTTTACGATCGTTGGAAACAGCCTGGAGATGTTACATCAATTCCTCGTCATGGTGAGATTACACAGTTTGACGACCGATTGTTGGAAGATGCATCATTCTTGCGTCTTAAAAACCTAACTCTAAGCTATAACTTCGATAAGAAATTACTTCAAAAGACAAAAATTATAAAAGGGGTACGAGTTTACGGACAGGGACAAAACCTGTTGACGTTTACTGCTTTCGAGGGAATGGATCCGGAATCAACAGCTAATGTATATCAGGCTGCTTATCCGATGACACGTCAGTTCTCTGTAGGGGCTGAAATTACTTTCTAACAGAAAAAGTGACATTAACGATGAAAAAAATAAAAATATATTCTTTAATACTACTGATGGCTGTGTCATCATCTTGCTCGGATTTTCTGACAGAGATGCCAAACGGATCTATCCCTCAGGATGAAGCAATCAAGAATCTGGATGATTGCAGCGCTGCTGTCGTAGGAATCTATAGTGCATTCAAAAGTAGTGCATTATATAGCGGTTACATGACACAGTTGCCGGATCTACAAGCAGATATGGGATATCTGTCTCTTTCAAATACCGGAGTATATGCAGATGTTTACAGATGGAATATCAATCCATCAACCTCTCAGATTGTGAGCATATATTCAGGACTATATCAGATCATAGCACGTTGTAACTTCTTTTTCGATTATACTGACAGAGTACGTGAATCGTTGACTTCAGAATCAGATATTCAAATACTTGAAAGACGTATGGGTGATGTTTATTTTGCTCGCGCTCTTGCTTACTCAGAATTGTTAAGACATTTCTGCGAACCTTATACAGAAGAAACAGCAGATGATGAAAACTCAGGAGTTTCTATTTCTCTAAGTTATGTAAATACATCAAAAGCTATCAAACGCTCTACTTTAAGAGAATCGTATGCTCAGGTTATTTCAGATCTTGATAATGCAGAGAAATTTATTCCTGCATCAAGAGCGGTTGCTGATTCTGAATATTTCAGTCCTGGTTCTGTATTGGCTCTCAAATCAAGAATTTATCTATATATGGGAGAGTATCAGAAGTCTGTCGATGCAGCTAATAGCATTATCAAAAGTGAGGTTTACGAACTTGCTGATGCCGTTTATGCTACAAGCACAGGATATTCAGATTATGGAAACATGTGGGTTTTCGATTCCAGCGATGAGATTATCTGGAAAGTTGCAATGACAACAACCGACAGAGGTGGATCTCTTGGTAGAATTTTCCTTAACTACAATGGCGCATCTTATGCACCTGATTATGTAGTGCCTAATGTGTTGATAAACCTTTATGATGATGCAGACTATAGATATATCTATTTCTTCTCAGAAATCACAGCAGCTGACGGAACAATGCCTACTGTCTTGAGAAAATATATTGGTAATCCTAATATTGACTCAGGTTCTACAAGATATTTCACCAACATGCCAAAGGTATTCCGTCTTTCTGAAGTTTATCTTAATCGCGCTGAAGCTAATTATAATTTAGGAAATTATTCAGCTGCACTTAATGACCTTACTTCAATCAGAAGAAAAAGAATCCAAGGTTACGGATCTGCTTCAGGTTCAGGAACAGGTATTCTTGATGAGATCAAAGAGGAAAGAATCAGAGAATTATATATGGAAGGTTTCCGCCTTTATGACTTGAAAAGATGGGGCGATGAAATCAAACGCACAAAGCAGCTATATACAATTGATGGAGCTAATGAAAATGAATTGAATATTTTGCCAACTGATGCAGCATATCGCTTCACTACCTGGCCGATACCACAACATGAGATTGAAGCTTCAAATAATGTAGTAGTAGGAAATAAAAGCAACTATTAATAATAAAGAAACTAACAGACAATGAATAAAATCATTAAAAATTTAGCTTATATGGCAGTTGCGGCTTTGGGTTTGGTATCATGTAAATCCGAAGATGTAACATACGAAGGACCTAAGTTCGTTATGTTTGCCGACACTACTATAACAATGCCTGTATTCAGCGATGATCCTGTTTACGATCTTTATGTTGTAACAACACAAACAAGTTCCGTTGACAGAAATTACGCCGTAGATGTAATGTCAGATGGATCTTCTGCAATCAGAGGGTATCATTATGATTTTGTTGATGGTAGCAATAATATAACTATTAAGGCTGGAGAAAATAAAGCACCGGTAAAAATCAAGAGCTATTATGATAATATTAGTTTTCAGGATTCATTGGTTCTAAAACTTGAACTTGTAGCACCTAAGGATGAATATATCGATTGCTATTCGACTCATACAGCGATAGAATTTACAAAAATAGCTCCTTTTGATATAAATACATTTGTAAAAGAGAATGGTGAACACGCAAGAATGACAGCGACTTGGCCTTTGTCAACAACAGCTACTCGTTACTATCGTCAGTCATTGATAAGAGCAAATGATAGATTTGTTATCAAAAATATGATCAATCCGGGATTTGATATTATAGCTCATTTTGATAATTCGGATCCTGCAAATCCAAAAATGAAAGTGCCTGAGCAGAGAATGTTCATCGACGGCAATTATGGAGAGGTTTATTGTCGCACAGTAAATTCTTTTCCTTCTTATTTTGTCGCTCACGAACATTATTTCGTGCTTTATCTTGAAGTCTACGTTCCTCAAATCGGAAGTTTCGGAGTTTACTCTTATACTATCGAAAGTATTACAGAGGATGTTTATATGAACAACGTTAATGGAATTATCAAGTAATAACACTATTCAAGAGTAAACTTATATGAAAAATATAAATAGAATATTCGCTTCACTTTTAGCTGTCAATTCTTTATTCTTCTTTCCCTCATGTGATAAGGAGGAAGAAAAAATAGTATTGACATTTGAAGTACCTGCTGCTACTACAGGTTTGGTATTCATGGCCGAAGGTTCTGATTCACAAACAATAGAATTTGTAGCAAACGGACAATGGAATGCAACATATTCAGCAAGTTGGTTTAATATAACCCCGAGAACTGGAAACGGTGCGGGAGTTATTGAAGTAACAGTGGTGGATAACGCTACGTTCGATCAGCGCCAGGGAGATATCACTATCAGAGATACAGAAACCGGAATTTCACAGAAAGTGACTGTAACTCAGGGAGCAAAAGATCAATCTCTTGTTTTCAGCAAAGAGATGGCTTCGCTTACTATAAGTGATGTTTGTATATCGGATACGGTAAATGTAGCAGGAAACTATGCATGGGAGATATCCGAAATATCTGAATGGTTATCATATGAATTTATTGAGGAGAATCTTTCACAAAATTCAAGAACCATTGTCTTTTACGCAGATATGACAAAACTTTCTCATATCGAGGAAACAGGAGAAGTGGTGTTCAAGGGTAACAACAATAATATCAAAGATACCCATTATCCGGTTTATTATCCGGGATTCGAACCTATAGTATCATTGAAGTCAGGATTAGGATTAAGCTTTATTGATGTTGTTGATAATACTTTTGATTTTAATATTTCAAGTTCAAATGTTATCAGAATCGGACTCGAAATCACTGCTAATTATGAATATGAATTGACAGAACTTGATCATAGAATTACTCGTGTTCAGAATCAAAACGAAGATGTAAAGATTCAGAGCGGAGTATCGGCAAAAAGAAAGTATTTCGTTTATTATGATGCCGATAGTATCTATACAGAAGATATTTATGCAAATATCACTCTTAGAGCTACTGATCTTGAAGGAATTGACGATGTTAATTTAAAGGGACGTGTAAAAGGAGTGGGAAGTGAATACTTATCTACCGATTATAGTAATTTCAAAAGAAATGATATCGGTTTTCTATATTTAGAAGGAGGATCAAGAGATTCTAATGGAGAAGCAACAGGTTATCTTAGTGAGACTTTGAAAATATCTACATCTTATCCATTGTCGAATAATGAATCTGAATGGCCTTTTTCTATAATTGTTACTGAGTGTAAAGGCGGAATCCCTTTTTATTCTACAACACAAATAAGAGATTCATGGGTCTATGTAACAAAGATGCCTGAGGAAACAAAAGTGCCAATCGCTACTACTGATTTTCAAGTAAGAGTAGGAGTAAGAGGTGAAGATGAATCTGATTTTGCACCTTCTAACGAAAGACAGTTTGCATTATTTATTATTCCGAAATCATTAGGAGTTGTATCAGCTGAAGAACTATTTGATGAAAACGGAACAGTGAAGAGAGACTATTCATCTTTATTCCGTGCAATTTCGCAGAATGGTGTTGAAGCAACATATAACTTCATTTGTCCGCAGATGCCGGAAAATATTCTTGAAATTGACGCTAATACAAAAGAAGCTTATATCGAAGTTTATGATGAAAATGTTCCGGTTTCTTTAGGATTCAGATTCTTTACAGATTATAGAATCTTGAACAACAGAGTACTTGGTAAAGGGCGTCCTTACAATGATCTTATCATTGAAGATGTAGAATATGAATTCAAAGATCTTAAAAACACTTTGAAAATCACATTCAATCCTAATACAACATCATCGGAAAGAAGAGGAACTTATGGATTCGGTATCAATTTCTATAATGAATATCTACCAGGCTATAGCTTCGATATAATACAAAAAGCCTCAAACGAATAACTATAATTAGAAATAATAATGAAATTCTTTAATAAAATATATTTATTAATAGCCTTATTAGGTTTTTCTATCTTCTCGTCTTGTAAAGACGAGAAGATGATGGAAGAGATTTCTGATATGGGTTATGTTCAGGTAAGAATATTACCTGAAATGACTACAAGGTCGATCACCCTTGAAACACTTGGTGATATCAAGAAGGTCGAACTGTCGCTTCTTTATAAAGATATGAAGGTAGTTCAGACAGTAACTATGTCTGGCATTGTTGATGCCATCGATTATGGTATCACTTCAGAGAGACTACAACTTGCAGCAGGAGAGTATACTCTTTTGAGCTATCGTTTGTTAGGTTCAGTTGTGTTAGGAGAAAGCGAACCTCAGGAACTAATGACAATATATCCTACTGAAGCCGCATACTTCAATATCGTTCAGGGTCAAATCCATGAACTTGATCTTGAAGTGTCAACTAAACTTCGAGGAAAAGTATCATTCATGCTTGAAAAAGATTTTACAAATTATCAGGAAGAGATGGATAAGGTTAATAATGAAACAAGAGCTACTACAGCTGCTCCTGAACTTTTCAGATATGACCTTATGCGCGATGTGGATATTTATGTGAAGAAAAAAGGCTCTAATGAAAGACCGGCTCTTTTATCTCTAACTTCATATGCTACAAATGCGGAAAGATTCCGTCACACAGATACTATTTCTCTTGAAGCAGGTGATTATGAGATTACAAGTTATATGCTTTATACTAATAATCGAGTTGAAGTGATATTGGCAAATGATCTTACTGATGTTTATTTTACGGTTGAACCAAACCAAATGAACAGAGCATCAATGGCAATCAGATATCCTGAAAATATGTATGCTATCAAAGATTATATTGCTTTATATAATATTTGGAGAGCTCTTGATGGCGAGAACTGGCAATATACAGGATATTATTATCCATCTAATGCAAACTGGAGATTTAAAAACAGACCTATAGATGAATGGGGCGCACAACCGGGCGTAACAATGAACTCCCGCGGACGTGTTATCAGTGTCAATGTAGGATCTTTCAATCCTTGTGGTGATGTTCCTTCTTGTTTAGGAGATTTGACGGAACTAAACAATTTATGGTTAGGAATGAATAGTGATGTTGAGATTGTAGATATTATGGATGAGTCATTATTCTACTCATTAGATAGATCTATACTTGTTGATGAAGGAGTTGATATTATTGAAGAAAGAGAAAACATTGTAAGAGAAGAACTTTCTATCAGACATCACCAAAAACATAAATATACTCTACTTGACGAATCAGAGAGAGTAATCAAAACTAACTTTGCAAGAACGTTTAGCAATAAGTATATTTCCAACAATACGATAACAACAAAAACAGGAATCGTTAGCCCGAAACCTAAAACAAATCGTATCAAAAGTATTCCTGCCGAAATCGGTAATTTGAAGAATCTTACTGTTCTTTATATCTCTAACGGTTTTGTAAGTGAATTGCCGGAGACTCTTGCAGATCTTCCTAAGCTTACAGACGTAGAGTTGTATAACTGTAACTTTACAGAATTCCCTGAAGTTTTGGCAAAAATGCAAAAACTGATTTTCCTTAACTTCAGTGCTAATCTTTCTATTCCGGAAGATAAATTTAATAAGGGAATTGACAATTTCCTTGCAACGTCACCTGAATTGCAGATCTTCTTTGCAACTGATAATAATTTGTCAGAATTCCCAATGAATATCCTTAAAGCAACTAAAATGGGATATGTGGATTTCTCTTATAATTATTTGACAGAACTTCCGAATCTTGAAAGAGCACTTGCTCCTGTTAAAGCATTTTTTGATTATAATAAGATTACAAAAATTCATGATAAATTCTGTAATACAGACGATATAGAAAATATTAGTTTTTCTAATAATTTCTTAACTGAGATTCCAAACTTATTTGGGAACGGATTAGGTTCAGAAACAAAATATACAATGTCATCTGTCAATTTCACAGCAAATCAGATTACATCTTTTGCTCCGGGATTTGCAGGAATTCGTACTTCTACACTTGATTTGACAAGCAATCCATTAGGAAGAGGTGGTCGTCTTTTCCCTGATGCTCTGGCTGATTCGAAATCTAAGATTTCATATCTTATTATGGATCAATGTGAACTTGACACATTGCCAAATTCAGCATTTAAGAATATGACAATCCTTGAAGCATTGCAGGTAAAAGGAAATAGATTAAAGAATTTCCCTGAAGTATTTACTGTTGAGGAGATGCCTTATTTATCTGGACTTGATATCAGTTATAATGCATTCAGATCATTACCAATTCAGCCTCTTTATATTCATAATTTGAATAAACTGTTTATGTTGAGTCAGCATGACCTTGACAGAAAAGGAAATCCATACCGTTGCATGACAGAATTGGTTTCCGGACTTAACAAACATCCGGCTCTTAAATATCTTGATGTTTCAGGAAATGATATCCAGAGAATCTCAGCAGGTGATTTTCCTGGTGGATTATTCGGATTTAATATCAGAAACAATCCGAATATTGAAGTTACAGTTTCTACAGTTGCTTGTAACTATATCGGATTAGGTTATTACAGTTTCCTTTATGATGCAACACAGAACATTCAGGGATGTGCTTATATCGAATTAGAGGATTAATAAAAAATAAATTGACAATTTTATTATGAAACAATTTTCAAAAATAAAATCAGTTTTAATGCTCCTTTTTATAGGATCCCTGGTGATTCTTACATCATGTAAAGATTCAGATGATGATAAAATCACTGGTTTTGATGTAAATGAAAGTGAGATGATTTTTACTGAAAATGGAGGTTTACAGACTTTCAAAATAACTACCGGTTATGCATGGAGTGCACAGTCGAATGCAGATTGGCTTATGGTATCTCCTGCTACGGGTGTAGGTTCGGCAGAATGTGAAGTAAAAGTTGATTCTTCTTATCTGTATAGTGAACGTAAAGCACAGATTCTTATTGAAACGGAAAATGGAGCGAAAATGATAGAGATCAATCAATTCGGGTTTGAAAAAGCTATTCGTATTGAAGAACCTTCTGTTTCAATTCCTCACTACAAAAGACTTGATGAAGCGTTTTTCGAAGTCAACATAAGTTCTAATGTAGCTTATGAAATAATTATATCAGACGAAGATCAGGAATGGTTGACATTAGACGGAGATATTACCACTTATGATCCGACTACTGCTACTCCAAGAAAACAGACTTATAAGTTTAAATATGGAGTACACAGTAATTTCCGTCAATCCCGAAAAGGTAATATAGAATTTCGTCAGACAGGTGTAGCTGAACCTATTTCATCGATTGTTGAAGTTGAGCAAAATGCTGCTCCTAAGATTGTTCCATCAAGAGCAGGAGACTCTTTGGCTCTTCTTGCAATTCAGTCACAACTTCAGGTATATGGAGGCGGTTGGGAATCAAGCCGTCCGATGACTCACTGGGATGATATAAATCTTGAAAGTATTGATTACGTATATTATGATGAAGATCTTGGTATTAGCAAGGATACAACAGAGATGCGTGTAACAGGCGCTAGATTCTTCTTCTTCTTTACAGAGGAGTCTCTTCCTGTAGAGGTTAAATATCTAACAGAGATCGAAACGTTGATTTTCCAGGGTAATGCCAACCGTTCGAGACATACAATTGATCTTGGATCTGAAGTAACAGAACTTAAAAATCTTAAGAGTCTGGCGATTAATGGTTACGGAATAAAGAGTTTACCAAAAGAGATGATAGAAATGGATAATCTTGAAGAATTATCAATCTATGCAAATAACTTCCTTGAGTTCCCTCTTGATATTATAACCAAAATGAAAAATCTAACATATTTTGATTTTTCTAATCAGAGAATTACAGAAGGTATCACTTCTCTTGCCGATATACCTGCAGGATATGATCCTGATAACATCGGTTTAAGAGGTACAATTCCTGTAGAATTGTTCAATATGCCTAAGATTGAATATCTGTATTTGTCGCATTGTTATCTTGAAGGTGAATTACCTACTTTACCTGTTGGCTCACATCCTCAATTACGTCGCTTTACAGCAAATGGTAACCGTTTGACTGGCGATATTCCTGAATGGATATTACAGCATGAACGTCTTGCTTGTTGGGATCCATATGTACTTCTATTCACTCAGGAAGGAATGGATTCACAAGGAAACCTTGCAGGATTCTCTAATGAACCGGGACGTCTTCCTAATCCTGATTGTCCGGATGATGAAGAAGATACAAAATCGTATATCATGAGATCGTCGGGTAATGACTTTAAGAATGATGATAAATTACCTCTAACAGGAAATTGGGGTGAATATAAAATACAATTTAAAAAATAATTAAGATGATCAATAAGATAAAATACACACTTGTAATATGCCTGGCAGTTTGCCTGGGCATATTTACAAGCTGCTCTGATGATGATAAGGATTTATCTCCTTCTCTTGGAGAGAATCAGGGAGAGGTGATATTTAGTTTTGCACGTATCAATACTTATCATGTAGATGATCTGCTTGATATAAAGACAATAAAAGTAACATTGAAAAAAGATGGAAAAGAGATAACTCTTCCTTCTTATGAGATGTTTGGGACTAAGGATTCGGTAGCAACAAAAGCGATAGCTGTTGATGCAGGTTCTTATGCTTTGTATAAATATATCGCATTTGATAATAGAGGCGATATGCTTTATGAAGCTTATCCGGAAGATGAGGAGTATTTTGAAGTAAGATCAGGAGAACTTTTCCAGTTTTATTTCCCGATTAAAATTCGTGTTGATATATCAACTTCTTTATTGAAAAACAAACTTCTTGGAATGTGTCAGGAAATTTGGGGTAATGATACCATAAAATGGCCAAAGACATGGAGAGAATATAACAATGAACCACGTACATGGGAAAATCTTTACTGGGAACTTGACGGATATAATAATGCAGCCTATATCTCAGGTATAAGATTTGATGAGACATTTAAAGGGATGACAAAACTTCCTCAATCTCTGTTTGGAATGGTTTATATGACTAATATTGATATAATAAATCTTCCTGAATTCACTGATCTTGGTGAAAACATCGCTGATCTTAATATCAATAGTCTTTATCTTGAGAATACAGGAGTTAAAGAGTTTCCGAAAGAGTTCGGAAAGATGAGAAATCTTTATAGTCTTACGGTAGTTAATTGTCCTATTACTAAGATACCTGAGTCAATAGGAGAGATTTCAACAATGAACTCACTTCACATTGAAAATGCAGATATTACAGAGGTCCCTTATGATCTTGTAGAGAAATTGGATAAATACAGAATGTTCAATCTGAAGAATACTAAGATTACTTCATTACCTGATAACTTCTTTACAGCTTTGAAAATTGTTTCGACTGTCGATCTTTCAGGGAATAAAGGTCTTTCTGTTTTACCATCACAGATTAATCAGGGTCAGAATAATCTGAGAGGACTTAATTTATCTGATTGTTCGTTTACTTCTATACCGGAAATTACGAAAGTGGCAAAAATCACACATCTGACGATGAATAATAATGAGTTAACTTCATTTGCATCTGAAGATATGTCGCCTTACTTTGAGGTATTGAACCTTAACGGTAATAATATATCAACTTTCCCATCATTGACTAATGATGTTTTGGTTGAGCTAACTTTAAGCGGAAATCCTATCACTGTATTACCTGATTTATCAGGTTATCCACAACTTGCAGTTTTTGGTTTGGCAAGTACCGGAATTGAACTTATTCCGGATTCATATTTTGCATCGAATCCTTATCTGTCATATTTGGATCTAAGTAATAATGCTAATCTTACAAATGTATCAGAAAATGCAGGATTCACTATGGAAACTTATGATGATATTGTTGACGGAGTAACTGAGACAAAAGAAAGACCACAATATCTTTCTAAACTGGAGGTTAATGATTGCCCTGAACTAAAATGGGTGATTCCGGCATCTTGGTTACCAAGACAGGTAAACGGTCCTAACAACGGACTTTTCTTGAATAATCAAAATTCATCGGGCGTTATTGTCCGATAATGAATATAATCCTGATTATTGTATTAATCCGGGATTTTGATAAATCTTAATTAATAGACAAAAGAGATAACATCAGTTGAATTTCAACTATGTTATCTCTTGGTTTTTAAAGCAATAGATAAACATTATTTATATAAACTAATAATATTTATCCGAATTATTCAATTTCATATTTTCAATAAAATAGCACAATGAAAAAGAGTATTATTTTCTTACCGGCCATAGCTTTATTATTTTCATGTAATAATGATATCGAAGATACTTTGGTTGGAGAAACTTCAGTACCATCAATATGGCAACACTTTCATATGGTAGATTTGCATAATCTACAGAAATCTACAAAATCGGTAACTATCAATCAGGATAATGGATTTTATAATGTGGATCCTTGTGTTATTAATTTTGACCAACAAGGTAAGATTGAGAAATTTCGTATAGGTGGTGCTATTATGCTTGATAGAAGAGAGGATGAGATAGATTCTTTTCTACATAGTGGATTTTCAAATCTTGCAGAATACACATATGAGTATAATGGAGATGCTCAATTATTGAATGTATCTGTAAATGATGAAGGATATTTATATGGATATGATTTTACATATTCTCAGCATGGGAAATATATCCCTGCTATATTTCCGGTAGGGAATCTTCCTATTTATTTAATCAAAAATCTTTCACAGATTACGACAAAGGATGATACATCTTCAAATATAGAAACTTATATCTATAACGAACAAACGCAAGTTGCTACCTATAAACGCACTCATGCATGGTTGGGAAGAGAGATAGAGATAAATTTCATTTATGGTAGTTCTCCTTATCCTTTGGAAAAACAAGTGAAGGTAACTCAAAGAGGAGAAACTATACTTCAAGGAAAATGTGAATACACCTTCGATTCTAATGGAAATCTTCTTGAAGAGTACACCTCTCTTTCAGATGTAATGAATCAATCTAATATAACGAAAATTAAATTTTCCAAAGACTATCTTCTTGAAATAACTTCAATAGAAAAAGAAGGTAAGATTTATAATTATGAAAGAGATTCACAAAGAAGACTTGTATCGATCAGTATTTTGGAAAATGGCATTCCTGTCGATATAGAGGAAACAATTACTTATACAGAGCATAATGATGTAGATGATTGGACAAAAGCTGTTCTGATACTTAATAATGAGGTTAATTCGAATCATTTCTTTGATGAAGTAACAACTACAAGAGAAATCTTATATTGGTAATTCTTATTCTACCATAAAATTTTAGATTTATCAATTACTTTTCATCAAATAATTAGATTATATAAAATAATAAAACCCTTCCTCTTTCATATGAAAAAGGAAGGGTTTTATTATTTTATTTTTTGATATGATTAAAATGATTGCATATCGACAAGTTTTCTGTAATATCCATTCATATTCATTAGCTCATCGTGAGTTCCGCGTTCAACAATCAAACCTTCATTCATTACACAAATAAGATCGGCGTTTTTGATTGTCGATAACCTGTGAGCAATGACAACAGTTGTTCTGTTTTTCATCAGATTGTCGAGAGCATCCTGCACAAGTCTTTCAGATTCAGTATCAAGAGCGGAAGTCGCTTCATCAAGGATAAGAATAGGAGGGTTTTTAAGAATTGCACGTGCAATGCTGACACGCTGACGTTGTCCACCCGAAAGTTTACATCCTCTGTCTCCGATATTGGTTTCATATCCTTCATCGGTTGCCATGATAAATTCGTCGGCATTGGCAATTTTTGCCGCTTCACGAACCTGTTCAAGTGTAGCATTTTCTATACCGAAAGATATGTTATTGAAGAATGTATCATTGAAAAGGATAGCTTCCTGATTCACATTGCCCATGAATCCTCTAAGGTCATCTATCTTTAAATCTTTAATATCTATTCCGTCAATTGTTATATCTCCTTTGTTAAGATCGTAGAAACGTGGCAACATATCGGCAAGTGTCGATTTTCCTGATCCGGATTGTCCTACAAGTGCGACAGTTGATCCTTTTCTGATCTCAAGATTTATATCTTTTAAAACCCAGTTTTGAGAATATTTAAACCAAGAGTCATTAAATCTGATCTTATCGTTAAATCCTGAGAGTTTTTTAGGATTTGCAGGTTCTTTGATAGGATTTTCTGCTTTTAATATTTTATCAACGCGTACCATCGCGGCAAGACCTCTCTGGATTGCATATGTTGCTTTAGATAGATCTTTGGCAGGGTTTATGATGCTGTAGAATATCACAATATAGTAGATAAAAGATGATGCATCTATACTGCTTTTTCCTGATATGATAAGTGATCCACCAAACCACAGAACGATAGCTATTGTAATGGTTCCCAAGAATTCACTCATTGGATGAGCAAGAGCCTGACGACGAGCTATTCTGTTGGATGTGTCGCGAAACTCATCATTACCATCCTCAAATCTGCCTTCAATCTTATGTTCTGCACTGAATGCTTTGATTATTCTCAGTCCTCCAAGTGTTTCTTCAATCTGAGACATTAATCCTCCCCATTGATTTTGAGCCAAAAGAGATGATTTTTTTAGTTTTTTTCCTATTGCCCCCATCACATATCCGCTGACAGGTAATAGGATTAGAACGAAAATGGTAAGTTGCCAGCTTAATGTAAACATAGTTATCAGATAAACTATAATCATTACCGGATTTTTGAACATCATATCAAGTGATGCCATGATAGAGTTTTCAACCTCGGCAACATCGCCTGTCATTCTTGCCATTACATCGCCTTTCTTTTCACTTGTAAAAAAACCGATTGGCAGAGAAAGTATTTTAGAAAATATATTGTTTCTTATATCTCTTACAACACCTGTTCTGATAGGGATCATAAAAAATGAAGCAAGATAGGATGATCCGGTTTTAAGGAAGGTCATTACTACTAGTGTGACACCCAAAATCATTAATGTCTGAGTGGGACCAAACTTATCTATAATGGAGGATATATACCAGTAAAAATTGTTTATAAATATATCTTTAAATGAAGTGTCGATTGTGTCCCATGGGATGTAGCTGTATTCATTTCTTTCAAGTCCGAAAAGAATATTTAAAATCGGCATTATAGTTGCATAAGTGAAAAGGCTCAACACGGCTCCCATAATATTAAATATTACATTTAGAGAGAGTAAACCTTTGTAGGGAGGTACATATTTTAAAAGTACCCTAATAAAATCTTTCATTAATTATTTATTTGAATTCGAACAGCAAATATACATAAAGCCAATAAAATAACTCATATAAACCATATTTTGCTTTAGATTATAGAAAAAAAAAGGATTTTTTAATTATTTATCTATAATCTTAAACACTAAACATCACAACATTTGTTATAATGAAAATGCATAAAAATTTGTTTTCTAAACTCTTATATTTAAATTTATAAACCTTTTCCAAATTATAAATCCGATTGTAGATATTATGGATAGCACATTATTCACAGAAGGTCTTTATACATTACTTTGGATAATATATATAATCACCGTAATAGGTGTTATATTGATTGTTCTATCAGAAAATAGAAATCCCCTAAAGTCTATTTCCTGGATAATTGTATTGATGTTCTTCCCAATCGGAGGATTGATTTTTTATATTTTTTTAGGCCGCGATTTTCGTAAACAACGCATGATTTCCAAAAAAAGTTTTAAGAAAATCGATAAATATTCATTTGATTTTGATACTGATCCCAAAAACGTAAATCTTGATGTGAACTCAGAAATGCTCGTTAAATTGCTTAGAAATATTGGGAAATCCAAGCTATATACAGGCAATAGTGTTGAGGTGTTTACAACCGGAAAAAAAATGACGAGTTCTTTGAGAGACTCTATCGAAAAGGCTGAAAAATTTATTCATCTGCAATTTTATATTTTTCAAAATGATGAAATAGGTATTGAACTTCGAGATCTTTTGATAAAAAAGGCACGACAAGGAGTAGAAGTGCGTTTAATGTATGATGATGTAGGGTCATGGAAAGTTAAGAATCATTTTTTTAATGACATGAAAGAACATGGAATTGAAATTAATGCCTTCTACGAAGTTAAAATACCGGTTTTTGCAAGGAAAATAAATTACCGTAATCATAGAAAAATTGCCATTATTGACGGTAAGTATGGGTTTATCGGTGGAATGAATATTGCTGACCGCTACATAAAAGGACTCAAATGGGGAACTTGGCGTGACACTCATTTAATGATTCAGGGACCGGCAATAATTGATCTTCAGAAGTCTTTCTCTATTGATTGGTATTTTTCAAATAAGGCTCTTTTATGGGATGAAAGATATTTCCCAAAACAACCTATTATGGGCAATATTCCGATGCAAATCATTACAAGCGGACCCATAGGTGAATGGAAAGAGATGATGTATGCTTTTTTTAAAGTAATAACATCAGCCCGTAAATATGTTTATATCCAAACACCCTATTTTCTTCCAACAGAAGCACTTTTAATAGCTCTTCAGACAATTGCACTTTCAGGCGTTGATGTCCGGATTATGCTTCCTTTACGTTCCGATTCGACACTTGTTCATATCGGATCATGTTCATATATTCGTTCAATGCTCATCTCTGATGTTAAAGTTTACTTTTATAATCCCGGGTTCCTTCATTCTAAAGTGATAATTGTGGATGATGAATACTGTTCTGTGGGATCGGCAAATATGGATTTTAGAAGTCTCGAACATAATTTTGAGGCAAATGCTTTCATTTATGATCGCGATTTTACAATAAGTATGAAAAAAATCTTTCTTAAGGATCAAACTTTATCACAGAAAGTTACATTAAGGGAATGGCGTAGTCGTCCATTGCCAAAAAAAGCTTTAGAGTCTATTATGCGTTTGTTTGCACCTATGTTATAATACTATTTACATCTGCTTATTGCTCTGATCATAATAAAAATGATCTGATTAAACCTCCTCATTTAATTTCTGAATTATAATAAAAGCACTTTTATATTCTCTGAAATCGAGTCAATTTCGTAGAGATAGAATATTAATTATGCTTTATTAAAGAAAATAATCATTGTTAAATTCCAAGAGTGTTTTTTTTAATCATTCTACAAAAGGATCGATAATGCCTATTCTAACCTAATCTGGCGATGGTTCAAAGGATGAATATAAAAATCAATTATGTTATTTTTGGAAAACAAATATTCAGTAAAACAAAAAATATCAATTTGTAAGAATTTTCGAAAATTTTCTCATAAACCTTTTTTTTAGAGGCGATGTTATTAAGCCGTGTTACAAACAATAAAGTTATTAACCTAACCAAAAACCAAAAATTATGAGAAAATCTTTAGTTCTTTTAAGCTCGGCCTTTATGTTGGCGGGTTTAATTACATCATGTTCTGATAAGGAAGAGTCTTTGATTTCTACTCAGGAAGAGGCTGCTTATTTTAGTACATCTTTGAGTATTTCAACTAATGAATTCAAAACTAGAACAGAGGTTGCAGATACAGAAGAAACTCCTATCTGTGATTGGGTGGATCTTGCAACTGCTGCTGCTTTTGATGCTTCTGCTTATGAGGCAGAAATCACAATTGTTTATCACAAAGGTTCCACAAGTGAATCACAACCTGATGTTTTTAAAGTTCCTATTAAGAATATCAAACTTGATGATGACGGAGATCCTGTAGCTGTTACTGATCAATTTACTTTGATTAAACCTTTAACTAAACATGAATTGGTTGGTATAAAGATTGTTGATAATCAGGATAATGTTATTTTCTCTACTGTTAAAGAGGGTGCTCTTTATGCAAATCATATAAGAGAAGCTCATCTTATGCCATTGAGCATTTATGTGGGTATAGATGATACTGCAGAAGAAGGTACAGTAGAAAGAAAAGTTATCATCGATGATAAAGAAAAGACTCCTATTAAGACTTCTGTTCTTTGTGCATTTGAAGAAGAAGCTCCTAACTTCGGATATTCACTATGGACATTCAATTTTGTAAGAGTTGTATGTATCCCTTATTCTGTAAATGTTAAGAAAGAACCTTGTGAATCTAATTCTAAAGACGTCTATGGAAAAACTAAAATTACTCTAAGTCGTGTTGACGGATCTGATACTTATGTTCATGAAAGTTCAACTCTATTTGACGAAGAAAGAGAAGAGGTAATGGGTAAAATATGTTTCAACTATCAGGGTGATCAAGATTATAAAGAACAAGAATGGACTCTTAAACTTGAAATTTTCTTCTTAAGTGGAGCAACTGCTGTTATTGAAAGCACTATCTCTTTGGAAGATCTTTGGAATTATAAAGAAAGCGGTTACTGGGTATATCCTAAAGGTACAATCTTTAATAAAGAAGATAATAATTATGATCCTAAGGGATATATTCACTTTGATTTCTTTAATGTAGATCTTACTAAAGCAGGTGCAATCTCTAACCCTGAAGCTGACGGAACGTGGGAATTAGAAATTACTAAAGCTATTAATTGTTGCGACGATATTATTGCTTGTGAAGATGTAGAAGTGGACACTTCTTCTATTCAAGAATTTTATGCAGCAATAAAAGACTTAACAGGTGAATGTGCATGGACTGGTGGAACTGTAGAAGATGGCGCTCTTTATATCAATGCAGGTCAGAAAATTACATCTCCTGTTTTTGAACTTGAAGAAGGTCAAATTATAAATGCTTTGGTAGAAAAATATGGAACAGAAATCGCAACACAAGAGGAATATTTCAAATTATATGATGCTTGTACAGATGCTCTGATTATTAATGAAAAAGGAGACGAGGTTACAAGAAGTCTTTCCGGCCTTCAAGTCTATTCAATTAAAGCTAATTATAAAGGCAAATTTTATGTAACTCTTGAAGCAAGTGAACAAAATGATGGAAAAGCGTCAATCGTAAACTTTACTTTTAAAAAAGCACTTGAAGAAATCAAATAATAAAATAAAAAATCAAAAAAGGCTGCCTTATAAATTATTATAGGGCAGCCTCTATAAGAAAATAATTACAAAATATAATAACCTATTATTCTTTGAAGAAGACCCTATTACCGATAAGAAGAATAACTTATTATATTCCTTATTGCACTAAATACTGTATATTATGAAAAAGTCATTATTTTTTATTAGCTCAGCTTTTTTATTGGCTGCATTGACAAGTTCTTGCTCCGATGAAAATAAGGATCAGCTTGCAATGTTTGAGGATGATGCTTTTATTAATCTCTCTTTAAATATCTCTACCGGAGATATTAAGACTAAAGCGATGATTGATGCTACAGATGACGGGACAGACGCAGAAGGAATTTGTTGGAACGAAGATTTGAAGAATCTCGAATCAACTTTCGATGCTTCTCAATATGAGGCAAAAATAACAATCAGATATCATGTCGATGCCAATGATCAAGACAAAGGCAATGATATTATTTTTGTTCCTATTAAAAATATTGTTTTAGAAGATGGTTCTCAGCCGGTTGCTGTAACTGATCAGTTTTCTTTGTTGAAACCTCTTAAAGATACTCGTCATGTTGTTGATGGTATCTATATAATCACTAAAAAGCAAGCCGGAGACGGAGAAGATTTTGTTCCTAAAGTTGTTTTCTCTTCAGTTGTTTCCGGAGCTAATTATGCTAATCATATTAGAAAAGATCATCAGATGCCAATAAGCCTATTTGTAGGAGATACAGATAGTTATGAAAATGTTGATGATATTAACTATGTAGTAATTAATGATAAAGTAAAAACTCCAATACCTGTGTCTGTTTTATGCGCAGTCAATGAGGAAGCTCCGAACTTTGGTTACTCTTTATGGTCTTTTAATTTTGTAAGAGTAGTTTGTATACCTTATTCCGTAAATGTCAAAACCAATCCTTGTGACGAATATTCAAAAGATATTTATGGTATAACCGATCTTACTATTTCTCGTATATCTAAAACTGGATTATTAGAGGAAGGTAAAGAGTTTTCATATGAAATCTTTCATCATAGTTCAACTACAGAAGATGAAGTTGTGGGTAAAATTTGCTTCAATTATCAAAGTGATGAAGCAATAGATGATCAGATTTATGATCTTAGTTTGACTATTAAATTTAAAAATGGAAGAACAGCAACGATATTTGGTCAAATTCCACTTGAAAATCTTTGGAATTATAAGAACAGCGGTTATTGGGTCGTTCCTAAAGGTTCAGATATAAATTCAACAGATGGTTATATTCACTTTGATCTCTTTAATATTGATATTACTAAATCTGGTATTATAAATAGTGAATTTAAAGAGGAAGATGGTAAATGGATACTTAAAATTATAGAACCTTATTTATGTGAATCCGATTTTAGTTGTAACGAATCAAAAATTAAATTCCCTACGAATTTGCCTAATGGAGTTGATAATTATGTAGAAACCAATTCTCCATTAACAGAATGTGATTGGATATTTGTTCGCTTTACACAAGGAATAAAAAGTCCAACATTATATTCGTTTGACGGAGCACTTTATTCTCCTATTATTTATTTGAATAAGGGGGATATTGCAACATATGCAATAAAAACAGCTGTAAATTTTGGTGAAGGAATAGAAAAAGATTATTGTTTGAATAAATACTACGAAGTTGAACTTATACCTATTGATGTTAATTCATACAATACTATGACCCAATTTACAAAGCAAACCAAAAATTTAGAAAATAAAGAAGTATGCCTATGTGCTCATGAACTATTATCAACAACTATAAGTTCATCTGCTGCTCCGGAATCAAATTATTATAGAGTTAAGTTTAATATTAAAACAAAGAATCCTGATGAATACGCAACAATTGTAACTGATTTTAGTTACACAGGCTTTGAAGAAAAAAAAGATCTATAAACAAAATGAAGGTTATATTTCTGTAATTAAGATTTGAATAATAAATTATTTATACTTAAACTTCATAAATAAATTTAAGATAAAAAGGCTGTACAACCCAATAGTTGTGCAGCCTTTTTCAAAGTTATCTTTAGAATATTTCTTCTAAAATTTTAATATTAAGAATTTCGTATTAAAGATCTCTATTTTCATTTTTATTTTAGCAATGAAATAAGTTCATTGAAGGAAATAAGTTTTTGTTCCCCAGACAACATATCTTTAAGATTAATCATATTCTGAGAAATCTCATTTTCACCGATAAGAGCAACAAATGGTATTTTCTTAGAATCTGCATATCCCATTTGCTTTTTCATTTTAGCATTTTCAGGGTAAATTTCAGCTCTTATACCCTCTTTTCTTAATTGAGAAACGAGTTTAAGACAATGTTTCTGTTCTTCAGCTCCGAAATTCACAAATATAATCTGAGTTGTCATTAAAGAATCTTCAGGATATAATTCAAGCTGATTAAGAACATCAAAAATACGATCGGCACCAAAAGATATACCTACACCGGACACGCCCGGCATCCCGAATACTCCTGTAAGGTTGTCGTAACGACCTCCACCTGTTATTGATCCGATTTGAACATCAAGAGCCTTTACTTCAAAAATGGCACCTGTATAATAATTAAGACCTCTTGCAAGAGTAAGGTCAAGATCAAGCTGACATTTTATACCCACAAGATCTATATTATCAAGAATAAATTCCGATTCTTCTATTCCTTTAAGTCCTGTTTGAGAAGCCGAAAGAATAGTTTTTAGTTTTTCAAGTTTCTCTCTATTGCTTCCTTCAAGCATGATAATAGGTTGAAGTTGAGAGATAGCCTCCTCAGTCAGCCCTTTTAGACGAAGCTCTTCATTTACTTTTTCAAGGCCGATCTTATCAAGTTTGTCAATAGCAACGGTGATATCTACAATTCTTTCAGGCTCACCAATTATTTCAGCAATTCCTGTAAGAATTTTTCTGTTATTCATCTTTATGGCAACGTTTATACCGAATCTACCAAATACCTCGTCAATTATCTGTATAAGTTCCACCTCATTAATAAGAGAATCAGAACCTACGACATCTGCATCACATTGGAAAAATTCGCGATATCTGCCTTTTTGAGGTCTGTCGGCTCTCCATACAGGTTGAATTTGATATCTTTTAAAAGGAAAAGCAATCTCATCGCGATGCATCACCACAAAACGAGCAAAAGGTACTGTAAGATCATATCTCAATCCCTTTTCACATAACTGGGATGCAAGCTTTGCTATATTTTTATTATCAATATCTTCTTTGTTTGCACCTTTTAGAAAATCGCCGGAATTCAATATCTTGAAAAGAAGTTTATCTCCCTCTTCTCCATATTTTCCCATTAATGTAGAAAGCATCTCCATAGCCGGGGTTTCAATCTGTTGATAACCGTACAGGTGATATACGTCGCGAATAGTATTGAAAATATAGTTTCTTTTCGCCATCTCCTGAGGCGTAAAATCTCTGGTTCCCTTTGGAATTGATGGTTTTGCCATAACTTTATTGTAAATAGTTTTATTTTGAGCGCAAAGATAAGAAAAGTCAGACAATTAAATTCATTTCTATTTTATTATGAGATTATTTTAGTGATGTCTCTACGCTGGTGATGTCGCTGAGCTGGAGATGTGCTACGCTATAGATTGCTTCGCTAGTAATATCTGAGAGGGTTAATGTAAAACCACTAAATGTGCCTTTATATTCATTTATTTAAGAAAATATTTAAAGTGCTATAAAAAGAGTAAAACATAAAGATTTATCTTTGTTCAAACATTTAATCTAAAAAAGATATGGAATTAATAGACAGATTCCTTACTTATGTAAAGTTTGATACTCAATCAGACGATCTTACACAAATGACACCGAGTACACCGGGTCAAATGGCGTTTGCACATTACCTGAAAGACGAATTGACAAAAATGGGTTTGACCGAGATTCATCTTGATGATAACGGTTATCTAATGGCTTCTCTAGAAGCTAATACCGAGAAAGAACTTCCGGTTATCGGATTTATTGCTCATATGGATACATCTCCCGATTTTTCAGGTCGTAATGTTTCGCCAAGAATAATAAAAGATTACGACGCAGAGGATATCATTCTTGATAAGGAGAATAATATAATAATGAAAACAGTCGATTTCCCTGAGCTTAAATCTTATAAAGGTCAGGACTTGATTGTAACTAACGGAAAGACTCTTCTTGGAGCTGATGATAAAGCAGGTATAGCAGAGATAATATCTGCGATGGCATATCTTCAAAAACATCCTGAAATTAAGCATGGAAAGATTCGCATCGCCTTTACTCCGGATGAGGAGATAGGACTTGGTGCACACAAATTTGACGTAGAACTTTTCGGTGCTAAATGGGCATATACTATCGATGGCGGAGAGATAGGGGAGTTAGAATATGAAAACTTCAATGCAGCTATCGCCAAAGTAACATTTAAAGGAAGAAATGTACATCCCGGAGCGGCAAAGCATAAGATGATCAATTCAATTCGTGTTGCCAATCAATTTGCAATAATGCTTCCTCGTTGGGAAACACCTGAGCATACGGAAGGTTATGAAGGTTTTTATCATCTTATTGATTTTAAAGGAAGTGTTGAAGAATCTGTTCTTACCTATATAATAAGAGATCACGACAAAGATCGTTTCGAACGTAGAAAAAAAGAATTTGAACATCTTACAAGAAAAATAAACAGAGAATTTCCCGATTGCGCTCATGTAGAGATTAAAGATCAATACTTCAATATGCGCGAAAAAGTGGAACCTGTAAAATTTATTGTTGACGTAGCATTCAAAGCTATGCAGGAAGCGGGTGTTAAACCATTGGTAAAACCTATCAGAGGTGGAACTGATGGCTCTCAACTTTCATTTAAAGGTCTTCCTTGCCCAAATATCTTTACCGGAGGACACAATTTCCACGGCAGATATGAGTTTATTTCAGTTCAGTCAATGAAAAAAGCAAAACAGACTATTATAAAGATTGCAGAGATAGTTGAAAGAGAGGGAGTTCAGTGGTTAGGCTGAAATAAATTAAAACTCTAAAAGATAAATTTTTAATTTAAAGTACACCTATGGATGTGTACTTTAAAGCTATAATATTATTTAAGCATTGGATGTATGATATCTAGAATTCATATAATCCAATGCTTAATTATTTCAGGGTCATTATAATTTATAATACGAGATTAAAAATATATCCCAGCAGAATTATAAACAATGTTATAGTTGCGAAGAAGATGAATATTAGTCTCCATGTCATAACTTTTTTAAGCATTGTTGCCTCCGGTATAGACAACCCCACAACAGACATCATAAAAGCCATTGCAGTACCAAGTGGGACACCTTTTGCTACGAAAACCTGTATAACAGGAACGATACCGGCAGCATTTGCATACATTGGTACAGCAAGTATTACTGCTATTGGTACACTATACCATTTATCTGCCGAAAGATGTTCTTCGAAAAAACTTTCCGGAACATAACCATGCATCGCAGCACCAATAGATATACCTATTATTATATATATTAGCACTCCCTTTACTATGGACCAGGCATCTTTTAAGATAACAGGTAATCGATGAAAGAATGTAACTCTCTCTGTCTTCCACTCCTCTGTTTCAGACTCTGAATGAACCTGTATAGCACGAACCCAAGGTGTCAAATATTTATCAAGTCTGAACTTACCAAGAATCCATCCACCGGCGACTCCAAGCAATATCCCGCTAAATAAATATATAAGGGTAATTCTCAAGCCGAATGTACCAAGAAACATTGCTACAGCCACTTCATTCACAAGGGGAGAGGTGATAAGAAACGAAAAGGTTACCCCAAGAGGTATTCCTCCCTTGACGAAGCCTATGAATAAAGGTATGGATGAGCAGCTGCAGAAAGGTGTAATAGCACCGAATACAGACGCCAGAAGATATTGAAAACCGTAAAGTTTTCGTGTCATAAGAAAGTTGCGTAATCTGTCTATCGGAAGATATGCATTTACAATACCCATTATCACACTGATAAGAAAAAGAAGAAAAATAATCTTTATCGTATCATAAATAAAAAAATTAAGAGCTGATCCCAAATGACTATCAGAGTTTAACCCGATAATATTAAAAATAAGCCAGTCTGCAAATTCTTGTATCATATCTTAACACCCCCTTCCACATGAACATTCCGGAAGTACCTGTTTTTTAATCTCTTTGATATAAAATTCAAAAAAGCCACTCTTTATTTCATCTCTTACTCTTCTGAACTCCGATTCAATAAAATCCGGAGAACCTGTTGCATGAGAAGGATCATCGAATCCTATATGTATTCGGTGTTTTACATTTCCTGTGAAAGCCGGACAAACTTCGTTGGCGCCACCGCATACAGTTATTACATAATCCCAGTCTTGATCAAGATATTTTTCAACAGAATCCGATGTATGTCCGGAGATATCTATGCCAACCTCTTTCATCGCTTTAACAGCTCCGGCATTCAATTTACCTGCGGCATCCGTACCGGCTGAACAGACTTTCATACCTTTATCAAAAGATTGAAGAAATCCATGAGCCATCTGACTACGGCAACTGTTTCCTGTACATAAAATAAGTACTTTCACTCTGTCTTCCAGTATTAACTGCCAGTGACCTAAATCTCTCCACTCTGCGAATTTATTTCCTATCTCTTTAAAATGCGAAATGTTTTTAAATCCATATTTCTCATGTAATGCGATACTTGCTTCATTTGGTAGTGCTATGCCCGCAATGATAGTATGAAAACGCGATAAATCAATTTTATTAAGAAGATGATCCATCATTACGCTTCCTATCTGCTTATTTAGGTAGTCTTTATCAATATAGATAGATATTTCTACCGATGTTCTATATGCACAACGACCTGACCAAGCATGAAGATAACAGTAACCTACAACTATATTATTTATCTCATATACAAAATATGGATAACCTCCGGATATAAAATCCTGTATTCGTTGTTCCATATCCTTAATGCATACAGCATCTGTTTCAAAAGAAACCGCAGTATTCTCAACATAATAATTGTAAATATCACAGATTCTTCCCGCATCCCCAATTGTGACTTTTCTTATCATATGTATAATGTTATTATATAATAAATTCCGATAACTATAAATAATATCGATATTATAATATTAAGCCATTTTTGTATGGTAATGACTTTTTTATAAAAATTGCTTATTTCTGATATACTATATGCCAAAACCCAAGCAACTATGATAACCGGTAACCCTGTTGCTATAGCAAAAGCTATAGGTAATAGATATCCTCCTGTTTCATAGGCAGACATAGGCATAAGCATCCCAAAATATATAACTCCGCTTGTAGGACAGAAGGCGAGTGAAAATATTATACCTAATAAAAATGCCCCTAATCCTCCTTTATTCTTTAGTTTTTCTCCGTTATTATTGAATTTTAATCCGGGTATATTTATTCTGCTTGAAAAAAGCATAAACACTCCTATTAGTATTAAAGCCGGTCCCATAAATATTTCACCGTATTTAGAAATAAATTTCTGAATACCATATATACTTGTCCCTTCTCTTAATAAAGGTATTATTATGAATCCAAGTAGGGTATATACAATTAGGCGACCAAGAGTGTAATATATTCCGTTCCTAAAAACTCTGTGTCTGTTTTCAATATCTTTGCTTAAATATCCTATTGCTGTGATATTTGTTGCCATTGGACAAGGACTTATTGCTGTAAGGATGCCAAGTATAAATGCTGTAAACAATGGTATTGTACTGTGTTCTGTAAGGGTCTGAAGATATTCCATAATTATTTTTGTAATTCTTCGATTTTATCCTTTATTCCCGTTTTAAATTTATCAGGTGAATTTCGTGAGAATGAAAAAGCAAAATCAGTCATATTATTAACGCTTTCTTTTCCTTCAACCCATTTATTTACAAAAAGAGAAGACCAGGTCACTTCATATTTATCAGCAATTTTTTCTCCCTCTTTTGTTGATATATTTATAACTTTAAAAATCACTCTGTTTTTATTTATTGTATCTGTAAAATAAGTGTCAATAACTTCTTTTGTCAGAGATTCTATAGCATTACAGGTTATACAACGTTTTTTTGTGTGAAAATAAAGTACTTCGATGCAATCCTTATCTTTATCTGTATCTGAAGAGATCTTATCGTTATAGTTCTGCTTATGACCACAAGAAATCATTGTATATGAGATTATTAGAATACACATCCATTTTTTCATCACATATTTATTTTAAGATTAATTCTTTCACCTCTGATAAAGAAAGTTTTTTTCCTTTTGAAACAACCTTTTCATCAATAACGATTGCTGGTAGAGTCATTACATTATATGACATAATATTCATCATGTCTTCCTCTTTAATTACTACGGCTTCAATATTGCACTCTCTTACTGCTTGATTTACCGTTTCAAACAATGCTTTACAAGAAGCACATCCCGTACCTAATACTTTTATTTCCATATGATAGTTTATTTTTAATATGTAATTCGCAAAACAACGAACAATAATTATAAAAAATTATTTACAACATTTCGTACTTATAAGATTATCGTTTTGAAAGAAATTTCCGAATAATTCTTTTGCTATCACCCAGTTTTCTTTATTTATACAATATTTTACTTTAGGTGTTTCCACTTCGCCCTGAATAAGTCCAGAATCCTTTAACTCTTTAAGATGTTGTGAAACTGTAGCTTTTGCTATTGGTAACTCTTCATGGATATCGCCAAAATAACAGTTTTCCTGTTTCAAGAGAAAATCAAGTATTGCAATGCGTGTAGGATGTCCCATTGCTTTGGCAAATCTTGCTAATAATATCTGATTATCTGTTGGCTCATTTTTACATTTCATCATAAAAGTTTATTTGTTTGTTCGTAAATGTACGAACAAGTGGAATAGCTTTTATAATTAAAAATGATTTTAATACTTATTTAACCTCTATCAAAATTGAATTTAAAATTCAATCCCATATACTCTTTTTCAAAAGCAAAATTTTTTCTATACGCGTACATACATCATTTTCATAATTATAAACACAAGATCTGAAAGTGATTATATTTTATAATTTCCGATTATATACTTTAGTATAGCTATCTCATCACTTTAGGATCACTCTATGAATCAAATGTTAGACTTAAAATTCTATACTGTATTTCATATGACTAATGCGTAGTTTTATATTTTAGATCATACTTACTATCTTTGATACATTATTGAATTACTATGACAAAGAACCTTATTGTTTTGATCGGTCCTACCGGAGTTGGTAAAACTGAACTAAGTCTTAAAATTGCAGAGAGATATGGTGCGGATATAATTTCGTCCGATTCAAGACAGATATATAAGAATATACCTATAGGTACAGCCGCAGCAACGGAGGAACAAAAGCAACGCGTGCCACACCATTTTGTAGGGTTTCTTGAACTTTCCGAATATTTCAGTGCGTACAGATTTGAGGAGGAAGTGATGCTTTTTCTTGAATCTTATTTTAAGACTCACGATACTGCTCTTATGACCGGAGGTTCAATGATGTATATTGATGCCGTATGTAAAGGGATAGACGAGATGCCGTCAGTTGATCCTGCAATAAGAGATGCTGTTATAGCCGAATATGAGGAGAAAGGTCTTGAGTATATGTTGGCAAAACTTCGTGATCTGGATCCTGAATATTATGAAATTGTTGACAGAAATAATCACAAAAGAGTAATACATGGCATTGAGATTTGTCTCACGACCGGGAATACCTTTACTTCTTATCGCTCCAATACAATAAAGGAGCGACCTTTCAATATAATAAAGATAGGATTGATAAGAGAAAGAGAGGAGTTATATGATAGAATAAATCGACGCGTTGATCAAATGATAAGCGACGGTCTTATTGATGAGGTTAAAAGTGTGATAGCGCATCGTGAACTTAATGCTCTCAATACTGTGGGATATAAAGAGATATTGAAATATCTCGATGGTGAATGGACTCTTGATTTTGCAATAGAAAAGATAAAGCAGAATTCAAGAATATATTCAAGAAAACAGATGACATGGTTTAAAAGGGATGAAAATATTAAATGGTTTAATCCTGAAAATGAAGAAGAAGTTTTAAGTTATATTGATCAATGTTTCCATAATGATGAAAAGGTATGACACAATATTTCATATAAGGATAAAATACCATTGTTTTAAAGTATAATATTTAAAGGATTAGAGATACAAAGCTCGTCGTCATATTTTTAAATATGACGATGATTTAAGATTTTACTCAAAACATCCGTTCTTGTTTATTTATGCAAACGTCACCTATAAAGCTCTAAGAGATTAGGAATTTTAATGATCATTTGGTAATGATAACTCTTCTGAAACCAGTTAGATTTGGTGTTCCGTTATCAGTAATTTCACATATTATATGTATATTATCTCCTACCGAAATATCTGAAGGTATTATAAGTTTAGCAGTTGAACTATCTGAATTATATTTATATTACCAGTGTAAGTTCCCGCTTCCTTTAAATACCACCATTTGTAGCTTAATTGATCATTATTTGGATCATAAGACATCGAGGGATTAAGAATTAATTCAGTTTCTTTGTTTAATTAAATTAGGCTTTTAATATATACAACCTGTTTACCGTGCAAAATATTATGAATACCGACAATATGAATATTTTCGATGAGAAACGCAAAGAATTTACTCCCTATGGATTGACCTGTGAATTATGGCAACCTAACGAGATGTCAAAATGTGATCGACACAATGAGGTTGAACTAAACTATCTTCCTAAAGGTGAGATAACTTATATTTTTAATGAATCTGAAATAACGATACCTTCAAGGACCCTTTCTTTATTTTGGGGAGCAATACCACATCAGATTATTAATTATAATAATACTTTACCATATTACGTATGCACTATTCCTACATCAATATTTTTAAGTTGGAGACTACCATCTACCTTTGTAAATGAGGTTTTTGCCGGAAAAGTTTTTATTGAAACTCTTGAAACTTTTTCTGATTATGATGAATTTATATTGAAAAACTGGTTTAATGATATTCCTCAAAATACTGAATTGATAATTTCAGAAATGAATTCACGAATATTACGTTTGGCTAATACCGCCTTATATAAGAATTCAACATTAAACCAAAATGATGATTTTCAAATACTGGAAAAAATTATCATTTATGTTGCTCAGAATTATATGAATCCCATAAATATTCAAGATATAGGTAACCTAATTAATCTCAATCCTGATTATGCTAATAAAATCTTTAAAAAGGCATTTAATCAGACATTGTATGATTATATTATTCAAGAGCGTATTTCTCACTCTAAAAGAATGTTGTTGTCATCAAATAATAGTATAACGGAGATAGCTTTTGAATGTGGTTTTAACTCAATAAGCAGATTTAATTTTATGTTTAAAAAATATACAGGATATTCTGCTCGCGATTTCAGAAAGTATAATAATAAATAAAAAGAAATTGATGATAACTTAAAGGTGTAAGTCCCTAAAGATACTTTATAGTAGAAAATTTTATCAAATAGCAGATCTCTGCTGCCAGCAAGATATTTGTTGATTTAATTTTATATAATAAATAAACTCTCAAATGAAAAAGTTATAGAAATTCAAAAAAAGGAGGAAAACCTGTATTGTTTTCCTCCTTTTTAATTAATAAGATGTGAATATTTTTTTATCTCATAATCTTAATCACCTTACTTCCGTCAGGTGTATCAAGTTTGATCACATAAATACCTTTTCCTAAATGATTCAGATCAATTGAGGACTCAAATCCTGCAATATCTTGTTGATACACCATTTTTCCTGAAACTGCAAAAACAGAAACACGTCCTTTATTAACTGAGTCAAGATTAACATTCAGAGTTCCACTCATATTTATATAAGTAAGTTTATGTTCAAGCTGAATAACTCCGTTTATAGACAATGATAAAGCTTTAACCTTCTGAATATACCACTGTTGATTTTTGCTTTGAGTAATTCTCTGATCATAAACAATAGCATTTGTTCCATTTGCAAACGATCCCCCTGCATTATTTACAGAATATCCACTACCAACGTTAATTATTCCATACATATCACCGGTTCCAACCTCTTTGATTCTCCAAAGTTGTTTAGGATCAGAGCTGTCTGGAGTTTTCAGAGCCATAGGTTTATTCCATTCCGTTTCACTCATGGCAAGATTATATTCAAGATTAATGAACTGATATTGCCCTTCATTAATTTCTGAAATCAACCAATTTTGAGATTCCTCATCATCAAGCGGATTCCAAAGATGTAGATTCATTGTCTGATCATTCACATCAAGTGCATTATTGGAATTGTTGTTCACAACCATATAAATGAAGTTTCCGGCCTCGAAAGGTTGACTCGGCAAAGATGATGTAAGACTTGGGAATGCCTGATTTAGAAAATCTACTCTATTATCAATATATTCTCTTATATAATCAACATATTCAGCATGAGTAGAAAATAACAAAGGTTCATTATATACCTTTCGATTTATAACATTCCATTTTTTATAATTCAACTCCTGAGAAGCCTGAATAAGATCTTCTGTTTCATCAATGAAATTTTGAATTTTTTCTTTTATACCACCTTTAACAAGAGCAGTCCATCTTTCATCAACACTTTTTATAAACCATGGGTCTTCAAGTAAACGTGTAATCCAATTTCGAGGATTGAAAGCTGCATCTTTCATCAATTTTTTTGTGGTATCATATACACGATTATCATTATTGAAAGCGATATCATAATCCCACATAGGACCAAAATAAAATTTATCTTCTTCTCGTTTTTTATAAAGATAAGTGCTCCAAAAGCAATCCGGATTAGCAGTCAATTCACTTGCTATATACCAATTTATCAGTGATTCTTCATCAACCATAGATCTGTATCCAAGTTCCGGATCCTTGAAATCAGAAGAGAAAAGTTTGTTTTCAAATTCTTGGGTAAAATTGCTTATATAATTGAATTGAGCATCATTTATTTCATCATCAGCGGGATATTTAATAGTAACTTTAATACCTTGATTAGTTGTGAACCATGATATTTCACTTGCTGCGAACCCATCAAGTTCTATTAGGTATCCTCCTTCTATATCAGGTTCTGAAACCATCGTAGGGTCTTGCTCTTCAACAGGCACTCGTTTTTTGTGTACTTCTACTTGATCTGTAACGAGATAATTTCCCTGATAAATATTGTTAAGATAAAAATCTACAAATCGAAATTCCGGAGTAAATTCGAATTCAAGCATCTGACCAATCTGCAAAGCAATTGCATTTCTCATAAGTGATTTATCGGCATGATTAGCAAGAAATATCCATTTCTTAGCCTTAGCACTCATATCAATAAAATTACGTTTCTTGTTAAATTTTATTCTGTATGGTTTCTTCGCAAGATTCCATGTTGAGTTACCGCGACCCTTAATTGTCATAGTGTCTTCAACAAGTTCCTCAGCTTCATTATTGCTAATTACTGAAAGAAAACCATTTATTTGAATATCCTTGTCTACTACAGACTGGTTATTTTCTGTTTTGATATATACGGTTGGAATATTGGTTACCTGTGTTTGAGCAGATAACTGTACAAATAGTAACGTACATATTAATGAAAGTAAAATGTTCTTCATATAGTCTGATAAAAAGTTTAATGTTTAATAATCGTGTTAAATTATGGAATATAAATTTAAAACTGTAGTAATATGCAAAATTAAAATATATAAAGTTAATAAATATACTTTTAACCTAAAATTTAAGTAGATATATAGATGTTGACTTAATGTTTAGGTTTTTAAATATTTATCTAATCATGTTTTTTATTAATCAAAACACGGTATAATAATTGGATTCTTAAACCTACTTTTAATAAAGCGAGCAATAATTACAATAACACTTTGCAAAATTTTGATTAAAACCTAGCAAGGTTTAATATAAAAACTTGCAAAGAATGATTTATAACCAAGTAAAGATTAATAAAAATAAGAGGGCATAAATAAAATTTAAATCGGTTAAGTAAAATATAATCAGTAAGGGACGAATAAAAGATATTATATTTTAATTTTGCAGGAGATTTATGAAATGTTGCAGATTAGATATATTTATATAATTTGGCGACAATGTAATTGATTAATAAGATACTGTTAAAAATATATGAGTACAGCTAAATTGCTATTGCATTGCCCGGACAGACCGGGTATCATTTCTGAGGTGACAAATTTTATTACAATAAATAAAGGTAATATCGTATATTTAGATCAATATGTTGATCATGATGAAAATATATTTTTCATGAGAGTGGAGTGGGAACTAAAAGACTTCTTTATCCCGGCAGATAAGATAGAGGAATATTTTCACACACTATATGCGCAAAAATATGATATGAACTTCCGACTTTATTTCTCTGATCAGAAACCAAGAATGGCAATCTTCGTATCTAAAATGTCACACTGTCTGTACGATATGTTGGCACGTTATACAGCCGGAGAATGGGATGTTGAGATTCCACTTATTATAAGTAATCATCCGGACTTAAAACCGGCAGCAGAACGTTTCGGTATACCATATTATGTTTTTCCAATAACAAAAGATACTAAGGTAGAACAAGAGGCTCTTGAGATGGAACTTTTGAAAGAATATAAAGTAGATTTTATTGTACTTGCAAGATATATGCAAGTGATTTCTCCGGAAATGATAAAATCGTATCCTAATAAAATCATCAATATTCATCACTCTTTCCTTCCTGCATTTGTGGGTGCTAAACCATACCATGCCGCATTTGAGAGAGGGGTAAAGATTATAGGGGCAACAAGTCACTATGTAACGACAGAGCTTGATGCAGGACCGATAATTGAGCAAGACGTAGTTCGTGTGACACATCGTGACACAGTACATGATTTGATAAGCAAGGGTCGTGATTTAGAAAAAATAGTTCTTTCTAGAGCAGTTTCAAAACACATCGATCGCAAAATTCTGACATACAAAAATAAGACAGTATTGTTTAGTTAATGTATTAAAATACAGATAACAAGAAAACTGATCCCATTATTGTACTAATTTCAATGATGGGATTTTTTTTATTTTAAGATTAATTTGAACATATCTATTATTTCGCTAAATTAGTAACGTTATAATAAACCTAAGAAAGAATTTACGATGAAGCAATTACGCTATGTAATAGCAGGGCTTGGATTGAATCTCCATTCGAGAGATAATGAAAAACTAAAAAACTACTTAACGTCCTTTTCACCTTTTTGTGTTAATGAATTTTCAAAAGATACGATACATCTTTTTGACTTTTTTACAGGGCTTACTCTTGATGTAAATGGCGAACCGATTCATTCATTTGACTGGGAGGGGATCAAGTGTGAAATATTTATGAATGATAATCATTATTTGGTGAAATTTTATCTTTCACAGGATGAATATTATATAATAAAATCAGATAAACAGTGGAAAATAATAAATTCAAATATTCAGACAATAGATGAGAGATCGTCATTTTGTATAACTTTCTTTCTGATGTTTGCCTACTGTTTTGCATCCATACCTTATAATACTTTAGTAATACACGCTTCGGTTGTGATTCATAATGAAAAAGCGATGGTTTTTCAGGGTAAAAGTGGCACAGGGAAGAGCACGCACTCACAATTATGGCTAAAAAATGTAAAAGGAACGTATTTGCTAAATGATGATAATCCGGTGATAAGAATAGATGACAGCGGAATTCTTTATGTCTATGGGTCACCCTGGAGCGGAAAAACTCCGTGTTATTTGAATAAAAAATTTGAAGTAGCAGCATTTGTTCGCTTGAGCCAGGCTAAAGAGAATAAATTGCAGAAATTATCACTTGGGAAATCCTTTGCATCACTTCTTCCTTCATGCAGTAACATGATATGGGATAAAAGAGTGCATGAGACGATATGTTCTACAATTTCTAAGGTTTGTATATATAATCGATGTTGGACACTTCAGTGTCTTGCTGATAAAGATGCAGTTATGAAATCTAAATCAATAATTGATCAACTTGATGATATTGATAATGATGTAACAAATCAAAAAACAGAAATTGAATCTTTAGAGATCTAATTTTAATTTATGCAGATAAAAAAGATCAATAATAATCTGTTTTTCTCAGAAGTAATCGAATTTTTATCTCAGGGAAAAGAGGTCAGGATAAGAGTGAGAGGTCAAAGTATGCTCCCTTTTCTTGATGAAAACAGAGATGAAGTTATAATTTGCGGAGTAGATAAAGAAGCTATAAAAATCGGTACTATTGTACTTGCACATATCCAATTCCGTCAATATATAATGCATAGAGTAGTGGCTGTTGAAGGCGAAAATCTTGTATTAATGGGTGATGGTAATATTGGTAAAACCGAAAAATGTGTCATTTCAGAAGTAATAGCAATAGCAAAAAGAAGAAGCCGAAAAGGTAAGGAGATAGATTTAATATCATTAAAGTATAGAGTTTACGCCAAATTATGGTTCACATTGAGATTTATAAGAAAACCATTACTTGTTTCATATAAGATATTTACACAAAGAGATTATCTTAAGAGGAAGTTACAATATAAAATGAATAAAATATGACAAGGATAAAATCAGGATTCCGATTATGTGAAGTTGGAAATGAGTATATAATAGTTGCTCATGGATTGGAAAATATAAATTTCTCTAAGGTGATGAATCTAAACGAAATTGCCGCTTATTTATGGGAAAAGATAGTTGATAAAGAATATTTTGATGAAACGATATTAACAGATCTAATACTTCAGGAATATGAAATTGATGAAGAAACGGCTCGAAAAGATGCTACATCTTTTATCAATCAATTAAAGGAGCAAGAGCTGGCCGAATAACAAAGAATTTTGTTTTATATATGAAAAACAACACTGAGAAGATTTTATTTGAATTATTAAGAGCATCGCTTTGGAATGCAGATATCAATCAGTCAATGTTTGAAACTATGACAGATGACGATTGGAGATCTGTATATATGATAGCCAAAAAACAAGCCTTATTAGGAGTTGTATATGATGGATTAATGAAATTGCCAAAGCAATTTTATCCATCAAGACTTATACTTATAAATTGGTTTGTAACGGTTGAAAAGATCTCGATGTCAAATGAGAGAATGAATGAGGCGCTACAACAATTCTCCCAAGAGACATCTATTCTTGGTATAGATTTTATTCTTATAAAAGGGCAGGGGTTGGCCAACCTTTATCCCAATAAACTTAGTCGTCAATGTGGAGATATCGATATAGTGGTGAAAAATAGAAGTCACTATGATAAACTCTATGAATATTTATGTGATAAGACGGGAACTCGTCCTAAATTTAGTGTCAAACATGTCAATTTCGAATATTTGGGAATGCATTTCGAAATACATCGTGAGATAATGAATCTACATAATCCATTCAGACGAAGGAAATTTGAAAATAAGATAACTAAACTTATAAATAGTGGAAAGTTGTCGTACTATCATATAAATGAAAGGAAGATATATCTTCTTCCTCATAAAGTGAATTCGGTTTATATATTGAAGCATGCTTTCGATCATCTGATAACATTCGGTATCGGATTAAGACAAATATGTGATTGGACACTATTTATGTCAATGTATAAAGATATATTAAATAAAGAGGAGGTAACTTCGTTATTAAAATTGTGTTCAATATATGATGCAGCAAATATGTTTGCATATATATCGGTCAATTATTTGGGTATGGACAAAAAAAATCTACCATTCGATTATATTGAGAACAAGGAGAGAGGGGAGTTTCTTTATCGTGATATAATGGAGGGTGGAAATTTCGGAACTCATCGAAAAGGTTATAATGTAGATAAGAATCCGATATTAAGAAAACTAAAAACAGCGATATCAATTTTTAAACGAAGTTTGATATTTTTCCGGTTTAGCCCGAACGAATCATTTTGGTATCCATTTGATCAAATTTATCGTGTTTCCGCATCAATGATAAGAACGAAGTAAAAACTAATCTAAATACAACAACTATTTATCGACCGGACTTCTTCGAAGAACGGAATTATCAACAATCAATAAATGAAATCATATATCAGATTTTTTAAAAATATGTTTTCTGCCATAAATGGCGCTATGTCCGGTTTCAGATTGAAGTTGGTAGGGATGTGGTTGCTTGATATAATAACAATTATTAGCTCTATTGCATTTGTATTTTATTCTAAGAGAGTTATTGATATAGCAACATCTGCATATGAAGGTGATCTGTTTGAATATGCCATAATTCTTGTTGTTCTTCTTCTTTTTCAGATATCAGGTCAAGCCTATAATAAATGGTATTCATTAAGAATTTACTCTAAAATAGTCAATAGGTTGCGATCTGAATATTTTGACAGGATATTAAGAAGTAAATGGAATGAGGCTGAGAAATTCAAAACCGGAGATCTTCAGATGCGTATGATGAGTGATATTTCAGATTTCGTCACACTCATGGTTTATACTTTACCAGGAATGTTGAGGTCTTTCTTTGAGTTGACAGGCGCATTTATCTTTTTATATATTCTCAATCCTATGCTTGCTGTTAGTATCTGTGTAATAACACCTTGCTTTTTGATATTCAGCAAATCATATTTCAAAAAAATGAGAGAGATCACTCATAATATCAAGGAGTATGATGGAAGGATAAGTACTATGTTGAATGAGAGTTTTTTGAATAGAAATGTTTTGAAGGTTTTCGATTATCAGGATATTCAGAGTGAAAACTATAAACTGCTTCAGGAAAGAAAACTCGGATTTATATATAAGAAGAATAACTATACAACCTACTCCAATATGCTGGTTTCCTTATGTTTTGCCATAGGTTATATTACGGCATTTCTTTGGGGGACTTGGCAAATTAGTGCAGGAATTATCACGTTTGGAACAATGACAGCCTTTCTTCAACTTGCTAATAGAATACAAAGTCCGGCTCTTGATCTTCTTGGAACAATCCCTCCTTTAATCAATATGAAAACATCGATGGAGCGACTTGACGATATAAAAGGGTTAACAGTTGAGCATAATAAGAATAAAGATCTCCTTGGGGATTCATTGTTTGTAGATATAGACAAAGTCAGTTTTGGATATGAAAACGATGAAAAGGTATTGCAAGATGTTTCCATGGAGTTTAAATCGGGTTCTATTTCTCTTATTATGGGACCTTCAGGAGCCGGTAAGACCACTTTGATAAGATTATTATTGGGATTGATTGAGCCTGAAAAAGGTAGCGTCTCAATAAAGACAAAAGATGGCTCTAAAGTAAAAGTATCAGAAAACACACGAAATAATTTTGTGTATGTACCTCAGGGTAATACGCTTTTCGGAACTACAATTAGGGAGAATATATTGCTTGGAAATCCTGCTGCTACAGAAAAAGAGATAGAAAGAGCTATATATATGTCTGCATCAGAGTTTATATATAGTTTGCCAAAAGGTCTGGATACGGAACTTTCAGAGAATGGCTCAGGTGTTTCACAAGGTCAATCTCAAAGAATAGCAATTGCAAGAGCTTTGCTTCGCCCCGGTTCCATATTGCTACTTGATGAGGCAACCTCTGCATTAGATGAAACAACAGAAAATCTTATACTTGAACGAATGAAGGAGGATAATGATAAGAAAACAATAATCATGATATCACATAATAATAAAATAAAAGAGATTAGTGATTGTGTCTTTAATATAAGATGAAATAGATAAAACAAAAACGCACCAAAAGAGATATTCTTCTTGGTGCGTTTTCGTTTTATTATATTGCTATATATTAGAGAACTAACATATCTCCTTCAAAACTTCAATTGTAAAATCCCAGAATTTTTCAACAGAGGCAATATTAACTTTTTCATCCGGAGAATGGGGGAATTGCATTGTCGGACCATACGATATCATGTCAAGTCCCGGTACATTAGCACCGATAATACCACATTCTAATCCTGCATGAATAACCATAACTTTTGGATCTGTGCCGTATTTACTTTTGTAAACACGAGTCATAAGATTAAGAATATCAGAGTTTACATTTGGATCCCAACCAGGATAGTTTCCTTCAAATTCAACTCTTGCTCCGGCAAGAGTGAAAACACTTTGAAGAGAAGAAGATAGGAAGAATTTCTGATCTTCATTAAGACTTCTGATAAGGAAAATCACTTCAACCATCCCTTCACTTGATTTTACTATTGCAAGATTTGAAGATGTTTCAACAACTGTAGGCATATTAGTTGACATTCTAACAACACCATTAAAACAACCAACGATTGCATTTATTACATCGTCTTGTATCTCTTCCGGTATAAGTGTAGTAGGAAGTTCGCTAATGTTGCCCTCAAATTTTATAGAATCTTCAATTTCTTGAAATTCATTTATAAGAAGTTGCTCATATTCTTTTACCTCGTCAAGAAAATCATCAACCACTTCAGCCGGTATTGTAACAACAGCAAAAGCCTCACGAGGAATAGCGTTTCTAAGAGTACCTCCATCGATAGACGCTAATCTTGCTTCGTAATCAGTAACTGCCATTTTAAGGAATCTGAACATAAGCTTGTTAGCATTTCCTCTTCCAAGAATTATGTCAAGACCTGAATGTCCACCTTTCAGCCCGGTAAGGGAAAGAGAAATAGCAACATCACCTTCGGGTATTTCTGTATCATCTTTATATTGGAACGTTGCATTCATATTTACTCCTCCGGCACATCCCATAAAAAGTTCACCTTCAGTTTCAGAATCCATATTAAGAAGAATTTTACCTTTTATATCCTCTTTTTTAAGACCGAATGCGCCAAACATACCCGTTTCTTCATCTTTTGTGAAAAGAGCTTCAATAGGGCCATGCTCTATGTCATTAGCCTCAAGAATGGCCAAAGCGGTAGCCATACCAATACCATTGTCGGCACCAAGAGTAGTCCCGTCAGCCGTGACCCATCCGTCGACAATCATTGTCTTGATAGGATCTTTTTCAAAATTATGAACTTTGTCGGAGTTTTTTTGAGGAACCATATCAAAGTGAGACTGAAGAATCACTCCTTGACATTTTTCTTTGCCTTTGGTTGCGGGTTTTCGGATTATTACATTTCCAGCTTTGTCAACAATTGTTTCAAGAGCAAGATTTTTTCCAAAATTTACAAGGAAATCAGTTATTTCCGAGTGATGGCCAGATGGATGAGGAATTTGGCAGATTTCTGCGAAATTTTTCCAAAGATTAGCCGGTTTAAGATTTAGCAACTCATTATTCATAATGAATATTTTATGTCTGATTAAAAGATGATTGTTGTGGTTCTCTTGTTTTATTAAATCTTTCTCCAAGATTTATTGCAATTATAGTATAAATTCCTAAAAGAATCAAAATAGCTTGCTGAAAACCGTGTACAACAAGAGCAAAAGTAGATGCTTGGGTCTGACCAATGCCAAAAAGAACAAGAGTCGATATAATCATGAAGTGCCAAGGTCCCATTCCACCCTGAACAGGAACAACGACCCCAAGGCTACCCATCACGAAAAGAGTAAGAGCTCCGGCAAGGCTAATATCACTTGTAAAATCAAAAGCAAAAAGACATACATAGAAATTAAAGAAGTAGAGAATCCAGATTGTGGCAGTAAGGAAAAGATATGTCCATTTGTTTTCCATCTCCATAATTGATTTTATGCCTTTTATAAATCCGGAGAATATATTAGATATTTTTTTTGCAAAAGCAGTTTGAGAAATACGTTTTCTAAAGATTAAAGATGAGGCTATAATTATTGAAGTAATTATATATGGCCATGGGGATACAATAAGCTTTTGAAGAGTAACTACTATTGTCTGATGTGAGGAGAAGAATGATAAGAAAAAATCATATTGGAATAACATTACAGATCCTGTAATAATTGCTATACATATCATGTCAAGAAAACGCTCGGAAATAAGTGATCCGAAAACAGTGGTAAATGAGATATCTTCTCTTTTTGACATATAATTACATCTCCAAATCTCACCCAGTCTGGGGAAAATAAGATTTACTCCGTAGCTACCAAAAACAGAGTTTACAAGAGTGTTTAACGAAGGTTCTACCTTTAATGTTTTAAGTTGGAATCTCCATCTGTATGCACGAATAATATGGCTAAGAGTTACAAGTATAAGAGAAAGGGCAATCCATTCCCATTTTACTCCGCTTTTTAATACTTCCTCTATTTCTTCCAGTTTTACCCCTTTATACAGATACCAAAATATACCAACACCAAAACATAGAGGAACGATGAACTTAAGAGTATTTCTAACTATTTTCTTCAATTCTTTCCTATTTAAAGTAATTTTCCGATTACCTTTGTTATAACAATAGGTGATCTTATATGCAAAGATACTCTTTTAAGGGTAAGTTTTTTATAGACTATATTAAAAATAGGTGAATATATATGAAAAGCGATCAAGCTAAGATCAATTTAAGATATTAATTATCAAGCTAAAAAATAATGGTAAATACGGTAAAGCCAAAAAAGTTTCTGGGACAGCATTTTTTGACTGATCTTACAGTAGCGGAAAGAATTGCAGATACATTAGACGAATATAAATCATTGCCTGTTCTGGAAATCGGACCGGGAATGGGAGTGTTGACACAATTTCTTATTCAAAAAGGGCATGATCTTAAAGTAGTTGAACTTGATAGAGATTCTGTTGCTTATCTTGGTAAGAATTTCCCGGATCTAAAAGACCGTATAATAGAGGCTGATTTTTTGAAACTAAATCTTGATGATCTTTTTCCCGGAGAATTTTGTGTAATAGGCAATTATCCATATAATATATCAAGTCAGATATTTTTTAAAGTACTTGATTATAAGGATCGTATTCCATGTTGCAGCGGAATGATTCAAAAGGAGGTTGCTCAAAGGATGGCTGCTTCACCGGGTAATAAAACATATGGAATTTTAAGTGTCTTAATGCAGGCATGGTATAAGATTGAATATTGTTTTACAGTACATGAGAATGTGTTTAATCCACCACCAAAAGTAAAATCGGCCGTAATAAAGATGACTCGTAATGATGTAAAAGAACTTGATTGCGATGAAAAACTTTTTAAAAGAGTTGTGAAAACAGCATTTAACCAAAGGCGAAAAACGATGAGAAATTCTTTAAAACCAATTTTGGGGAAAGAATGTGAGATTTTTGCAGATAAGATTTTTGATAAACGGCCTGAACAGCTTTCAGTAGCACAATTTATCGATCTGACCAATATGATTGCTCCACATGTAATATGATTATCTTATAATCAAATCTAAAATTCTTTATGATAAGATTTAATGAAGAATATATCTCGAAAGTCCACGAGGCTATCCACATTCAGGATAAACAGGTATTATTAGAACTTTTACAAGATCTGCATCCGGCTGATATTGCAGGATTATATTCATCGATGAATATCGATGAGGCTGAGTTTATATATCATATATTACAGCCTGAAGTCGCAGCAGATGTATTATCGGAATTGGATGAAGATGATAGAAAAGAGCTTTTGAGTCATATGTCAAAAGAGGCAATTGCTCAAAATGTGATTCGAAACATGGATACCGATGATGCTGTTGAGCTAATGAGGGATCTTGATGAACATGAACAGGAGGAGATTCTTTCACATATTGAAGATATAGAGCAGGCCGGAGATATCGTAGATCTGTTGAAATATGATGAGGATACAGCCGGAGGTCTTATGGGTACAGAAATGATCGTTGTGAATGAGAATTGGAGTATGCCTGAGTGTATTAAGGAGATGCGTGAACAAGCTGAAGATATTGATGAGATTTATAATGTATATGTAATAGATGATGATTCAAGGCTTGTTGGGATATTTCCTTTGAAAAGTATGATTACAAGCCCTTCTGTTTCCAAAGTAAAAAAGGTGATGCGCAAAGAACCTATATCAGTGAAAACAGATACACCTATAGATGATGTGGCAAATGATTTTGAGAAATACAATCTTATTGCGATGCCTGTTGTTGATAGTATCGGTCGACTTGTAGGGAGAATCACTGTAGATGATGTCATGGATAAAGTGAGAGAGATAAATGAAAAAGACTATCAACTTGCATCCGGTATCTCTCAAGATGTAGAATCGTCAGATAATGTTTTACTTCAGACAGGAGCCAGGTTACCTTGGTTATTAATCGGCATGATAGGTGGACTTGGTAATTCTGTTATTCTTGGAAATTTTGAAGCAGGTCTTGCTGCTAATCCTGTCATTGCTCTTTTTATTCCTCTTATAGGGGGAACAGGAGGTAATGTTGGGATTCAATCCTCAGCCATTGTTGTACAAGGATTGGCAAACGGAACACTTAGTTTAAAGAATTCCGGAGTACAGTTATTAAAGGAAGCGAGTGTCGGACTTATCAATGCAAGTATGATTTCATTACTTGTGTTTATCTATAACTGGGTTAGAATGGGGGGGAATGAGATTACAATCTCTGTGTCTTTGTCTTTGTTTTGTGTTGTGATGTTTGCTTCAATTTTTGGAACCATCGTACCTCTTACACTTGAAAGATTAAAGATTGATCCGGCTATTGCTACCGGACCTTTTATTACTATTACCAATGATATAATAGGGATGATGATCTATATGGGTATAACAATGTATTTGTTATAGAATAAAAAATAAAAAAAATATAAAGTCTTTGTAATCATGTTTTTGATTACAAAGACTTTTTTTATGCATACAAATCTTTCAATTATAGGTATCAAAATTAGTATAGGAAATTAAAAATGAGATATAATGACAAAAAATAGTTCAAAATGGGCTTCTGATAAATCATAGATAATAATGACATATGCCTTAATTTTATAAAAAATTATCTTTACCATATCGGTTGATAAACTTAAAGTTTATAAGTGCTGAAATTATAATTAACCATGAAATATTAAACAAATCTTTATTATATGAAAAACAAACAACTACTATTATTAGTAACTGCTATGATAGCAGTTCCGCTATATGCCGATGTTTTACCGTATCTGCCGGTTAAAGTAAATATTGGGGAGGAGATAAAAAAGGAAGATTTTAAAACTTTAAACTTTGAATCAGATTTTACCCTTGAATTTGAAGCTTCGCAGGGAGATATCGTGAAATTTTGTAACAGTACTTTTAACGGTATAGACTATGAAGTAAAGCACAACGGTAAATATCGTATAGCAAATAAAGCCGGGATACTTTATATTTATTGTAATAATAAATATTTGGAACAAAGAAGTATTTACAATATTGAATATCCTTTAATTTATGATCTCGAAGATAATAAGGAAGCACAAGAGGGGATTTATTCGCCATTGAATTTATTTAAAAATCCGGGATTTGAAGATATTGTAGATGGAGGTAAAGAGGAGAAAAACAGATATATTCCAGCCGCTTGGGAGAGTGAGAATTTCTATACTTCTACAAATTCTCGTGTAAATACGGATTACGGTGATAAGTTGACCGGTATAGAGGGAAGAGGTGCATTAATGCATCATGGATATTCTGCCGGAAACGGAATGTTTTTTTATCAAAAAATTGATAATGAAAAATTGGAGAATAATAGTAAGTATCTTGTTTGTTTCAGAACATGGTCACATTCCAATGCTTACGGTAAATATACAGCTAAAGTAGGATATGAGGTTAATAGTGCCAATCTTATAGAGTATTCTTGGACTCAGACATCAACAGCGTATAATTGTAATGATCTGACTTTTGAATTTACATATCTTGAGAAAGATGATAATAAAGATTTATATTTCACCATTATAAGAAATGGAGAAACCATAGGACATTTTGATAGAATGTTAATGGTTAAAAGGCGTTCTGATGCACCTGAAGTATCAGGATTATATTCTGAAAATATCACGAATGTCAAATTTGATGAGAGCGGAGCTTATGCTCCTGTTATGGATGTTTTAGAAGATGATTACTATGATATGACTTCATTCATTAATGATGCTACGGTTTCAAAAGCTTCGGCATGGTCGGGTTCTACTGTTAAAATAGAGTCAGGAAAAGCGTATTCGGGAGCTCCTGATGGCTCTTATCTTAATATGTGGAGTGGCAGTGTATTTACATATGATATCTATCAAAATATATCAGATTTACCATCCGGTGTTTATACACTGACAGCAGTTGCAAGATCTAATGATTCAGAATTTTATGTGTATTCTGAATCTGACTCAAATGAAAATAAAGTATCTATACCTAATAATGTGGAAAATGATACCGAATTAGGATTGGGATGGGAAAGAGTGAAAATTGAAAATATAATAGTTAAAAATGGATTATTAAAAATTGGTGCATCCGGTACTGCTTCTAAAGGAAATGTATGGCTGAGTGTTGACGATTTTCATTTATATTATCATGGAGTGGATGTATCGATTCTTAAAGAAACTCTATTAGAGTTGATCGAAGATTCTAAAAAGTTTGATCTTTCATCTGTGCCGACAGGAATTGCAAATGAACTTACTGATGCGATAAAAATAGCTGAAGAGGTTAGTAATAATGAAGAAGCGATTCGTTTGGCTGAGGAAAATTTACTTGAGAAATTCACAACAGCTAATTCATATGTAGTTTTCTATGCAGATCTTAATAATTCTATTAAGTCATTCTCGTATTTGAATAATGAATGGTTTACAGATATAATAAATGATGCACAGATTGTGTATAGCCAAGAATCTCCAACACTTGAAGAGATAAAAGATGCACAAAATAATTTGCTTGATAATATTATCAAGATTATGGATAAATTCTCAGGATATAACTATACAGGGCAAATTTCAAATCCTGATATTAACTCAGAGAATGGTTGGATTTTTGAAAATAAAAACGGATCGCATAAGACAATATCCGGTGAACACTATACATATGATGATCTTAATAGATATCTGGATTCATGGAATGGAACGCCGGGAGCTTTAGATTATAATGCATATCAGAATATTACAAATCTTAAAAACGGATTATATATATTGTCTGCTGCAGCAAGAGCCTCAGGTAATGGTGCATTTATTTATGCTAACGATATGAAACGAGAGATATTTAATAATGGTTCATCAGATGGAGAACTGGACAAAGGATGGAATATTGTTCGCGTTCCTGTTGTGGTTACTGATGGAAATCTGAAAATCGGTGTAAGAACTATGGTTGATATGTGGACCGGTACATGGCTCAGTGCAGATGATTTTACTTTGATAAATTATCCTTATGATAATAATTATTTGAGTATTGAAGATGCGGAAAAAGAAGATATCCGAATTTATACATTAGCAAGAAAAATATATGTGGAAGGAATTTCTGATTATGAAATAATTAATGTGAGTGGAATGAAGTTGCCGAAGAATTCAGAATTCGAAAAAGGTGTATATTATATTATTACCGAAAATAGAAGTTTCTCAATTTTTGTTAATTAAATAGAAAGCAACGCAGATGATATAAGGCTATATAGTAACATATTTACTATATAGCCTTGTTTTTTATGTATAAATGTTAAATAGCGATGTGTTCGCAATACTTTTGTGCGAGGATATCTTATTAATTGTTTATTTTTGTTGAAATTTTAGGTTTTTATTTCGGGGGGGAGAAAAACATATCTATGTATAACATGGAGAAATAATAATTATTAATAACATAACATGAAGTTTATCAACTATTTTTTACCTGTTTGTGTCGGTGCATTTATCGCATGTGATCCAACAGATGTTTATGACTCTTCGAAAGAAAAAGTAGAAGTTCCCCAAGAGGATTTTTTTGATTTTCAGTTAAGATCTGAAATAAATCTAAGTATTAATTATGGAATAAAGGGATATAAGACCATTATCGAGGTTTATGAAGAAAACCCGATGTGTTATGATGCTGATGGTGTATTGTATAAAAATGCAGATGTAAATGCTATATATAAGGCTTTTACTGATGAAAACTGCATTTATCAGGGAAAAATGAATTTGCCATCTCGTATATCCAAAGTATATATCTATACACCATTATTAGGTCTACCTACTTGCGTAGAGGTTGACGTTGAAGATGGGAAAGTTGTATTTGATATGTCTCAAATTGAAACAAGAGCTACTATAAGTACACCAACAACAAGTACTGCTCCATATTTATTGGAAGCTTCTAAAAAATTGTATTCTCTAACCAAATGGGAGAATTACGGAAAATTAAATGATAATAATTTTAAAGTTAATTATCCGGTTTTTGATGCTACTCTGTTAAGTAGACTTCAAAATATATTATGGAATGGGAAAACATCAAAACCCGGGAATTTGGATAATACACATTTATTGGTTGATGAGCAGTTTACTAACATAAGCATTGCAACCAAGATGTTAGAAAATGGTGTTACAATACCAGTAGAGGGAGCAACTATACAGTTGACCTTTTTAGCTGAAAGTGGAAATTATATGAATTCCTTAGGATATTACTATTATCCTACCGGGTCTAATCCTGATGTGGCAGAACTAAATAAATATTTAATATTTCCTAATGTATCAGTAGCCGGAAGCTATCCTTTTACATATTCAAGAGAACAAAATAGAGTAGGAAGACATGCTACATCAAATGCTCCATTGAAATCGGGAGCTACAGTTGATTTGTATTATATTGATGAAAATGGTAACAGATCCAATACGTTTCCTGCCGGATATACTATTGGCTGGTTTTTGATATCAGATGGTTTTACCGATGCCTCAATTCCTAAAAATTTAAATACATCAAACGATTTCCTTTATTCTAATGTAAGTTTTAATAAGGATGGAAAGGCAAGATGCATATCAATGTATGATTCGAAGTCAGAGAAAATTGTCGTAGGTTTTGAAGACGGAGGCGATAAAAGTTGTGAAGATATATTGTTTTATGTAACAGCTAATCCGATGGGTGCTATAGTTGATCCTAATAAACCAACCATAGATGATGATGACGTCGTATTGCTACCTGAAATAGAGCCAGAGAAAAGTATCGGAACTTTAGCATTTGAAGATATATGGCCTTACGGAGGTGATTATGATATGAATGATGTTGTTATTACTTATGATAGAAATATATATTTTGATAACAATAATTTTGTAACAAAAATAACGACAAGATATTCTAATTATCATAATGGAGCCAAGATTATAAGTGCATTTGGTGTACAGTTACCTAAATGTATTAGTTATGATATGATTGAGTCTCAAACTATCAACGGAGAAATATTAAATTGGGAGAATAATCAATCTTTTCCAACTTATATAATCTATAAGAATTGCAATGAAGATAAGAATGATTATGAGATTGAAATTAATTTGAAAGAAGGAATAATAAAAAAGGATATATTGTCAACTTCAAATTTTAATCCTTTTATTATTCCGGAATACTCAAATAATGAAGATTTAAGAACAGAGGTTCATCTACCAAAGATGGATATTACAGATCTCGGAATCGATCATAATGGAAGTTCTGGTAATTATTATTTTATCGGAACAATAGATGGAAGACAATACCCATTTGCGATAGATATTCCAATTCATAATTTTAAAGTTTCACCTGAATGTATAAGAATAAATGAAACTTATCTTTATTTTGATAAATGGGTAAGTGGAGAAGGTTATGAGGATTGGTATATGAAATAATCTTATAAATCAGGCAGTAATAATTCTAATATTATTGCCTGATTTATAAATTTTGTATTGAACAAAGATTTTCAAAAAATGTTAGAAAAATTATAATTGGTTTAACATTAGAGCTTTTGGTAATAAATTTATATTTATTTTTGCACTGTGTAAACAATGTTAAAATAATCTATTTCTACGTAATATAAATGTGTCGTTTTACTAAATAAAAAAATTGATTCTATATTACAGGCTGTGTAAATTTATATTGAAAGGGGTTTCAATTAAGACTAACGAAAAATACTAAAAAATGAAAAGAATCTTAATAACAGGAGGGGCTGGTTTTATAGGCTCTCATCTATGTGAAAGATTATTGAATGAAGGTAATGATATAATATGCCTAGACAATTATTTTACAGGAAATAAAGATAATATACGTCATTTGCTGGATAATCATAACTTTGAACTTGTAAGACATGACATAATTACACCGTATTATGCTGAGGTTGATGAAATTTACAACCTGGCATGTCCGGCTTCACCTCCTCACTATCAATACAATCCTATTAAAACAATGAAGACCTCAATCTATGGAGCGATGAATACATTGGGATTGGCCAAAAGAACTAATGCAAAGATTTTACAAGCATCAACAAGTGAAGTTTATGGAGATCCTATCATTCATCCTCAGGTAGAGTCTTATTGGGGAAATGTTAATCCGATAGGTATAAGATCTTGTTATGATGAAGGAAAAAGAGCCTCAGAAACACTTTTTATGGATTATCACAGACAAAATGGAGTGAAAATCAAAATTATACGCATTTTCAATACTTATGGTCCAAGAATGAATCCAAACGATGGGAGAGTAGTTAGTAATTTCATTGTGCAGGCATTGAAGAATGAAGATATAACCATTTTCGGAACAGGAGAACAAACCAGAAGTTTCCAGTATGTAGATGATTTAATTAATGGAATGACACGAATGATGCAGAGTGAAGATTCTTTTATCGGTCCTGTCAATCTTGGTAATCCCAACGAGTTTACTATGTTGGAATTAGCACAAAAAATAATCGAGATTACCAATTCAAAATCGAAGTTGATTTTCTTACCATTGCCAGGAGATGATCCAAAACAAAGACAACCAGATATTACCTTAGCAAAGAATAAACTTGATTGGAGTCCTAAAATTCAACTACAAGATGGATTAAAAAGAACTATAGAATATTTTGATTCAATTATATAAACCTTAATTAAGATGGAGTATAAAGCTTCGGATTTTAAAATCTTAGTAGTTGATGATATCCCGGCCAATATTTTATTATTAAAGATTATATTAGAAAAGGAAGGGTATAATGTTGATACTACAGATAAAGGAAATGACGTTTATAAAATAGCTTTGAATTCCAAACCGGACTTAATATTATTAGATGTAATGATGCCCGATATGAGCGGGTATGAAGTTGCCGATCAGCTTAAAGCTGATTCTCAGACTGAAGATATTAGTATAATTTTTATTACAGCACTGACAGGAAGTAAGAATATTATAAACGGATTTCAACATGGAGGAAACGATTATGTTTCAAAGCCATTTAATAAAGATGAATTATTGATAAAAATAAAGCATCAACTTTCGTTAACTAAAGCAAAAAGAATAATAGAAGAAGAGAATGTCAAGCTGCAGAATACTATAAAAATGAGAGATACATTATATTCGGTAGTTGCACATGACTTACGTTCTCCATTGGGATCTCTTAAAATGACACTAAATATGCTTACAATGCTTCTGCCTAAGGATTTGATAGGCGAGGAGATGTCGGATATATTAAGTGATGCAAATAAGACGACAGAAGATTTGTTTGGTTTATTGGATAATTTACTTAAATGGACCAAGAGTTTGACAGGTCGTTTAAATGTCGCATTTAAGGACAATGATATAGTCCCGGTGGCTCTTGGAATCAAGCAGATATTTGATATTTCTGCAAAACAAAAGGGTTTGGAAATAAATGTAATAACCCCGGATTCTGTAGTTGCTCATATGGATATCGATATGATTAATACTGTACTTAGAAATCTTGTAAGTAATGCAATAAAATATAGTTCAAAAGATACTTCTATCGATATAACTATAACAGAAAATAAAGACAAGATAATAGTTGGTGTTAAGGATTCTGGTATCGGAATGTCGCAGGATGTAAAAAATAAATTACTTAATGAGGTTTCGATAACAACCTTTGGAACTCAAAACGAGGAGGGTTCAGGCTTGGGGTTGCTTTTGTGTCGAGATTTTATTAATAAAAATAATGGCCGTTTTTGGTTTGAATCAGAACAAAACAAAGGTTCGGAGTTCTTTTTTGAACTGAAAAAATCACCTGTTAATATAGACTGAAACATATTAACAGAGTTAAATTAATACATTGATAAACAGAATTGAATTTATCTTTGTATCTTATTTTCTAGTAATAGAAATTGATGTTAGTAAACTAAAAATTATTTTAAAACCCTATACTAATTATTTTATTATGCCAATTGAGAAGAAAAAAATTTTAGTGATAGATGATAAAGAAACGATTGCAAAGATTATAATAATTTATATGCAACAAGATTATGATATCACATGGTTTGATAATGGTGAAAAGGGTTATGAGTGGATCCAAAATGGAAATACACCAGATCTTATTATATCAGACATAAAAATGCCGGTGATGAGAGGGGATGAGTTCCTCAGAAAGATGAAAAATCATGATTTATTCAAATATATACCTATTGTAATGTTATCGAGTGAAGATAGTACATCCGAAAGGGTTAAACTATTGTCAGAAGGAGCAGAAGATTATATAGTAAAACCTTTTAATCCGTTAGAGTTAAAAATAAGAATTAAAAAGATCTTAGAATAATGTCTTCAATATTTTACATAGGAAACAAAGAATCTTATATAAATCATTTTAAAAATATATTAAACGATAAGATATACATCAATCCTGATTATACAGATAAAAAAATATTTAATAAATCGGATAAAGAGAATTATATAAGTTTTCTTGAGATAGATAAGAGTGATGATATTCTAGCAAAAATAACCTTTTTAAAAGAATCGTATCCTAAAATAAAAATAGTAGCAGTATCTCATTGTTTTAATAAAGAGTTAAGTCTAAGCTTATTAAAAGCTGGAGTTTGTGATTATGTTTCTCCGGATGTAAAAAAAGAAGAACTGGTATTACTTATTGAAGAGTTAAAAAATGGATTGCAGAAATCTCAAGATAAGAGTAATGATTTAAAGACATTTAAACTTCCAATATGGAAAAGAATATTTGATATATTGTTTTCTATTGTTTCCATTTTAGTTTTATCTCCGATTTTCATATTAACGGCCCTTGCCATAGGTATTGAGAGTAAAGGAAAAATTATATATACATCAAAGAGAGTAGGTAGTAATTACAAGGTTTTTGGATTTTTGAAATTTCGTTCCATGTATTTAGATGCTGATAAAAGAATAAATGAGTTTTCGTCATTGAATCAATATCAGCCTGAAGAGGCAGAGGTAAATATTTCAAATATTGATATCGAAGCAGTATTATCAGGAAAAGTATCAATTGAAGATCTGAATATTAATACAAAATCTATTCTGATAACTGATGATGATATGATTGAGGAATCTCAATTTATACAAAACAAAAGAATGCAACAGAACAATAGTTTTGTGAAATTAGAGAATGATCCACGTATTACTAAGGTTGGCAAGATTATAAGAAAATTTAGTATTGATGAGTTACCCCAGTTGTTTAATATTCTAAAAGGCGATATGTCTGTTGTTGGTAATAGACCATTGCCTTTATATGAAGCTGAGTTGCTTACAAAGGATGAATATATAGATCGATTTATGGCACCATCCGGTCTTACCGGATTGTGGCAGGTTGAAAAAAGAGGTTCAACCGGACGAATGTCAGCAGAAGAGAGAAAAATGCTGGATATAAAATATGCGCATGAATTTTCTTTTTGGTATGATATTAAACTTATCCTCAAGACATTTACTGCTTTCGTTCAAAAAGAAAATGTTTAGATTTTAGAACAATATAATCGTTTGCATTAATATGAAAAGTGATGAAAACAGGTTTGGTAAAACTCTTGCAATAAAAGGTTTTATAGACTTAATTTTTAGTTTAATTTCTTTATTAATCATTGTTATTACTATTATCGGCTCTTTGGGATCTATATTAAATCCTACGACAAATAAACTTTCTTATTTGTTTTCATTGATAATGCCGATACTTTTTTTTATTAATTTTATATTATTGATTTATCGTTTTGGTCGACAAAAGTTTAATAACAAATTGACCTATATTCATATAATTCTTTTACTATTAATTGGAAAAGATTTAATCAATTTACCTTTTTCTGGATCTAAAGAAATTGAGGAAGAGAAAGGATTATCTATATTTTCATATAATGTCAGAAGTTTTAATTATTACAATAAGGAGCCATTATCAATTCTTGGAGTTATTAATGAAGTGAATGAAAAATCTCCGGATATAGTGTGTTTACAGGAATATCTTGAATTTAATGACACAACGAAAATAAATTTTCACAAAAGAATAATGACTACTTATCCATATAAATTTTATGATATTAAGGGTCATAATGCTCAAGCATCCGGAGGATTGATCTTATATAGTAAATATCCCATAATAGATGGAGGGGTATTGGAATATGAAAATTCAACAATTGCAATTTTCACTGATATTAAATACAAAACAGACACATTAAGAGTTATTAATACTCATCTGCAAAGTACGAAGTTCAATCAGACTAGTCTGAATTATCTAAAATCAGGACGATCTTTAGATAATAAAAATGACAGAAAGTATTTAAATAATATATTTTCAGAAATATATTCAAGTGCGGGGTTGAGAGTAAAGCAAGTTGAGTTGATAAATAAAAATGTGGAATATTCAGAATATCCAACAATAATATGTGGGGATTTTAATGAAAATAATTTCTCTTATATATATAATGAAATAACCAAAAAAACAAAGGATGCATATAAAGAGGTAGGTAAAGGCTATGTATCAACCTATAAAGGTCTATATAACCTGTTTCGCATAGATCATATCTTTTATACCAATCATATACAAGGTATAAAATATAAATCGCCATCATTGCCATATTCTGACCATAATCCGGTTTTGTTTAATTTTTTAATAAAATAGTTCCTTTATGATTTTGTTTTTAGAGATAACCTTTTGGATTTCAATTATTATTATATTCTATACTTATATAGGATATGGTATGATATTGTATATTATGGTTAAGCTCAAGGAGATAAGTTTAAAGGGGGACAAAATAAAAACTGAAGATGATAAATTACCATCTATAACTCTTCTTATTGCAGCCTTTAATGAGGCTTCTATAATAGAGGAAAAGATGAAGAATTGTTATTCTCTAAAATACCCAAAGGATAAATTTCAAATATTATGGGTAACAGATGGTAGTACAGATAATTCTAATGAAATATTGAAAAGATATCAGGATGTCAGAGTCTGTTTTTCTCCTGAAAGAAAGGGAAAGACTGCAGCATTGAATCATGGTATGAAGATGGTTCAAACAGAATTTGTAGCTTTTACTGATGCCAATACAATTCTCAATGAAAACGCAATTTTAGAGATAGCCAAATGTTTTAGGGATGAAAAAGTTGGATGTGTCGCGGGAGAAAAAAGAATAGTGGTTCAGAATGAAGATGGAGCGTCCGCCGGTGGAGAGGGTTTATACTGGAAATATGAATCTAAACTTAAAGAATTAGATTCACGATTATATTCAGCTGTAGGAGCAGCCGGAGAATTGTTTGCAATAAAAAGATCCTTATACATTGAAATGTCAGAAGACACTCTTCTTGATGATTTCATGCTTTCAATGCTTATCGCAGAACAAGGTTACGTGATACGATATTGTGCAGAGGCTTATGCTTGTGAAACAGGATCGGTTGATCTTTTTAATGAACAAAAAAGAAAAGTTAGAATTGCCGCAGGTGGGTTACAGTCTATATGGAGATTAAAATCTCTCTTTAATTTTTTCAAATATGGAGTTCTTAGTTTTGAATATATATCACATCGAGTTTTGAGATGGACTATCACGCCAATCTTATTTTTCTTGGCTTTACCTATAAACATTCTACTATCATTAACTGTCAATTCCAGAATATATTGGATATTATTGATGTTTCAGACTATATTTTATATAATAGCATATGTTGGTTATTGTCTGAGAAATAAACAAGTTAAAAGAAAAAGTATATATGTGCCATTGTATTTTCTTTTTATGAATTTAAATGTTATAAAAGGAATTGGATACTTAACAAAAAATAAAGGCAAAGGTAGCTGGGAAAAAGCAAAAAGGATTTAATTCAAGTAAAAGAAACAATATAAATGAGTTCAAAAAAACAAGTTGCAAAAGGTGTATTTTGGAGTGCAATAGAGCGTTTTTCAGTACAAGGATCGAGCTTTGTATTGGGAATTATAATTGCACGTTTACTTGATCCAAAAGATTATGCACTGATTGCTATGTTAAATATTTTTATGGCACTGGCACAATCAGTAATTGATAGTGGATTTGCAAATGCCTTAATTCAAAAAAAGAACAGGACTAATACTGATTACACGACAGTCTTTTACTTTAATATTGCAGTGTCAGTTTGTTTATATTTATTACTATATATTTGTTCTCCTTTTATTTCTGATTTTTATAATCAACCGGAACTTGATCTCATAACCAAAGTTGTTGGTATATCATTAATTATTAATTCCTTCGGTATTGTTCAACAGGCAAAGCTTACCATAGAACTGGATTTTAAACGACAGGCCAAAGCTTCATTAACAGCTGTCATAATAGGTGGAGTTATCGGCTTTATATTTGCTTATAAGGGATTTGGGGTTTGGGCACTTGTAATTCAATCTCTTTCAAACAATCTTATTAAGGTTTTATTATATTGGATATACGCTAAGTGGAAACCTATGTTGACTTTTTCATATAGTTCGTTTAAGGAATTATTCGCTTTTGGTTCTAAACTCTTAGCCTCAGGGTTACTACACACAATATATGTAAATTTATATACTTTAATAATCGGTAAAAGATTCAGTCCGATAGATCTTGGTTTTTATAACCGAGCGTTTGTATTTGCACAGTTTCCATCCAATAATATAACTAATATACTGATACGTGTCATTTATCCAATACAATGTAATATTCAAGATGAGAAAGAACTTTTGGAATCATCGTTTGTGAAATATATGAAAATGTCATGTTACATTATATTTCCAATGATGTTGGGTCTATGCGCTATAGCGGAACCTTTGGTCAGAATATTATTGACAGACAAATGGCTTGGTATAGTTCCGTTGTTAAGGATTTTATGCATTGCTTTTATGTGGGACCCAGTAATGAGGCTAAATAACAGTATACTTCAGGTAAAAAAACGTTCTGATTATACTTTATATGCAGAGATTCTAAAAAAAATATGTGCTTTTATAATTCTTTTTATAACCATAAATTGGGATGTTAAAGTGATGTGTATAGGTCTTGTTCTTTACGCCATTATTGATGTTGCAATTATCATATTTTTTTCTCGTAAAGTAATAAATACGGGATATATTGATCAGGTTATACATATTTTACCAATTTTGGTATTATCTGCTTTTACGGCAACCGTAATGTATCTAACAACTTTGTTTTTTACTGATCCCTTTATCCAATTAACAGTTGCTCTATTAATAGGCATTATAATCTTTTTTTTAATGTCTACGATATTCAGATTTCAACAATTAACTATATTAAGAGAGTTGCGACAATAATTTTTGTATTATATCTTATTAATAACCTTATGTTTATTAGAAACTAAAAAAAGTGGAGATGCAAAAAAAGAAAATAGTAATATTAACGGGAGCCGGGATCAGTGCAGAAAGTGGACTTTCAACATTCAGAGCTCAAGACGGATTATGGGCAAATTATCGGATAGAAGATGTTGCCAGTATAGAGGGCTGGAATAAAGATAAAAAGCTTATCATCGATTTTTATAATAAGCGACGTCGAGAACTGAAAGATGTTATACCTAATGATGCTCATAAGTTATTAGTTGAACTGGAGGAAAAATATGACGTAACAATTATAACTCAAAATGTTGATGATTTACATGAAAGAGCAGGTTCTTCAGAAATAATTCATCTTCATGGAGAATTAACTAAAGCCTCAGATGAATATAAGTCTGTTGTAAACGAAATTGGTTACACTGATATTAATATAGGAGATACTATTAATAATACACAGGCACGACCATGGATAGTTTGGTTTGGAGAAGAGGTTCCTGAAATGGAAAGAGCTATTGAAAAGGTTGAATCTGCAGATTTATTCATTGTAATTGGAACTTCATTAATGGTTTATCCGGCGGCATCATTACTTAGTTTTGTTAAACGGGATGCGAAGATCTATTTAATAGATATTAATGAGGTTAGAATCAATAGAGAATATGTATTTATTAACACAAAAGCCTCAGATGGTGTAAAACAATTAATAGCCGCTCTTTGTTAAGAATGAATCTTATATAGTATTAGTTATGAAAAAATAAGTTCAAAAAGATGATTAAAAATTATTACTGAAACTGTAAAAGTTATTATTCAAAGATTAAAATATTAATTTTGAAAAGGTTATACCCTGAAGTAATGATTAGTTTATGTGATTTGATTTGTTTTGTGATTGTAATAAGATTGAATAAATGTCAAAAAAGGAGATGTCGCATTTGAGGATAATAAAAATAAATTTCTTACAAGTATAGATGCTTATGACAAAAATTATAATATTTCTTTTTGCTTTATTATTGTTTGTGCCTTCATGGTCTCAGAACAATAAGAATAATCCTGTTGGTTTTATTGATAATAATGTAACCATTGAACAGGATACTATAACTCATAAGGAATTTGATTTCGGACAAGGTTATAATGCTTCTGATTCTGTTAAAACTTTGACGACAGATCAGGTAAAGCTAAAATTGCCACCATTACAAGTTTTTTTAGAATCGGTTTATGATCATCCTTCTACTCAGGTTTATGAAACAAAGAGGGCAGAACAGAATGCGCAGACAAAAATTACGAGAGCCGATTGGTTGAATTATTTAAGAATAACTGGTCAATATCAATATGGTCAGTGGTCTAGTTTATCTACAAGTTCAGCCACAGATATTCCTTTATATTATACGGGAAGCGGAAAGAGACAACATATGTATAATGTAGGAGTCGTTTTATCTATCCCCTTAGGAGACTTATTTGAAATACGACAAAAGAACAAAATAGAAAATGCAAAACTAAGGCAAATCGAATATGAATATGATATATCTGTAGAGGAACGAAAACTAAAAGTACTTGAAGCATATAATGAAGTTGTTTTACAATTGGCAGTGCTTAAAGCAAAGGCAGATGCTGCAGCATTATATAATGCCCAAATGAAGATATCGGAACAAGATTTTATAAATGGAAAAATTTCCATTATAGAACTTTCTCTTGAAAGAAGTCGACGCTCGGATGCGATAGTAAAATATCAGGAAGGCAGAGCGGCTTTGCAAAACTCAATAACTTTATTAGAAATGTTAACCAATGTAAGAGTATTAAATCGTGAATAAAGATATTACATTATATATAGCACAGTTTTTATATCGAATAAGATATAAAATCTTTTTTGGAAGTTTAATAGTCACTTTATTAGTGGCTTACTTTTCAAAGTTTATACCTCATAAATATACTGTTCAAACCTCCATTTATACCGGTATAGTTTCAGCAACAGGTGTTGCCGATGAAAAACTAGGTTTTTTTGAAATTAATAATATGTTTGAAAATATTATTAATCTAACTAAAGCTAAAGGTACGCTTGAGTCTGTTTCGATAAGGCTATTTGCAACTAATATGGTAAATGGCAATTTGAATGAAGATAATTTATATATAAAAGCTGATCAATACAAAGAGTTATTAGATATAGTTCCATTAGATGTGAAAGATATGATAGATCCCACATCTTTAGAGAAAAGTATTGGTAATCTTGAACGTTATAAAAAAGAAATACCAGGTAATTTCTTATTTACTTTATTCAATTATAATCATCCTCATTATAGCTATAAGGCATTACGGGAAGTACAGGTTAAACGTGTAGGTAATAGTGATATTATTGATATTTCATATACCGCTGATGATCCGGGAATAGCACTAAGTACTGTTAAATTATTGACAGAAGAATTGACTAATGCATATGAAGGGTTTAAATATAAAGCCTCGAATGATGTTGTTTCATATTATGAGGAACAATTGTCAATAGTTAAGAGAAAACTGAATATACTAGAGAATGATCTTACTAATTATAATGTTGAGAATGGCGTAATAAACTATTTAGAACAGACAAAAGCAATTGCCATATCATTTACAGAATATGAGAATAAGGTAAGTTTAGCTAAGCAAGAGTATGAAAGTTCTTCTAAAATACTGAACGAACTTGATCGTCAAATGGGTATAAGGGCTAATTTGATGAGATCTAATGCTGATTTTGTATCTATGTTAGACACTTTATCGACAAACAATGCTAAGATTGCAGAAATTGAGATGTTTAGTACAAACGAAGCAATCGAAAAAAACGATGAATTAAAACGATTTAAAAACGAACTTACCGGAACAGAAAAGAGAATTTCAAGGATATCTGACGATATGAATAAATATAAAATATCGAAAGAGGGTGTCGCTATTGAAGATATGGTAAACCAATGGTTGAAGGAATTGGTTAGAAATGTAAAAGCTAAGGCAGAGCTTAAGGTTTTAAATGATCGAAAAGCTCAATATGCCGAACAATATAGAGCTTATTCCCCCGTAGGAGCAGAGATAAATAAAAGAGAAAGAGAGATTCGAGTTACGGAAGAGTCTTATCTGGAGATACTTCACGCATTAAATCTAGCCAAATTAAAGCAAAAAAATATACAACTTTCAACTGCAACTTTAAATGTTGTCTCACAACCTGTCTATCCTTTATCTGATGATGGAAGCAAGAGAATGTTGTTGATAATTGCAGCATTTATAGGTAGTGTCTTTTTCATAGTCTTTATTCATCTAATCATAGAATTACTTGATAGAACATTAAGGGATCCAAACAGAACCATGAGATTAACATCAACTCCTGTTTTGAGTATTTTTACAGGATCCGATGAATTAAAATATCGTGGATACTCTAAAGCTTGTTACAGAATTTGCTCAGATTATCTTACAAATAGAATAAAAACACTTATTAAGGATGAAACTCCTTTGGTTGTGAATTTCTTTAGTGTAGATCCAAAAGAGGGAAAAAGTTTCGTTATAGATTATTTAATGACAAGTTTTAGAGAACAAAATATTGATGTAGAAACTGTTCGTTATGGTGTGGATTTTACTGAAGATTTGAATTATTCTACAAGTGATAACTTGAATTCAGTTCTTTCAAAACCTATCAAAAAAGAAACTCGAGTGATATTTGTTGAACATAACAATCTGAAAGGATCAACGATTCCATCAAAATTAGTTTTAAACTCAGATCTGAATCTGGTAATAATGAATGCTAAACGAGTATGGACAGAAAGTGATCAGATATATTTAAATCTTTTGAAATCTGAATCATTGAAAGATAAAACCTTTATTTGTCTTAATAATACATCAAGAGATATTGCTGAAACATTTGTGGGTCAGTTACCTCCTATTGGACGATTTAGAAGTCTTTCATATGTATTCTTAAATATGGGAATAACATCAACTACACCATCTATCGAAAATAGATTAAAATGAAAATATTTCTTTTGAAATCTTTTTGGGAAAAATTATTAAAGCCGAATAATATAATCTTATTATCCGGCTTGATAACTATAATATTTTCTTTGGTTACACAGAATAGTGTTATTTATGCCTTAGTAATCCTTTTTCCTTTATTGCTTATTTTTTCAATCTTTTCATTTCGATATCCTGTTTTTTTATTCATTCTGATATTTATATTGAATTATTATTTATTGGGATTAACAAGATATATTGAAGCCTCCGGGGTAAGTTACCTCATGGATGGGTTAATGTTTGTGACCTTAATAATGATAATCTTTCATTCTTTGCTGTATAAAAATGTTGAATGGAAAATATTGAGAAAAAACTATCTGTTTTGGGGTATGACAGTTTGGATGTTCTATTGTATTCTTCAATTAGCTAATCCTTCAGCTCATATTCAAGCATGGATAACCAATCGAGGATTGGCCTTTAACGGTTGTATTATTACATTGATTGCATCTGTACTACTTATAAAGAGAAAGCATTTGGATGGAATATTAATTATATATTCAATTCTTACACTTACAGCGGTTGTTAAAGTTTTGTGGCAAAGATATATTGGATGGGATTATGCAGAATTACGTTGGTTAAATAATGGAGGAGCATTAACTCATTTGATTATGACAGGAACAAGGTATTTTTCTTTCTTTTCAGATGCCGGGAACTTCGGATCCAATATGGGTTGTGCCGGAATAGTATTTATTATATCTGCATTATTTACTAAATCAAAATTAAAAAGTATTTATTATATAGCTGTTGGGAGTGGGGCATTTTATGCAATGATGCTCTCGGGTACTCGTGGAGCGATGATAGTCCCTTTAGCCGGATTGGCATTATATACTTTATTAAGTAAAAACTTCAAGCTCATGGCATTGAGTGGAACAATGTTGGTGTTTATATATATATTCTTTGCCTTTACGATGATTGGTCAGGGAAATCAACAAATAAGGCGTATGCGAACCGCTTTTAGACCAACCGCTGATGCCTCTTTTAATGTTAGAAGAGAGAATAAAAAAATATTAGCCGAATATCTAAAATATAAGCCTTTTGGAGAGGGTATAGGATTGTCAGGTGTAGAGAATAAAAAATTTTCAACAAGATTGACAACAATGATACCTCATGATTCGACATATGTAAAAATATGGGTTGAAACCGGTATTGTAGGAGTTATATTCTATTTGGGGATATTATTTTTTACAATCTCATATTGCTCGTATCTATTACTTTTTAAAATAAAAGATAAAGAACTTCGTGGATATCTATCTGCTCTGCTATGTGGTATTTTTGGGATGTTATTGAGTGCATATGGAAATGCATTTTGGGGACAATTTCCTACAAATATTATCGCTTTCGTTGGCCTTACTTTAATACTTAATGGTGAACGGATTGAACAAGATATGAATGAAAAAAGAGAAGAAAACCAATCGTTATATAAATTAATTAATTGAAAATCTATATCATTATGAATATTGATACTTTTTTTTATGAAATTATGAATTCACATAACAAAGTTGTAATCATCGTTGATGCAATATTGTTCCTTTTATTTATAATTTCAGTCTTATATCTATTTATATTTTCTATGGCATCATTAAGTAGTGCTGAGAATAAATATCCCAAAGCAAAGATTAATCACAACTTTATAATACTCTACCCGGTATTTAAGGGTGAATCTATAATAATAGAATCTGTAAAATCTTTTTTGCGACAGGAATATCCTGTAGATAGATATAAAATAATTACTGTTATCGATGAAACAATGCAAGAAGAAATTCAAACATTGAATGATATGAATATAATAACAATACCTATTGATACCCAATCTATTTCAAAAGGTATTGCATTGAAACACGCTGTAGAGTTAATTGATTATAGATCATTAGATTGTGATGTCGTTGTAGTTCTTGATGCTGATAATGATGTTGATTCAGATATGCTTCAAAAGATAAACGATGCTTATTATTCTGGTTGCGATGCTGTTCAGACACATCGAATTGCCAAAAAAAGAGAAACTCGTGTAGCAGTTTTAGATGCCGTCAGCGAAGAGATAAACAATTCTATTTTCAGAAAAGGACATACTGCTTTAGGTTTTTCCTCGGCCTTAATAGGATCAGGAATGGCATTCGATTATAAACTATTTGTAGAATGTATTAATTCTTGCTCATTGTTAGGTTTTGATAAACAGATGGAGCGGATTTTATTGAGTAATAATTTATACATCGAATACCTTGAAACAGTGTTTACGTATGATGAAAAAGTTGATAATAAAAGAGGATTTTATGATCAAAGGAGTCGCTGGATGGCTTCTCATATTTATAATCTTTTGAATGGAATTTTTACACTCCCTACAGCCATTGTAAAAGGAAAATGGGATTATTGTGATAAATTATTTCAATGGATGATGCCGCCTAGGTTATTACTTTTTGGATTTATAATTCTCATATCGTCATTTTTTACAATTTACGATTGGGTATTATCAATCAAATGGTGGATATTATTCTTCACATTATGTATGACGTTTATTGTGGCTATACCTAATTATTTAGTTGACCATAAATTAAAAGATGCATTGCGAGGTATACCTTCAGTTTTTATTCTAATGATAATCGGAGTTCTAAGAATAAGAAGAAGTGGCGAAAATGTGATACAACGATTAAGAGAATAAAAGAACAAGAATTAATATAACAAGTTTATCGATATGAAAATAGCAATAGAAGCTCAGCGCATATTTCGCAAAAATAAGCACGGAATGGATTTCGTTGCTCTTGAGTCTATAAAAGAACTTCAGAAAATAGATAAAAAAAATCAGTATTATATTCTTGTTGCACCGGGAGAAGATAAGTGTCTGAAAGAAACCGGCAATTTTAAGATAATAGAATTTGGATCTACTTTCTATCCTTGTTGGGAACAGTTTAACCTACCTCGTGAATTGAAAAAGATTAAACCCGATATATTACATTGTACGAGTAATACAGCTCCCTTCTTTTGCAGTGTCCCACTTATACTTACTTTACATGATATAATTTTTCTTGAGCCTCGTGGCTCAAAAAATAAATCTTTATACCAAAACCTGGGATGGTATTATAGAAAATTGATAGTACCAAAGATTTTACCAAAATGTAATAAAATCATAACGGTTTCTTCCTTTGAGTGTAAAAGGATTAAGGAGTCTCTAAAGTTGTCAGACGATATGATCATGTATATATACAATGGTTTTAATAATCATTTTACAATGATGGAAGATGTTGATTATTCAGTTACAAAAAAATATATTGATTCGGAAAAATATCTATTTTTCTTAGGCAATACCGATCCTAAAAAGAATCTTGAAAGAACAATAGATGCATATAATATATATAACAGTAGATCTACAAAGAAACTTCCTCTTTTAATAGCTGATCTTGATAATAAGATTCTGGATTCTTTGTTGAAGGATAAAGATTTGGAATATCTTAAATCCCAGATAACTTGTGTGAAATATATTGACAATAAGGATCTGACTTATATTTATAATAAAGCATCTATCTTTTTATATCCTTCTCTTCGCGAAAGTTTCGGGATTCCTATTCTTGAATCAATGGCATGTGGTACCCCTGTTATTGCCGGAAATACATCATCAATGCCTGAGGTTATTGGTGATAATGGAATATTGGCTGATCCTTTCAATTCCGAAGATATTGCATCTAAAATTCTTTTGTTGGAAAATAATAACGATTTATACGACAAAATCAGATCATATGGATTAGAACGTGTGAAGAGTTTTTCATGGAAAAATACAGCGGAAAATCTAATAAAAGTTTATACAAGTATATATGATTTAAATAAAAAATAATTTATTATTTGAAAAATGAAACTAAATATGTAATATTGTTAGATATTTAATGCTTGTTAAAATTCACTCATATTATGACTTTTGTTTGCGTGCTAGACCACCTTATTTTATTATTTTTTGCAATTCAGGCAATTTACCTTTTAGTATTTGCAGTAGCTTCGAAGTTTTCACATAGAAATTACTTAAAATATACAAATTGCGATCATAAACGAATAGCAGTTTTGATACCTGCGTATAAAGAGGATTCAGTTATTTTGGAATGTGTTATGTCATGTTTAAATCAGGATTATAATAAAGATAATTATGACGTAATTGTAATCTCTGATAAAATGAAAGAGTCCACTAATACCAATTTAGAATCTCTGCCTATTATACTACATAAGGTATCATTTGAAAATAGTACTAAAGCAAAATCCTTAAATTTTTCTTTAAGCAAACTTGAAAACTATGATTATGCATTGATTTTAGATGCGGACAATGTAATAGGTAATAATTTCCTCAGAGATCTAAATACTGCGTTTGCCAATACTAAAGCTCCTATAATTCAGGCTCACCGAAAAGCAAAAAATATAAATAATGATATGGCATTTCTTGATGCTGTGAGTGAAGAGATAAATAATAGTATTTTCAGATTAGGACATGTGAATCTTGGTTTCTCAGGCGCCTTAATTGGCTCGGGAATGGCTTTTGAATTTAATTTATTAAAAGAGGAACTTGAAAAGATTAATGCAATTGGAGGATTCGATAGAGCTCTTGAGTTGACAATGTTTAAATTAAAAAAGAAAATAGCCTATATCGATAATCTGGAACTTTTGGATGAAAAAATTCAAACATATAACAATTTTGCACGTCAGCGAAAACGCTGGATGTCAGCACAGTTGCATTATTTGACAGAGTTTATCCCTGAATTACCCAAACAACTACGTCAAAGAAATAAAGATTTCATAAATAAGTTCTATCAACAATTATCTCTACCAAGATTATTATTATTAGGAATATCTTTTATTATTTCATCCCTATATAGTTTTTTTGATTTAAACATGTCGATAAAGTGGTGGATAGTCTTTCTTATTATAAGTTTATCTTTATTTTTAGCTATACCTCAAAAATATGTTTCAAGAAAGCTATTTTGTTCGATCATAAAAGTTCCAATAGTTTTCTATATGATGTTTATTAATCTATTCTCATTAAAAGGAGCCAATAAGACATTTATTCATACTAAACATGGTGTTAAATAGTTGTCTAAGACGATGATTTATAATACTTTTATTTTTGTGTACTGCTATATTTTAATAACTTAAAGATATTATCGGTTCTTACAAGCTAATTACTTGAACAAAAATTATAATATATGGAAAATATTATTTCTAACAAAAATTTCGTTTTTACCGGAAACCAACCATGGGATATCCCAATAGGGTCTAATGCCAAAGATATCGCATTAGAGGTATCGAAGAATAATAGAGTTTTATATATTAATACTCCATTAGATATTATTACATATTATAAGTCAGATAATATTCAGGAAAATATAGTTAGACGATCAATTGTAAGAAATAAATCGAATTATGTAAAAAAGATAAATGAGAACCTTTTTACAGTAGATTTGCCATTTACTATTCTTCCAATTAATTCAATTCCGGATGGAAAGATCTATGATTTTTTTAATAAGCTAAATAATAAGAAGATATATTCTTTTGTAAATAAGATAATTAAAGAACTTAATTTTGAAGACCATATTCTTTTTATCGACAATGATTTTTATAGAAGTTTTTATGCTAAAGAATATTTGAAATCAAAGTTTTCAATTTATTACAGAAGAGATAATTTCCGTAGCCCATTTTGGTTAAAACATTGTCTACGTTTTGAAAAAGAGATATGTAAGAATTCCGATATTGTATTATCAAATTCAGAAGAATTATCTGAATATTCAATTCAATATCAACCTAAAACCTATTGTATAGGACAGGGTGTAGATTTGTCAAACTATTCAATAAAAACCAATTACGAAAGACCTTCCGATTTAATTAATATAACAGGGCCAATAATTGGATATGCAGGCATGTTAACTGCAAAACGATTGGACTTGAAACTAATATATGATTTAGCTGTATATTTTGATAAGATAAATTTTGTTTATGTAGGTCCTAAAGATGAAGAATTTTCAAAACATGATATCAATAATTTGAAAAATGTACATTTCTTGGGTCATAAAGATATAAAAGAGATTCCGGCTTATATTTCAAATTTTGATATCTGTATAAATCCTCAGCTAATCAATGAGGTAACTATAGGTAATTATCCCCGCAAGATAGATGAGTATCTTGCATTAGGTAAACCTATTGTAGCTACCAATACCCGTACGATGAATATTTTTAAAGACTATTGCTATAATTGTGATAATATAGAAGACTATATAGATGCAATAAAAGCTATTTTATATAACAAACAGGAGCTTGGAACTCCTGATGAAAAATTAAAATTTGCATTCTCGCATACGTGGGAAAACAGTGTGGGATTATTATATAAATATATTATTGAGAATATAAATAGTAAGTAAATGAGTATATTATTTAAACTGAAGAATTATAAAAATTTACGTCCATTTCTAATATGGTTAATTACTCCCAAAAAAAGTCCAAGACCTCGTCTATGGATTAGATGGTTTATAAATCCTTTTATATATAAAATAGGTAGGGGCGCAGATATTCATTATATGAGATCACGCCTAGATCTTTTTCCTTGGCACAGATTTGAATTGGGAAAAAAAGGTATTATTGAAGATTTCGCCACAATCTCTAATGGAGCCGGAGATTTAATATTAGGTGATAACTGCAGAATAGGAATTGGTTCGGTAGTTCTTGGTCCTGTAACAATGAAATCCGGATGTGGCACTGGTCAGAACGTATTTATTGCCGGATTCAATCATGGATATAAGGATGCAACCCAAAATTCAAAACATCAAGAACTCGACCGTCGTCCTGTATTTATTGATGAAGATACGCATATTGGTTCTAACTCAGTAATTGTAGCGGGTGTTAAAATTGGAAAAAGATGTCAGATTGGAGCAGGGAGTGTGGTCACTAAAGATATTCCTGATTATTCAATTGTCGCAGGTAATCCAGCTCGGATATTAAAACGATTTGATTTTGAAAAAAATGAATGGGTAAAGGTAAAATATTAATAATGTTATAATGAACTATAGAAATTTTGCAGATTTAAATGAAACGATATTAAAAAGACTACATATTATTCCTCGAGATATAGACTTAGTTGTGGGAATTCCCAGAAGTGGAATGATTCCTGCAAATCTTTTGGCTTTATACTTAAATAAACCTTTTACCGATTTAGAATCTTTTATTAACGGACACATTTATAAGGCGGGAGAACGACAACAGTTTTTTGATAATAGTGAGATACGTAATGTTCTTATAGTTGATGATAGTCTGGCTTCGGGAAATGCGTTAAACAAAAGCAAAGCAAAACTTGTTAAGCATGAACAAGTTTACAATATAAAATATGCTGTTGTATATACCATTCCGGGGAAAGAGAAATCTGTAGATTTTTATTTCGACACAGTGCCTTTGCCACGATATTTTCAGTGGAACATATTAAATCATACTATACTTGAAAAAGCTTGTTTCGATATTGATGGTGTTCTTTGTGTAGATCCCTTACCTGAACAAAACGATGATGGTGATAAATACCGCGAATTTATTTTGAATGCAAAACCATTATTTATTCCGGGAGCCAAGATTGGCTCTCTTGTAACTTCCAGACTTGAGAAATATAGAAAAGAAACAGAAATATGGTTAGATAAAAATAATATTAAATATGACAAATTGATAATGCTGGATCTTCCGGATATGAGGGCCAGGCAAAAAGCTAACTGTCATGGATCATTTAAAGCATCAGAATACATAAAAGATAAATACATGTTATTTATTGAAAGTGAAAAAAGACAGGCCGTTGAAATAAACAAAATAACCTCAAAGCCGGTTTTATGTACTGCAGACTTTAGCATGATCTTTGAGCATCAGTCAATAATATATAATGTTAAAAGTGGACAATATTTGCCTTTTCTTAGAAATATTCTATTGAAAATTAGAGATAAAATCAGAAAATAATTATTTTTAATCCTTAATTATATTAACTAATGACTTCTCTTTAGAATGATATTAACAGGAAAAAATAACTGAATGATTAAATTTTTAATATATCATGATAAATAAAGAATTTAATCTAAATGTAAACCATTATGTATCAATCGTCACGGTCAATTATAATGGATTAAAAGATACATTGTTATTGTTGGAATCTCTAAAACAATATAATACTTATCCATCTGAAATTATTGTTGTTGATAATGGATCTAAAGTAAATGAGGCAAAAAAAATAAAAGAAACGTATCCTGAGATTATATGTATCAGAAGTGATAAAAATCTTGGATTTGCAGGAGGAAATAATTTAGGCATTAAAATAGCAAAAGGGGATGCGATATTTTTTATTAATAATGATGCCGAAATTCTTGACGATGGAATACATAAAATGATAGATTCTTTATTTTCTAATGATGAAATAGGAGCCTTATCACCCAAAATAAAATTTTTTCATCCTCCCCAAAATATTCAATTTGCCGGTTATACTAAAATGTCAAAAGTGACAATGAGGAATTTTTTAATCGGTTTTGAACAACAAGATCAGGAAAAATACAATAATAGAAAAGAAACATATTTCTTGCATGGCGCTGCAATGATAGTCAAGAAAAAAGTAATAGATCTAATAGGTGGAATGCCTGAAATCTATTTTTTATATTATGAAGAGCTTGATTGGTGCCAAAAGATAAGAAGTGCCGGATATAAACTTATTTATGAACCAGGATTTACTGTATATCATAAAGAAAGTCAAAGCACAGGACAAAACAGCCCTTTTAAAACTTATTATTTAGTAAGAAATCGGCTATTATATGCATTTCGAAATATAAAAGGTGGAAATAAATATATTTCTATTCTTTATCAGATGTTAATAGCCAGTCCCGTTCACTTTATTAAATTTTCAATAAAGGGAAATTTTAAAAATGCATATTCCATAATCAAAGGAACTATAAGTTTTTTTGTAATGAACAAATATTGATTCCAATAAATTTAAATTCATGATTATGTATAATTTCCTTGATATAATCTTTTATTTTCTTTTATTAATTCCACTTTTATACTATTTAATATTTTCTTTTTCCGGCAAAATAAAAACGAATGTCGTAAGGGCTCATATTGCTCGAAAACATCTAAACTATGCCATAATAATTCCAGCTTATAAAGAAGATAATGTAATATTAAATACTCTGAATCATTTAATAAAACAGAATTACAACAAAGATAATTATACAATATTTGTTGCTGCCGATTCTATGGGAGAGGCAATAATGGAAAAGATTTCACATTTAGATATAACTATAATTAATATAAATGAGGAAGTAAGTAGCAAAGCAAAAGCTCTTATTACAACAATGGACTCAATTGAAGGAAATTACGATGGTGTTATAATACTTGATGCTGATAATAATGTAAACTCATGTTTTTTAAGTGATATTGATGATATATTCGATGGTAAAAGTGTATTGCAATTACATAGAACATCAAAAAACTGCGATTCCCAAATATCTATGTTGGATAGTATAAGCGAGGAGATTAATAATTCCATATTTCGTAAAGGCCATACAAACATAGGTTTTCCTTCTGCATTAATTGGATCGGGAATAGTATTCCCTTTTATATGGTTTAAAAACAATGTGAAAAATCTCAAAACATTTGCCGAAGATAAGGAACTTGAACTCTTCTGTATTCAGGATAAATTAAATATAGACTACATAGAAGATATATATGTATATGATGAAAAGATCAATAATAAAACGTCTTTTGCACGACAAAGACATCGTTGGATAAACACACAATATCTGATGTTTATTAATGCATTTAAGATTATCCCTTTTCGTGATATTATTAGCAATATTGCCTTGTTAGATAAGCTTTTTCAGTGGATTTTACCTCCACGCCTTATTATATTTTGTTTTAATATCATTTTCCCTTTAATATTCCTAATATTATATCCATCTTCTACATCATATAAATGGATTCTTAATATTGTATTGATATTTGGAATAATCATATTATCTGTGCCTTGTGAATATTTGAAAGAAAAAAGATTTTATACCTCATTGTTAAAAATACCATTACTTTTGTTAATAACCATAATGAATATATTCAAGATAAAATTGAAAATGAATAATTTTGGCGCTACAAATCATGGTTTAAATCAATAATAAATATGAAAATAGAAAAATGTAATATCGATGGTTTATATATAATCAAACCAACTATTTTTGGTGATGATAGGGGATATTTTTGTGAAACATATAAAAAAGATCTATTTGAAAAAGAGATAGGTCCGATTCAATGGGTTCAGGAAAATCAATCCAAGTCTACCAAAGGGGTACTTCGAGGGTTACATTTTCAAAAAGGAGATAAATCACAAGCTAAATTAGTAAGTGTGGTAAAAGGAAGGGTATTTGATGTGGCTGTTGATTTAAGGAAAGAATCCCCAACATTTGGGAAATACTTTACTATAGAGTTGACAGAAGATAATTTATTTCAATTGTTTATTCCACGAGGCTTCGCACATGGATTCCTTGTTCTCTCTGAAGATGCTATTTTCCAATATAAAGTTGATAATGAATATTCTCCGCGGGATGAGGGTTCTTTAAAATGGAATGATAAAACGGTAAATATAAACTGGCCTGAAATGGATAAATATCATTTATCAGAAAAAGATTTACTTGCACCCGAGTTAGGAGATTATGCATTTTAAAAAAAAAAGAAAATAACAATTCTGTTATAATATAATGTATGAAAGATAAAATACTATTGGTAACCGGAGCTGCCGGATTTATAGGTGCTAATTTTGTAAAATATATATTATCTAAATATGTCGGTGTTAAGGTGATTATTCTTGATAAGCTTACTTATGCGGGTAATATAGGTACTATTACAAATGAAATTGATGGCGATAAAGTAGTATTCATAAAAGGTGATATTGGTAATCAAGAGCTGCTTGATCATATATTCAACTTATATGATATAGATTACGTTGTAAACTTTGCTGCCGAAAGTCATGTTGATCGCTCAATTGAAAATCCTCAATTATTTCTGCAAACAAATATATTAGGTACTCAGAATCTTCTCGATTGTACAAAAAAGGCATGGATAAAAGGAAAAGATAAACATGGATATCCTATATATAAAGAAGGAAAAAAGTATCTTCAGGTTTCTACGGATGAAGTTTACGGATCTTTGATTAAAGAATTCGAAACACCTCAAACTCTTGATATACTTGACGATGATGTCAAAAATATTGTAAAAGGCAGAAAGGATCTTAAGACATATGGGAAAAGTTTCTTTAAGGAAACCAACAACCTTGATCCTCGCTCTCCGTACTCAGCAAGTAAAACAAGTGCCGATCATATTGTAATAGCCTATCATGAAACATATCATCTTCCTATCAATATAACAAGATGTTCTAACAATTATGGCCCATATCATTTTCCGGAGAAATTGATTCCTTTAATTATAAAGAACACTCTTGAAGGTAAGTCTCTTCCTGTTTATGGGAAAGGTGATAATGTAAGAGATTGGCTTTATGTTGAAGATCATGCAAAAGCGATAGATCTTGTTCTTCAAAAAGGTAGAGAAGGTGAAGTCTATAATGTTGGGGGATACAATGAGGAAACCAACATAAATATTGTGAAATTAATAATCCGTACCATAAAGGAATTAATGGAAACTAATCCACAATATCATACCTCTCTCAAGACCGACTTAAACCAAATTAATGATTCTCTTATTACATATGTCGGTGACAGATTAGGTCATGATATGAGATATGCTATTGATCCTACCAAGATTGTAAAAGAGCTCGGATGGTATCCTGAAACTCCATTTGAAGATGGTATCAGAAAGACTGTGATATGGTATTTGGAAAACCAGGAATGGGTTGAAAGTGTTGTAAGTGGAGATTATCAAAAATATTATGATCAAATGTATTTAAATCGATGAATATACTTGTAACAGGAGGTAATGGTCAGCTTGGCAGATCTTTATCTAAAATTTCAAATAAATTTCCCAATCATAAATTTTTCTTTACTGATCTTCCGGAATCCGATATTACAAAAGAGGAAACAATATCTGAAATTGTAAAGAAAAATGATATTAATGCTATAATCAACTGTGCTGCATATACTGCCGTTGATAAAGCTGAAAGTGAACCTGATATCGCCCGCCAAGTCAACGTTATCGGACCCAGAGTCCTTGCTCGAATATGTAAGAAATATGATCTTAAATTTATACATATCTCCACAGATTATGTTTTTGACGGAGAGTCAAATGTGCCATTGTTAGAAACAGATTCATGTGACAATCCTATTGGTGTTTACGGACAAACAAAAAGAGATGCAGAGGAGATGATAGCACTTGCAGGAATTGATAGTGTAATAATCCGTACTGCATGGTTATATTCAGAATTTGGAAATAATTTTCTTAAAACAATGCTTCGTCTTGCCCAAGACAGAAATGAGATTGGTGTTATTTTTGATCAGATAGGTTCTCCTACTTATGCTCCTGATTTAGCATGCGCCATTATTAATATTCTTGATTTGGGTATAAAGAATGGTTGCGAACTTTATCACTATTCAAATGAAGGTATATGTAGTTGGTATGACTTTGCAAAAGAGATATTCGATATAAGTAACATCGATATAGAAGTTAAACCACTTCATACATATGAATATCTTACTCCTGCAAAACGCCCAAAATACAGTGTGCTTGACAAAAGCAAAATTAAGGCATTAGGTATTCAAGTTCCATATTGGAAAATATCCTTAAAGACCTGTCTGAACGAACTTAATAAGCAGTAAAAAAATATTTATGAAAGGAATTATTCTTGCCGGAGGATCTGCAACACGTTTATATCCATTATCAAAAGCAATATCAAAGCAGATTATGCCGGTTTATGATAAACCGATGATATATTATCCTTTATCAACGTTAATGCTTGCCGGGATAAAAGAAATACTTATTATTTCCACTCCAAGAGATTTACCTATGTTTAAAGATCTTTTGGGAGACGGGAGTAGAATTGGTATGAAATTTTCTTATGTTATTCAGGAAAAGCCCAATGGTTTGGCTCAGGCTTTTGTCCTTGGTGCAGATTTCCTTAATGGAGATTCAGGTGCTCTTATATTGGGTGACAATATGTTCTATGGACAAAACTTCTCTATAATGCTTAGAAAAGCAGCATCCCTAAAAACCGGAGCTTGTATATTCGGTTATTATGTAAAAGATCCTTCTGCATATGGAGTAGTTGATTTTGATAAAGATGGTAAGGTTGTTTCTATAGAAGAAAAACCTGAAAAACCGAAATCTAATTATGCTGTTCCGGGACTTTATTTCTATGACAACACTGTTGTTGAAAAAGCCTCGAAGATTAAACCTTCAAAACGAGGAGAGTATGAAATTACTGATCTCAACAATTTATATCTTGAAGAGGGTACGTTAAAGGTTGAACTTTTCGGACGCGGTTTTGCATGGTTGGATACAGGTAATTGTTCCTCCCTTCTTGAGGCAGGAAATTTTGTCGAAACAATCCAAAAACGTCAGGGTTTTTATATTGCTTGTATTGAAGAGATTGCTTGGCGAAATGGTTGGATTGACAATTCCAGACTTTTAGAATTGGCCAAAGAGTGCGAAAAAACAGATTATGGTAAATATTTGAAGGATTTACTAAACTAATAAGAGGAATTATAAACTAAAAAATGATTCAAAAAGTGGGACATTCCACTTCTGAATTTGCAAATAGTGAAGTAAAAAGAGAATCATTCGATATGTATCGAATGAAAATTTGCAGATGAATGAAACTGATATTTATTACTTTTTTAAGTTATATCATCGGGAACTTTCATCTGTAACTCTTCTAATTACGGCTTATATGATTTTATCTATTTAATAAGATTCTCATCCGAATCTTTAAAATCGGTTTTTATCGTAAAGTAAAGACTTAGAGTTGAAAAATGCTTCTTTATTCTTACCCAAAGAGCATTATAAATTGACCCATCTTTTGAAATTGTATTATGACAAGTAACCGGTCTTGCTTTTCTATCCCTTATAAATTTTATCTTCCCATATTCTTTTAATTGATACGCCATTGATCCATCCTCACCTCTTTTGATATTTGTTCGAAATCCTATTTTTCGAGCCAATTCAGCATTGTATGCAAAAACCATTCCTCTTACACATCTTTCAGGTCTTGAAAAATGTTGAATATAGATATGTATATCTCTAAGAAACTCATAGAAATATAGAAACCATCTTGGATTTTCATTATTAGGAACAAAACTATATAAAGAATTAACTGCTACGACTCCGGGCTTTTCGAGATTTCGTGTAAGAATTTCCACATATTTAGGAGGATAAATAGTATCTGCATCCATTCCTATAATATATTTCCCTTTTGCATTTTCAAGGCCCAAAGTACGTGCCCATCCATGACTTCTTTTTTCCTGTACATAATAAGTAACACCACATCTTTCATATATCTCTTTCGATCTGTCTGTCGAATTATTATCTACCAATAGTATCTCGAATGGATATGAACATTTCATTTCAGATAAAGACCATAATAAAGAAACAAGATGAGATTCTTCATTTAGTCCAATTATAACTATCGAAACAATAGGATTTTTACTTTGGATTTTCTCTAATCCTAATTTTATCTGTTCAAATAAAGTATCGGGAATTGTGTCGATATTTTTTTCAAAAGTTGAAAGATATTTTGTGTACCACATAATTATCTGGATTATAATATTTGTAACACTTTAAAACATAAGTGATAATAGTAAATATTATAATAACGAAGAGGAGTGGTCTAAAGTTTGAAAAAAATAAAAAAAATTACAAAATGTAGCAATCGAATAGTTTTAATATACCTTCTTTAATTGAACGCAAACCGAAATCATCCGGGTTTAGATCATTTATCTTTATCCATTTTAATGCGCAAACATCATCCATAGCCTTGATAATAGAATCATCTTCTACAAAACATTCAAAAAAAAGATCCATCGTGTCGACCACAATACCCGAATAAGGATATACATTCGGTATTGAAAAAAGATATTTAACACAGTTTACTTTTAATCCTGTTTCCTCCAATACCTCTCTTGCAACTCCTTGTTCAGCTGTTTCATTTAAATCAATAAATCCACCCGGTAAATCAAGAGTTCCCTTTGCCGGTTCATTAGCACGAACAGCTACAAGAATTTCATTATTCTTATTTTTTATAACAGCAACTGTTGCTGCTCTTGGATTTGAATAATAAATAAATCCGCACTCTTCGCATCTCTTTGATATCTCATTATTGAAATAAAATTTATACGAACCGCAGATAGGGCAGAAGTGAAACTTTTCCAATGGATGCATACTATATATATTTATGAATTTTTTAATTCGCTCATTAATCTTATAAGCTCTTCCATATTTTCAGCCAGTTCATTCATCGAACCAAATACGATATCTGCACCCTCTTTATAAAGAATATCTTTATCGATTGGACCGGTAGTTACAGCTACTGTAAAAATACCGGCACTATTTCCCGAACGAACACCTAAAGGCGCATTCTCAACAATAAAAGCCTCGTTGATTTTAGCCCCGGTTTTCTCAAGACCTTTTAGATAAGGTTCCGGATGTGGTTTCCCATATTTTACATCATGAGCAGTCACCATCTTATCTTCTGAAAATGTCGAAGGAAAAGCAATAGCTAGCTTTTCAAGTAGAGATCGCTGACCTGATCCTGTCACAAGAACTGGAGTAAGACCCGCCTGAAGAGTTTTATAAAGTACCTCGGGTGCACCATTCATAATAGGTGCCTCGCCACACAACTCAAAATAATGACTCTTCTTTTTATAAATATCTTTTTTTTCTTCTTCTGTCGCCTCTCTTTTAAATTCTCTCTTTATTATATAGGCTATTGTATTAAATCCTGTTTGCCCCTCATAAAGATAAAATTCATCTCTTGTACAATCTATTCCGAGTTCGCTAATACATCTTTCCCATGACTGAGCATGAAAAGGCATAGAATCAAACAATACCCCGTCCATATCAAAAAGAATACTCTTTATATCAAGCTCTTTCAGATTATTTCTTTTAAGATATTCTATAATACTCTCTTTAATTTGCATCTGTTTAGTAATTCTTTAAAATAAAAAACGCAGCATATATTTATTATATGCTACGTTTTTGAATTTATAAATTTTTCTTATAATCTTTCTTTGATAGCTTTTGTTTCAGCTTCGAATCCAGGTTTCTCAAGAAGAGCAAACATATTCTTTTTATAAGCTTCAACACCCGGCTGATCGAACGGATTAACTTCAAGCATATAACCGCTGATACCGCAAGCACGTTCGAAGAAATAGATCATCTGACCAAGGTTATATTCATCTATTTTTTCGATAGTAACCTTCATGTTAGGAACACCACCGTCAACATGAGCAATCTGAGTTCCAAGTTCAGCCATTTTATTAACCTGATCTACCGATTTTCCTGCAAGGAAATTCAATCCGTCAAGATTTTCAGAATCATTAGGAATGATAACGCTATTATTTGGCTTTTCAACAGAGATAACTGTTTCAAAAATTGTACGTTCACCCTCCTGAATCCACTGACCCATTGAATGAAGATCTGTTGTAAAGTCAACAGCAGCAGGGAAAATACCTTTATTCTCTTTTCCTTCACTTTCGCCGTAAAGCTGTTTCCACCATTCTCCGAAATAATGAAGTTTTGGATGATAGTTTACAAGAATTTCTATTTTTTTGCCGTCTGCATACAACGCATTACGAGTTGCTGCATAAATAGCAGAAATATTGTCGTCAAATTTTACTGAAGTAGAAGTTGAATTTTCCATATCTACTGCACCTTTAACAAGAGTTTCAATATCATATCCCGCTACAGCAATAGGAAGTAAACCTACAGGAGTAAGAACAGAGAAACGACCACCAACATCATCAGGAATTATAAATGTCTTGTAACCTTCCTGATTAGCTAAAGTACGAAGGGCACCTTTTGCTTTATCGGTAACAGCAATAATACGTTGTTTTGCCTCCTCTTTTCCTACTTGTGTTTCAAGCATATTCTTAAGAATACGGAATGCGATTGCAGGTTCAGTTGTTGTTCCCGATTTTGATATATTGATAATCCCGAATTGACGATCTTTTAAAGTGTTTTGTAGCTCATATAGATAATCTTCACCGATGTTCTGACCTGCATAAAGCATGATCGGATTTTTACGATCGCGAAGAAGGAAATCAAATGAATTGCTTAAAGCATCGATTACTGCTTTAGCTCCAAGGTAGCTTCCCCCTATACCTATAACAACTACAATCTCACATTTGCTTCTAAGCACTTCTGCCGCAGCTTTCAGTTCGGCAATATTTTCTGATGTGATTGAAGAAGGAAGATTTACCCATCCAAGGAAATCATTTCCTTTACCCTGACCATTTTCTAAAAGCGCGTTGAATTGCTCTGCTTTTGTGGCCATCGCTTTAATTGTATTTTCTGAAACAAACGAAAATACTTTTTCAATTGATAGTTTCATATAATTCTAAATATTACCCTATCCGGAATCACTTCCGGAAAATTTTTAATTATCTGTAATCTTTTAATTATTTCTAACGCAAATGTTCTGTAAGGAGTTTGATCTCTACATATGGAGACATTTTCTTATACAATATATTGTATACGGCATCAAGTATAGGCATATGAACATTATATTCCTGATTTATCTCCTTGATACATTTAGTTCCGTAATATCCCTCTGCTACCATTTCCATCTCTATCTGTGCAGATTTCACAGAATAACCTTTTCCAATCATTGTACCGAACATATGATTACGGCTAAACTTTGAGTAAGCTGTAACCAATAAATCTCCCAGATATACCGAATCGGTAATATTTCTCTCAAGAGGATTTATCGTATTTACGAATCTGTTAAGTTCCTGAATGGCATTAGATACAATCACAGCCTGAAAATTATCGCCATATTTCAATCCGCTACAAATACCTGCTGCAATTGAATATACATTTTTCAGAACCGATCCGAACTCAATACCTGCTACATCTTTCGAGGTGCAAGTGTTTAGGAAATGAGAACGAAGAAAATCAGCAAGCATTGTAGCCTTTGACTCATCATTACAACCTATTGTCAGATAGGAAAGACGTTCATAAGCAATCTCCTCTGCATGGCAAGGACCACCAAGAACTGCGATATTGTCGTTTGGCACATTATAGAACTTTTTCAGATATTCTGATATTATAAGGTTCTCATCAGGAACAATTCCCTTGATAGAGGTTACAATGAATTTATCGGAAATCTTAGTTCTTAATTTTTTCAGATGTAGTTTAAGATACGGTGATGGTGTAACAAAAATCAGAGTATCTGATTTTTTCACAATATCATTAATATTAGAACTGAAATATATGCGATCAATATCGAATTTTACGCTTGATAGATATGCGGGATTATGACCGAATTTTTTAAATTCTTCAATACGGTCGTTTCTGCGCATATACCAGTTTATTTTATCGGTATTGGTCATTACCATTTTAGCAACTGCGGTAGCCCAACTTCCGCCCCCAATAATCGCTATTCTTCCAGGTAATTTCATACGTAGTTTTTATTTATTTACAACTGTAATAATATATTTAAGTAAATTAATTATTAAAATATTATTACTATAAAGATATAAACTCATTACAATACAAAAAAGAAAAATATCCCGGGAATCAAAAAGCAAAATTTAAACTTGGTTAATCTATATTAATTTTTATGCTTTGTGATACCTGGGATAAGTATTGCAATCAATTATACAACAATATTTTGTATCCATTGGTTTACATTTTCTACCGATGGATTATTCAAATTCAATTTATATTTTTTATTCAGGCCACAAATTTCCTGATGTAATTTCTGAGCAGATACTCCCTTAATAGAATCTACAGTAAGATATCCGGCTTTCTGAATTACAGGAACCCACTCTTCAGGAATTCCAAATTCTGTATATTTTGATGCAGAATCTTTCTTAACTGTTTTTTCAGGACGCATCTGTGGGAAGAATAATACTTCCTGTATCGTTGTTTGTCCTGTCATCAACATTACAAGTCTGTCCATTCCGATACCCATACCTGAAGTAGGAGGCATACCATATTCAAGTGCGCGAACAAAGTCAAGATCAATAAACATTGCCTCATCGTCACCTTTTTCGCTAAGACGTAGCTGATCCTGGAATCTTCCAAGCTGATCAATAGGGTCATTAAGTTCAGAATATGCATTACAAAGCTCTTTTCCGTTTACCATCAACTCAAAACGCTCTGTAAGTTCAGGATTTTCACGATGACGTTTACATAAAGGTGACATCTCAATAGGATAATCAGTTATGAATGTAGGTTGAATATAATTGCCTTCACATTTTTCACCGAAAATCTCATCGATAAGTTTCCCTTTACCCATTGTTTCGTCTGCTTCGATTCCAAGTTCTTTACAGATTTGACGTAATTCATCTTCATTTTTTCCCGCAATGTCGTATCCTGTGAAATCTTTGATTGCCTCAGTCATAGTTTTTCTTGCGAATGGAGCCTTGAAGCTGATTGTATTTTCGCCAACTTTTACTTCTGTTGTACCGTTGGTTGCAAGACAAATCTTCTCAAGCATATTCTCTGTGAACTTCATCATCCAGTTATAATCCTTATAAGGAACATAAATCTCCATACAAGTAAACTCCGGATTATGAGTTCTGTCCATACCTTCATTACGGAAGTTTTTTGAGAATTCATATACACCCTCGAATCCTCCGACGATCAATCTTTTTAGGTAAAGTTCGTTAGCGATTCTCAGATAAAGAGGTATATCAAGTGCATTGTGATGAGTGATAAAAGGACGAGCAGATGCACCTCCGGGAATTGATTGAAGGATAGGTGTTTCTACCTCCATATACCCGAATGAGTTGAAATATTCACGCATCGTGTTGTAAACCTTGGTTCTCTTAATAAAGATATCTTTAATACCTTCATTTACAACAAGGTCAACATATCTTTGGCGGAATCTCATTTCCGGATCTTCGAAAGCATCATAAGCAACGCCATCTTTATATTTTACTATCGGAAGAGGTTTGATTGATTTAGATAATACGGTTAGTTCTTGTGCATGAACCGAGATTTCTCCCATTTGAGTTCTGAACACATAACCTTTGATTCCAATAAAATCACCGATATCAAGAAGTTTTTTGAATACTACGTTATAAAGATCTTTATTCTCTTCGGGACATAAATCGTCTCTTGAAATATAGACCTGAATTCTTCCTTTTGAATCCTGAAGTTCTACAAAAGAAGCTTTTCCCATTACGCGACGACTCATTATACGTCCGGCAATTGTAACAGGTCTTGCCTCAGCTTCATCGCTGAAGTTTTCTCTTATTTCTTCTGAATAACCTGTTACCACATATTCGGCAGCAGGGTAGGGCTCAATGCCCATTTTGCGTAATTCCTCAAGTGAGTTACGTCTTATAATCTCTTGTTCACTTAATTCCAGCAGATCCATTTAGTTTTTAATTTTGCATTATAGGTGCAAAATTAAAAACTTTACTCTATAAGGAGTCTCTTTTATAGACTAAATTCTGATAATTACCAATTATTTTCAATATACATCGAGATATCTTTGCTACAAATATCTTTTAATGCATATCTATCAAGTAATTTTATTGATGATGCATCGTAATCTATTATCTCACTTTCTTTAAGTTCATTCAAAACATTTATAAAAACAGATCGTTGCATTCCAAAAAATGTATAAAGATCTTTGTGACGACATTTGATGTTTATATTTTGACCCTGTTTGCTGGTCAGATTTAAAATCCATCTTGATAACTTCTCTTTCATATCCGATGCAGACATAAAAGAAAAATTATTCATTGTATTTTGAGATTTATTTGAAGTAAGATTTAGCATGTTTATAAGGCAAATCTCATGACTCATCATCACATTGATGAAAGTAGTTTTTGATATTTGCATTATGCTTGTTTCTCCCACTGAAGTAACAGCGTATGGATATGAGGTGTCTTTACCGAACAAATAATCGGGTGCTATGATGTTTGGAGCATCAAACTCTTCACAGATCATTACTTTTCCATGGACAACTTCGTTTTCAATCCTTATTTTCCCACTTACAACGAATTTTAAATGTGTACACTCATCTCCCTTATTTACAATTAATTCGTCATTTGTAAACTTAAGAAACTGTACCGCACTTTTTTCAAGTAAAGAAGTTAACGTAATCGAGTTTAATCCAAGAAATATTGGCAATCTAAGGATCGATTCATACATGTCGCTCATAGTAGTATTGTATATATATAACAAAAATATTTAACTTGTCTAATAAAAACAAAACAATTTATAAATAGTTCTTTTTTTCTTTGTAAAATTGCAGCTCTTTAACATAAACTTTTTATTAATATTTGTTTACATATGGATTTTGTTTTTAATTTCCAGGAGGCATTAAGCGCATTTATGGTACTTTTTGCCGTTATAGATATCACAGGATTAACTCCTATACTCATTGACCTGAAAGAAAAATCCGGACCTATAAATGCCGGTAAAGCTGCTTTTTACTCTTTAGCAATATTATTATTGTTTTTATTTGTTGGTGATCTGGTTTTAAAGCTTTTTGGTGTTGATATCTCATCTTTCGCCGTTGCCGGAGCATTGGTTATATTTGTAATGGCCATAGAAATGACCTTCGGAATTGAGATATTCAAGTTTGATGGCCCAAAAGATTCAGTCACTATAATTCCGGTTGTTTTTCCTTTTATAGCAGGAGCCGGGTCATTTACCACTCTTTTGTCGCTTCGTGCAGAATATAATCTTTTGAATATAATAATTGCACTGGTTCTTAATATCGCTTTGGTTTATATCGTGATAAAAAAGATAACGCTTCTCGAACGGCTGATTGGTAAAGGTGGAATATATGTGTTACGAAAGTTTTTCGGTATTATTCTTCTTGCAATTTCTGTAAAACTTTTTGCATCAAATATATCGTCGCTATTTAATTCTTTGTAATTATTTTTATTTAATTAATACAAATATAAAATTAAAATCAAGAATATAAAAGTCTAACAATTAGGTTTATACCTATTGTTGGGCTTTTTTTTATACTGCATTTCGAGTAAGTATTCTAAAATATCAATTCATGAATGAGTAAATGAATATATGGCTTAAAAATAGTAAAATAATATTAAAAACAAGTTTGTTTTTAGTGGTTTAACTTTTTTAGTGTTAAAAAATAACACATTTTATCCGGTTTTATTTTTATGTTAAAAATGAAATTATGTTATTATTATATTCTTTATCATCATTGGAATGGTAAAGAATAGAGTGTTTTTTAGAGTTCAATCTCACTTTCTTCATCATCAATCATATCCTCTATGCCACGATCGGGTAATGGCCCTTTTCTTATAAATACGCAAGCACATATTAATCCTGAAATAGCACCGGAAAGGTGTCCTTCCCAGGAAGTTCCGGGAGTGATTAATTCAGATATGGGAAGAAGGTTCCAGAACATACTTCCGTAGATAAATATTGTAATAAAAGCGACAGCCCACAGCTTTTGATTACGTCTGAAAATACCGCTAAAAAAAAGAAAAAATGCAAGAGAGTAGATAAGAGAAGATGCTCCGATGTGAATTCCTGATCGGCCTATCAACCATGTAATTGAGCCACTTAATAACCAGCTTGTGAAAAATATATTCCATGCGATGTCTTTGTAAAAATAAAAAAGAAACCATCCTAATATAATTAGGGCAGAACAGTTTGCCAATAAATGATTGAATCCCGAATGAAGTAGCGGAGAAAACAATATACCAGCTATACCGGAAAAGGTGCGTGGTTCGATACCCAGGAATCCTATCCTGAAACCAAAAAAATATTGACATATTTCGATGACTGATATCAGGAAAATAAAAAGTAAAATTGGTATTGAAGAAAGTCTTATTCTTTTTTCCATTGTTGACTATTATTTATTTTGAACCTATTGAGATTCATTTCGAAAAATAACATTTATATATCATATATATTCTCCGGAGTAGTTTTTTTAAATAATCTTTCAATTTTTCCTAATAATGTTTTGTATCCTACCCGCCTTTAGGATAGAACCTAAAGGCGGGTATGTTATATCCTAAAAGCGGATAGGATATAACATAAAAGCGGATAGGTTACATATGTATAAAGAGAAAATTAAAATCGATTTGAAAAATAAGAAAAGATTCAACCATGTGAATGAAGAGTATTTGATTTAAGAAAATTAGGAAGGGAAATAATATTCCGGAAGAATCAGGATGAGGAATATGGACTATTATGGAGTAAATTAAATAACATTTCTTCAAACTAAATAATCATTTTATTGTTATAGAAAAATGATACATAAATAAAAACTAATAAAGATTTACAAATATGAAGAAATTGTTATACTCTATAATATTGATAGTCGGTGCATCTTTTTTCGTGTCGCAATCAGTAGAAGCTCAGGATAATAACTCACCTATTGTTATTATAAAAACTCCGTTGGAAGATATTGAGTTTTTGCAGCAAAATAAACCACAAGATACTAAAACACCATCCGTTCCCTCATTTGTTGTAAAATCAAGAGGTGGTGATTTTATGCTCGCTATTGGTGGAAATATCAATACTATATTAGGTTTTGATATAGGAAATGATCTATATGATACAGGAGCAGGCATAAATTTTATCTCTTCTTATATTCCGGTTCCGGCACAGAGAGGTCAAAAAAGTGTATTTTATATTAATTCACTGACATCTGTTCTCGATTTTCAATTTGTCGGCTTTAAGGGAACGCCAAATCAGATAGTAGGATATATGAAGTTTCAGCCAAATGGTATAAGCCCTGATATCCCCTTCAATCAACTTTATATAAGTTATCGTAGATTTTATGCAGGATTAACCTACTCGCTTATGCAAGACCAATTAGCCTGTCCAAATACTATTGACCCTCAGGGCCCTAATGGTTATGTGTCATCGTATGCATATCAGATCACTTATAGGTCTAAATCTTATAATGGATTCTCTTTTGCTGCATCAATTGAACAACCAACCTTTTATGCCTTCAGGGGTGCATATAATGGAACAGATTATCCGAAATTCGACGGACATCAGTATTTTGGTAATGCATCACAGATTACCCCCGATATACCGGCATGGATTCAATATGAAATAGATAAAAAATATCGCTTTAGACTAACAGGATTGTTCCGTCAATTTTCATATAGAAATATAGATGAAAATCGAACTCGCAGTACTACCGGTTGGGGTGCTATGTTGAGTGGTAGTTTGGCTCCTGTAAATGCCTTTACTTTCTATTATCAGGCTGTATATGGTGAAGGTCTTGGTAATTATATTCAGGATTTACCGGGTTATTCGATGTCATTTATTCCTGATAATAAAAAACCGGGAAAAATGAAAGCTACTCCGATGATGGGTGTTGTGTTGGGGGCAACAATTAATGCAACAAGCAAACTTACATTTAATGCGATGTGCTCAGAGGCACGAGTTTGGGAATCGGGAGAATATTATCCTGATTATAAATACGGATTATATGTAAATGGAAATATGTTTTATAGTATAACACCTTATTTAAATTGGGGTATTGAGTATATCTGGGGTAGAAGAGAAACATGGAATAAAGGCGGTGCTGTAGATAATAGGCTTCAGACTCAAATTCAATTTGTATTATAATAAATTACAATACAATTTCACACACAAATAAACAAAGAGCATTGATTTAAAACCTTTTAAACATGCTTTTTAATATGCCATGTTCGGTGCTTGATTTATTGTAAATTAAGATTCCGTACGTGGCATTTAAAATCAAAACCAAATGAAAGGGAAAATAAATTTGTTTTCAGGAAAATTCCCGGAGATTAATACAGGAAAAGGTATGATCACTTTATGGACTATGCTAAGTATATGGTCTATCTCAACAGTGACATCTTTGCCAGGACTCGCAGTATCGCCAATTCTTGGAAAGCTTGATACCGTTTTCAAAAATGTTTCCGATTTAGAGATCCAAATGCTAACCTCATTACCTAACCTAATGATAGTTCCTTTTGTTTTGCTATCGGGTAAGCTGACAGAAAGTAAAGGTAAGCTTCCTATGCTGATAATAGGTCTTTCTTTATTTTTGCTTAGCGGAATACTCTATTTTTTTGCCAATTCAATGAATACACTTATAATTATAAGCTGTTTTCTTGGGATGGGTGCGGGTATGATAATTCCTCTTTCAACCGGGCTAATAGCTGATTTTTTTGTCGGTAACTATCGCACAAAGCAAATGGGATTGAGTTCGGGGATAAATAATCTGACACTTGTTTTGGCTACTTTTCTTACAGGATGGCTTGCCAATATCAATTGGCATCTTCCTTTTGCTGTATATCTGATACCTGTATTTTCTTTACTGCTGGTTCGATTCCTTACCGATGGGTATCTTAAAAAAGAGGGAAGTTATATTATCGGGCAAGGGGCATCTAAGGGCTCTACAATGGAGCAAATTCATATGCAGGAAGATAGTGACAGTAAGAATATTTATTTAAAGCCGGGTCAATCCTTAGATGTAAAGAAAATGATGGGATTGATGTTGCTCTATTTTTCTATCACTTATCTCAGTATAATGGGAACATTCAATATTTCTTTCGTATTGCAAGAGTATAAATTGAGTAGTACTTATTCCGGTACGATAATATCTATCTATTTTTTAGCAATCACGATTCCCGGATTTTGCTTGCCTCAGATAATGAAGATATTGAAAAAAAGAGTGGTTTATTTGTGTTTTGCGATGGTAGCTATAGGCCTTTTTCTTGTAGTGCTTTTTAAAATAACGGTTATTATAGGAGTTGGATTCTTTCTTATGGGATTCGGAATAGGAATATTACAACCTCTTATTTATGATAAAACTTCTCTTATTGCAACTTCGAAACGCACAATATTCGCGTTGGCTGTTGTGATGTGTGGCAATTATATTGCTATAATCTTATGCCCTTTTATCGGGAAATTGTTTCAGATAATCTTCCATCAACAAGGAAATATGTTATTTCCGTTTTGGGTTAATGCATTTCTTGCTTTAATAATAATGGTGTTAGCCTTTTTTAGACAACATAAGTTTGTTTTTTCAAATGAAAGTTCATCACTGAACCGTTAAAAGTATTAATATGCGCTGTTTAAATATGTATTATGATAGTTGTTCTATAATGTTTTTATATCTTTAATACATAATTGATTTATATTTACAATTAAGTGAGGATGGGGAAATGTATGCTTTTGGGCTTAAAAATGTCAAGTGTACAAGATGTTGATAATCAATAGGGTGTGTTCTTTGTTTGTTTTTTTGTTAAAAAAAATAAGGTTTTTGACAACCGATATAACTCTGTAATTGTTATGTAAACAATAGTTCGAGTAAATTTTAATGAAATATTTCACCAAAAAATTCTTTATCATAACACATAATATGTTTGATAATGTTAATTTTGAGGATGATTAGTAATTGTTGATTTGATAAAGGAAAAGTGATATATTTAGTGTGCTGACACATGATGCTTTTACTTTGATAAGTAATGAAAAACATACATAACCTTGATATTGTGTCATAGTTGATGGTTTTTTCTCAAAAATGAATTAAAATTTTGAAATGAGAAAAAAAAATTACACATTGCACAATGAAGTAAAAAGAGATTATTTTTATAAGAAATAATTGCTAATATATAAGTCTAAATTAGAGAATAAATAGATTATAATTTAAGTATAAATGATTGTCGTGACAATCGCTCGTGGATTGATTAAAGTGATAGTTATAATGATCAAAATGTATTTGAAATAAAAAAGTCTAATACCTGCAATAGAAAGAAAATGTAAAGAATTTATGGGATATTTAAAGTTTGACAAAAACTTGCTGATTAATCTTGAACAATCATTGCCTCTCGAAGTTTTAAGGACCAATAAATCGGGTGCTTATCACTGTACAAGTGTAATTGGTTGTAACACAAGAAAATATCACGGGCTATTGGTGATGCCGATACCTGGCATGGATGAAGACAATCATGTTATTTTGTCTTCACTTGACGAAACAGTTATACAAAGAGGGGCTGAGTTTAATCTTGGTATTCACAAGTATCAGGGTGATAATTTCGCACCTAAGGGACATAAATATATAAGAGAATTTAATTGGACCGCATCATCTCGCATGGTTTATCGAGTAGGTGGTGTTATCCTTTCGAAGGAAAAGATATTTATTTCACATGAGAATAGGATATTGATTAAATATACTCTTCTTGAGGCTCATTCTCCAACTACACTTTTGTTAAGGCCGTTCTTGGCTTTTCGAAATGTTAATGATCTGACTCATGAAAACGATCATATAAATAAGCAATATCGTGTTATTGAAAATGGAATAGGATCCCGATTATATCCCGGATATCCCGAACTTTGTATGCAGTTGAGTAAAGAGTGTGAATTCATAAGTCATTCCGATTGGTATAGAGGAATTGAATACCAGAAGGAGCAAGAAAGAGGATATGACTACAAAGAGGATCTTTATGTACCCGGTCATTTTAAGGTGACAATAGAGAAGGGTGAGGAGATCATATTTTCTGCCGGAGTGACAGAGATTGCTACAAGTTCTCTCGAGAAGATGTATAAAAAGGAGCTTTCGATACGTACTCCAAGGACAGGGTTTTACAACTGTCTTAAAAATTCGGCAATCCAATTTTATAATAAAAAAGGACGTAACAATTACATCCTTGCCGGATATCCATGGTTTCAGGTTCGGGCTCGAGATACGTTTATATCATTACCGGGATTAACATTGGCAATTGGTGATCAGAAGCATTTCGAACAAGTGATGGATACAGCTTCGGTGGCTATAAAAAATTATATAGATCATGGCAGATTAAGTGATATTATAAAAGAGATTGATGCTCCTGATGTTTTACTTTGGGCAGTTTGGGCTCTTCAACAGTATGCAAAATATACAAGTGATAAACAGTGTATATCTAAATATGAGCCTTTGCTTGTAAAAATGATAAACTTCATTTTGACCGGAGATCACCCTAATTTGTTTATTCATCAAAACGGTCTTCTTTACACAAGCGGCGTAGTACGTCCTGCCTCATGGATGAATGCTATAATTAACGGTAAACCTGTTACTCCGCGTACAGGTTATTTGGTTGAGGTGAACTCATTATGGTATAATGCTCTGTTGTTTGGAGCAAGAATATTAAAGGAGAGTTCACAGGAAGAAAAAGCTGAACAATATAGTGCTTTAGCTCTGAAAACACAGGAATCATTTGTTTCTACATTCGTTAATGAATTCGGATATCTAAATGATTTTGTAACGGGAGATTATCGTGATAATAATGTTAGGCCTAACATGATATTTGCTGTTTCTCTTGAGTATTCGCCTCTTGAGAAATCCAAACAGAAACAAGTATTGGATTTTGTGACTCGTGAACTTCTGACTCCAAAAGGAATAAGGACTCTTAGTCCGATGTCCGGCTTATATAATCCTCATTATATAGGTAATCAGGATCAGCGTAGCTACGCTTATCATCAAGGCACAGTCTGGCCTTGGTTGATGGGTGCCTATGTGGAGGCTTATTTGAAAATTTTTGGAAGAAGCGGTTATTCATTTATAGAAAGAAAAATGATAGGTTTCGAAGAGGAGATGTCGAATCATTGTCTTGGAACATTATCAGAGCTTTATGATGGCAATCCACCTTTCACCGGACGCGGTGCAATCTCGATTGCTATTAATATAGGAGAGATCCTTAGAGTTTTAAATTTGTTAGATACCTTTAATCCTGATAAATAATATTATGAAAGCATTAATGTTCGGTTGGGAATTTCCACCGCATATTCTGGGAGGTCTCGGAACTGCAAGTTACGGTCTGACCAAGGGTATGGCTATGAATGGAGATATGGATATAACATTTGTTATACCGAAGCCTTTTGGAGATGAGGATAAAAGTTTTGCGAATATAATCGGGGCAACCAATACTCCGATAGTCTACAAAGATGTAGATTGGGATATGGTGGAACGACGATTCGGTTATTGTATGAATCCTCAGGAATATTTTGATTTGAGAAAACATATTTATGCAGACTTCTCATATTTGCATACCAATGATATGGGATGTATTGAATTCTCCGGAAAATATCCTGATAATTTGCTTGAGGAGATAAACAACTATTCTATTGTTGCCGGAGTAATAGCAAGAAAAGAACAGTATGATGTGATACATTCGCACGATTGGTTGACATATCCTGCAGGTATTCATGCCAAACAAATTTCAGGAAAACCTTTGGTAATTCATGTTCACGCAACAGATTTTGACAGGAGTCGCGGAAATGTAAATCCTCAGGTGTTTGCCATTGAAAAGAATGGAATGGATTACGCCGATCATATTATTACAGTGTCTAATCTGACACGAAAAACTGTGATTGAAAAATATGGAGTAGATCCTGCAAAAGTTACAACTGTACATAATGCGGTTGAACCAATGTCGCAGGAAATTTTAAATATGGCGGCAAGCCGCGGTACTGATGAAAAAGTTGTGACTTTTCTTGGAAGAATAACAATGCAGAAAGGTCCTGAGTATTTTGTTGAAGCCGCAGCTAAAGTGTTGCAGAAAGCAAAAAATGTAAGATTTGTAATGGCCGGAAGCGGAGATATGATGAATGAAATGATTCGTCTTGCCGCTCGAAGAAATATAGCAGATAAATTCCACTTTACAGGATTCCTTAGAGGAAATGCTGTGTATGAAATGTTGAAGGTGAGTGATGTTTATGTTATGCCATCGGTATCGGAACCTTTTGGAATTTCGCCTTTAGAGGCAATGCAGGTTGGTGTACCAACTATTATTTCAAAACAATCGGGATGCGCCGAGATTTTGCATCATGCAATAAAAGTTGATTATTGGGATATTGATGCCATGGCCGATGCTATGTATTCTATCATTACATATCCGTCTTTATACAGATACCTTAAAGAGGAGGGCAAAACTGAAGTTGATGAGATTAAATGGGAGTATGCCGGCAAAAAGGTGATTGATATTTACAAAAGACTTACGGGACTATAATAAGTGAAAAAATAATTTATACATATTTATGAAGACAATTTGTTTTTATTTTCAAATTCATCAGCCGTTTCGTTTAAAACGTTACCGCTTCTTTGATATAGGAAGAGATCATTATTATTATGATGATTTCAATAATGAAGAGATTATAAAAGAGATAGCGCGTAAGTCGTATATCCCGGCTAATAATGCGATTCTTGAGATGATAAAAAGTTCGGAGAAACAATTTAAAGTGGCATTCTCGATTTCGGGAGTGGCTTTGGAGCAACTTGAGATTTATGTGCCGGAATTTATTGATTCTATGAAAGAGCTTGTAGCTACAGGTTGTGTAGAATTTCTTGCCGAAACTTATTCTCACTCACTTTCATCATTGAAAGATCCTGAGGAATTTGAACGTCAGGTAAAGATGCATAGCGATAAGATAAAGGCCTTATTTGGTCAGACTCCTACTGTGTTTAGAAATACCGAGCTTATTTATTCGGATGATTTAAGCGAACAGATCTCTTATATGGGATTCAAGGGGGTTATAACAGAGGGCGCAAAACATATATTGGGATGGAAAAGTCCTAACTATGTTTATGAGTCAGCTACAAATCCTAATTTGAAGATACTTCTTAAGAATTATAAGTTTAGTGATGATATCTGTTTCAATTTCTCGAAATATAATTGGAGTGAATATCCATTGACTGCCGATAAATTTATAAACTGGATATCAACTCTTCCTGAAAGTGAAAGAGTGGTAAACTTATTTATGAATTATGAAGTACTTGGTTCAATGCAGCCAGCCGGTACAGGAATTTTTGATTTCTTTAAAGCTTTACCAAGATTTGCCAAAGAAAAGAGCATTAATTTTATGACACCTTCTCAGATAATTGACAATTATCAGTCGGTAGGAGTATTCTCTGTTACTCATCCTATTTCTTGGGCTGATGAGGAAAGGGATACAAGTGCATGGCTTGGTAATACTCTTCAAAAAGAGGCTTGCGATAGACTTTATTCAATAGGAGAGAGAGTGAGATTGTGTAAGGATAGAAGAATTTTGCAAGATTGGGATTATCTGCAAAGTAGTGATCATTTCTATTATATGAGCACAAAAAGAAAGAGTGACGGAGCAATGCATCAATTGTTTAGTCCTTATGATTCTCCTTACGAGGCTTTTACCAATTATATGAATGTATTAAGTGATTTCATAATAAGGGTACAGCAGCAATATCCTTCATCAATAGAGAATGAGGAACTAAATGCACTTCTTACTACTATTCAGAATCAGGGTGAGGCTATTCAGAAATTAGAAGATAAGATTACCAGAATGAAAGATGCATCAAAGATAAAAGAGAAAGAAAAGGAGGCTAAACCTGCTTGACTGACAAATATCAGCATGAATTGAAATTATATAAAATCAAAAGGGAGTTCATATGAGCTCCCTTTTTGTTTTTTAAGGATGTAATGTTATTTTTTTGTTTTTAAGAGTGTTTATGTATGTTTGCTTTATGTGCTGAGCTTTGCTTTTTATTGTATTAAATAATAGTTTATAATTTGAATAAAATATTGAAAATATCATTATTCTTTTAGTAATTGATATTTATTTACTTATTTTGCAGAGAATTTTAAAGTGATGGAAACAGTACATAAAATCGCAGACCTGCAACACATTATAGCTGAGGCTAAAAAGAGTGGAAAAAAGGTAGGTTTAGTGCCCACAATGGGTGCTTTGCATGAAGGTCATTTGACTTTGGTAAGAAGATGTAAAGAGGAAAATGATATATGTGTAGTAAGTGTCTTTGTAAACCCTACACAGTTTAATAATCCGGACGATCTTGAAAAATATCCGAGAACGCCTGAAAAAGATTCCGAATTACTTGAAAGTGTAGGTTGTGATATAGTCTTTATGCCTTCGGCAGAAGAGGTTTATCCGCAGCAAGATACAAGAGTTTTTGATCTTGGTGCAATAGATAAGGTTATGGAGGGGAAAATGCGTCCCGGTCATTTCAATGGAGTATGTCAGATTGTAAGTAAACTTTTCGATTATGTAAAACCGCATGCTTCATATTTTGGAGAGAAAGATTTTCAACAGGTTGCGGTCATAAAAGAGATGGTGAGAATACTTGATCTTAATCTTGATATAATTCAGGTTCCTATTGTCAGAGAACCTTCCGGACTTGCAATGAGCAGTAGGAATATGAGATTGACAGAGCAGGAGAAACAGAATGCAGTGGCTATTTCCAAAACTCTTTTTTCTGCTAAAGAAAGAATGGTAGAAATGACTCTTTCCGAATTGAGAAAATGGGTTGTGGATACTATAAATAATGTAGAATCGTTAGAGGTGGAGTATTTCGATATTGTTGATGGAGATACTATGCAGGAAGTTGGTCAGTGGGGTGATTCAGAATATATAGTTGGTTGTATCACCGTTTATTGTGGAAAAGTAAGATTAATTGATAATATTATATTTAAAACTAACAACCGTTAACTATGCAAATAGAAGTTATGAAGTCTAAGATTCATCGTGTAACAGTTACACAGGCGGATCTGCACTACATAGGAAGCATAACAATAGATGAAGAATTGATGGAAGCAGCTAATATACTTCCAAATGAAAAGGTCGCTATTGTAAATAATAACAACGGTGCTCGACTTGAGACTTATGTCATTAAAGGAGAGCGTGGTTCGGGCGTTGTATGTCTGAATGGTGCAGCAGCTCGTCTGGTGCAGCCCGGAGATGTTATTATAATTATTTCCTATGCGCTGATGGATTTCGAAGAAGCTAAGACATTTAAGCCATCAGTGGTTTTCCCTGACACGGCAACAAATAAGATAATCAAATAAAATAAGGAAAAGATATTCTTTTTTGAAAATGGGAAGAAGCCATACATTATCAATATAGATATGTATGGCTTCTTTTGTGTTTTGTCTTGTTTGTCACAAAAAAAATAAGAATCCCTTGATTGAAAGAGATTCTTATTCTTTGTAATATTATAGTAGTTGTGAATTAGTTTTCTGAATATTCGACCAATTCTCTCTCTTCGGTTAACATGCCAACACCATATATTTCGTCATGCTGACTTTTATCAAGACCAATAACTTCACTTTTCTCTGATACTCTTATTGGAATCAATTTATTTGTAATCCAGTAAAGAGAGTATGTTACGACAAATGAGTAAGCTATAACAATACCTACTGCAAGTACATGATTAAGGAAACTGTGGAAATATGATATTTCATTTGTTTCATAAACAAATATACCTGTAAGTATTGTTCCTAATATACCCCCCACACCATGTGTTGGAAATACATCAAGTGCATCATCTACGTTGGTTTTGTTTTTCCAATGTACAGCCATGTTACATACAATTGTTGTAATAAATGCAATAGTTATACTTTGTCCAACTGAAACCCATCCTGCAGAAGGAGTAATGGCAACAAGTCCGACAACTGCTCCGATTGCAGCTCCCATTGCAGAAGGTTTCTGTCCTCTAAGGCAATCGAATACAACCCAAACTATCATTGCCGTAGCAGAAGCGGTATTTGTATTTAAGAAAGCTTTTACTGCGATGCTGTCGGCAGCAAGTGAAGAACCTCCATTGAAACCAAACCAACCTAACCATAACATACCTGCTCCTAAAAGAACAAATGGAATGTTAGCGGGTTTATGATTTTTTGCTTTATAACGTTCTCCAAGGAATATGGCTCCGGCAAATGCGGCAACACCTGAAGATGCATGTACTACGATACCTCCGGCAAAGTCTTTTACAAACATTTTAGCAAAAAATCCATCAGGATGCCATGTCCAGTGAGCAAGCGGACAATAAACGAATATGCAGAATAAAATCATAAATACCAGATAACCAGAAAATCTTACTCTTTCAGCAAATGATCCTGTTATAAGGGACGGTGTTATGATAGCAAATTTCATTTGAAATAATGCATAAAGTGCAAGAGGTATGGTAAGACCAAGAGCTCCAAGGTTTTCATCTCCCTGAGGAATATGTGCTCCTACATCTTTAAACATGAAATAGGTTGTAGGATCTCCAATAAATCCACCTATACTATCTCCGAATGCAAGAGAAAATCCGAAAATAACCCATATTACACTTATTATTCCCATTGCTATAAAGCTCTGAAGCATTGTAGAGATAATATTTTTGGCTCTAACCATTCCACCATAGAAGAATGATAGACCGGGGGTCATCATTAGAACAAAAATTATTGTTTGTTGGAACTTATTCTACCTATAACTATATTTGCAGTATAGATAAACAAAACCATTAGATCAATATGAAAAGAGTTATTGCATATCTTAGAGTTTCAACCGAACAACAGGATACAGAAAGACAATTAAACCAAATTAAAAACTATTGCTTTGATAATGATTATTCAATAGTTAAAGTAATAGAGGATAAAGTAACAGGTACTATAAGTAACAGAGAAGGTTTAATTGAATTGTTAAGGTGTAATAGTTCAGTTGCAGATATGGTTATTGTTTCGGAACAGTCAAGGTTTAGCCGTGAAAAGAATATAATGAGTGTACTATCAAGCATTACAAATGTTTTATATAATGGTTTAGATTTAATGTTCTTAGATAATCCAAATAAGGTTTATGTTGCTTTTCAGGATTTAGATATTAATGAACTACTCTTATTAATAATGGGTGCTTATGCAAGTAATATAGAAAAGGATAAGATAATATATAGGTTAAAGAGTGGTAAAGATGCAATCTTTGAAAAGGATTGTTTCGCTCAGGTTGATAATAATGCCGTGCCTTTTGGATTTAAAAGTATTCCCAACCCTTTATATAATGGTATTGATAAAATAAGTAAGAATATTATTGTTAAGAATGATGTTGAGGTTATTGTTATAAAAGAAATATTTGATTTATATGTAAATCATAATCTAAGCCTTAATAAGATATGTATTTATTTAAAATCTAAAGGTTATAACTTTGTTCCTTCTGTTTTAAAAAGTATAATGGAGAATAAGATATATAAAGGTGAGAGATGGCGAAAAGGGAAACTCATTCATTATATAGAACCTATTATTGAGCCTGAATTATTTAATATGGTATCTATAAAGGCAAAGGAGAATATACTAATTAAAGATAATTCTACTAAGTATATAAACCCCTATAAGGGTATTATTAAATGCAGATGCGGAAGTAGTATGTATATTGCGGAGGGGAACAATAATATACTTAGATATGCGTGCTTTGCACAGGCTAAAAAGAATTATAAAGAATGTAACAATACAGCCATTGGTAAAGATATAATTAATAAGGTTGTTAATAATGCACTTAAAAGAACATCAACCTTTGAGTTATTCAATGAAAAGAATAATGAACATATAGAACAATTAAACAGGCAAATAGAGGTTAATAAAGAGATTATTAAAAGTAAATATATTATTGCATCCGAAATAGAAAATAAAATTAACAATACTATTAATGCAATATCAGAAACTGATATAAAACAGTTAAGGGACAGTTTGACAATTAAATATAATACTCTTAATGAGGAACTATTAAATATAAATTCTGAAATAAAAACATTATCAAGTACTATTGATGAAATAAATAATAGAATAACATCTTTAAATATGAATAATATTGCATATAAAGAATATACTGAAACAGAATTAAAGGATATAGCAATTAAGATATTTGATAGTATTGTATATTATTCTTTCAACTCATTAAAGGGTTGTATTCAATTAAACTTTAAGAATGGAATATCAATGTTATATGCAATTCGCAAAAATGGAGGTAAAAGAGTTGATGAAATGATATTAAGTTTACCTGATAGTTTTACATTTAATATAGAATATAATAAAATACAGGTCGAAGTTATGAAACCCGACATAATGAGTTTTAGTTTTAATAACTTTGAATGTAGATATTATGATTTTAATGAATTGTTAATGTCTTTTGATTATAATGATTGGATTATTAACTAATATATATATATATTTGAAGTGTTAATTAATTTATAAACAATTTAAAATTATAATTATGGCAGTTACTAAAAATGCAAGTCTTAAAAAAGACATTAAGAGAGATGATGCACTAAGAATATTAGTTAATAAGTATGTAGCTTTTGAAGCTACTAAAGGTGCTTTAATAAGTAAAGGTTGGATTAAAGAAGAGCAATGCGAAAAGTTATTTAATTCACAACCAATTATAAAAGAATTAGAAGAAGAATTAAAGAAATATTGCAAGGTACTTAATACAGAAACTTCGGTTTCAGATAAAGTAGAGAATATTGATAGTGTTTTAAATGCCATTATGAATGAATAATAAACATCATTATTAAATACTCTATAAACCTTTATACTTAATTGTATAGAGGTTTTTTTATATGTATGAACTAAGACTATCATTTAAAAAGAGGTATTCATATAATAGCCTTAAAATGCGAAATATGATGTTTTAGTTTTTAATAGTATATAATAATCAACCTACTATTTAGACTTATAATAAATTGCAATTATTGCAATATTTTTTATTTACTTACTATTTACTAATAAGACTATTATTAACCTTATATATGATACTTATATAGTGTTTTAGGTGGTGTTTTTGTGGCACATTTTTTTCGTATATATATAGAGGGTGTTTATTTTGTCTGTCAATTTTGGCGTATATATATAGATGGATATAATAATAAAATATTTTCATTTTTTTTACTTATATAATAATCAATAATAAGATATATATAAGATTGATATAAACATTATATAGACATTATTACACTCTTTAAAATGGCTATTTTGTCAGCCATTTTTTCGGTATATAGATATACACATAATTCATAATAAACAAATTTGTTTTAGTAGGTTAATATTAGGGTGTTGAGAAACACTCTTTTATTATAACCTTAATGACTATCAACAATAACCAATGAAGACTTATAAACAATTAAAACAGGAAGCAAAAGAATACTATTCAAAATTATTAAAGGATAATAACCCACTAATAAAAGATAGTGTTATAGATGAATTTAAAATATCAAATACAGAGGTTTATAAATATGCGAACCTAAAAGGATATAAAAGAATCAGAAAACAGATTAATAGTATTCGTAAATACTACTATATAAAAGATAAATAACAATAACTATTAAATACAAATTACTATGAAACAAATTGAAATCAAAACAGAAGACATTAAAAACATTACAGACAATGTAAATGAATTATTACAACTTATTAATAATACAGAGTTTATTATTAGTCCTTCGGAACTAAAAACAATATTAAGTATTAATAACAATAACCTTTGGTGTGGTGGTGTAAATAGCTTTATTATAGATGAAATTAAAGAAAGGCTAACAATAGTGTATATTAATGAAAAGATGGGTTTAAATCCTGAGGACATAACAGAGGAACTTTATAAAATCTATGAGAATGTTATTAATAAGAAAGTAAAGAATCTAAACATATTAAAGAAAAGATCATATCATTTAAGCAATGCTTTTAAATATATCATACAGGACAATACAGGCAAATATAAAATGATTGATAACTTTGATCAGGAAGTATTTAAGTAAACCGGAGCAAAACCGACCACCCCAATAATAAGAAAGAGCCAATTACAA
>CAMTOJ010000003.1 GCA_947074145.1 uncultured Bacteroidales bacterium
ACTAAATTATATGCTTAATGAAAAACATCAACAACCGGATTTATCCGCAGATCCGGTTTTATTTAAATATAACCAACTGAAAAGCAACAAAAATGCCTATAAATAGAGTTTAAAACTCTATTTATAGGCATTTTTTTAAATTTGAATTAAATAAATTATAATCTAAACAACTTATCATTCTCCGATAATTCAGCAATATAATAACGAGAGTTCTGCAATTCAAAAGGAAGTTTATCCTTTAATATAGAAGCAACGAACTGAATATCTTCTTTCTCCACGATCTTGGAGATTGCCACTAATTGATTATCACTCATCAGCTCTCGTTTATCATTTAATAAAAATGATACATGAGGAATCTCATTCTCTCCTGCAAACATAGTGTAAGCAATATCAAAACAAGAAATCTCCCCCATCTTCTTACCGGAACTCAGATTCGCATTGATTGCACTAAATTTATAAATATCCTTTCCGGTTTTTTTATAATTTACAGATTCAACTTTCAATACATATTCTTCATCATATAATTGTTTTGAAACTTCTGTAAATAATATATTAAAGCGATTAATACTATCCTGTACCTGATCTCTAAACTCATCTGAAAATAATTCTTCATCAATAACATCTATCGCCTTCTCTGCTTCTGAAATAGAAGTTTCGACAGTTTCAATTTGTTTGATCTGATTTTCATATTCTCCCTTTTTCTGATATTCCATATTCATTTCTGAAATCAACTCTTCTAAATCCTCATAGGTATCAGATTTAGTAATAATACTTGTCAATTCAGCTTCTTTTATCAGAAAACTCTTAAGATCCATTTCTAACCTATCTATTTGATTCGCTATCAAAGGCAAAGAAATAGCTACAAAACGAGATCGATTTTCAACCATTTTATTGTGATATGATAATAATTCCTCAAATGATTTTTGAACATTAGGTATCAACACTTTTGCTTGTTCATAGATAACAGCAAGTTGTTGACTATCAATATTAGATTGTTGTTCTTCTATCTCTCTTTGGGTTTCACGAACAGTATCTTGTTTAAGTCTAAGAGTAGCCAATTCTCCTCCTATTGCATTGATTTTAAATTTGATATCATTTAATGCATCAAGATTTTCTTCAAAGTCAGGATTGACATTCAATGAAGTCTTCTTTTTCTCCAAAGCTTCTATTTTTGCATCAACAAGCCCTAACAGTGTTATATATGTACTCTTATTATTACTCTTTTCAAGACGTCTCTTAAAAGACTGTTCTGTTTTAATTTTCTCTATTAATTGTTGTCTTCTATCTGTCTGATTAATCTGACATCCAAACATAAACAGATATAAGGCTTCGTACTCTGTATCACTTGTATATTGATTTAATGTTTTTAAAACATTAGTTAATGAAAGTTCACTATAACGAATATTATGTGATATAATTTGTCTAAATGATGGTTTGGTTGCAGTAAATCCTAATATAAACTCACTTAATGCAGACTCAAAATTTTCAGCCTTATACTGAACATTATTAATAATTCTGACAGCTTTTTTTCCTGTAGCAAAATCTCTGCGAATTACAACATCATCATTGTTCCAATTATATGTTAATGTCAATTCTACTTCAACCTTTGTTTTTTGTAAGAATTCCTTAACTTCTGTATGTATTCCATTATCTGAAGAATCAGTGTATATTATCTTACCATCTTTACCTAAACAGAAATCAACAAGACGAAGCACTGTTGTTTTACCTACGCTATTACCTGTCTGCGTATAACTATCTGATGGTGTATCATCTACAATAAGATTAAGTCCCTGATGAAAATCTATATTTCTCACCAATCCATCTTGATTCGTTATTTTAAGATTCTTCAAGAACATAGTTTTACCTCCTCGTTATTGATTATCGCAACATTCAACAGAAACAACCAGTCTAAACTTAGCATAAAGACCTTAAAACTCATATTATGAGTTTTGTTCATATCATTAAACAAATCATCCAAACTTTGATTACCCTTAGTTTGCAATGATTTCAGAACCATTGCCCCGGTATAATAAATACTGTTTTCCGGCTTTATATTATCTGGTAATAACATTATTGAATAGTTTTAGGATTAGCAAAAATCTTACATCTAACAAAAGCATCTGTAAGTATAATATCAATATAAAATCTTATGTCTTCATCGTTATAATCGCTTAAGATTATCTCTCCTTGTAAACTTTGGTATACTTTTTCTGCAATAGCATCAAACAATTCTTCTCCTTCCAATTCTTTCTTCAAATGAAGATAAACCTTATTGATTGCATGAAGCACAGACCTACTTTTGTTCACACCCTCTGCATCATAAATATTATACACTTTATCAACATCAGTTTGATGTAAACTCAGATCATGAATCTTAGGAAGTAAATCCACAAGTTTATTCGTTTGAATTTTTTCTGTTATTTCAAACTCTCTATTTTCATATTTATGAGTTACATCATTAAGATAATTATCCCCTGACAATATCTGAATAATACGACTTAATCCTTTAAATCTCTTTTCTGCAGGTGTCTCAATACTCATATATTTGAGTATCAAATCACATATACCTTTCTGTCTATCAATATCCAATCCCAATATTACATTATAAATCTTACTAAGATCTAAAACATCATTCTCAGGATCAAAATTGATTCCTTCAGGTATTACGTATTCCTTGCTTCTTAATTTGTTAGCATCCTTATATATTGAAAGAAATTTAAATCTGTATCCCTTAAAAGCTTTAGCATCTAACTTATCTAGAGAGTGTTGAGCTTTATCACGACTAACTATAGATGTAACTTGAATAAGAATTTTATGAACATCATCTCTTAAATCAATTCCGGGAGCATTAGCTGTCAGATTATTTTGATTAACAAGATTCCAATCATAAATAAGATTTAGAAAATGCATAAAAAAATATTCTGCATGAATATATATATCGAGCAAGTTCATACTCCCATACCCCTGAACTCTGAATGAGAAGAAATCCAGATTTTCTTTTATTATATCAAAGTATTTACCGCTATTCATATAAACTTCATCTAAGCTATGCTGTTAACATGTTTAAACTCATTTCTAATTATATATCATGGGCAATTTACAAAAAAATACACCACATATATTAAAATCTGGTCTTTCTATTTTAAACAATGCTTATTAATCTATAGAAAATCACTCTACAAAAGCATATAATGCAAAAAATCCCGAGAATATTTATTCTCAGGATTTCTGTTTTCTTGCGGAGAGAGAGGGATTCGAACCCCCGGTACCTTGCAGTACAACGGTTTTCAAGACCGCCGCATTCGACCACTCTGCCATCTCTCCTTTCGTGGTCTCGGTTTGTTTCCCGATTGCGTTGCAAAGGTAATACTATTTTCTACCTCTGCAATACCCACGGGTGATTTTTTCGTATATTTTTTCTTTGTTTTTTATATACCTATTGATACTTAATAAGTTATTCAAAACAAAAAAAATTATTTTTTTTGACTCCCCTTCCATTCCATAAATTCAGGATACGAAGCTTTGGTTTCGATAGCTATCAAAGCCCCCTCAACCAATGAACGAAGTCCGTAATTTTCTTTCAACTCATTTGCAACAAGCGATGAAATATCGGGAGCGAATCCCATTGCAAATGTTGTTTTTTCAGAGTTCAATTCATCCTGAGCAAGAAGTAAAAGAGTCAGATTGCGCGATGGTTTTTCATTCATCCAAACACAGAAGTCTTGTATTTTTTTGATATACTCCTGTGGATCCTGAGCTTCATTTTCGGTCTGCGTCTCTCCCTCTTCGTGAATAATAGTGGGGTCTAAATCTATTGGATCAAATTTGTTATCATATTTATTCTTTTCTCTCCATTTAAGAAATGCTTCGATATCAACTTTTGCATCCACCTGAAACATAGCCTCTGCAAATACCTGTTTAAGAAGCGGAATAAGAACCATTTTTTTGACAAGCATCTCAGAGATCGTCTCATCGTATCCGTCAATATATGTCTTCACGTCAAGTTTGCGTTGTTGAGCATCAGGTTCAGCCTCTGCGCTCTCACTCATTGCAAGAAGTAGCACACATGCATCTTCGGGTGCATTCTGCTCCAACCATGTTATCAATTCATCTATTTTATTCAACTGTTTATTCATGATATTTCTTTTTTATATTAATAAAATCTCCGAATCTGCTGTTATTGATATATAAAATACAAAACTGTTAATAACAGAGATTTATTAAATATAATAATTTTGATTTGAATACAATTAAATATCAGTAATAATTATTATTGCGGAAAGTTTTTAATTATAATGATTTCTATAATGAATAATGAGCTATCTTTTTTTATTTGCAAAGAAACTCGATGTAATCTGATATAGCCCACGTACATACGGGACAGAATGTTTCTGTCTTATGTAGGTTATTCATCATACAGTTGACCCATGGACGATACACTCCTTTATCGACATATCCTCCCCCTTCATATACACCTAAAAGTTCACAATTTTCAGTTTTGGCTTCTGTTGGGACAGGTGTATCTTTTGCAAGCATCTTTTTCCACTGCTTCTTATCAAAATCCTTTAAGGTTGTGATATTTGGTTCCCAAGGTTCAACGTCGGTCGGATACATTTCGTTGTACGACACCCCTCCTACATATTCATCGGCAAGTCCGAGCAGCACATGACCGAATTCGTGAACATATATTTTCCCTGTTCTGGTAGGATGATTAGCAGCACTTATACCATAAAAGTTATAGATGCCACCTCCGCCATATTTTTGTGTATTCGATAATACATACATATAGTCATAAGGTACATTGGATGCAATATCTCTCAATAGCTGAAAATCTTCAATCATCTGATATCTTTCACTATCGAAAGTATAATATTGAGCTTTTGTTGCTGTATTTTTCCAATTATTTTCTCCCGGAATTGTTACTCCCGATTCCTGAGATGGGGCCCAAACTGCTCGTATATTAAACTTTTCTTTAAAATCAGAGAATGGTGCAAAACTGAAAAATTCCTGCGCAAAAGCTTTTGCTGCTGCTTCAAATTTTTCTTTCTCATTTTCAGAATAACCTTCGGGTATCAATACTATATCTATTCTTTTATCAGGATTTCCGGTATAATGAACTTCAAATGACTCAAGCGTAGGTGTTGATTTTCTGATAAAATAACTATCAACAGCGATATCTTGTGTATGTTTTTTATTGAATACACCTTTCTTATCTCGCGAATAGATTTCAAGTGTCACATCTTGTTTAGGATATGGAAAAACAATAGATTCAGGCATACCTTTTTCCACTTTTTGAGCCTCATCGGTGGTCTGCCATTCATTAAAAAGAGTGTTGTAGGTGCGCTGATAAATAACTTTTTTAGTTTTCTTGTCAATAATCTTAAACATCTGTACTCCATAACCTTTATCATCAATCATCGAATTTTTACTACCTCCCCAATATGGTTCCTCTATTAATTCGTCGAAATAATAGGTCTCATTTGTGGAGTTACCGCAATGATAAAAATCGTAACGAAGAGTCTTATTGTGAAAATATTTCTCAAACTGTGCAAATCCAGTCAAAGGCAAGGCTATCAAAGTGCCGGCAATAAATAATCTTTTTATTTTCATAGTTCAATGTGTTATAAATAATCAATTTTCCACTAAATTAATTCTTAAATTTAAAATTAAAATATCACTTAGAACAAGTTTTTTATATTTTTCTTGCCATAAACAATCATTTTGACATCTATTTGTGTTATTCTGTGGATTTTTGCATACATTTAACCCGAATATAAAACATTATTACACCATGAAGTGTTTATTAAAGTGTATAATAATATTTACTCACATTTAATAAACATGAAATATAGAAAATGTTATATTTGTTAATATTAAAATATAGAATAACAAATTCATCAAAAAAATTAGAAGGATGCCAAAAGTAAAACGTAACATAGCACTCGTGGCGCATGACGCCATGAAGCAGGAGATGACCGAATGGGCTTTGTTTAATTCGGAAAAATTGATTGGTCATAAATTTTTTGCTACCGGAACAACCGGAACAATCATACAAAGAGCATTAAAAATGAAACACCCGGAAATCGATTGGGATTTCACTATTCTTCGTTCTGGTCCGCTTGGTGGTGACCAGCAGATGGGCTCAAGAATCGTTGATAACGAGATTGATTATCTTTTCTTCTTCACAGATCCGATGACTCTTCAACCTCATGACACTGACGTTAAGGCTCTTACACGCCTTGCAAGTGTTGAAAATATCGTTTTCTGTTGCAATAGATCAACTGCAGATCATATCATTAGCAGTCCTTTGTTTCAGGATCCAAACTATGTTCATATTCCTCACGACTATACAAATTACGCTAATCGTTTTGAAGGAAAAGGAATTGCTGCAACTGCGGTTGAAAAGGTAACACAACAAGAGCAATAATAAATTTTATTTATCATAATTAGCCATGATCCATTCTTTATCAGAATGAATCATGGCTTTTTTTATTTACTTACACCTAAGGCTTATATATTTTTTTCGAATGAGACACTTTTGTATTTCTCTTTACCATTTTAATCGACCATAGCTTCTTTTGCCCAACACCTAAACTATGACCAGAAACTCCTAAGCTGTGTCCGGATTCATCATTAGTTATGAATTTTCTGACCATTGTTAATGTGCGATTCGAACATAGCTAATTAATTTTGCGACTATTGCAGGTGGGTGAACAGACCTTTGAATTGTTCAAAAAAAAGAGTAGAGAGATATTAAAAAGAGGTAGTGAGAAATAAAAAAAGTGGCAACTGAATTCAAAAACCATCATCGAAAACAGAATTAGTATCAAATCTAAATATTTAAATATAAATAATTATAAACAAAATCAGTTTGCGCAAATACTATTTAATATGTTTAAATCATACATATTGGGATGTTAGATATTACAAAACATATATTTTTTAGGTTGTTGTTCTCATTATTATGACTTATTTGCATTTATGACAAAAACAGAATCATGGATGTAGATGTTGTATATAGTATCAAAACTTAAAGAGCTAATAACTATGTCACACGGGGTAAAACACAGAACTATCAACGGAACAATAGAATATTTTGATGAAAATCGAGGTTGGATTGCAGCTAAGGAGTATTTTGATATGCTGGAGGAAAAAAATGATCGAGATGATCCGGATATGCAACCTGATTATCTTTCAAAACAAAGTGGAGAATCGGAAGATAATTTTAATTCGCGAATCAGAAAGTCGCAAATTATAGATGATGATCTTATCGACGATTGACACCGCTGCGATTATTAAAATAGTACCATTGATTTTTAATTGTTTTTTAAGCGGTTTAAAGATTTAATAAGGAAGCTTAATCACATAGATGTATGTTAAAGAAAATCTTTTTCGTACTTTTGTGAAGGTAAGTTTCTGCAATTGGTATATCCGATTGAAGAAGCTGTTAATTAAACGATTATGGTAAAAAAACTTTTAAAGTCGCAAAATAAAGTCTTATCAGGTGTTTTAGGTGGTATTGGCGAATATATGAATATCGACCCCACAGTAGTGAGATTGATATTTATTCTCGCTTTTATCTTTACCGGTTTCATACCGTGTCTTTTAGTATACTTTATAATGTCTCTGATAATTCCTGAAGCCAACTAATGGAACTAAAGATAATTTCGCCGTATAAACCTACCGGTGACCAACCCGAAGCAATAAAACAGCTTTCTACAGGTGTTTTGCAGGGTATTCCTGCTCAAACTTTGCTCGGTGTGACCGGTTCCGGAAAGACTTTTACAATGGCGAATGTTATAGAAAAGACTCAAAAACCGACTCTTATTCTTAGTCATAACAAGACCCTTGCCGCACAGCTTTACGGAGAGTTTAAGAATTTCTTTCCTGATAATGCGGTAGAGTATTTTGTGTCTTATTATGATTATTATCAGCCGGAAGCATATATACCCTCTACCAATACCTATATAGAGAAAGATCTTGCCATCAATGACGAGATTGAGAAACTGCGCCTTTCAACTACTGCATCTCTTCTTTCGGGAAGAAAAGATGTTGTGGTGGTTTCATCGGTTTCTTGCCTTTACGGTATAGGGAATCCTGAAGATTTTCATTCAAATATGATCCACCTTAAAGTGGGTCAGCAAATCACAAGAAATCATTTTTTAAGAAAAATAGTCGATAGTCAGTATTCACGAAATGAGGTTCAGCTTAATCGCGGAAATTTCAGAGTGAAGGGTGACACAGTCGACATATCACTTGCATATATAGACCTGATAGTCAGAGTAATATTCTGGGGCGATGAGATTGAGTCGATAGAAACAGTTGATCCTCTTTCTGGCCATACCTTGGCTATTTTCGATGAATATAAAATCGCACCGGCAAACATCTTCGTTACAACAAAGGAGAGAATAGACCGCGCTATCGGGGAAATTGAACTTGATCTTGGCCGTCAGGTTGAATTTTTCGAATCCATAGGTAAGCATCTTGAGGCAAAACGTCTTTATGAACGTGTAACTTATGATGTAGAGATGATAAAAGAGGTTGGCCATTGTTCGGGTGTTGAAAATTATTCACGTTATTTCGACGGCCGCCCTCCCGGATCACGTCCTTTCTGTTTGCTTGATTATTTCCCTGATGATTTCCTTATCATTATTGATGAGAGTCATGTGACTATTCCGCAGATCAGAGCGATGTATGGTGGCGATTTTTCAAGAAAAAACAATCTTGTGGAATATGGCTTCCGTCTGCCTGCAGCTATCGATAACAGACCGTTGAAGTTTGAAGAGTTTGAATCGCTTGCCAAACAAACAATATACGTTAGTGCAACTCCTGCAGATTATGAACTGAGAGCCAGCGAGGGTGTTATTGCCGAACAGGTGATACGTCCTACCGGACTTCTCGATCCTATAATTGAAGTTAGACCAAGTCTTAATCAGATTGATGATCTTCTTGAGGAGATCAGACAAAGAGTTGATAAAAATGAGAGAGTGCTTGTTACTACTCTTACAAAAAGGATGGCTGAAGAGCTTGATATTTATCTTCAAAGACTTGATGTGAGGTCGACATATATACATTCGGATGTTGAAACTCTTGATCGTATCAAGATTATGGAGGATCTGAGAAATGGTATTTATGATGTTTTGATAGGTGTCAATCTTCTAAGGGAGGGTCTGGATCTTCCGGAAGTTTCGCTTGTTGCTATTCTCGATGCCGATAAAGAGGGTTTCCTTCGCTCCCATCGTTCTCTTACTCAGACTGCCGGACGTGCCGCGCGTAATCTGAACGGCTTTGTAATAATGTATGCCGATAAGATTACTGAGAGTATGCGTCTGACAATAGAGGAAACAAACCGAAGAAGAGCTAAACAGATGGCTTATAATGAGGAACATGGCATCACCCCGCAAGCTATACAAAAGACAAGAAAATCTATTCTTGGCGATGGTATGGTGAATCCTGATCCTTCGGTTTATGTTGAAAAAGAACAGATTTCTATGGTGGCTGATCCTGTTGTGAAATATATGAATAAACAGGATTTGACTAAATTGATTGAGAAAACTAAGAAACAAATGAATGAGGCTGCAAAAAATCTTGATTTTATTGAGGCTGCTCAGCTAAGAGATGAGCTGATTAAATTGCAAGATTTATTAAATTTGCAGCAAAATAAATAACAATAGAATTTATATTAATCATCATATTATATAAACTACTATAACCTAACTTAACTATGGGCAAAGTTTTACTGTAACGTTTTTATCACAGTGGGATGTAGTTGCATAGATATTTATACAATTAAAAGAGTATTAAAATTAAGCTTATGAAGTCTGACATCGAAATTGCAAGAGAGTGCAAATTAGAGAGAATTGAAAAAATAGCATCTCGTATAGGTATTCCTGAGGAAGAAATACTTAATTATGGCAAATACATTGCCAAAATTCCTGTTGAACTTATTGATGAAGAAAAAATTAAAGATAATAAGCTTATTCTTGTAACAGCTATCACCCCTACTAAAGCAGGTATTGGAAAAACTACCGTTAGCATTGGTCTGGCACTGGGATTGAATAAGATAGGTAAAAATGCTGTAGTTGCTCTTAGAGAGCCTTCTCTTGGGCCATGCTTCGGGATGAAGGGGGGAGCTGCAGGAGGCGGTTATGCTCAGGTGCTTCCGATGGAGAATATTAATCTTCATTTTACGGGAGATTTTCATGCTATCACTTCTGCCCATAATATGATCACGGCACTACTTGATAATTATATTTTCCAAAACCGTAGCACCGGTTCGGGACTTAAAGAGATTCTTTGGAAAAGGGTTCTTGATGTTAATGATCGCGGACTTCGTCATATAGTTTCCGGTCTTGGTGGTCAGATGAACGGTGTTCCCGGTGAAACGGGGTTTGACATCACTCCTGCTTCTGAGATTATGGCTATTCTTTGTCTTTCAAAAGATCTTAATGATTTAAGACGTAGAATCGAGAATATTCTTCTTGGTTATAAATTCGACGGAACAGCTTTTACTGTGAAGGATCTTGGAATAGCGGGAGCTATCACGGTACTTTTGAAAGATAGTATAAATCCTAATCTTGTGCAGACAACCGAGAATGGTGCCGCATTCGTACATGGCGGTCCTTTTGCTAATATTGCACACGGCTGTAACTCAATTATCGCAACAAAAATGGCTATGACTTATGGTGATTATACGATCACTGAAGCCGGTTTCGGTGCCGATCTTGGAGCTGAGAAGTTTTTCAATATCAAGTGTCGCAAGGCAGGACTGACACCTTCTCTTACTATCGTTGTTGCCACGGCTCAGGGATTAAAGATGCATGGTGGAGTTGATATTACAAAAATAAAAGAACAAGATCTTGAAGGTCTTGTAAAAGGTTTTGAGAATCTTGACAAACATATAGAGAATATGAAATCGTTCGGTCAGACTGTAATGGTTGCTTTCAATCGTTACTCTTTCGATACTGACGAGGAAGTAGCTCTTATCAAAGATCATTGCGAGAAACAGGGTGTTAGCTTTGTGGTGAACAATGCTTTTATGGAGGGTGGCGAAGGTGCCGTTGAACTTGCTCATGAAGTTGTCAGATTGATTGACGAGCAACCTTCGGGGGATCTTACACTCACTTATGACGATAACGACACTGTGAAAAATAAGATTGAAAAAGTAGCAAAAAACATATATGGTGCGGCTACTGTTTCTTTCAGCGATAAGGCTCTTAAGAAGTTAAAACTTATTGAGGATCTTGATCTTAACAATTTCCCTATTTGTATTGCTAAAACTCAATATTCTTTCTCAGCAGATGCCAAGGCTTACGGCGTTGCTAAGGATTTCGATTTCAAAATCAACAATATCGTTATCAATCGCGGGGCAGAGTTTATCGTTGCAATTGCGGGCGAGATAATGAGAATGCCGGGACTGCCTAAAGTTCCTCAGGCGAATTTCATAGATATCGTTGACGGACATATTGAGGGATTAAGCTAATTGATTATTCTCATAAATTAAGGAGAAAAAGCAAGAATTTATCTCTTTATATTTGACATAAAAAAATCTCACTGTTTACCATATACATGGACAACAGTGAGATTTTTTATTTAAAGTGATATTTATTTCAACAAAGAATCGGCATTAAGACAACATCTTTAGAATAAGATAAATTTTGATATATATTTATCGTTTGAACATCCTATCCATTTGACGTTTATCATCTTTCTCTTTTAAAGATTGACGTTTATCATAACTCTTTTTACCTTTTCCGATTGCAATTACAAGCTTTGCATAACCGTTTTTATTAATAAAAAGTCGGGACGGAATAATTGCAAGACCTGTTTCTTTCACCATTCTTGCGAGCTTATTCAGCTCTTTTCTGTTTAGTAGAAGTTTTCTCTCACGACGAGTAGCGTGATTATTATATGATCCGAAAAAATATTCGGCTATATACATATTTTTAATCCACAATTCATTGTTAGCGAAGTAACAGTAAGAATCTACAAGGCTCGCCTTTCCCATTCTTATCGATTTGATTTCCGTCCCGGTAAGTACTATACCGGCTTGAAAAGTATCGATGATTTCATAGTCGAAGGTTGCTCTTTTGTTTTTAATATTTATTTCTGGAAGTTTCATTCTTTAATTATTCATTTAACTAAGTCCGGGCATCAGTAACAATAAGAACTTTCTTACAAAGAAAGGTATTGAATACAGTAAAGCTCCGGATGCAATCATGTAAATAAGTCTCTTTTTGTCTTGTATTTTCAAAAAATGCTCACTTCCCGTCCATATTATATATAAGATATAATAATGCGCGAATTTAATGAAAAACAATTCCGGTAAAAGAGATTGAATCATCATCAATGCATAAGATATTGAAGATATATACCCTACAAACATTTGTGTTCGAAGAAGGTTGTTGCCGAGCTTAAAATATTTCACATTAATCATATTTAGAATATATGATGAAATAAAAAAAGCGACAAAAAGCGTTACAAAACAAAGTATGGATTCTTTTATTGCACATTCGAGCACAGCTTCTTTCTTATTAAAGAGTGTTCCGACAAATGCCGCAATAGTTGTTGCCCCCATTAACGGGTATAAATAGTTGACAAAGAAACCTTTGCCTATCTCCTTTTCTTCATTATCTATATTGGTCCATGAAGGAATGGGCGAGATACCCAACGAAATGAGTATGTTAATAAAATTCTTATGCATTTTCTCAAGGATTTACATCTGCAAATGTAATAACTCCCTTTTAAATATATCGTATTCTTTTCTACCTTATGTGCTATTTATTTAAAATAGTTTAGGTGTAATTAATATTAAATGGCGTGCGTATTAACTATTTCTGTTACTCCTGTTGTAGGATTGTAAATTACATTGAATCGGTGCGAATTAATTTTCAAGACTATAAGGATTTTGTCTTCCTCGTCATAGGTTATCACAGCTTTTAGTTCATTTGGTTCATTTTGAAACTCTTTATCAATGAATTTCACTTTCCATTGCGGTATTTTATTAACTACATCAATTATCTCATTATAGATATATTCTTTTTTCAACAGAGTATTATCATCCGGATATGATGAAAGATTCATAAGTTTTGTTCTGTTTATTTTTCCTGAACTATCTGTATAGAATAAAACAAAAAGATTAATTCTGTTATCAGGTATAAACTCACGAATTTTATATTTCTGTCTTCTGAAGTTTGTTTTTGTTGAGTTAAAATTTAAATTATCTTCAAAATGTTTAGAAAGCTTTTCTGTATAATCAGAGTAATCGGAAGAGATAAATTTATAACGTTTTGAATTATCTAAATCGTTTATCTTTTTCAGTTGCCCGTCTCTTATGATAAACTGTTTTTCAAATTCAGATATGGGATTATCTTTATCTTTGTTTAATACCCTTCCGTGGCTACATATAAGGTCTGTATTAAGCCATGATGCTCTAACTTTCCCACTCTTTGCCATACTTCCATAAAAGTCTGCAAGATTTGCTGTTTCAAGATTATTTTCAATATCCGGCTCTTGTTTAGTTTCTGATGTGCGAACTATTCTTGTCAAATAAAGCACATCGTCTTCAACTGTCCACTCTGCAAGATATCCTCTCTCACATGCTCTATTTTCAGGTCTTCCCTCAGTTCTTGCAAATAGAGCTTCTCTTTTGTCTGATGGTAGATTTAGGTAATCAACCGCATTATCATGTATAAAATAATATGTTTTCCCTTTATAGTTTATGATCTCCTTAACCTGGGTTATGGCTGCAATTCTTATAATAGGGATAGATATAAGAATAAGAAGAAGTAAAGTTTTTCGTAGTGACATAATATGGTATTTAGAAGTAAGTTTTTCATGTTCATTAAATTTACGAAATCTTCAACATAATTGCAAAATTATTAACACAAAAAAACACCTTTATGTAATTATTTTTCTATTACATGATATTTTCTTGATGTTATTGATAAACGATAATAAAAATGCGACATAGAGTTTACAATCCTCAATGTCGCATTCTAATTATGTTATTATAAAAATATTATCCTATTGGCTTAATTATTTGTTTCGTATATTTTTGGAGCCTTTAATACTACACTTGACTTGGAAGGAAAGTAAATATAAGATGTTCCGTTAGCATGATCATGTGATGGGAAATTTATCTTTACAATTTGTTCACTTTTCATAGTTGGAACATAAAAACATTTAAAGAAAGATTCAATAGCTGTTGAATTATCACCTTCAACAATATTTGAAAATTTCACCTTTAAATTATAAATCAATGTATCGTTGTTTGATTCATCTTGGTAAAGATTATATGATTTACTGACATTCTTTAAAACATTTCCGCCAATTGTTATATATGTTCTATCATTTATTGAATGTGATATTCTGGGAAGGAAAAAAGCAGTTAAAGTATCGGTTATTTCAGTCAGATCATTTTCCTCTCTCTTTTTACATGCGTCTGTACTTATCTTTTCATGTTGTACCGCTGTTAAAAGAACCGGATTAGCCTGACTTCCGGTTGCACCTGCAGGCTGATCATCTCTGTCTAATGTATATCTGTTTAGCAATACTCGGTCTCCAAGCATTAAGTTTTTATCAGCATTAGTTTCTGTTGAATAGAAACAAGCATCAAAATCTTTCTCAAATACTTTATTTCCATTCTTATCTACAGATACAAAAGTTGTAAAAGCAAATGATCCGGTTGTAAAATTCTTTGTTTCTTTAACACAAGAAGTAGTACCCAGAAATACAATCGTAGCACTTAATAAATAAAAAAACAGATTTTTCTTCATTTTGAATTCTTTTTAATTTAAGCAAAATTAGTAAATATTTATTCTTTTTGCCCCATTCATTATATATTGTGTGAACTCTATCGAATAACAATATTTCCTTTACAAAAATATTAATAATAAGAGTATAAATGAAAGATGCAACAATCTTTAAAACCGTTGCATCTCATTTTATTTTTTTTTCTGTTTATAATATATCCTGTCAAAATCTTTGTTAACTATAATGTATAATTATATATAGCTTTTAATCAAGACTATGGATAACAAGACCAGATCTTAATTTAGGCTCAAACCATGTGGTTTTAGGCGGCATAATATTTCCTGTATCAGCTATATCAATAAGCTGTTCCATTGAAACAGGATAAAGAGCTAAGGCAAGTTTCATCTCTCCCGAATCAACTCTTCTTTTAAGCTCCTCCAGACCTCTTAATCCACCAACGAAATCAACTCTTTTACTTGTTCTTAAATTCTTTATTCCAAGAATTTCATCAAGAATTAGATTTGACGAAATAGTAACATCAAGTACTCCAATAGGATCATTATTATCATATGTACCCTCTTTTGCTGTTAATGAGTACCATTTACCTGAAAGGTATAATGAGAAATTGTGTAATGAATCAGGAGTATAGATCTCCTCTCCCACCATCCTTATCTCAAAATTCTGAGATAGAGAAATAAGAAATTCTTCCTCTGATAAACCGTTAAGATCCTTTACGACTCTATTGTAATCCATTATTTTCAATTGAGAAGCGGGGAAACAAACCGACATAAAGTAGTTGTATTCTTCATCTCCTTTATGATTAGGATTGTTTTTTGCTTTTTCAACACCAACAAGGGCAGCAGCTGCCGTTCTGTGATGTCCGTCAGCAATATAAACATTAGGTATTTTAGCAAATTCTTTTGTTATTGCAGATATAAGAGATTTATCTTTTATTACCCAAAACTGATGACCGAAACCTTCATCTGATACAAAATCGTACTGAGGTTTACCCTTTGTTACTTCAACACGAATCTGATCAAGCTTCTCATTATCAGGATAAGCAAAAAACACAGGCTCAATATTTGCATTATTTATTCTAACATGCTTCATACGATCTTCCTCCTTATCAACACGAGTTAGTTCATGCTTTTTGATGTTGCCGTTTATATAATCATCAACATTCGATGCAACTACATATCCATATTGAGTTCGGCCACTCATAGTTTGAGCATATATATAATAATACTCATCAGGATCCTGAGTTAACCACCCTTTACGTTGAAACTTATGAAAATTTTCTACAGCTTTATCATAAACCTTTGAGTCATGTTCATCTGTTCCCGGTTCAAATTCTATTTCCGGTTTGATAATACGATAAAGAGAATGTGGAATTCCTTTAGATTCTTCTCTTGCCTCTTCTGATGACAATACGTCATAAGGTCTCGAAGACAAAGTTTCCGCCAGTTCTTCGACCGGACGGATACCTTTAAAAGGTTTGATTTTTGTCATTTTTTCTATTAGATAAAAAGTTATTTGTAATATAAATTATAATGCGCACTTTAATTAAAAAAGATACGAGCCCGCTATCACGAGTTCGTATCTTTAAATTTTATGATATTATCTTTTCTGAAAAAGATGTTTTTTTACTACTGAATTTATTTGTCTTGATGTGCTTGGTTTTGTCAGAAGATCTGTACAACCGGCATCCGAAGCCTGTTTTTTAAGTGATCTTACAGCATAGGCGGTTAATACAACTATAGGAACATTCGGATCTACCATTCGAATCTGTTTAGTTGCTTCGATACCATCCATCAAAGGCATCTTTATATCCATAAATACGAATACAGGTTTCTCTTTCATGAATAAATCAACTGCCTGTTCTCCATTTTCAGCATGAATTACTTCGAAACGGTCTTCAAGAATTGTTTTAAGCATCTGAAAACTATAGATTACATCTTCCGCAATAAGAATCTTAGGTTTTTCTTCTTTTATTTTATTAGTTGTAACTATACGTTGTACCTGAGTATCCGACTCTGATGAACCCTTTTCAACCTTTAAAGGGATCTGAAAATAGAAACATGTTCCAAGTCCTTTTGACGATATTACATCTATCTCACCATTCATCATATAAACCAATGATTTACATAATGAAAGACCTATATAATCGCTATTTTCATCATCTCTTTCCGGACGATCGAATATTCCGTTTATTTGTTCCTGACTTAAACCGTCACCATTATCTTTGATAAAGAATTTTATTTTAGATTCATTAATTTCATATCCGAAATTAATATTTCCTGTTTTATTGATTTTGATGGATGTAGAAAGAAGTGCATCCATAATTTCGGTCACCTTTTCCTTATCAAGAATATAAACTGAAGGATCATATTGATTATTGAAAAATATACGATACTGGCTATTAATCTTCATTGAATAAACCTGCTGACGCTCAACCATATACTCCCAAAGAGACACCCTTACTTCATTAAGTCGGTTTTCTGTATATGAATCATTAGCATCTGCAATCCCTTCAATAATATTCATAAGTTTATCATTGTTCACTCGGATGGCTTCAAGATATTTAAGTCTTATTTCCCTATCTTCTGAAGACGCAACAATATCAGAAAATCCCACTATGGCATGAAGCGGAGTTCTGATCTCATGAACAAGATTTGCATAATATACGCTCTTTGATTTCTCTGATTTTAGAAGCATTGATCTTTCCTGTTCTATAGAAAATTCTTTTGCCTTTCTGTCATTAATATCTATTGCGACACCGCGAATTACTGAAAGTTTATTATCAGTTCCTCTATGAGCGATATTAGCACGAATTTCAAACCAACGATATTCACCATTGATTTTTAATCTCAAATCTATTGTGAACAGTTCATTATTATTGATAATCTCTTTTGCTTTATCAAACTGTATCTTCTCTATATCTTCATTCTTTATTATCTCAAGCAGCTGGTCGATACGCAATTCTATCATATCTCCTAACATATGACAATTGTCCTGCGATTGAAAGCTGGCACGAAGAACCCCCTCTTTCAGATTACATTCCCATGGATATACCACACACTCTTTAAAGCATTTTGATATAAGCTCAAAATTTTGCGATATATTATCTCTATCTCTTTCTGATGAAGTTATATTTGAGGTAAGTCGTTGATTAGATTCTTTAAGTTGATTTTCTCTTTTGATCATTTTACTCAAAGCTTCCTTCTCCTCTGTGATATCGGTAGATAGTAGTCTTATCCCATCATTAAAAGATGAAAGATGAAGTTTTAGCCATTTGGTCTTTGACTCAAGTCTTATTCTGAAATCCATAGATTCATGAACTATTATTTTTTCAGAAATCCCCGAAATCAATGAGTCAAGTCTTTCAAGGTCTTCCGTATAACAATAGTCATCTATATGACTACGAAATTCATTAATAGACAACTTTGAGCCTTTCAATCCGAAAGTCTCATCGAATATATTATTTAAATATGTTGGAACCCCTTGTTTATTCCAACAACAAAATGATATATAATTCTGATCATATATCATCCCCTTAACATCATTTTCAATCATCACATAGTCGCTTTTATAAAACAATAAGCATATAATAAAAAATTAACGTTTTTGAAAACATTAAGTAGAGCAAATATAGTTTTTTAAAATATTATTTAGAATAAATTCATCCAGTATTTATTAAATAAAAACAAATTATCGCTCCAAAACGGCTTATATTAACTTTGTTTTACATTCATCACGCGCTCACGCCAACCTGTAACCTTTTTTAACTACTATATTTATCTACATAAATAAATACATGTTAACTACAGGTGTTTTACATGTTTCGTTTTGTTAAAAACTACATAATACATCAATCTATTATACAAAAAAACAAAAGACTCCGTATTAAGAGTTATTCTCAATACGGAGTCTTTTATTTTTTATATAACAGGCTTATTAATTTACTCTGAATTTATCTATACCAGATTTCAGATATGCTACAGCCTGATTAGCGGCAGCAAGTCCGGCATTGGTATTAGCTTCTTTTGTCTGAGCACCCATTTTTTTAGGAGTAAAGAAACAGCGATCTTCATATTTTGCATTAAACTCATCCATATTCGATGGCTTAATATCTGCAATATAAACAAAATCATCTCTGTCACCCATAAGTTTAAGCAAGCCGGCTTCATCAATCACCTCTTTACGAGCTGTATTGATAAGGGTAGCTCCTTTTGGCATAAGAGAAACAAGATCATAACCTATTGATTTGATTGTTGCAGGAGTTGCCGGAATATGCAAAGATATATATTGTGAAACTTTATATAACTCTTCAACACTATCTACAGCAATTACACCTTCTGCATTAATATGTTCAGGTTTTAAGAAAGGATCATAAGCATAAACAGTCATTCCGAAACCTTTTGCAATACGGGCTACATTACGTCCTACATTGCCATAAGCATGAATACCGATAGTTTTATCCTTTAATTCAGTTCCTGTTGATCCGTTGAATTTATTTCTTGCCATGAAAACCATCATACCTAAGACAAGTTCTGCTACGGCATTTGCGTTCTGGCCCGGAGTATTCATTACAACGATATTCTTTTCTGAGGCTGCTTTCAAATCTACATTGTCATAACCTGCTCCCGCTCTAATTACAACTTTAAGTTGTGAAGCTGCATTTATGACTTCCGAATCAATAATATCACTTCTTATTATGATCCCCTCTACATTTTTAACGGCATCAAGAAGTTCTTGTTTTGAAGTATATTTCTCAAGTAAAACAAGTTCGATTCCGGCATTCTCGATTATAGTTTTCATCTCATTTACAGCAGAAGCCGCAAATGGTTTCTCTGTTGCAATTAATACTTTCATATTTATGGCAAATTTTAATTATTATAGATTTCAGATTTTACCGGAAGTTTTATTTTTTCAAACTCCTGCATACACTCAACAAGAGCTTTAACACTTTCCAATGGCATAGCATTATAAATAGATGCTCTAAATCCGCCAACTGAACGATGTCCTTTAATTCCAACCATTCCCTTAGAAGTAGCATATTCAAAGAACTCAGTTTCTAAATCTTTATAATCTTCATTCATAACAAAACAAACATTCATTAAAGATCTATCCTCTTTGGCTGCAGTTCCCACGAAAAGTTTGTTTCTATCAATTTCATTATATAAAACATTGGCTTTTTCAATATTCATCTTTTCGATAGCTTCGATACCACCTAATGATTTATACCATTTCAGTGTCATAAGACAAGAATAAATAGGAAGCACCGGAGGTGTATTAAACATAGACTCTTTACTGATATGAGTTCTATAGTCAAGCATTGTAGGAATAGTGCGAGTCACTTTACCCATAGCTTCTTTTTTAACAATCACAATTGTCACACCTGCAGGTCCAAGGTTCTTTTGAGCTCCTGCGTAGATTATATCATATTTTGAAACATCAAAAGGATGAGACATAAAGTCGGACGACATATCACAAACTAAAGGAACATTTACCTGTGGTGTTTGATAAGTTTGTGTTCCGTAGATTGTATTGTTTGAAGTATAATGGAAATACTCTGCTCCTTCAGGAATTGAATAGCCTTTTGGTATATAGGAAAAATTCTTATCCGCAGAAGAACCTACCACTACAGCTTCGCCAAAATTTTTAGCCTCTTTTATCGCATTTTTAGCCCATGTTCCTGTTTCAAGAAAAGCAGCTTTTTTCTCAAGTAGGTTATATGCAGTCATACAAAATTGCATACTTGCTCCACCTCCAAGGAATAAAACTTCATAACCCTCCGGCACATTTAATAATTCTTTGATTAAAGCGTTCGCTTCTTCGATAACAGCAATAAATGGTTTACTTCTATGCGATACTTCTAAAATCGATAATCCTGTTCCTGCGAAATTATTTACAGCCTTAGCAGTTTCCTCGATAGTATAAGGACTTAGTATAGACGGACCTGCATAAAAATTATGTTTTTTCATACCCTATGAATGATTTAAAATGTAAATTATAAAAGCATTTTAGTAACAGATTATCAAATATTATCATTATCTGCTTTCAAACTTCGGCAAAATTAGAAATTAAATTTCAATAGAGTATCGTATATTCTTAAAAGTTATACTATAAAATAAATATTTTTTAAGCAAATTGCACAAACTATGCAATATTCTCTAATTATTATTCATTTTTTCCGTATCTATCCCCCCATAAAGCTCTCATGTGTTCGGATATCTTTTTTTCAGCCTTATTGTTTTGTGGTTGCCAAATAGATGTGTTTTTTAACTTATCGGGAAGGAATTGTTGTTTAACAAAATTATTCTCATAACTATGTGAATATTTATAATCCACACCGTAACCGATATCCTTCATAAGTTTTGTTGGTGCATTTCTCAAATGTAAAGGAACAGGAAGATTACCTGTCTCTTGAACAAGAGCCAAAGCTGCATTAATGGCACTATAGGCTGAATTACTTTTATCGCAACAGGCAAGATATATAGTAGTTTCAGCAAGTATAATTCGACTTTCCGGCCACCCGATTTTCATTACGGAATCGTAAGTTGCATTAGCTAAAAGAAGAGCATTAGGATTTGCCAGACCGATATCTTCTGATGCGGAAATCAATAAGCGGCGAGCTATAAATGCCGGATCCTCTCCTCCCGAGATCATCCTTGCAAGATAATAAATAGCAGCATCCGGATCACTGCCTCTGATAGACTTGATATATGCCGATATTAAATCATAATGCATCTCTCCTGTCTTGTCGTAAGCCATAGGGTTCTCCTGTAATGCATCAACAACAAGTTTATCGGTAATAACAAGTTTTTTAGAATCTGACGAAGAGGTTATAAGATCTATAATATTAAGAAATTTTCTGGCATCACCTCCGGCAAAACGAAACAGAGCATTGGTTTCTTCAATCTCTATATCGTATTGTTTTAATATTTCATCTATTTTCATTGCCCGGTCAAGCAACTTTAAAAGATCTCCATCTTCCTGTGGTTTAAGTGTATAAACCTGACATCTGGAAAGAAGAGGGCGTATCACCTCGAATGATGGATTCTCGGTAGTTGCACCAATAAGTACAACAGAGCCGTTTTCAACAGCTCCAAGAAGAGAATCTTGTTGATTCTTACTGAATCTGTGAATTTCATCAATAAAAAGAATTGGGCTTTTCTTCTCAAAAAAACTGTTTTTCTTAGCACTTTCAAGTACATCTCTTACATCTTTTACTCCCGACTGAATTGCACTCAGTGAGTAAAAGGGACGATCAAGCTGATTTGATATTATTCTTGCGAGCGTGGTTTTTCCAACTCCGGGAGGTCCCCATAGAATAAATGAAGAGATATTGCCCGATTCTATCATTTTTTTTAAAACGCCATTCGGTCCTACCAAATGTTGTTGTCCTATATAATCATCAAGATTCTTAGGTCTGATCCTATCTGCAAGTGGTGCTAACATACATTTATCAAAACTCATTATTAATAAAACATAAAACAAAGCTATGTAATTTAAACCACTAATTATGCTATTTGTCTTATTTGTATAATGAATTTTATTATTTATTCCGATAAAAATAATTCATACTCTCAATTAAACCTTTTAATTATGATTCGGTCTTAATAATAAATTCAGATAGTAAATAATATTGAAGATGCATCGATGTTTACTACACAAAAACTATTTACAATAACAAAAAATATCGCTTATGAAAACTAAATTAATCCTTTCCACATTAGCATTAGCATTCACTATAGGAATTTCAGCTCAGGAAACTACTACAAATACAAAATCTCGTCAAAACGTAAAGGCAAAAGATAAAACTGAACAGACTCAAGATGATAAAAAACAAAAACGTGAATTTCCTTCAGCTGAAATGATTAAGGAACTTTCTCTTTCCGATAAACAGATTGAACAAATGAAAGCTGTTAGAAAAGATCATACTGAAAAGATGGAAAAACTTAGAAAAGAGAGAGAAAAAAATCGCGAAGAACAGTCTGAACGTCCTGATAGAGAGGAAATGAGAAAACAAATGGATAAAATGAGAACTGAGCAAGAAGCTGAATATAAGAAAATATTATCTGAAGAGCAGTTTAAAAAGTTCCGTGAGATTCAGGAAAAAGAGAGAAAAGAGAGAAGAGATAGACCTCAGGGTGAAGGAAGAGGAAATCGTGGCGGAGGTGACAGACCTCGTGGCGGACAAAGTGGTAATCGCTAATAATTTGAATCAAAATCAAATTTCCTTTCATAACATTTAATTGACATATATATATTACAATCTCAATAATAACTAAAAAAGCGCATCAGATTTATCTGTGCGCTTTTTTCTTATTAAATAATGAAATATAATTTCTTTGTTTAATATGATATTACTCTTCTGTTGATTCAACCTCTTCAGCATCTTTGCCTATTGAGAAATCATTAATACCACCTTCAATTAAAAGATTATACCAAGAGATTAATTTTTTAATATCACTTGGATACACTCTTTCTCTATCAAAGTCAGGCAATACTTGAGCAAACCAATTTCTTAACTCCTCAGCTGTTGCTTTTGTAGAGATTTTAGCAACTTCCCCATTCTCAACTTCTTTTACAGATGTCAGAACTTCTGATAGAGGCTTTTCTCCCTCTTCTGTAAACATAGCAATATCAGCAAGAGAAATAACCTTATCATGTGAATAAGCAGGCATTCTTTTACCTGTTGTGATACTCTCAACGATTAGCATATTTTTCCCTCTTGATACCAGTTTAAACAATCCCGGTTTTCCTGATATTGATAAAATATTATTCAACATATTATTATTTTTTTGTCCTAAATTATTTTTGTTTGGTGCGCAAATGTAATACTCAACATTTAATGTAACAAATAAACATCATCAAAATATAAAAGATAGATATATTGAATCGGTTATTTTATGTTATATATAATATCAAGATTACACTTTATTTATGTTTAATTCCTTGATAATCTTTTCAATTTGAGATAAAAGAGATACCTTTTCATCATTTAACAAGAGGTAATCACTTTTTTTATCTTTTTCTTTTTGAGACATTTGAGAATTTATTCTCTCAATTACTTTATCTCTTTGACAATTTTCCCTCTTTATAACTCTGTTTATACGAACCTCTTCATCTGCACTTACAGAGATTATCTTATCAAGAAATCGATCAAATCCTGATTCAAATATCAAAGCACTTTCTATAAAATATATATCCTTTTTACATTGAGATGCCCGGTATTGAAAATCCTGCAATACAAGAGGATGTATCACGTTATTTAATTTTTGACGTAATTCGTCATCGTTAAAAATATGTGTTGCAAGTAACTCCTTATTAATATCGTCACATTTGTATATACTTTCTCCTAATGCTCCTATAAGAAAAGATTTCACTTCAGCCGATTCAGCCATAATTCTTTTTGCCTGGGAATCACTATCATAAACTTCATATCCCAGCTTTTTCAATATTTGAGACACATAGCTCTTTCCGGATCCTATTCCCCCGGTTATTCCAATTTTAATAGCCATATTCATTTATCTGATTTCTATGATATATTCTATACTATCGGGATGCAACCTTACATTATTGATACTTGAAGGCATTGAAATTATAGATAAAGGTGCTTTTTGATTAGTTGATAAAATAACATCATTATAATCTACTACAATCCTAAAAGAATCAGGAACGGCACCCTTAAAGTCGCTCAATCCCACAAAAAAACTTACCTGGATGTTAGATGGGAATATCCTTACATCTAAAGTATCTGGCATATTTATTACATCTACAGGCAAAGAGATTCTTTTTTCAGTATATTCCTCTATCGGAACAAAAAGAGATACACTTGAAGGTATTATAGATGCTCCTTCGATTTTCTCAAGGGATAAAGATTTTGTCAGATCTTCCGAAACTTCGGTTATATAAATCGAATCAGTATAGACACATTCAATCTCACCAATCTTAGATTCAGGAGCAAAAACCTGCACCGAATCTGGTGTTAATGTTATCTTATTTTCCGTAATTCGGGATTGCAGTTTTGGGATAATCTCACCTTTTAATTTTACCGGTACCTTTTTATTAACCCTGGTCGAATAGGGTAGTTTTAATTGTTGTGGAGTAAAGCCAAGGATAGAAGAGGTCAATTTCAATTGCTTTTTGATCGACGACAATAACATCGCTTCATTTACAACATATTTTCCATCCTGATCATTAAGAATACTGAAATCTATATCGATTGGAGTAAATCGTTTTTTTATTGAATAATTTAAAAGAATAAGACCTTTATCTTTTATCCTGACTTTTATATCGTCAGGGATATCATCTTCTAGCACAATGTTTCCCGGAATATTGCTGAATTTAACCGGGATCGAAAAACTCTTTTCAGTGTCTTCATTCATAGATTGAAGCATCCAGAAAAGGAAAGATAATGCAATAAAGAAAAAGAAGGTCAACAACTCCTTGTTCCTATAGGTTCCAAAAAGTAATTTGACCTTCTTCTCTAAATATCTTAATGATGTCCCTAACTTCTTTCGATTCATCATAAAGAAATTATATTAATTTTATTTTTGTTGATCCTGTTGTGTGTCTACAGCACTCTGGAACACTGAATCTTTTGAGATTCTGATGGTTACACTTTCTGAGATTGACACGATAAAAGAATCTTGTCTAACCTCTTTTATTTTTCCGTATATACCTCCCGCTGTGACAATTTTATCTCCGGGTTTCAACGCTTCTCTGAATTTCTTAATTTCTTTTTGGCGTTTAGTTTGAGGACGGATCATAAAAAAGTAGAAAATTGCAACAATAGCAATGATAAATACAATATTCATCATTCCGCCGTTAGCCGGCACTTGCAAAAATAAACTGCTTAAATACATAATTATTATTTGTTATATTAAACTTCGATTTTTTTATCAATCAAGACAAATATACCTATCTTTTCTTATTATTCATGTAAATTAAGATAAAAATTGGTATTCTTATATTTAAACAATTTAGGACTTATTAAGTTCACCACTTTTTTTCATCTTAGTAACAATAGAGTCTAGTATACCATTGATAAATTTACCGCTTTTTGGTGTACTATAGCTTTTTGCAATCTCTATATATTCGTTTAATGAAACCTTAACAGGTATAGAATCAAAACTTGTAATCTCTGCCAATGCAACTATCATTATCACGATATCCATAAATGCGATTCGATCTAATTCCCAGTTCTTTGCGCTTTCATCTATTTTTGTTCTGAAATCTTCTGCCTTCATTATTGAATTCCTGAATAATATCTTGGCAAAATTCATATCGGCTGTGTCCTTATACATAGGAAGCAACTTATTGGATGTTTCATCTTCACTGAAACGACGAATAGTTTTCATTACAAATGTTCCTATTGTTTCAAGATCATCATTCCAATACAGACTCTGATCTTCAAGTATATCAGAAAGCAATTCACTGGTAAGTATAACATCTTTTAGAGCAGATCTCCAAAACTCTTTATCAGAATCATAACTTCTCTCCTTTTGGCTCATATATTCTTCATATAGTTCCGATGTTAAGACATCTTCCAAAAGTTTCTTAATCAAACTCTGATTATTAACCCACGAAAGTTTTTGAGCAGAAATATATTCTGACAATTCAATGTTGTTTCTTAATGATTCAATAAAAAGATTCTGGACAAATTTCATATTAGGATTCAAATCTGTGTCAGTTGGCATATACTTGGCCTTTGCATTTTCAAGCTTCATTGTTTGTGCATCGGTAAGTTCTATCATCAACAACAAAAGATAGTGATAAAGGTCATAGGCCTTATCCATTGAAAAGAACAGTTCTTTTTCTGCAGTTGCTAAATCTTTATCTCCTTTTAAATATGAATAAACGATCTGAACGACTTTTATTCTTATTAGAATTCTATTAACCATTTGTCTTTATTTATAATCTATTTATTTTGGGTGGCAAAGTTAGCTCATTTTTGGAGCATAAAAAATCATATTGATTCTTTTTCCCAAATAATTTGCAAACCTCACATTTTTTTATCTATTTTTACAGAAGATATATTTATTACTCTTAAATATCCAATAAAATTATATTTAACTAAGAATTTTTAATACATCATGGAAGATAATAAGAGAAAAGAATTTAATAATGGAAAGGATAAAGATATCCTTTTTTCTAAGGTGATAAAAGCGGGCAAAAGAATATATTATCTTGATGTCAAGAAAAATCGTAATGGCGAATTATTTTTGGCAATTACTGAAAGTAAACGAATCAATAATAACGAGGCTGATAGTAATAATCATGTTGTTTTCGAGAAACATAAAGTTTTCCTTTATAAAGAGGATTTCGACAAATTCTCTAGTGGTATAACTGAAGTTATCGAATATATAAGAGCAACTCAACAAGATACTGATTCAACTCAAACACAAAGAAACAAAGAGGCAAGTAGTACAAAAGTGGTATAAGATTAATTTCGTTAATCTTACAGACTGTATTATTGCTTATAAAAATATTTTTAAGAAAGTTAGTTCTCTTTATTTTTAATAAAAATAGAAGGTATGTCAAGTGATTTGACGTACCTTTTTTTTAACCCGTGTTTTTAATATTTGCCTATATATCTTTTTCATTTCATCTTCTTCTATCTAATATTAAAAAAATCAGATTATGGCCACTACAAAACATTGTTAACATAACAATATAAGTTAATATTAATAGAATCAACTTTCTTAAAAAAGAAAGTTAAAAGTCAACGAAAATCGTTATACCGCATATACTTTTCATCTAACCAAAAGGATTTTCACTACTTCTAACTTTTTATTAATTGATAAATAAACGAACGATTGTATTACTTTTTCTAAAATTTAATTTCTTTTTTCTTGTTCTTATTTCAGTGATAAGAGTCAGGTAGAAACAATCTATTTTTTTAATTATTCGAAACCAATAACATACATATTATAATACATTCCTAATTTCACTCATTTATATAATACAAAAAAACAGGCCTCAATACGATAACCGTATTGAGGCCTATTGAAGAATATTTATTCAAAATATAAATCTCTTAATTAAGTTCAATTCATATTTAAATCGTCATGTATTATGAAAGAATTACATCATTCCACCCATGCCTCCCATGCCTTGAGGCATAGCCGGAGCTGGCTGTTCTTCTTTCTTATCAGAAATAACACATTCAGTTGTCAAAAACATTCCTGAAATTGAAGCTGCATTTTCAAGAGCTACTCTGGTAACTTTTGCAGGATCAATTACACCAGTTGCAAAGAAGTTTTCGTAAATATCTGTACGTGCGTTGTAACCGAAATCTCCTGATCCTTCTTTCACTTTCTGAACTATTACGGCTCCCTCTTTACCGGCGTTTCTAACAATTTGACGCATAGGTTCCTCAATAGCTCTTTTTATAATCTCGATACCGGTTGTTTCATCTTCATTGTCACCTTTCATACCCTCAAGTGAAGAGATAGCTCTTATATAAGCAACACCTCCTCCTGGAACAATTCCTTCAAGAATAGCAGCTTTAGTTGCGCTTAAAGCATCATCAACTCTATCTTTTTTCTCTTTCATTTCAACTTCAGATGGAGCTCCAACATAAAGAACAGCGACACCACCTGCAAGCTTAGCCAAACGTTCGTGAAGTTTTTCTTTATCGTAATCAGAAGTTGAACTTTCGATCTGAGCTTTTATTTGTGCAATACGTTCCTGTATTTGATCGTGAGCTCCTGCCCCATTTACAATAGTCGTATTTTCTTTATTTACAGTTATCTTTTCCGCTGTTCCTAACATTTCAATAGTGGCAGTAGCAAGATTTAGACCTGTTTCTTCAGAAATAACAACACCACCTGTAAGAACTGCAATATCACGAAGCATCTCTTTTCTACGATCGCCAAATCCTGGAGCTTTTACTGCACAAATTTTTAACGAACCTCTCAATCGATTTACTACCAATGTAGCAAGCGCTTCAGAGTCAACATCCTCTGCAATGATTAATAAAGGACGTCCGTTTTGAACTGTTGCTTCAAGAATAGGAAGAAAATCCTTCAGATTAGATATTTTCTTATCGTATATAAGAATAAAAGGATTATCAAGGTCACATTCCATTTTTTCAGTATTTGTCACAAAATAAGGAGACAAATAACCTCTGTCAAACTGCATACCTTCAACAACATCAACATATGTTTGTGTACCTTTAGCCTCTTCTACTGTAATTACACCATCTTTTTTCACTTTTTTCATTGCTTCTGCAATCAAAGAACCTATTTCCACATCATTATTGGCTGAGATTCTTGCAATGTTTTCAATTTTAGTGTAATCGTCATCAACTTCAATTGCCTGCCCTTTTATATTGGCAACAACAGCTTCAACAGCTTTATCCATTCCTCGTTTTAAATCCATAGGATTTGCACCAGCAGTTACATTTTTCATTCCTACAGCAATGATGCTTTGAGCAAGAACAGTCGCAGTTGTTGTTCCGTCACCCGCGTCATCCCCGGTTTTAGATGCAACTTCTTTTACAAGTTGAGCACCCATATTCTGGAAAGGGTCCTCTAGTTCAATATCCTTTGCTACAGTAACTCCGTCTTTTGTGATATGTGGAGCACCGAATTTTTTCTCAAGAATCACATTTCTCCCTTTTGGTCCCAACGTAACTTTTACTGCATTCGCAAGTTCGTCAACACCCGCTTTTAATAGATCGCGAGCCTCTGTATTGAATTTTATAATCTTTGCCATTTTATATTTCTAATTTTACTGTTATCTATTATTTATAATATAATTAAATGATAGCCAAAACATCGGATTGACGCATAATAAGGTACTTTTCGCCTTCAAAGTCTAGCTCAGTTCCTGCATATTTTCCAAATAAGACATTATCACCCTCTTTGAGAATCATCTCCTCATCTTTAGTGCCATTACCAACTGCAACTATTTCTCCCTGTAATGGTTTCTCTTTAGCCGAGTCAGGAATAATTATGCCTCCAATTGTTTTTTCTTCAGAAGCCATTGGTTTGATTAGAACTCTGTCTGCTAATGGTTTTATTTTCATATCCAAGATTTTAATTAGTTTATATTATTGCTTTTTTTCTTAAAATATATCACACTTTCATAAACAAACTTTATGCCAAACTATTTTTAATCTTATTTATAGCCATTTCGTCATTAACTATGAATAAAAACTGCTACTATCACATTTATTTATCTTATTAGCTGACAATATTTCATTTGTTATGCCATAAGACACAACAATAAAGCTTAATTATAGTTCAAAAAGAATAATGAAATTCCTTATTTTTCACATTCTCTTTTTATCTATTAGATTGAATTCTTTTAGGATAGATATATCAGAATTAGTCTGAAAATATATTTTTCGAAAATAATCCTATGACAAGAAGATTTATTGACAAAGTCGTTTGTTTTGGGAAGGATAACTAAACACATTTATTAATGTGAAAATAATATATTAGACAAGTACCCATAATTATCAAGCATGTCTAACTCCAATTAGGGATTAGAAATTATAAAATGATATATAAAAATTGAGAACTGAAATAAATATTCAATTCATGCAAAACCATAAAACTTCTATCAGTTTAAATATCAGGTAATTTTCTTGAAATAAATGCAACGTATTCATCTCCTGTATAAATATCATCGTCCATCACAAATTGAAGTATTAATTCTAAATCAAAATCCAATTTGAATGTAGCATCCGTTGCTTTTTTATTAAAATTAGTTTCAAAATTGAACTTAAGAGTATCTCCCGAAGCAAAAGGTTCTTGGGTGATCCATCCGCTATCTTCAGCAACTTTTTTATTATCTATATCATAATATGTAATAACGTATTTAAGATCCGGAAGAGAAAACTCTGTATTATTTATAACTATGGCACATCCCATTGCATGGTTCAGATCTTTTGAAATGAGTCTTTTATCTGTTACAATAATATTGTTTTCCATCTCATTGTGCATCCTTTTTGAAAAATAGAAAAGTAGATCTTTAGCTACTCTTAACCGATGCACTGCTTGCTGATCAGAAAGGATCAATTTATCATTAATACAACCCGTATTTCGAGCAAATTCATAATGTGGATAATTCTTCCATGAACATAATCCATAACTATCAGTAATATAAAAACCTGTATTATTTTTTATATTGACACTTATAGCATTATAATCATCAGGATAAATAAAAAGAATTACCTCTTTTACAACAATATCTTTAGATTCATTCAAATAATAGTTAGATGCTTTTATTTGAAAACCATTCTCGTCAATTGGATTTATATGGTTAATTACAAAAGTATCACAAGCAAAAAACACCTCGATATTATCAATATCAGGATAGTATATTCTCATACCCGACATATCTTGTTTTTGTAATGCTACCAAAAAAGAACTGGCTGTAGTTTTGGCCATATTCTCTTTAGAGGTGCTACACGAATTCAGAAATACAGAGAAAATAAAAAAAGAAATGAAAATAATTTCTGAAATTATAGTTGATACTTTTCTTATATAGTTCATACAAACAAACCTTTCTTTAAAAACAATTCATTAGTTAGGTGCAAACAAAAATCCTTTACTATTAAAACATTATTAAGAAGATATTGTTTTCATTATCTTTCATCTTAAAATAATAATAAAATAAAAATATAATTAACCATACGCAAGAAACGAAGTAGAGAAGCGCCTAATATATTATAACTCACACGTAGTATCGGATGATTGATTATTTTGATTTTTATCAATTTCTTCTTTGAGTTTTTTTGCATTTTCTTGCTGCAGTTTGTTCATTAATGCTCCCGATAATATGCCCGTAGGTAGCATCAGTGTAACAATACCGATCACTGCTATAAAACCGGCAAGGAATTTTCCCAAAGGTGTGACAGGTACCACATCACCATATCCAACGGTCGTATATGTTATTATTGACCACCAGAATCCTTCGCCAACATTTGTAAATTTTTCAGGTTGTGCATCACGTTCGATATAATAAATCAAAATACCTGAGAAACTGACTATAATGGATGATAACATAAGAGCAATGAGTAATTCATATCTTACCGAACGAACCACATCCTTTATCATTCTGTATGTATGAGAATATCTTAATAATTTAAATACAAGAATAACCCTTCCTAAATCTATTATATCTCTTGTGAATAGATCAGTTGAAAAAAATGCCGCAACAAAGGGAGAAATTGATATAAGATCCACTAACCCAAGAAAGGAAACTAAATATTTTATTCTTGCTCTTAATCTATAATGTTTTTTTGTCTCCGCATCTTTTTGTATAGATTCACAAATAGCAGGTGCTGAAATTAATCTTAAAATATACTCCAGTGTAAAAAGGAGTGCAGAGAAAAAAGTTATTATATATAATACAGGATCAAAGTCATGTAGATTCGTTATAGTATTTAGCACAACAGCTACAACATCAATAATGATTACACACGTCAAAGATATTCTAAACCATTTTGAGTTCAGCATATCTAAAATCTTTAAATCTCTATGATCCTTTTTATCTTTATAATTCGTTTTAAAATCCTGAATGTCCATAATAATTTTTTTTCACAAAATCATTTTCAATGTCTCAATATTATAATGGAGTTATCTTCTGTCGATATTTTAAAATAAATTTTATCTTCTTAAAATTACCGACAGAAGAATTTATATAAGTATCTCTTTATACAAATCACCAATCTATAACAGTAAATAATATTTATCAAAACATAGGAAGTTGATAAATAAATCCTGTTGTGATTTGTTGAGTATTATAATCTTCCCAACCTAAGCGTCTTGCTTTGTGAGAAAAATCATAGGTTCTACCTATAAAGGCAAGAAAGAAATGAAGGTTAGATTTCATAGGATAATATTCGATTCCACCAATATAACCCAGAGAGGTACGATATCTTCCCTTTTCACGAGACATATTATTCTTATACAAACCGGCTGTCTCATACATAGCTTTAACAAATAAATTAATTCTTGGCTCTATTCGATAGTTTACTTTCATTACCAATGATAAATAATCAGCTCCAAGAGCAGTATAATCTATACGGTTAGTGCCAGGATCCTGATTGATAATCTCAGTCATGATTCCTTTTCGGTCTAATCCCTGACGTGCATACATTACATCTATAAAAGCATTGACTTTATCGATATTTATCTCATTACCTGCAGCAAAATAAGCCATATTTTGACTTCTGGATTGTTGCATCAAGGATGCTGACCATCTGAATTTAAGCATTTCTTCAAGAAAACTACCATTCCAGTTCAAAGTGTATAAAAGCGGACATTTAGTATCATTGATATATGATGGTAAATTTCCATAGGTTGCTTTAAATGAGTAATTTCGTGAATCTAATATCTGTAAACAAAGTTCTTGAGTTGGAGTAAAATTATAGATAAAATTCACACCGGTTAGAAAGTTATCCATATACTCAACCATATCACTATATTCATAGATATCAATTGGATTAAGATCAAATTCAAATCCACCATATGCAGCACATTGTTTTCCTGCAAAAATTGAAAATTTAGGAGTTACTCTGAATCCTACAGCTGCATAATCTATAGACTTGGGAAGATTGTCAAGAGCACCACTACCATCATTATTACGGTTTAAGCGTTGTCTCCAACGATAATAGATCCAATCGTTAATATTACCTCTTGCTTCAATTCGAAGTTGATCCATCTTAAAATATACATTATCGAAACCGTGATGTTCAATCCATTTTCCATTTAAGGAAGAATGCATATTAAGATACAGATTAAATTTATCACTTTTTTTGATCAATCCTGTTATCTCCTCAAGGAGTGTAGGATCGTTTGTATAGATGTTTTGCTGAGCTTTTAAGAAAAAAGGAGCAATAATTATTGAAAGTATTAATAATAATCTTTTCATAGTTTATAAGGTATTAGTATTCATTAAAATACTGTTGGATCTGTTTCCAGTCTTTTGTTTTAAGTAAAGCCAATTGCAATAAAATTCTTGCCTTTTGTGGATTTAGCTCCTGAGATGCAACAAAATGATATTTAGCATCATCAACCTCATTATCTAACGTTACGGGACCGGTAGGAACCCTTGAAGAACGAACAATAAGAACACCGTTCATACTTGCATTTATTAATGGTTGCATCATGTTTTTATGAATATTACCATTACCTACACCTGCATGAATTACACCTTTATAACCTGAAGTAACAAGAGCTGTCAATGCTGTAGGTTCAACATTTGAAAAACTGTAAATTATACCAACACGTGGAAGTTTCTTTACATCTTTGACATCAAAAACTGAGTTTACGGTGTGTTTCTTTAAAGTAACATTATTATAAATCACTTTACTGTTAATAATGTAGCCCAATGCTCCGGAGTTTGGAGACTGGAAAGTTTGTACGTCAACAGTGTTCATTTTAATCACACCATGAGCGCCTAAAACTAGACCATTCATAGCAACAAGAACACCTTTTCCTTTCGATTCTTTAGCTGATGCTACTACTACTGCATTATAAAGATTTAGAGGTCCATCAGCACTAAGTGCAGTAGATGCTCTCATAGCTCCAACTAAAACAACTGGTTTGTCACTCTTTACAGTCAGATTAAGGAAGTATGCAGTTTCTTCCATAGTATCTGTCCCGTGAGTAATAACAATTCCGTCTACATCACTTCGAGACAAAAGCTCATTAATTCTATTTGCAAGTGTAAGCCATACTTCGTCGTTCATATCCTGTGAACCGATTCTTACAATTTGCTCACCCTCTACATTTGCAATGTTTTCTATCTCCGGAACTGCTGACAAAAGTGTACCAATAGCTACCTGTCCTGCTGTATAGTTGGTTTTTGTAGACGATTGACCTGTGCCTGCGATTGTCCCCCCAGTTGCTAAAATTCTAATATTAGGTTTATTAGCCATCCCTGACAAGGAAAATACAAATAGCAAAATAAACAGAATAGCGTTCTTTGTTTTTTTCATAAGTCTAACATTTAAATTATTAATCAAAACTTTTAAAAATGAAATGTTTTCAAAATTCTAATGTTAAAACTTCATGAAAGTCATTTCTGTTTATTTTTTCATGGTTAAAAGAGTTAAATCTTTTGGAGTAGGAAGTTTTTAAAATTCAAATAATTGTTTTATATAATAATTATTATATATTTTTACTTCAAAGCGTAATTTTGTTTAAGAAATCCTTAATGACAAGGTTCCTGAGATATATTATAATCATCATTTTTATACTTACTTCAACTTCTCACAATATTAAATGTATTGATTTATCGAGTGATAGGGCTGTTTTATGCATCAAATCTTCCGATTCAAAATCAATAAACTTTAATAATAATTATCTTAATATCTTTTCAGAAAGTAGTTATTTAACTCCATGTCAAAGCAATTTAGAGTTAAAAACCGACAAAGATATAAATAAGCACAACGTTGATTCCATAATCGAATTAATCACAAAATATTCAACATCTTATGTAAGATTTATTGATAGTTTCGAAGGAGAAGTTTATGTAAAAGGAAATACGGAATTAATCCAAAGTAATTTTTTATTTTGGATTGCTCCCGATTTGTTTCCATTTTCAAGAAAAAATGAATGTAGTGTGTTTGAGATCCTAAATAAGGTTTCTTATGAAGCACCAGACAATTTTTCTATTACTCCAATAGCCATAAACAGTTCTGTAAACAATGCCTTTACATTACAAGAGGATATCACTCCGCTTTTAGACATTAATATCTATAAGAAAAGCTCTTTTGGAAACAGATATATCATTCCGGGAAGTCCGGATGCTATTAAAAAATATATCTATAAATATAAAGGTGATACAATAATCAATAATATCGAATGTTTAAAAATTGAATATACCCCTATATTCAATCATCTAAAACTTGTATCAGGATTTTTATATATCAATAGTACACAACCTCTTATTGTAGGCATTGAAGCAAACGGACGACTTAATTTTTCTAATTTTAAAACATATATAGAGTTCGGTTCGAACATAAGAACTATAATGTTACCTCAGAAAAGTATCATAAAGATAAATTATAATATTGCAAATAACATTTCGGAATTTACCTATACTTCAACTTTTTTGTACAACAAAATAAACGTTGCATATAATATAAATTTACCTTTTAATAAAACATCATTAGACAGAACCATTAAATATAACAAAGATAGCATACGCCATATATCTGATGATAAATTCTGGGAATATTATAGAGATAAACCTCTTAATTATGATGAGGTTTGTATGATTGAAGAGAAAAAAAAGAATGATCAAATAAGTATTAATAATGATAGCTCGACAGTCTTTTCAAATAAAAAAATTCAGGATTTCATTATAGCCAACACAACTTTCAAAAAGGAAAGTTTTCAATGGAAATATCACGGTTTATTAAATCCTGCACTTATCGGATATTCACCGGTAAATGGCATTGTATTAAGACAAAGAATTTCATATACAAGATATTTTGAAAACGGATCTATTATTTATGTAAAACCGGAGATTGGTTATGCAACAAAAAGTAAAGAGCTTTTTTATGGAATAAATAATAATTATCTTTTTGCTCCTCGTCATTTAGGACAATTTTCGCTTCGGTTTAGAAGTGGTAATCAAGGATTTAATTCAAAATTTATAAATGAAGTGAACCAGCGATTAGACTCTACAAAATTTGATTTCAAAGATCTTGATATTGAATATTATAGAGATTATCATTTCCAGACAAACATATCAAGGGAGATAATAAATGGTTTACTAGTAGATATTGGAGCAGAGTATAATATACATTCCCCTGAGAAAAAAATAAATGTAAATAGAGATGATCAACAACCTCTTATAAATAATAATTATGCAGACTTCATACCATTTATAAAACTGACATATATCCCCTTCCAGCCTTATCGATATTTAGGAAAAAGAAAAGAATATCTTGATACGAAGTCGCCTATTTTTTCTGTAGAATATGCAAAAGGTATAAAAGGTGTTATGAATTCTAACAGTAGTTTTGATAGATTTGAAATTGATATGCATCAGAAAATTTCACTTTTCAATCTTTCATTTTTTAGCTATCGCGTAGGAATGGGTAAGTTCTTAAATCAAAAAGATGAATATTTTGTTAGATTCAATAACTTCCAAAGAAGTAATTATCCATCAACCTGGAATGATAATATAGGTGGTGTTTTCAATGTACTTGATTCAAAATGGTATTATTCGTCTCCTGAATATTTTCAAATTCATGCACTTTACGACACTCCTTTTTTTCTATTATACAGATTAAGATTCTTATCAAAATATCTCTTATCTGAGAGAATATATTTTAGCCAACTTTTCGCTAGTTCAAAACCATCATACACAGAACTTGGTTATGGAATAGGAAACTACATCTTCAATATTGCAGCTTTTGTCAGTTTTCATAAATATGAATATACAGGTATTGGTGTTAAATTTACATTTGAACTTGATAAATATTGGTAAAAAAACGTCATTAAAATATATACTATTTTAATGACGTTTTTTTATTTATAAATTTATTATTGGTTCAATTTCTCTGAAATATATGCTGCGGTAAAAGAGTCTTTATTTTTGGCAACCTCTTCAGGTGTACCTTGCGCAACAAGATATCCCCCTTTATCACCTCCTCCAGGTCCTAAATCGATGATATAATCTGCACATTTTGCGACATCAATATTATGCTCAATAATAATCACCGTATGCCCTTTATCGACAAGCGCATTAAATGATTTAAGCAAAGTTTTTATATCATGAAAATGTAATCCTGTAGTTGGTTCATCAAATACAAATATTGAAGGTTTGGCAGTTTCATTACTTAAAAAGTATGCAAGCTTTACTCTTTGATTTTCACCTCCTGAAAGTGTTGATGAAGATTGACCCAATTTTATATATCCCAATCCTACTTGTTGTAACGGTAGTAATCTTTTGACAATTTTTTTCTGTTGACTACCCGGATTTTCAGAAAAGAATTCGATAGCTTGATTAATTGTCATATCAAGAACGTCACTGATATTCTTCCCCATGTATTCCACATCAAGAATCTCTTGGCGAAAACGTTTTCCATGACAAGCTTCACATTCTAATTCAAGATTGGCCATAAATTGCATCTCAACGGTAATTTTTCCATCTCCTTTACACTCTTCACAACGACCTCCTTCAGTATTGAAAGAAAAATATGCCGGCGAAATTCCCATCTGCTTTGCTAATTGTTGTTCCGCAAAGAGTTTACGTATCTCATCATATGCTTTTAAATATGTTGCAGGATTTGATCGTGATGATTTTCCAATAGGATTCTGATCAATAAAATTGATAGAGCTCATCATCTTCATATCACCCTCAAATTTCAAAAACGTACCCGGAGCATCACCTGCTTCTCCATAATATCTATTCAATCCTTTATAAAAAATGTCTCTGATCAGAGATGATTTTCCCGAACCTGATACACCAGTTACAACGGTTAGAACATTTAATGGAAATGTTACATCAATCCCCTTAAGGTTATTTTGTGCGGCACCTATCACCTTTATATAATTGTTCCATTTTCTTCTTAATTTAGGAACTTCAATCAACTCTTCACCAGTAAGATATTTTGCAGTATATCCATTTTTTGCTTTGTCAACATCATCTATACTACCTTGAAATACCACTTCTCCTCCTAATCGACCGGCATCGGGCCCTATATCTATAATATAATCTGCAGATCGTATTATCTCTTCATCATGCTCAACAACGACAACTGTATTTCCTAAATCACGAAGATTTCTTAATACGTTAATCAATAGCTGGGTATCCTTTGAATGAAGACCTATACTTGGTTCATCAAGTATATAAAGGGATCCTACAAGAGAACTCCCCAAAGATGTTGCCAGGTTAATTCTCTGACTTTCTCCACCTGAAAGAGTTGATGAGAGTCGGTTAAGTGATAAATAGCCTAAGCCTACATCGAGTAAAAATTGAATTCTACTTGTTATTTCGGTTAACAATCTTTTTGCTATCTGTTGATCATGCTCAGACAATATGATATTCTCAAAATATTTTTTTAACTCTGTAATAGGCATTACAACAAGTTCTGAGATTGTTTTCTCTCCTACTTTAACATAATCAGCTTCTTTTTTCAATCGAGAACCTTTGCAGGTAGGACATAAAGTCTTACCTCTATATCTGGCAAGCATAACACGGTATTGAATCTTGTACTGATTTTCGGAAACCATTTTAAAAAAATCGTTTATCCCTTCAAAATATTGATTTCCTGTCCATAACAGATTCTTCTGAGTATCGGTAAGTTGATAATATGGTCTATGAATCGGAAAATCAAATTTTGAAGCATTATAAATCAGTTGTTTTTTCCATTCACTCATTTTTTCTCCTTTCCAGCATACTACACAATCTTCATAAACAGAAAGAGCTTTATTGGGTATTACCAAATCTTCATCAATTCCGAGTATCTTACCAAACCCTTCACACTGAGGACATGCTCCGGCAGGACTATTAAAACTGAACATCAAGTCATTAGGCTCGGTAAAGGTAATTCCGTCTGCCTCAAAACGTTTAGAAAAATTATGTATTTCATTTCCTTGAGGAGTATAAAACTTCACCATACAGCTATTATTACCCTCATAAAAGGCAGCTTCTACAGAATCGGTTATTCGGCTAAGTGTATCACTTGAGGGGGATACACTTAATCTATCTATTACAAGAAATGAAGATGAAAGGTCTAATGTTTTATCTTCTTTAATAATATCCTCAATCCTTATGAACTCTTCATTCATCTCTATTCTGTTGAATCCTGATTTTAGTAAAATATCAAGATACTGAGAAAGAGTTTTTCCTTCCGGAACAATTATTGGTATTAGAATAGAAATCCTGGTTTTCTCGGGATATTCCAAAATTGTACGGATTACATCTTCTGTGGTATGCTTTTTTACCAATTCTCCCGATATAGGAGAATATGTTTTTCCGATACGTGCATATAACATCCTTAAATAATCATATATCTCTGTAGATGTACCAACTGTAGAGCGGGGACTTTTGACTGTTACCTTCTGCTCTATAGCTATAGCAGGTGGAATACCATGAATAAAATCACATTCAGGTTTACTCATTCTTCCTAAAAACTGACGTGCATAAGAAGATAGAGACTCAACATAGCGTCGTTGTCCCTCTGCATAAAGAGTATCGAAAGCAAGAGATGATTTACCCGAACCGGAAAGACCGGTTATCACTATGAATTTATCACGAGGTATTTCAACATCTATGTTTTTTAGATTATTGACACGAGCTCCTTTTATAAATATATTATTATCTGAATTCATTTTCTTAATTTTGGTAGATAACCTTTGATCTAAAACTAATATATCTGCCATTGATAATTTATCTCGGCAAAATTAATCAAGAATCATAATTTAGAAATCAATGAACTGATTATTTATGTATATAAATATGTAAAAACTACACATAAACCTTATCGTTATTCTTCCTTTTGTATTTATTGATTATATGACTCTTTTACATCGTCTATATAGAAATATAAAATTGTGCTTGGAAAATAGTTCGATTGTTGATTAAAAATTTACATATTATTGAAAACCAAATAAATTACTTCTTTGTTATTTATTGTAAGCATATAGATATTTTGGACAAGATATCAATTTGCCTATTGTACAATTTAAATGACAATTAATTATGAAAAACTTAAGTTTATTAATAGCTTTTGCAGGGGGAGCTGTTACCGGAGCTGTAATTGGTTTAATGATGGCACCGGATAAGGGGAGCAATACACGACACAAAATAGTCGATTTTGCTCATGATTCGGAGGATAAGGCTAAATTTAAACTAAAAAGATTTTTGGCTCAACACGGGATAAATATCAATAGTTGTAGTTGTGACTCAAAGGATGATTTGAGTGATTTTGATATTAATCCACTTGAAGATAAATAGTTAAATGATAATACTATGAAAAACACGGTTTCAGAGGATTATAAAAGCTTTATCGGTGATGTTAATCACTTTATTAGTTTAAAGAGAAGATTACTGACATTAAAAGGCATTGATAAAAGTTCCAAATTTTTCACCATTATCATTCTTATTGTTTTAATGATGGTTATGTTTAGTTTTATTACTCTTCTTTTGACATTTGCATTGGCTTATTTCATTGGTGAGTTGACGGGTAATATAGTTTGGGGATTTTTATGTTCTGCAGCTATAAATATTATTCTTCTGATATGTTTCTATCTTTTACGAAAAAAAATAATTACGGATCCTATAATACGGACTTTTTCGAAACATTTCCTTGAGGAATATGAAGATTAAATATTTAAAAACCCAATGTTTAAATTTTTGATATGAAGACAGATAGAAATAAAATCAAAAACACAACTGACCTGACAATTGAAATAACCAGAACAGAGTTAGAACTACAATATGCCCAAAATGAATTAAAAAAGAATAGTGTAGAAATGGGCCAAAGAGTTATTTCGCAAACGCTGAATATTTATTCAATTGCAAACATTGGATTCAATTTGGCTAAACGTGCAATCTCTGCTTTAAAGGATCATTTAAAAAAGAAAAAGGATGGATCTGATAAATAGAATATTGACTTTTATTATCAATATACTTTTTGATTTATACAAAACGACCAATATAGTAGATTCAAAATCATACTTTATTGGTCGTTTTATATTTTGTTTATAATCATTAGGCAATTCCCGAGAAGCCCATAAATGCCATAGCTAAAAGACCGGCAACTATAAGAGCGATAGGTATACCTTTCATACCTTTAGGAATACTTACAAGTGAAAGTTGTTCTCTGATACCTGCAAATAATACCAAAGCAAGTGTGAAACCTATTGCAGTTGCAATTGCATATACGACTGATTCCAAAAGAGAATATTCTTTTGAGATAACAAGAATTGCTACACCAAGTATAGCACAGTTGGTTGTTATAAGTGGAAGAAACACCCCTAATGCCTGATAAAGCGACGGCGATACTTTCTTTAAAATAATTTCTACCATTTGCACCAATGAAGCAATAACCAGGATGAATGAGATAGTTTGCAAATAACTAAGGTTCATTGGGTCTAGTACATAATGCTGTAATAAGTAGGTTACAATTGTTGCAATAGTCATTACAAATGTAACTGCCATCCCCATTCCAAGAGCAGTGTCAATTTTCTTAGAAACTCCCAGAAACGGACAAATCCCTAAAAACTGAGATAGTACAATATTATTAACGAATATTGCAGCAATAATCATCATTAAATATGCCATAATCTTTTATTTTGTTTTTAGTTTATTTACAATAGCAATCAAATATCCAAGAGCGATAAATGCTCCCGGAGCCAAAACAAATAGTAATGCTCCGTATTCTTCGGGGAATATATTCAGATTGAATACACTACCTGTTCCAAAAAACTCTCGACAAGCACCTAAAAGGGTAAGTGCAAGAGTGAAGCCAAGACCAATTCCTATACCATCAAGCAAAGAGTCAAATGCAGTATTTTTTGCAGCAAACGATTCTGCTCTACCAAGAACTATACAGTTTACCACAATTAATGGAATAAATAATCCCAAGGTTTCATATAGCGCTGGAAGATATGCTTCCATAAACATTTGCACGACAGTTACAAATGTTGCAATTATCACAATATATGCAGGAATATGAACTTTATCAGGAATAACATTTTTCATTAATGAGATCACAACATTCGAGCACATAAGTACAAACATTGTAGCAAGTCCCATACTTAATCCATTAATAGCGGATGAGGTTGTACCTAAAGTAGGACACATCCCTAAAAGCAATACGAAGATCGGATTATCTTTTATAATGCCGTTTGTAAGAATTTTAATTTTACTCATAGTAATTCCCTTTCATATTAATCATTAGAGATATTATCATTTTTTTTAGTTGCTCCGCTTTGGGCATCTGAATCACCTTTAAACCCATTATAAGCATTAGCTACTGCATTTAGAAAAGCTCTTGAAGAGATTGTCGCTGCAGTTATTGCATCGATTTCACCTCCGTCTTTTGATACGGTCAAATTATTTTTAGACAGATTCTTTCCAAGAATATTTCCTTTTTCTTTAAACCATGTAGGCATTTTTGATCCCAGACCCGGAGTTTCAGTATGAGAAAGTACTGAATAATTTATTATATTTCCCTCTTTATCAAATCCCACCATTATAGTAATAGGACCACTAAATCCGGCTTTAACCTGAGACTGAACAGCAGCTCCGATAGTTTCACCATTAGATTTCGCAGGAAAGACTATAGCTTGCGTACCATCAGCAAGATCAACAGTCCACTGCTCATCAATAGGATTATTGTCAAAACCCGGAACAACACTTTCTATTGCATTTTGTTGTTTAGCAAGTTTTGCCTCGGCAATTGAAGTTTTAGTAACTTCGTTTACACCACCTAATATTGCTCCCGATAAACAAGTGATCAATGTAAGAGCAATTATCATATTTTTAAATGAGGATTCTAACTTAGCCATTCTTTACTACCTCCCCGAAACGTTTTGGTTTAACATATGTGTTTATCAACGGAGTAAACGCATTCATTATAAGGATAGCAAAGGACATTCCTTCCGGATATGCTCCAAATTTCCTTATTATTATTGTCAGTGCTCCTATAAATGCTCCGTAAATAAGCATTCCTCTTTTATTCATTGGTGAACTGACATAATCTGTTGCCATAAAAATAGCACCCAGCATAAGTCCTCCAGAAAATAATTGTTGTATTGGATCCATTCCACAAATCAAAGACATTAAGGCTGCAAACACAAAAATTGCAACTGGAATATGCCAAGTTATAATCTTACGGATAAGCATGTATCCAAATCCTAAAAGAAGTGCGATTGCTGAAATTTCACCTAAAGATCCGTTGGTAGCTCCTATAAACATATCTAATAAAGAATAAGGAACGCTTTTATCTGCACTCAACAATGCTAACGGTGTAGCAGCTGTTGTTGCATCAAGATAAGAAGATAGCTGCCCTGGTTCTGGCCATGATGTCATCTGTACAGGAAATGAGATCAAAAGAAATACACGCCCAACCAAAGCAGGATTGAAGATATTATTTCCAAGACCTCCGAATGACATTTTACCAATACCTATTGCTACAAGTGAACCAATAAGTATTATCCAAATTGGAAGGTTTGAGGGAAGATTGAATGCAAGAAGAAGACCTGTCAGTATTGCAGATCCGTCGCATATTGTAGTTTTTTGTTTAAGAAGAAACTTCTGAATAAGAAATTCAAATAAAACACAGGAAGCAATTGATGTTAATATTACTATTAAAGCTCCCAATCCGAAAAATACAAGAGATGTGATAAGAGCCGGTATCAAAGCTATTAGTACTCCATACATAGCACCTTTTACAGTGTTGCCACTATGCATATGTGGAGATAATGATACGATTAGTTTTTTATCCATATTGAATTAAAATTTCTTCATTAATTATTTAGTTGCAGCAGATGAAGCTCTGGCTCTTAGAATTCCGCCAACTTTTCCTTTACCTAATCTGATATAATCAAGTAAGGTTCTGTTTGCCGGACAAGTGAAAGAACATGATCCACATTCGATACAATCCATTATTCGATCCTCCTCTGCTTTATCCCACATAGAAAGTTCACTTACTCTCATAAGATATGACGGAGTTAATCCCATAGGGCATACATCTACACATTTTGCACATCTTATACAATCTGTCATCTCCTTTCTACGAGCTTCCAAATCTTTGATGATTAGAATACCAGAACATCCTTTTACTACATTTGAATTAAGCGAAGGCATTGCTTTTCCCATCATTGGTCCACCAGATATAATTTTTCCGGTATCTTCTGGTAGTCCTCCTGCGGCTTCAATTAAATTTGAGATTGGAGTTCCTACTCTGACTAGAAAATTAGATGGTTTTTGAACAGATTTACCGGTAACAGTAACAATTCTTTCAAATAGTGGTTTGTTTTTCTGAACTGCTTCATATACAGCAAAAGCAGTTCCTACATTTTGAACAACAGCTCCTGTTGATATAGGAAGTGCCCCACTTGCAACCTGACGAGAAATACATGCGTCAATTAACTGCTTTTCTCCACCTTGAGGATATTTAACTTTAAGCGGTTGTATAATTATATTAGGATGAGCAATTGCCTTTTCCGTCATAATCTTTATAGCATCAGGCTTATTATTTTCTATACCAATTATTGCTTTTGATACATTAACTGATTTCATCAATATTTCCACTCCAACAAGAATCTCTTCAGCTTTCTCAAGCATTAATTGATGATCTGATGTCAAATAAGGTTCACACTCAACTGCATTAATGATTATTACCTCTGCTTTTGTTCCTGGAGGAGGCATAAGTTTTATGTGTGTAGGAAAGGTAGCTCCCCCTAATCCTACGATTCCACACTCCTTTATCTTGTCAACAATTGCTTTTGAATCAAGTGTTATATCTTTATTAAGAGTTGTAGATCTGTCTATAGTCTCTTCCCATTCATCTCCTTCCACATCTATAAAGATTGCTGGTTTAAGATTTCCTGAACTATCGGGGGCAACATCAACTTTTAAGACTGTCCCACTAACGGAGGAGTGTATATTTGCAGAAACAAAACCTGCTGCCTGTGCTATAAGTGTTCCGACCTTCACTTTATCGCCTTTTTTAACTACAGCCTGAGCCGGAGCACCGATATGTTGTCCTAACGGAATAATTACTTGTTTTGGCAAATCAAGTAGTTCCACTTTCTTTTGAGCAGACAATTTATTTTCAGCCGGATGAATACCGCCGAGGAAAAATGTCTTTAACATATTATTGTAGATTTAAATTCAAAAATATTTTTAAAACTTTATTTTGAGACAATCATCTCCTCTTCTTCAAACAATGAAGTTTGAACTGCAATCCCTTTTTTCTTAGCTTCCTCATTTTCAGGCAATATAGTTCCTTCATTTTTCATTTTTCCAGAAAGTGATTCAACTACAATTGATTCTGATTTTATAATTCTATCTAATTTTTGTTGAGGTTGTGTTTCGTTATTCGATATATCAGAAGCTTTCGGATTTTGTTGAGCAATTTCAGGTCCTTTTATATCCGAATTGATTTTTGTCGTATCAAGCGTAGTTTCTGGTTTTGGTGCCACTGGCTTAGGAGATTCGTTTACGATTGGTTTCTCTTTTCTTGGAGGAAAATTCACCGCAACAATTGCTCCGGTTGGACAAACAGGCTCACATTTTCTACATGATTTACATTTATCGTTATCTATATAAGCTAGGTTATTCTCTATTGTAATTGCATCGAATGGACACTCCTTTTGACATTTGGTACAAGCAATACAGGCTGTAGTACAAGCTTTTCTGGCAATTGCTCCTTTATCCTTATTTGCACAACTCACATAGATACGCCTATTTGATTTTCCTTTTTTTCTTAGTTCGATTATAAACTTAGGACAAGCTTTTACACATGCTCCACAAGCTGTACATTTATCCTCATCGACCTCAGCTATACCTGTTTTAGGATTGATATGAATAGCATCGAAATCGCATGATACTACACAATCGCCCAATCCGATACAACCGAATGAACATCCTGTCTCACCACTAAAAGTATTTGCAGCAACAGCACAGCTTTTTGCTCCGTCATAAAGACTTGTGGATGGTCGAACATCACATGTTCCCTGACATCTCACAACTGCTATTTTGGGTTCAGCAGTAATAACTTCCTGTCCGAGAACGGTTGCTACTTGTGACATAACTTCTGCGCCACCGACTGGACAATTAAGACCTTCTAAAGTTGAAGCTTTGACACATGCATCAGCAAATCCCTTACAGCCAGGATAACCGCAACCACCACAATTTGCTTGTGGCAAAATCTCGTCAACCTGAGCAATTCTCGGATCTTCATAAACATAGAATTTCTGTGCTACTAAATATAGTATCACCGCTCCTATGGCTCCAATTACACCAAGAGTGATCAAAGCAATTAATATTAAATTCATAGAATATATGGTTATAATGAATACTTTTTAATTCAATACAAACCTTTCCAAGAGGAGTAAAACGCAATTAGGTTAGGACTTTAATATTTACGAATATTAAAGACAAACTTGTTTTTCATTTTATTCTTAAAAAGATATAGTATCAGATAATAAGGGCAAAGCGAAAAAAGAGATATTAATGACGCCATTACCTCATTATCGGTAACGACAACAATACTTATCAACATAATCATTACCAATATAAATGGTAAAACAAATGCATAAAAGACAGCTATGAATCCCATAGCTGTTGTTCCTTCTATCGTTACTGAATCACCCTCTTTGATAAAATCATTATTTATCGGTACCGTGATTATTTTTTCTGATGAATCAGATACAGTACAGGCGCTTTTGGCGTGACAGGATGAACAAGCAGACATTTGCATAATCATCACTTCTGCATTGCCGTTGTTGATTCTTTTAACAATACCGGCATGCTCAATTGTTTTAGTCATTTTGTAAACTCCAGATTGCAATACGGGTGCAAATATATAGAATATTTATAGTTTGACTAATTTATAACGATAAAATTTAAAAGATTGTAAAGGTTTATTTATTTGAAGAGACAGATTTGATTCATATCTATCCATTTATTAAGTGAATCACATAAAATAGGAGATTCTTGTCTAACTGCCCATGCCATTTTTTGAGTAAAACCGACATAAAGAGACAAATCTATATTACTATATTTAGCTTGTAATTTTGAAGCTAGCTTTTTATTACATACGGTGTAATCGATTATGGAATCTGATACCATTTCTATTAATCTTGAATTTGTCAAATCTATATGTTCTACTACGTTGATAGATTTACCTAATTCATTTTTTAGATTATTTAGTCGTAAAACTACTGAAGGATTATCTGAAATATCTATACACTTATCTTCAAGAGAGATTACAGACTCTATAAAATCAGGATTCTTTTTACTCGATCTCTGCACTAATACAAGTCTGTCAGTTTCTATAGTTTCAGAAAACATAAATAGATCGTTATAATCTGATGTTACTGGTATATTTATGGCAACTATATCAATTTTCTTATTGTTCAATTCGGATAGTGCTTCAGTTTTTGTACCAAAAGAGTAAATTTCAATTATCAGTGAGTCTTCAACATTTATTGATTTAAAAAAATCATAGACCTTTTCATTATCACTTCTAAATAGGTCTGAATATATAGAGTCTTTAATTACCGCAACCCTCAAAACTCTGTCATCTATTATCTCCTTATAATCGCGAACTTTTATTGATTCATTATATTTATTTAATTTATAAATAAACAAATAACCAAATATCACGAAAAGAAATAATATAGAATAAATCAGTAAAAGTTTACCTCTCATATGAAACAAAAATAATTATGGCTATATTATAAAAGTAATTGTAGACAATTAAATGACGAAAACTTTAATTATTAAAGTCTATGCTTACACCCATTTTAAAAACACGGGGATTAAACGGATAATTAGGTGCCAGAAAATATTCATTCGAACCAAACAATCCTTTATTGACATGATACATCATGACAAAAAATCTAGCTTGCTTTAATTTACAATTTGCGAAAACATTCATCAAAGGATAGTTTCCAACTTTCATATCTTCCTGTGTATGATACATCTGAGTTGCAGGTTGATATAGAGGTGCATAATATTTGGTAAAATAATTGCAATCAACACCAAGTTGTGTTCTCAATACTCCTGCAATGGTAAAATTCAGATAGATTTGAGAATAAACAGTTATATCAGGAAGTGGAATTATAGAAGAACTTGATTTTTGATATGTTACACTATTCTTCCAGTTGAAAATTCCAAATTTAAAATCTTGATTTATGGTAGCAGAGAAAATCTGTATATTTCCATTATCTTGAACCGGTAAGGCCGAATTGTTGAAATAAACATATTTTGTGATATTTTCCACACCTGCACTTAATGAAGTTCTGGTAAATGGTATTACCAGATCACCGGCTACTCGATAACGTTGCTCTTTGTCAAAATTATTTTTCCATCTGAAATGATTTGTAAATAATCTTCTTGTATAATAATTTGCTTCTGTATTTTTAAAAAAACCATTAGCTCGAACTATTATTGAATCTCCAACAAGAGGAATCTTCGTTTGAAGAGCTCCCGTTATCTCGATATCACCAATATTATAACCGGTCAATGCTACTTTTCCTTGTGCATTATAAGTTAATATTGAACCCTTTGTCTTACTTAATTCTCCTCCAACCCAAAGAACATCCGTTCTATAGTGACGGGCAATATATCCAAGATCTATAGAGTCTTGCATATTAGTATATTTTCGGTTATCAAGTGTTACAAAAGCTGCAAGTCCAAATTTCGAATATTTATTAAACCCTTCGTTTAATGTAATTGCCAAAGTGTTTTTTACGCTCCAATAACGTAAAGAATCATCTGTCACTTGATCATTAATATAATTATTTGCAAAAAAACCATCTGTAACAACACCACCTTTATCAATTACAAATTTTCTATAGTTGTTATTAAACTGAAAAGTATGTACAAAACTCGATACAGGGATAAACTCAACATAAAGCGTTGAATCATCTTCGCTCTTAGTATACTCCCTTTCAAAACCAACCTTATATCGTTGTGTAAAAAAATACTCAGTATTTTTTACTCTATTCCATGTATCAATAAGATTAGTGGGTATATTTCTGGGATCTGACAAATTAGAATTAACATTCTCAGGTCTTAAGATGTATTCAATATCAGAGATACCTCCATTTTCCTGATTTGAAAAATTCTCAAAATTCACATAGGCATGTGCATCATATTTATCACTAATATAACTTCCAAAAATCTGCCAACTAGTTGATTTAACGCCTTGAAAATTATAAAATCCGCGAGTATATAAATAGTCAAGAGAGGCACCAAAACCAAGTTTTTTATTAACATTTGCTCCGAATGTACCCATTAAACGATCCTCTGCATTAGGTTTTGAACCTCCTGTCAGATAAGACAATTGAGTAAAAGGAATTTGCGTATTATAGAATTTTATATTTGTGGGATTTACACTAAATCGTTCATAGGCCTTTAAGAACATAAAATCAGGAGTATTCAACCGATCAAAAAATATACGTGACTCGCCTGGGGTCCCAAAGTTGCCTAGATAATTATATGATCCGCTAAAATCATCTTCTATATCGGTTTTATAATAATCAAGAAATGTAGTATCCTGTTCAACAAAATATCGGGAATATAAATTAGGAGTCAATTTCCAAGCATAGGATTTTACTTCCTGTACAATACAAGGGTCTTCATTTTTATTTGAGACATCCTCAGGAACAAAACTCGGATTTTCCTGTGATTTTACTGTTAATGCAATTCCCAGAAGAATTATTATAGTATATAAAACACGTTTCATAGCCCGCAAAGATAAGATAAAATAAGAAATTGCAAGAATAATAAACTTCAATAAACGTAAATACTCCTTTAATCAATATGTGATTTTAAACTATGATAATCACATATTAATATTATTAACTTATTGAACAGGTTTTATAAAGAATTGATTATTGATTTTCTATTTTATTAATTATTTCTGACGCCTTTTTTTGTGCTTCTTTTTTAAGTTTTTCAGCTGCTTTCTCTGCACCAAGTTTCTTTAATTTGTTATCGCCAGCCATTTCAATCAATTTATCACCCTGTTTCTCAGCTTCTTTAACAAGAGCATCTGCTTGTTTTTTGGCTTCTTCCAGCAATTCGGTCTTTTTCTTTTCTGTAATATCATTGATGCCACTTTTTATACTATCATTTTTAAGTCCTAATTTATCGGCTAATAAATCTTTTACTTTTTCAGTAGCCTTATTAGAAAGATCAGATGTTAGAGCTTTAGTATCAAGAGACACATCAGGTTTAGAGAAGGTTCCCTTTATTGTAAATGGAAGATTATTAATACTCATATTCATTATCTTCACCTTATCTGAAGGAATTGAAATTTTGCCTTTTAAGTCAAGAGTCTGATTAAGCCCCGTATATCCGGAAAGTGCTATTGTAGTTGAACCGGTTTTTATATCAAATGGATTTATTATTAATTTCCCATTCTCTATTTCAAATGAAACATTTGCATCATTTACCGATATGTTTTTCAGTTGTTCATATTTTAACAATTCGGATATTTTGTCAATAGCTTCTACTCCAGATATAGACACATTATTACTTTTTAGATTACCTTTAGCTAACAAACTATTAAGATCGGGAGCAAAATCAGGAAGAATTTGAGTTTTAAGATTTAATTTCATTGAATAATTACCTGTCATATTCTTAAAAACAGGTGCTATTTTTTGCAATGATTCTACAGATTCAAAACTTTTCTTAAACGAGGCATTTACTATATTCAAATCAAACCCAGCTTCTGGTTTTTCATCTTTAAGCGTAGAATAGCGTCCATTCATATTTATATTTCCATCAAAAGCATTCATTTTAAGAGAAGATATATCTGCTACGCTTTGCTTCAATGTCATAATTCCGGAAAGATCTGTTAGTACAACATTATCAATTAGAACTTCTGAAACATTTAAGTTTAATCGAAACTCAACATTTTCAGGAATTATTATTACTCCGGTAGACTCCTCGATATTATCTTCCTCTGAATTATTAGTCTCTACTTTTGTCATAAAGTCTGAGAGCAATACTTTATTTGAATTTACATTCAATATACCTTTTATAGTCCCCCCTTTTACAACATAAGATATAAAATTCTCAACTTTTCCCGAAAAATTGAGAAGACTTGAATTTATTAATATATTAAGATTTTTCAACTCAACATATTTGGGAGTAAACACTAAGTTTGCCTCATTAATAGTTATTTTTCCTATATCATTGTTTTCCAAACTCAAATCTGAAATTCTCAATGATCCTGAGGCTTTCATATTTTCATATAATTCTTTTTCTATTTCAGACATTGAACCATTGATATTCAAATCGGCAGTCACCACCCCTTTAAGCTCTTTTATTTCCTGAGAAGGTATCACTTCTGAAATTTTTGTAAGGTCAATCGTACCTTTGGCTTTAATTTTATAATTCAAATCTGAAACCATATTCGAAAAAATAGCGTTCATATCAAAACTATTTTCAAGAATTGAAAAATGGAATTTTTCTATTTGAGTAGTTATCTTATCAACATTACCACCTTCTGAAAATGCTCGTATATCGATATTAATATTATCTATAGAAGTTGAAATATTTTCATAACCGATTCTTCCGTTATTAGCTTTTAATGACAAATCAAATGCAGGTAAAATATCCTCATAAATCTCGCCTCTTATCCAGCCATTCAATTTTATATCACCTGAGGCATTTAGTTTATTATAATCATTAGCATAAATTGACGGGATAAGGGATAATATCTCTTTAAATGAAATATTATTAGTATTCATCTTTAGATCAAGCTTGGTCTTCTCTGAATCAGACATATCAACCCAACCTTCAATAGAAGTTTTAATATCATTTATAGAAACACTATTGGTTCCAAGTATAAAAATCTTATCTTTTAAATTTGCATTTATATCCAATTTGGCTAATACCTTTAGATCTGAAACATATTTTACATTGTCTATAAATGCATTAATCTTATCTATTTCAATTTCTGACTTTAAGATAGTCTCCTCTTCATTTAATGCTCCGGAAAGAAATAAAGAAAGTTCTTTCATTTCAAATTTCTGATTCGTCATACAATCGAAATAAGAAATATTGCAACTTTTTATTATAAACTTATTCAGAGAAAGATTAAAGCTTTTTTCATTTGAGTTCTCTTCTGTTTCCTCTTCTATTTCAATTTCTTCAGTATCTTTTACAATATCCCAATTTGGAATACCTTCGCAATTTAATTTGGCATTTATAACAGGTTTTTCTATAATTATTTCTGTTATCTCAATATTTTCAGATCTTATTATACTCATCAAATTAACAGTTGCTGAAATATAAGAAGTTGATATAAGAGTATCTCCTTCAAAACAACTATTTCCCTCAATAACAAAATCATTGATATTTATCGAAACATGAGGAAATGCACGGAACAAACTTATGTTTACGTCTTTAAAATCAACCTTTGCATCTACAAGTTCATTGATCTCTGATTTTACCAATAAAGTAATTTTATCTTTAAAAAAAATAGGAACGATAATCATTGCAAATAATATTACCGCTATGACTCCACAAAGTATTTTGGCTAAGCTCTTCATATTTAATTAATTTTATTAATTACAAATAAACGAATTTTAATTAATTGTTTTACTTATCTAGCTCTAAAACTATTTACAATAATAGATTTCCCTCTAAATATATTTATCTCATATTATTTTGGCTTTTTAATATTTATATCATAAAGCATTTTAAATAAAAAAAATTAATTGTCAATAAAAAATTCAATTCACAAACACAATAAAGCAGTCAGTTTGTTTATCTTAATAATAATTGACACTCAGTTATTATTTAAATAAGGTAGGTACTTATGATGAATATAAATCTGCTTTTTATTCAGGAATTCCAACTTCCAATTTCTAATCCTGTAATAAAATTCTTAATAATTCTTCTCATTATTCTATTTGCTCCTATTATTTTGAATAGAATAAAGATTCCTCATATTTTGGGATTGATAATTGCAGGTGCTGTTATCGGTCCAAATGGATTCAACTTAATGACGAGAGATAGCGGTATAATACTATCTGGAACTGCTGGTCTTTTATATATTATGTTTTTGGCCGGACTTGAAATCGAATTCAACGAATTCATTCGCAACTGTAAAAAGAGTGTTGTTTTCGGATTACTAACTTTTCTAATCCCAATGATTTTAGGAATTTTATCAGCCGTTTTCATATTAAAATTAAATATTCTTACATCTATTCTTTTGGCAAGTCTATTTGCATCTCACACATTAATTGCCTATCCCATAATATCTAAACTCGGAGTAAAAGGAAATCGAGCTGTAAATATTACAGTGGGAGGCACGCTTATTACTGATACACTTGCGTTAGTTGTTCTTGCAATCATTGTTGGACTTTCTCATGGTGAAATGAATCGAATATTTTGGATAAAGCTAATTGTTTCTATTCTCACTTTCGGAGCTGTAGTAATGATTATATTTCCTATAATAGCTAGATTTTTCTTTAAGCATTATACAGATGGAATATCACAATATATATTTGTTCTTGTAATGGTATTTCTTGGAGCTTCTCTTGCTGAACTTGCTGGAATTGAAGGTATAATAGGTGCATTTCTTTCAGGTCTTTCTCTTAATAGACTTATACCACACTCTTCTCCTCTTATGAACAGAATTGAATTTATCGGAAACGCTATATTCATTCCTTTTTTTCTTATCAGCGTAGGGATGTTAATTGATTATAGAGTTTTTATCTCAGGCTGGAGTACTATTTTTACAGCAGCTATAATGACTATAATTGCAACATTATCAAAATTCATAGCAGCAGTTACAATACAAAAAATTTACAAATATAATTCTAGTGAAAGGGATATTATTTTCGGATTAAGTAATGCACAAGCTGCTGCTACATTGGCAGCAGTATTAGTTGGTTACAATGTTATTTTAGGATATAATCAAGACGGAGATCCCGAACGCTTATTATCTGAAAATATCTTAAACGGCACAATTATAATGATTTTAATAACCTGCACAATTGCGTCTTTTGTAGCTCAAAAAGGGGCTCGTAGAATAGCTTTAAATGAAAGCTTCGATGATATAAAAGTTGATAAGGATTTTAACAATATATTGATACCTATAAGTAATCCTGCTAATGTTGAGGAAATGATATCTTTAGCATTCATCCTTGAATCCAATATTAACACAAATTCAATTACGGTTGCAAATATTATTGATAATACCTCTACATTGGAAACTCAACAAGGAAATGCCAGGAAAATATTTGAATTAGCTCTTCAATACTCATCTTCTGCCGATCGTCAAATAAATACATGTCTAAGGTATGATACTAATTATACTAATGGAATATTAAATCTTATAAGAGAACGAGATATAAATGACCTTATTATAGGTATTGATATAGATAAGTTTCTGAAACATTCCATGCTTGGTCAGATAACTAAAGACATTGTAAAAAACAGTAATGTTACAACATATATTTATCATGCCATTCAACCAATACAAACTATAAAAAGACATATACTTATAATTCCACCAAATGCTGAGCAAGAATTAGGTTTTAGGTATTGGATGATAAGAATGTGGAGTTTTTTTAATAAAATGGGAACAAACGTTACTATTTATGCGAACGAATCCACGATTAATCTCTTATATTCAATCAATGAGGCCATACCACTTAAAGTAGAATTCAAAAAAATTATCAAATACAAGGACCTTCTTATTATTTCAAGAGAGATAAAAAATGATGATTGTTTAATATTTGTTATGAGTCGGAAGTCAAGTCCCTCTTATGATGAAAAAATGGAGGAAATACCCTATTATATTCATTCTTATTTTAATCAAAATAGTTTTGTAATGATTTATCCTTTTCAACAATATGAAAATACCCTTGATTCAGACAATATAATGAACCCCTCCTCTATGTCTGCATTTTTAAAAATTGAAGATATTGTTGATAGTATTATAAATAAAATACGTAAGAAATAAAAGAACATGATAAATTAAACAGATCGTTGAATAAGTTGTTTTGTTTATGTTATAACATTTCTAATCATAGTTATTATAAACTATCTATATGAATAAATTAAAATACATTATCAATAGATGTGTAATATTATGCATAGTAATATTATCATCTTGCGGAGATAATCATATTATAAATGATATTTATGTTGATTATCCTTTTAGTAACAATGACTCGACTTCAATTTCTAATGGATCGAAACAGACATATAGAGTTTCATTTACAGCTATGGTTGATGAAGTGGTTACGAAAACTACCAATACGACACCACTTCAGGCAAGTAGATATGTCACTATATATACATTTATATATATGAACGATTATGTCACTACAAAAAGTTACCAGACAGCACAAGCAGGACTTTTATCTCCGGTAGATGGTGATATTTTAAGTATACCTGACGGCTCCTATGAATTTTATGCTCTTTCGGTTGGAAATAAACCTGTATATCCACCAACTGTAACGGATTTTAGCACAGGATTTGCTACACCTTTATCTAATGGAATAGATTACTTATCGGCTCAGCTCACAAATGAATCTATAAGCGGTAATACAACTATACCCTTAACATTTTCTCATGCATGTTCTCAAATAATGATCAAAATTGTACCAGAAGATGCTTCATTAACAACGTTAGACTCTATTACCTCTGCAACTATATCCGCGCCAAGCACAACATCTCTCTTTCTTAGTTTATTTACAGGAAGAATAAGTCAATCAAGAGCTCTATCCTCTACTGCTGAAACTATGTATATATCCGGAGATACTTGTCACCAAATACTTTTACCTCTGACATACACAGGAGATCTGACGATGAATTTTTCTGCCATTATAAATGGCGAGAAAGAAGCCAGAGATTACTCAGTAAAAATCCCTTTAGTAGACGACACATTAGCCGCCGGAAGTTCTTATTTATATGAGATATTTATTACCTCAAGCTCTGTAAACTTTAATTCTGTTAATGTAAAGGACTGGACTGAAGTAAACGAAACAGGGACTCCAATAAGTTCTACGGTTTCAAATTGATTTAAAAAGGAAATAATTATAAATGCTTATTAAAAATTTATTTTATTTCCTTTGTGAAAAATTTCCAATCTTAATCGATTTTACAAATTTGTCAATTATCGGCATTAATGTTTCAACATCATTAATGTTTCCACATAATAATTCTAAAGGACAACCTCCTGTTCCTTCTCTATTTATAATATATGGCACTAACTCCATGTATCCAACTTTTACATTATACAATTGTAACAAATCCAATGCAGACTTACTAATAACCCTTGTCCACAACTCTTCAATTTGCCCTTTAACTAATAATGAGGCGGCTCCTTTGCCAACAATCTTATCAACTACATATGCCCCCTTTAGAAATTCGAAATCATTATGGTATAATTCATAAAGGTCCATCACCCCTTTTTTTTCAAATGTTCTTATTTGGTCATTATTACACACAATACAAGAGTAATTATTCTTATCTAATAAATCTATTAATTCTTTTTTCATTTAAAATGAGTTTTTTATTTATATTACCATTATACAAAAATACAATTTTTATACACTTTCAATTTTTAAAATTCGTTAGAAGAAGTACGAAAAACTCAAGAACATTAATTATCAATTATTTTCATATTTGTCGTAAATCACAAATATACACATGAGTATCATTTTGCATAAAAATACCCTTATTTTAGTTTAATAATTAATATTTTTTTCTATTTTTGCGTCAGTTTGAAACCAAAACCTAGTTTTTATTAATATTTATGCTTACTATACATTAATCATTGATTTTGAATTGTCATAAATTAAATTAAACACTGTATTTATTATCACCTTTTAACAAACTATTTATTTCAAAATATTTCATTTATAAATTATCATTTTTGTTAATTATTTAATCATCACTTTATGAAGAAAAGTTTTACCATTTATGCATTAATGGGTATTACCGCTGTTTGCTCGGTAAATGCACAAGAAGAATTCATTTCAACAAAAAACTCTTATGAGTATGAAGATGGATCAGTTTTTGGAAATGTAAAAACAACACAAAAAAACCTTTACAACTCAGAAAACCAACTTATTTCAACCATTACTATTAGTAGTAACAGTGAATCAAAAATCAATTATGATTATTATGACAATGGAGCACTGAAAACAGAATATGTTTTTAAAAAGGATACATATACTCCTTTTTATATCTATGAAACAAAAGTTTATAAGTATGATTCTGCAAATAGACTTTCTTTAATTTCTGTTTATAAGGATGAAACTGATGAAGTTAAGTCATATATAGAATATATATATGAAGGAGATAATACATATCCATGTGATAAAAAAGAGAAAAATGCATCTAATAATAATATTTATCCTTGGATTAAGTATACATACGAATTTAATGAAAAAGGAAAAGTTAAAAAGGAAAACACGTTTTATTATTATGAAACATCTAATCAAACTTCTGCAAATAATTCTTATTCATATGAATACGATGAGGAAGGTAATAATATCTCAAAAAAGAGTTATAATTCAGGTGGAACATTGACAAATACTCTGACTTTTGAGTATAATAACGGAAAATGTATAAGTGAAATATCCGCTAACAGGATGAATAACGGTACTAAAACATTTTTTTCTTACTCTACATATGAAAATTCTTTTGCTCCTTCAAATATTAAGGTTGAGCAGATGACAGCCGGAGCTAAACTTACATGGGAGGCTCCTGCGAATACCGACGTTGACGGATATACAGTATTATGCGGAACAAAATCTGTTTATGTAACCTCTAACGAGTGTACACTTGAAAACCTTTCTTTTGGAATCAACAGAGTCGTAGTTATTGCAATGGTAGGTAATGAAGAAAAAAATTGTAGTGAAGAGATAACTTTTGAAGTTAAAGAGGTAGAACTTGAAACTGTTTCTGAAATAAAGATAGTATCAGTGACTCCAACATCTAACGATGGATTCGAAGTTGTTTATTCTTGGGAAAAACCACAATCAACTTTTGAAATACAAGGATATATAGTAAATGATTTAGGTTCAGACTTGAAAGTTACAACCGAATCATATACAAAGACTTATATTCCTTATATTCTTGACAGATATGAATATTCACTAACTCTCTCTGTTAAAACCGTTTATGCATTTGGTAATTCAGAAGCATCTCCTGAATTAGTATTCGATCCTAGAGATTATGTTAAAAATGAAGTTGAAGGCACAGAATTACTATCTACAAGAAGTAGTTATGAATATGAAGAGGGATCTATCTTTGGAGGTGTTAAAACAACAAATAAATATCTTTATAATTCTGACAATCAATTAATTTCTCAATTGACCATTGGTGCTTATGATAATGGAAAAATCAATTATGATTACTATGCGGATGGTTATTTAAAAACTGAATACATATTCAAGAAAGACACTTATTCTCCATATTATATATCTGAAACTAAGGAATATACATATGATAGCAAAAAAAGAGTTTCTGAGATCACAATTTACAATGGTGAAACAGAAGAAGTAAAAAGTTATATCGTATATCTTTATGAAGGTGAGAGTTCTTATCCTTCTGACAAGAAAAATATGGATTCAGCCAAAGAAAAAACAACTTTATGGATTAAATATGCTTATGAATTTAATACAGAAGGGAAATTATCGAAAGAATCTACATCTTATTACTATGAAACATCAGGTAATACTACTAATAGCAACTACTTCACTTATGAATATAACGGGGAAAACCTTATTTCAAAAAAGGAATATAATGCAAACAACAGATTAATTAAAAACTACACATACGATTTCACTGACAGCAAATGCGTTACTGAAAGAGAATTGAATCAAAGTGGTAATGGTACCGAAATAAGATTGACTTATTCTACTTATGATGCTTCATATGCTCCAACAAATATCAAAGCTCAAGAAGTTGAAAATGGAATTAAAATATCATGGGATGCACCACAAAGCAATGAAATCGATTCTTATACTGTTTATTATGGAACAGCGTCTATAAATACAACCTCTACAGAGTGTATTTTAGAGGATCTTCCTTCAGGTATTAACAGAGCTATTGTTGTTGCTAATGCAGGTGAAAATGATAAAAATGCAAGTGATGAAATAACATTTGAGGTTAAGGAAACAATTCTTGAACCTATATCTGAAATAATTGTAGAATCTATCAACCTAACAGAATCCGGATCATATGAAATTGTTTATTCATGGGAAAAACCTAATACAAAAGATGAAATACGTGGTTATATAGTAACAGATTTAAATTCTGAAAATAGAGTAGATACAGAATCTTACTCTAAAATTTATATGCCATATATACTTGATCTAAATAACAATACAATTACAATTAAAGTAAGCGTAGTTTATGCGTCAGGAGTTTCAGAATCTTGTGAACCATTAGTTTTCAATCCTGTTATTCTTGCAGGCATAGAAACTTCAATGTCTGATAACAAAATCTCAATATATCCTAATCCGACAACAGATATTATAAATTTCACTATACCTTCAATTGTAAAAATATATGGAATTGACGGTTCTGTTATTCTTTCTTCATCTGTCGAAGTTTCATCTTTTGATGTAACATCTCTATCTAAGGGATCATACATTGTTAAGACAATAGCTGGATCACAGATTGCTACACAAATCATAATAAAAAAATAAATATCAGATAAGATTTTTGATAATAATGAAAACACCTGCAGTAATTATATTTCTGGAGGTGTTTTCTACATTATCAAGTATCTTAGTTTTGTTTATTTTTTTCCAACAATTCAACTCGTGGTTTTTATATTTCATTTAAGATTTGAGTCTTCAATTAATTTACAATAACAGATAGAATAAATTAATTAACCAATATTGAATTAATAAGGAATATTTTTGATCTTAATTTACAAGTCAATAGCGCTCATATTATTTAAGGTTTAGCGGAGTGTATTAGAGAACGTATAATCGAACAATGTATACAAGAAAAATTTTATCGCTTTTATTCTGTTTTATAACATTACATGTTTTTACTCAAAATGACAACATCAATTTTATTGTCAATGATTCAGAAACTCTTATAGATTCAACTTTTATAGAAACAGAATCCTCAGATTCAGTTAAAGTAAAAAATTTAAGATTCAGTATAATGGGAGGTCCCGGTTATACTCCTGATTTTGGCTTTATAGTCGGTGGATCTGCTTTATTCACTTTCTCTTTAGATCAGAAAGATAAAAAACTACAACGCAGCGTTCTGCCGTTTGCTTTTGGTCTGACTTTTGCAAAACCATTAGGTATAAATATTATGGTTAAGCCTCAAATATTTTTCAAAGAGGATAAGATCAGACTGATGGGTACATTAGTATTCAAGAATACCAATGATAATTATTATGGTGTTGGGTTTAAAAATAATCATACTATAGAAAGAGGCCCGGCGACAGAATTTACAGCAAACTCTATACAAATCAATCCTATACTCCTATTTAAAATGAGAGATTCTCATTTCTATATTGGTCCAATGTTAGATTTTTATAATGAGAAACTTAAAAATCCCGGAGAATATGTAGTAACAGATCCTGTTTATCTATCTCAAGGAGGGAATCATGAAGGTATAAAAATGAGATCAGTTGGTATAGGAGGAATAATATCTTACGATACAAGAGATGTTGCCGCAAATGCATACGAAGGAAAATATTTCGAATTAAAGGGAACTTATTATGGAAAAGAATTTGGCAGTGACCTTGTTTTTGGAAATATTCAATTTGATTACAGACAATATATTCTTCTACCCTCTTTAGGAGAAAGAAGAGTATTTGCATGGAATATTAGTAGTAAAAATGCCTTCGGAGATATACCGTTTACCAGATATCCATTGATTGGAAATCCATTCGATCTTCGTGGTTATTATATGGGACAATATCGAAATCGCTCTACTCTTGTAGCCTTGGCTGAATACCGACATATGTTTAATTTCGGTAATGATACAAAAATGACAAGATTATTAAGTCGGTTTGGATTTGCAGCATGGGCTGGAGCAGGTATGCTTGGTTCTAATCCGATAAAATATGAAAAAGTTCTTCCCAACTTCGGAGCCGGTTTAAGAATAGAATTGCAACCAAGAATGAACTTCCGTCTTGATATAGGCAGAAGTCCAATAGATAAACAAACTCTTTTTTATTTTAATATGACCGAAGCATTTTAAAATAACATCTATTTCAAGTTAATCATTGAGTCTACAAACTCATCAATTATTGCTTTATCTGTTTCTTTCATCGCAGATTTTATACTAATAGATTTATCACATAATCTAATATTTTTCATTGCGCTTAAAGTAGGAATTAAAATACGCAATACAGCTGGTGCCCATGATCCGTTTTCAAGAATCCCAACTTTTCGGTTCTGGAAATTTTTGCTTTTAAGACAGGAAATAAAAGATTCCATTGGAGGAAATAATCCGCCTTCATAAGTAGCACTTGCCAATATCAATGTGTCAAATCTAAACGCATAATCTAAAGCGTATGAATGATCCTCACGTGCAAGATCGAATAGTATTATATTTTCTACGCCTCTGCTTTCAAACATCTCGGATAATTTTTTTGCAGCAAGATATGTATGACCATATATAGAGGCATATGCTATTAATAATCCCTTTTTTTCAGGTTCATAACTACTCCATATACTATATTTTTCTATTTTCTGTTTTATATCAGTATCAAGCAATGGCCCATGAAGAGGCGCAATTTTCTCTATATTAAGTTTATTTATCTTTTTCAATAGTGATTGGACTTGGAATCCATATTTTCCTACAATATTGAAATAATATCTTCCAGCTTCTTCATCCCATTTCTCTTGATTATCAATAGAACCAAAAGTTCCGAATGCATCAGCAGAAAATAAGATCTTTTCTACTGAATCATAAGAGACCATCACCTCAGGCCAATGAACCATAGGAGCCATATAAAATGTCAACTTATGATTACCAAGATCAAGTATATCTCCCTCTATTACCTGATATTTATTATTATCAATATTTATATCAAAGAACTGTGAGATCATACCAAATGTCTTATTATTGCCAATAATCTTTACATTCGGAAATTTTTCCAAAAATGTTGATATACACGATGAATGATCCGGTTCCATATGATGAATTATCAAATAATCCGGTATGGCACCTTTCAATGCAGCTTCTAAATTTCTAAACCAGTCATTACTCATCCTTGAATCAACCGTGTCCATTACGGCTATTTTCTGATCTCTTATTAGATAAGAGTTATAGGTTATTCCATTAGGTACAGGATATTGATCTTCAAAAAGATCAAGAGTTTTATCATAAACACCGATATATGTAATTGTATCTGTTAATTTATTAATCATCTGCTTACTTATTATTATAATTAAACGATATCGTCTTTAGATTTTGGAGATCAACTTAAAAACAACTTATTTATAATATTTGTTTACAAATCATCATTTATTTTATGGTTTAACAACAATTATTCTTTACAAAAAAACAAAGAGATTATTTATTCATAATTAGTAAATGAATAATATAATCTCTTGTTTTAAATAAGTAGAATAACTTGTTTAGATCTTATTTAGTGCCTGATCTAGATCTGCAATCAAATCATCAATATGTTCTGTTCCAATTGAGAGTCTTACTGTTCCCTGAGTAATACCCTGTTCTTTCAGTTCCTGTTCACTTAACTGCGAATGAGTAGTAGTAGCAGTATGTATTACAAGCGACTTGAGGTCTGCAACATTTGCCAAAAGAGAAAAAATATTTAATGAATCAATAAACTTATGAGCTTTTTCAACTCCTCCATCAAGTTCTAATGTAAAAATAGAACCCGCTCCTTTAGGAAAATATTTTTTATACAACTCATTATCAGGGTGTGAAGCCAAGGATGGATGATTCACTTTCTTAACTTTCGGATGACTATTTAAGTAATCTACTACTTTTAATGTATTCTCTACATGACGTTCTAATCTCAAAGATAAAGTTTCTACACCCTGAAGAAGAAGAAATGCATTAAAGGGACTGATTGCGGCTCCTTTATCTCTTAATAATATAGCTCTTATCCTTGTTACATATGCTGCCGGTCCTACAGCCTCAGCAAAACGCAAACCATGATAACTTGGATCGGGTTCTGTTAATTGAGGGAATTTTCCTGAAGCAATCCAGTCGAATTTACCTGAATCTACAATTATACCCCCCAAAGAAGTTCCATGTCCACCTATAAATTTGGTTGCTGAATGAACAACTATATCTGCGCCATATTCAAATGGACGAATAAGGTAAGGCGTACCAAATGTATTATCAACAATCAATGGGATACTATGTTTATGCGCTATATCAGATACAGCTTTAATATCTATTATATTTGAATGGGGATTTCCTAAAGTTTCAATAAATATAGCTTTGGTATTCTCTTTAATAGCTTTTTCAAAATTTGAAATATCTGAAGGATCTACAAAAGTTGTTGAAACGCCCTGATTTTTCAAAGTATGTGCAAGAAGGTTATAACTTCCTCCATAGATTGTATTTGCTGAAACTATATGATCTCCGGATCTTGTAATATTTTCAAAGGCATATGTTATAGCAGCTGCTCCGGACGCAACAGCCAAAGCTGCAACACCACCTTCAAGAGCTGCAATTCGCTCTTCAAGAACTCCCTGAGTAGAATTTGTCAATCTACCATAAATATTGCCGACATCTGTTAAGCCAAAACGTGCTGCTGCATGAGCAGAATCACGAAATACATAAGAGGTAGTCTGATAAATAGGTACTGCACGTGCATCTGTTGCCGGATCCGGCTGTTCCTGACCTACATGTAACTGAAGTGTTTCGAAGTGTAATTTAGAATTGCTCATAATCTTATATTTTAATTTGTTTATTACCTTATGTTATTTTCTTACAATATTACGGTTTAAAGAATTATCAAACAATACTTTTGTGTTTTTAAGAATATATTACTATATACTTAATATTTGAAAGAAAATAATTACTTTTATATAAGATTTTTCATATAGTTTGGAGAATTTTATTCTGCCTACAAAAAATCATATTTATCACTATAATTAATCAAAATATTAAAGACATGGAAATTTTAGATAAGACAGACATTCTGATCTTGAAAATTCTTCAGAACAATTCAAATTTAACCACTAAAGAGCTTGCATCTAAAGTCAATCTTTCTACCACTCCGGTTTTTGAAAGACTAAAACGTCTAGAAAATGACGGTTATATAAAAAAATACGTAGCAGTATTGGATGCAAATAAGTTAAATCGAGGATTTGTTGTATTCTGTAGTGTAAAATTACGTCGGTTGAATAAAGAAATAGCTGAAAACTTTGTAAATACAATCCAAAGTATTGATGAAGTGACAGAATGTTACAACATCTCTGGCGAATTTGACTATTTATTGAAAATACACGCCCCGGATATGAAATATTATCAAGAATTTATTATTAATGTTTTAGGTACAATAGACAGTCTTGGATCATTAGTAAGTACGTTCGTAATGCATGAAGAAAAACACCTTTATGGTATTCCTGTCTGATTTATCATCTCTTATGAGATAAAAAGTGGAATCAAAAAAAAATACTTTTTTTACAATATCCATATATTATTATTTAGTAAGTAGTTATATATAAGTTTTATCTAAATATTGAATAGTAGATATTAATATACTTTTTCTAAAAAAACATTGCGCAAACGGTTGCGTTATTTTTAATAAATAATTTATATTTGCAACGTTTTTAATTAAAATTCATTTAAACATAATATTCAATAAAATGAGTAAAATAGTAACCTTAGGCGAAATAATGTTGCGCTTATCAACTCCGGGAAACACACGTTTTGTACAATCTGATTCTTTCGATGTCGTATATGGTGGCGGAGAAGCTAATGTTGCTGTAAGTTGTGCTAATTATGGACATGAAGCATATTTTGTTACAAAATTACCGAAACATGAAATAGGACAGTCTGCAGTGAATGCTTTGAGAAAATATGGTGTTAACACTAATTATATTTCAAGAGGTGGAGATCGAGTTGGTATCTATTATCTAGAGACTGGAGCTTCGATGCGTCCAAGTAAGGTGATATACGACAGAGCAAATTCGGCTATTGCAGAAGCTGATGCTTCGGATTTCGATTTCGATGCAATAATGGAAGGAGCTGATTGGTTTCACTGGTCTGGTATCACTCCTGCTATTTCAGATAAAGCAGCAGAACTTACATTGCTTGCTTGTCAAGCAGCAAAACGTCATAATGTAACAGTTTCTGTAGATCTTAACTTCAGAAAAAAACTTTGGACAAAAGAAAAAGCTCAATCTATCATGCGTCCTTTAATGGAATATGTAGATGTTTGTATAGGTAATGAAGAGGATGCAGAGCTATGTCTTGGATTCAAACCTGATGCAGATGTTAATTCGGGTCATACAGATGCAGAGGGATATAAAGATATATTCAAACAAATGAGAGAAACATTTGGATTTAAAACAGTTGTTACAACTCTTCGTGAATCATTTTCTGCTTCTCATAATGGGTGGAAGGCTCTTATATACGACGGTAATGAGTTTTATACTTCAAAAAGGTATGATATCGAACCTATTATAGACCGTGTTGGTGGAGGTGATTCTTTTTCAGGTGGTATTATTCATGGTTTACTTACAAAACCAAATCAGGCTGAAGCTCTCGAGTTTGCAGTTGCTGCATCCGCTTTAAAACACACAATTCCCGGAGATTTTAATCTTGTTTCAATAGAAGAAGTAGAGGCTTTAGCAGGAGGTGATGCTTCCGGTCGTGTACAGAGATAATTAATATTAACATAAAAGAATTATTCTTACTATTAATCGTTATAAAAATGGCAAGATTTTCAAAAATACAAACATTGGCAGCAATGTCGACAACCGGTATGGTTCCGGTTTTCTATCATAAGGACCTTGAAATAGCAAAACAGGTTGTAAAGGCTTGTTATTTAGGTGGTGTACGAGCATTTGAGTTTACCAATCGTGGAGACTTTGCTCAAGAAGTATTTGGAGAATTAGTAAAATTCGCTGCAAAAGAATGTCCAGACATGATTCTTGGAATAGGATCAATAGTAGATCCTGCAACAGCTGCTCTTTACATTCAACTTGGAGCAAATTTCATAGTCGGTCCTCTTTTCAACCCTGAAATTGCAAAAGTTTGTAATAGACGACTTATTCCATATACACCTGGATGCGGATCAGTTTCTGAAATTGGGTTTGCCCAGGAACTAGGTTGTGATCTATGTAAGGTATTTCCTGCCGGTAACGTTGGAGGACCTTCATTTGTAAAGAATGTAAAAGCTCCAATGCCTTGGTCTATGCTTATGGTTACAGGTGGAGTTGAACCAACAGAAGAGAATCTTACCTCTTGGATAAAAGCAGGTGTGACATGTGTCGGTATGGGCTCCAATCTTTTTCCTGCTGATGTAATTAAAGCAGAAAACTGGGATGCTATTTCTGATAAATGTAAAGAATCTTTAGATTTTATAGTTAAAGCAAGAAATTAAAATAAACACTCCGTTTATCACGTAAAAAGGCCTTCATAATATGAAGGCCTTTTTTATTTATTCTTTTGATAAGCAATTCGTGGTGTACCATTTTGTACATAAATAGTTCCACATTTATGGAATCCATTTCGTTGAAATATTTTCTGCATTATAAAATTATCTTCATGAGTATCGACTCTTAGGTTGGGACATCTTTTGAAACACCAGCTTATACATTTATCAGCTAATCCTTTTATCTTCCCATTTGAGGCTATACGATGAATGACACCGTAAGGTTTATTATCAAGCCATTCTCCATTTTCAATTACTATATAATTGGGATCTGGTTCTTGTGAAAAACAGAATACACCGACAAGCTCATTATTTTCATTTACACAAACATAACTATCTCCTTTGTTAATATCTTCTATGATGAGTTCTTTCTGAGGATAACCGTTAATCCATTGATTGGCATTGCCTGTCGAAGTCATAAAAGTTCTTGCATATTCAAATAACGGTAATATTAATTCAAGATCCTCTATATTTGATCTCCTTATAATCATATTAAGTGTTTTTATTTTAATATATATTTAACGCCTATTTGATGATCCTGTTCTTTTTACCTCTATCTTTTCTATTATAACACCATCCGATGGAAGCCATAGTTTAACAGAGTGAATATCTCGATTAAGATTATTTGCTCTAAATGTTGCTTTCACACTTCCTGATTTACTTTTAAGATTAAGATTTTTAGTATTAAGATTATCCATACCAATTATAAGATGAGGTTTTTTCGGGGTTAGTTTCTTATCAAGTTTATACTTTACAGTCACTAAATATTCCCCTCCTTGAGAACATCCCTGTAGCTTATATTCAGCATACGGCCAGTTAGAAATAGGCCCGGTTGCTTCTCCCAAATGGTTATATCGTCCTTTCTTTCCTCTTATTGCCGTATTGCCTATTCCCCTTCCCACTTCAATATAACGAGAATCTCTATATTGGGATGCGTATATTATTGTTTGATATTTTGAAGAAGAGTTAACTTTAGGATTATTGTGATACTTTCTTTCATTCGTTTCTTTGTTATTGTTCGAATTTCCAATCTCTCGTTGGGTCGTTTGTCTTTGAGAATATGTCAAGATAGGTGAAACACTGAATAATAAAGTGATAATGAGAAATAATATTCTACTCATAAGGTTGATTTTAATTTATAGGATTTAGTCTATCTAAATTTAGATTACTTATATATAATGATACAATATATGTTAATCATTAAGATTTGATTATTATATATATAGGCAATTAAAATTTTATCTTACTGATTTAAAATCAAATGTAGTTTAATTAGATCAAATTTACTCCTGAATTTTCTTTTTAAAATAAGATTAACTATAAATAGAGGAATAGTATATGTATTTATTCTCCATAGTGCGAAGTTTTTAATATATATCTTAATCTTAATTTATAAATCACATAGGTATTTGAAACAAACCGCTACACTATTCAGAATAGATATCTTGAAACTAAGACCTTCCTATTGAATACTGTTTTTGTGCAAAATAACTTTTATATTGTTTTATTCTTGTTTTTTGCATATATTTAATCTACTTTTGCACCCCGATTACATATATTAATCAATATTAATTAATTAACATCATCAGTATGAAAAATTTAGTTTTATTTAGTTTATTAGTGCTTGGTATTGGAAGTGCAAAAGCAGAAAATTGGTATGTAGGTGGATCTCTTGGGCTTTATGATACAAATGTTACAGGAGAAAATAGTATGACTTTTCAATTTGCACCAGAACTGGGATATTGGTTCGCAGATAATATGGCTGTCGGTGTAACATTGGATATGGATTTTCACAAAGATTTCAGCGGATTATCAATATCTCCATATTTGAGATATTCTTTTTATAGCATAGGAAAGCTATCTTGCTTTGTTGATGGTATAGGAACAATTCCTGCAGGAGATTATAAGAACTGGAAAATTGGAGTACAACCTGGTATTGCATTCAACATCAATGATAAATTTGCAGTTGTTTCTCACTTAGGATTTTTAGGATATAGACAATTTAATAATAGAAATATCGAAGGAGATAAAGTATATCAAGCAGGTCTTTGGGTATCTAATGATTTATCTTTTAGTTTCTATTATAATTTCTAAAAACTTTGTTTATATACTACATTTATATTGGAATTGAAACTATTATATAATTCCTATTATAGATAATTTTTGCAAATAATATACAAATGAGTTCGATATTAATTTTATCGAACTCATTTTTTATCATTTACTGATAAAGTTAATTTCATTAAAGGGAGATTCTGAGTGTAGTCTGTAACTTTATAACAATAATTAGACCTATTATATAGAATTAGAAACTAAGAAATCTTTCTTTTCATTATACATTATAATAGTCTCAATTAAAAATTTATATCAAGTATCAAAGTAGTAATTTACTATAAAAAGAAAACGAACTGTTTTACTATTAGATTATGTTAAAAATTTAGATGATATAATTATGTTATATAATTAATCCTTATTGATTTGAGATCATATCAATTTTTCTTTTAACATTATTACACAATGTTGGATAATAAAAAAAGTAATTATTTATATTAATTTCAATTCTGACATATATAAAAAAAAGTGTCTGACTATTAGTCAGACACTTATAAATTAAAGAATATTGTTGAACTATTAATTAACTAGTTTTCTTACCAAGCTTTTACAGATTTAATTTTCCACTCACCATTATTCTGCTTTACTTGAATATTTAGAAAATACTCTTTTCCTTCCTCTAACGCCTTGTATTCAATAGTTAGAAAATTCGGATCATCATCTACTTCCTTTTGCGCAACTCTTACATAATTGGCTTTCTTCACCGATGCAAGTCTCTTTATACGCATTTCATAATGCTTTTTAGTATCTACATCAGTTTGAGCTTTCTCCTTTACGACAGTGTGAAGTTCTGCTTCTTTGGCACAAATACCTTTAAGAGTTTCTACATAATCAGGATCTGCATACTCTATTAATAGAGATAATTCATTTTTCTGGTAACATTTTAAGGCATAATCAGCAATACTCTTCGGATCACCTGTAAGTGAAGAAGAAGGACATCCAGTGAATAAAAGAGTTATTAAAAAAACTCCTAATGTGATAAATTTATTTTTCATACTTATATGTGTTTTTGGGCTCGCTGGAGCTATGGTTATTAATATTAATAGTAATAGTTATAATTGAAATATACATAAAATCATATTCTATTAATAAATTTAATAAAATATTCTTTAACGAAACCTTTTATTTGAAAACTAATAGCAATTTAGTGTTTTTTAACTTTTAATAAATAAATATTTACAATCACAACGCCTTTTTCACACTAAACCTGATGATTTTAAACAAAAAAAAAGTAGATAACAATATTAGTCATCTACTTTTAATTTTCAGCATATTTTAGCTTTTTTTTTTAATTTCCTCCTCCTAAAGTTTGATAAAGATTCACCATACTCTGAATTTCGGCAAATCTATTGGCAATATTGGATAATTTTGCAGAAAGTAAGGTTTGCTCAGAGGTAAGAACTTCAAGATAATTTGTAGAACCATTTCTCATAAGAAGCTGTGTACTTTTAACCGCTTTTTCCAATGACTGTAATTGCAAATCAAGATTCTCTCTCTTTGATTTTGCATTCTGAAGAGTAATAATCGCATCATTTACTTCACTTCCTGCCTTCAATAAAGTTTGCTTAAAATTAAGTTCAGAAATTTCTAATTGATTTTTAGCAATCTTCAAATTTGCAATATTCGTTCCTTTATTAAATAAAGGTTGAGTTATAGAAGCCACAGCCGTTTCAATTAATTTTCCGGGATTCATTATTACCTGCCCAAGATTATTTGTCCACCCTATTGTTCCACTAAGATTAAGAACAGGGTAAAAAGCAGATCTTGCAGAATTCACGCCGTAAAAAGCATTACCTAAAGCAAACTCAGCACTTCTCACATCTGGCCGATTACTAAGTAAGGATAAAGGAACACCAATCATAAATGATTCAGGAAAATATTGTTGATCTATATCCCCTTTTTCAAATATCTGAGGAGTTTCAGCAATGAGAAGAGAAAGTCCATTTTCGGCTTGTCGAAGTTTTAATCTTAAATCTTCCACACTATTACAAACATTATAATATGTAGCCTCTGTCTGAGCAACACCGGCTTCATTGTATTGACCGGCTTCTTTCAATGCCTTTGCCACTCTAACACTCTCTTTCCATTTAAGCTGTGTTTCCTCAGTTATAGAAAGTTGTTTATCAAGCATTAATATAGTATAATAATAATTTGCTACAGTTGCTATCAATTGCGAGCGTGTAGCTTGTTCCAATGCTTTTGTTTGTTCAAGCGTCATCTTTGTGCTTCTTCTTGCATTAAGCAAGGAACCGAAAACATCAACTTGCCAACTTGCAGAGATTGGCAAAGTATAACTTTTTAAAGCCGCAGAATTATCAAAACTACTTAAAGTGCCTTGAGGGGATAATGAGAAACCCGGGAGAAAAGAGAGATTTGCAGCCATAAGCGATGCCTCGGCACTCTCTACTCTCAAACGAGCACTTTTCAAATCTGTATTATTTTCCAAAGCTCTTTCTATTATGGATTGAAGTTTTGTATCGGTAAAAAACTCTTTCCATTCAACATAACCGAGTCCTGTACTATCCATAGCCACATTAATATCGCCGTAGATCCCTTGTTCGACCTCCTCTACAGGTTTATAAGATCTATATATTCCGCATCCGCTCAACAAGAAAACAGATGCAGTAAGTGATAATATTATTTTTTTCATTCCTGATTTCTCCTTTTCATTTTATCATTTCTATTCTGATGCATCTCCGCTTCTATTTGAGGATCGGCTTCTTCAGAAAATCTTATTGGTCTAATTTTTTCCTGAAGATGTTGGAAAAAGATGAACAATGCCGGAACAATAAATAAAAGTGCAAGAGTTCCGACAACCATACCTCCTACTGTTCCGACACCAAGTGAAATATTTCCATTTGCTCCGACACCTTTTGAAAATATCAAAGGTAAAAGACCAAATATCATTGTTAGTGCCGTCATCAAGATAGGACGAAGACGAACCTTTGCCGCCGAAAGTGCTGCAGAAACTATACTCATACCCTGAGCACGTCGAGCACTGGCAAACTCTGTCAAAAGAATTGCTGTTTTCGACAATAGACCTATAAGCATGATAAGTCCGGTCTGTAGATATATATTATTTTCAAGCCCTATTATTTTAGCAAAGAAGAAACTTCCCACTAGTCCGAAAGGAACAGATAAAATTACGGCAAACGGAATAAGAAAACTCTCGTATAAAGCACATAATACCAGATATACTAATATTATACAAATTGCAAAGATTATCACTGTATTGCTACCCTCTGCACTCTCTTCCCTTGTAATTCCCCCGAAGTCAAAACTATATCCTTTAGGTAAACTTGTTGCTGCAACCTCTCGAATCGCTTTTATGGCATCTCCGGAACTATAGCCATCTGCAGCTGCTCCGTTGACCGAAATAGAATTAAACATATTAAAGCGAGTAAGAGATTCAGGTCCATACACTTTCTCCATAGTGACAAACTGACTTATAGGTGCCATTTCTCCATTTACTCTAACATATATATTATCAAGTGATTCCTTATCTAATCGATACTCAGGAGATGATTGAATCATCACTCTATATACCTTTGAAAATCTATTTATATTTGAAACATATTGACTTCCGTAATAACCGGATAATGTAGATAAAATCTCATTTGGTGTAATACCTGCTCTTTTTGCTTTGGCTGCATCAATATCTATCATCCATTGAGGGAAGCGTATATCAAATGGGGAATATGCCGAAGCAACTTCCGGACGTTGTCTTAACTCAGCAAGGAAAGATTGAGTAACATTAAAGAAATCCTCTACAGAACCATCTGTTCTGTCCTGCATTTGTAGGTCAAATCCGTTACCCATACCATAACCGGGAATCATTCCGGGCGCCATAGCAAATACTCTTGCATCTTTCACGTCAGATGTCATTCCGTAAATACGACCAATTACCGATTTTACAGAACTCTCCTCTTTTGTCCTTTCATCCCAATCTTTTAGTTTAATGATAAACATACCATTTGACGAACCTTGTCCTGCAAGCATATTATATCCAGATACTTTCGAATAGGTATTAATCTCCGGAATATTCATAATTCTTTCCTCTACCTTATCCATAACTTCTGCTGTAGTGACCAAAGATGTTCCTGGAGCTGTATTTACAGATATAAACACTGTTCCCTTATCCTCATCAGGAACAAGACCTGTTTTAGTTGTCTTCATTAGGAATATAAGTCCTACAATAGCTGCAACAACCAATATACCGGCTAACCACTGACGTCGTATAAAAAACATTACGCCATTTTTATATTTATCTATCATAACTCCAAAAGCTGTATTGAAAGCTTTACGGAATCGTGCTGCAAAATTATCCTTTGTCTCTCCGTTTTCATCAAGATATGGCTTGAGTATTAATGCACAAAGAGCAGGCGACAATGTAAGAGCATTCAAGGTGGAAATTGCTACTGCAATAGCCATTGTTACACCAAATTGAGTATAAAACGTTCCTGCCGTTCCACCCATAAATGTAACAGGTATAAATACCGACATAAATACAATTGTAGTCGTAATTACAGCTGTTGAAATACTACCCATGGCATCAACGGCTGCTTTATAAGGTGAACGATATCCAGAGTCAAATCTTTCCTGAACAGCCTCTACAACTACAATGGCATCATCAACCACCGTACCAATTGCAAGAATAAGCGCAAAAAGTGTCAAAAGATTTATACTAAACCCTGCAATTTGAAGAAACGCAAATGTTCCAACAAGAGAAATAACTATCGCAATCGAAGGTATAACAGTCGAACGTAAATCCTGTAGGAAAATATAAACTATCAGAATTACAAGTATTATAGCCTCTATCAGAGTCTTTATCACATCATTAATTGAAGCCTGAAGAAAGTCATTAACACTCATCAGTTCAATTATCTCTACTCCGGGAGGTAGATCTTTCTTGGCTTCTTCAAGAAATTTATCTATCGAATTATTTACATCTGTGGCATTTGACCCCGCTGTTTGAAATATCATACATGAAATACCGGGCTTTCCATTAGTTTGTCCGATAAATGCATAGCTGTCTTTACCTAATTCTATATCTGCTACATCTTTTAATCTTAAAACTCGGCCATTTTCATCCGATTGAATTACGATATCTCCAAACTCCTCAGGTTGTACAAGACGACCTTTATATCTCATTGTATATTGAAAAGATACATCACCGTTTTCTCCCAGATTACCGACTGCAGATTCTATATTCTGTTCTGCAAGTACTCGTGAAATATCAGAAGGTATCAATTTATATTGGGCCATCACATCTGGTTTCATCCAGATACGCATACTATAATCACCACCCATAACCATAATATCTCCAACTCCGAATATACGTTGAATCTCCGGTTTAAGATTTATAGATACATAATTGGAAAGAAAACCCTCATCATAAGTGCTGTCAGGACTATAAAGAGAAAAGATCTTAAGCATACTTGTCTGTCTTTTCTGTACAGTTACACCTATCTGATTAACCTCGGCCGGAAGCTGTGCTGTGGCACGGGCTACTTTATTCTGAACGTTTACTGCTGCCATGTCCGGATTCATTCCCTGTTTAAAATAAACAGTAATGGTCACAGATCCGGAATTCGAAGAGGTCGAGGTCATATATGTCATACCCTCAACTCCGTTAATAGCCTCCTCTAAAGGAGCAACAACACTCTTTTGAAGTGTTTCGGCACTAGCTCCGGGATATGATGTTGAAACCTGAATAGTAGGTGGTGCGATATCGGGGTATTGTTCAACAGGTAAAGTGAAAAGTCCTATCACCCCGGCAAGGACAATAACTATTGAGATGACCGCCGAAAATATCGGACGATCAATAAATCTTTTTACATTCATAAAATCTCTCTATTAATATTTTGCTTTAACAGGAGTACCCTCTCTTAAAAGACCTACACCCTCTATGATGATCTCCTCATTTTCTTCAAGCCCTGATAGCACAGCCATCTCTTTGCCTGAATTCAAAGGTTGAACACTAATCTGTTTTGAGGTTGCACGGCCATTTTTTATAGTATAAACATATGACTTGTCCTGAATTTCAAATGTTGCCGCTCGTGGGATTACAATTACATTTTCAATCTCCTGAGGCAAAATAACATTCGCAGAACTTCCACTATAAAGTAATCCAGATGCGTTATCAAACGCAGCACGAATTGTTACACTTCCGGTATTTTTATCAATAAGACCGCTTATTGATTCAATTCTCCCTTTTTTCTCATAAATACTATTATCGTTTAATCGAAGTTCCACTTCAGAAAGAGAATTTAGCACCTCCTCTTTAGATCCATGCTTACGTGTTAGATTTAGAAGTTGGGTTTCATTCATTGAGAAATAGGCATACATCACTTTATTATCCGAAATAGTAGTAAGAGGTTTTGTCATTTGAGCACTTACCATAGAACCAACTCTATATGGTAGTGTTCCTATAACACCGTCTGATGGACTTTTAACCTCTGTATATGAAAGGTTATTTTTAGCAGTCTGTTCTTGTGCTTGCATTAAGGCAAGTTGTGCCTTGGCTGAAAGATATGCATTCTCGGCATTCTTTAGATCAAATTCCGAAACTACATCATTTTCATAAAGTTCTTTCTTACTGTCTAATGTAAGAGCGGCTGTCGCCAATGAAGCTTTTGCTGCTTCAACATTAGCTTGTGCGGTTTTAAGAGCAGCCTGATAGTTGATCTGGTCTATAATCATCAAAACTTGACCTTTGCGAACACGATCACCCTCCTCTACATTTAATTTTGTAATAATACCCGAAACTTGGGGAAAGATATCAATATCTTGGGTTCCTCTCACTGCTGCAGAATAGACACTATTAACAGCAGTATTTGTTTTTGTAGTTTTTACTACTTTATATTCAGCTTCTTGCTGAATAGGAGCTTCCGATTTGCAGGAAGTCATAATTACTCCGCAGATGAACATCATCATCTGGATACACCTTTTAATCACCATAAACAATACTTTATTTTTCTTATTGCAAAGTTAGATCATTATCAATAATAGATAAAGTTCATTATTTGTGCTATTATGGTAATAATCGGAACAAATGAGATGTACAAATCATAAATATTTTTAATTTTGTTTCTTTATGAGAACAAATAAAAATAATTATAAAATTTTTCAACCGGATGATGATAGTCTGCTTAACACAGGATATTCATCACTTGATATGTGTAGAAGGACACTCGTTAAAATTCCATTTTTTACGATGATGCTACACAGAAAGGGGTATGCAAAGGTGCAGATTAATTTCGAGGAATATTATATAACTGAAAACACTCAGATAATAATGCTTTCTCATAGTACAATAAACATACTTGAGGCATCTTCTGATTTTGAAATAATATATATATGTTTCAGACCCTCTGACCTTATAAAAGTGGGGATCAAAATCGACAATAATGTATTAAAAGTGATAAAAGGTAAACCTTGTTATCACCATAGTGCTGAACGTTTTGCAATAATAACATCTATTTCAGAACTTATATTGAAATTTAATTCCGAAAAAGATAATGAATATCGAAACCGAATCACCAATAACCTTCTTCAAATTATTTTTCTTGATATGACAGATAAAATAAAAAGATTGGTTGACGAGGATTGTTGGGAAGATAAATATTCTGGTAGGCATGATGAAATTTTTAAAAAATTTATGTGGTTAATACATAATCATTGCTTAAAGGAAAGAGAGGTTAAATTCTATGCTAATGAACTCTCTATTACCCCTCGTTATCTTGCTACCATTGTGAAAGATATAACTCATAACAAGACTGCAAAACAGATTATAGATGAAAATGTGATAGCAGAAATAAAATATCTGTTAGAGTCTACCGATATGCATATTAAAGAACTTGTGGAACATATGAATTTTCCGGATGCATCTTTTTTAGGAAAATATTTTAAAAAGCATACAGGTATGACAATAATGGAATATAAAAAATAGATCAAATGTTAGAAATTATATACTCAGACCAATTCCTTATATGCATTAATAAACCGAATGATATTCTGGTTCATCGCACTACTCTTTCGGTAGGAGAAACAGAATTTATTGTTCAGAAGCTTAGAGATCAAACAGGTAAATATATTTACCCTGTTCATCGACTTGACCGTCCTACCTCCGGTGTACTTGTCTTTGCATTTGATTCCAAAACTGCAGCTTTGCTTAGTTCTATGCTTAATACATCTCTGGTTACAAAAACTTATATAGCACTTGTACGTGGTTGGTTTCCTGAAGAAAGATTACTCGATTATCCTGTAAAAAACGAACGGGGTACTATAAAAGAGGCAATCACAAGTTTCAGAAACATCACACATTTCATTCTTAATATTCCTGTGGGAAATTTTCCTTCTGCACGATATTCTTTAATAGAATGTAAGCCACAAACGGGAAGATGGCATCAGATACGCCAACATCTGGCACATCTTCGTCATTATATTATTAACGATAGAGTTCACGGTGACGGAAAACATAATAATATTTTCAAACATCAATTAAATATTGAACCTTTATTTCTTCATGCATTAAAAATGGAATTTAAGCATCCATATACAAATGAAACATTGATATTTAAGGCTGACCTACCTCCTCATTGGCAAACCGCTTTTGATAGATTTTCAGTGTCAGAATGATATAAAGGCGATTGTTTCCTATTTAAACTCTCATATATTCCTAGAAAAAAAATCAACCAATAGACAATAAACTTGTTTATAAATAGAATGCGAAAAGATATATATAATTCGTAGTTTTTTAAGAGCTAAACATGTTTAATCGACCTTACTAAATAAATGACATATGAGAATTAATACAGGTCAGGGAACAATTTCACTGATAACATTAATAGCCGTTTGGTCCGTCTCGGCAATAATCTCGTTGCCGGGATTAGCCGTTACTCCTATTTTGGGGGATCTTGCAAAAATATTCAAAGGTGTTTCACAAGAAGAGATTCAGATGCTTTCATCTGTTCCTAATCTTTTGATAATTCCTTTTGTTCTTCTTTCGGGAAAAATTGCCGAAAGTAAAGGAAAACTTGTCATTCTTGTTATTGGTTTGGTTATTTTTCTTGCTTGCGGAATTCTTTATTTCTTTGCCAACAGTATGGGGGCACTTATGGCAATAAGTTGCTTGTTGGGTGTAGGTGCCGGAATGATAATACCTCTTTCAACAGGACTTATAGCAGAATTCTTTTCAGGAATTGAAAGAACAAAACAGCTGGGATACAGTTCTTCGATACAGAACCTTATTCTGGTCTTTGCAACATTCATCACAGGTTGGCTGGCTAATATAAATTGGCATATGCCCTTCATCGTCTATCTGTTACCCGCAGCATCTCTTGTTCTGGCATATTTCCTTCGACCTTCTTACTTAAAGGATAATCATCAAATCAACAATGAATTAAAAGCAGATACCGGACTTGAAAAAACAGCGTTTATAGAGGCCGGAAAGCAATGGAATATTAAATTGCTTGCTGGTTTTATGATCTTATATTTCTTATGCTCATATATTGCGTTAATAATAACCTTCAATATATCTTTCGTACTTGAAGATTATGGTATGCAAAGTAGTATATCAGGTATCATTATAGCTATTTTCTTCGGAGCAATAATGATCCCAGGACTATTCATAAACAAATTCATTTCATTTTTCAAAAATTATTTTCTCTTCGTTAGTTTTGCATTAATAACGTTGGGTTTATTAATGATTATTTTATTCAAAAATGGATTTTTAATCTCTATAGGAGCGCTTCTTTCAGGTTTCGGTTATGGCATGATACAACCATTAATGTATGCAAAAACTGTTCTGGTTGCACGTCTAAAGAAATCAACTGTAGCACTTGCATTTCTTATGTCAATGAACTATATAGCGATAGTAGTAATTCCGGTTGGCATGAACTTCTTTAATGATCTTTTTAATGATCATACAGCATTATTTCCTTTCATTGTTAATATGATAATGGCTATTATTGTTACAATAATTGCATTCTTTGGAAGACATAAATTCTTATTCTCTTCGCAGATGTAATGCACTTATTATAGATGAAAATCTCTATTATATAAATTGTGATCTATTATCTCAATTTATCACTCCTGAGTTTTAATGATATAACATTAAAGCTCAGGAGTTTATTCTTATACATATCTCTTTAATTATTATAACAATTTAGAGTGTTAATTAATCTCAATTTATATACATCTAAAAAACTAAGTAAAAGAAATATTGTTATCTATTAAAATAAAAATATTGTCAATTTATATGACATTTAATTAACTATTACAATATCTACTATTTTCTTAATTATCTATTCCAAAGGGTTATATATGGGGTATAGTTCATGATGAAGCATTATTAATTGCAAATAAGACCTTAAGAAATTACAATTTATATGATCAATAAATTAACAGCATCTAATGCTATCTCTGTTTTTGAGAAAAACTATTATCCATTATTTTTTTATACATATTCTGATGATTCATTGAAATGAAAAACTAACATAAAAACCTACTAAAAAATGAAGAACTTATTACTATCAATTATGGCATTATTTTTAATTAATGCAAATGTTATGGCTGATGATGTATGTGCAACACTTCAGCACGAAGATCAAATGACTGCTTTCTATGGTGAAAATGCCCTAAAAGATGCATATACAGCCTCAAAAGATGGCGATATCATCACACTTTCAAACGGAAGCTTTAATCCATGTGATACAATATCAAAATCGATTAAGATTATAGGAGCTTACGGTTTTAGCACCAATACATTATTATCAACACGTATTTCTAAATTGTATATTAATGCCAATGATGTTTCATTAGAGGGTATATATATCCCAGAAAATCTTTATCTGGGAAAAATCAATAATTTTATAATTAGAAAAAGTTATGTATATAGTTTAAACTGTTGGGATGCTCATACAAATTCTGTTGTCGATCAGTGTGTGATATATACAGAATATAGTATTAGAGATAGCAAAAAAATGGCAATTAAAAATTCTATTATTAATAGGTTTGGCAATAGCAATTCAAGCTCAGATCTTGCTTATATCTCTAATTGTATTATTTATAGATGGTATGAATCTCTATATTTATATTACACGCCTTATGCTATATATAAGAATAATATAATGGTTGTTAATAATATATCCGGATCAAATTCTAACTATAACTATAACATACCAAATAGAGGCGAATTCTATTATAATAGATTTCTTTGTTACAATTCCACTTACAATTACCAAATTCAAAAATTCACAGTTACCACTAGCTATGTAACATATCCCCATGAAGGAAATGTCGGTGATGAACCTTTCGACAGCGACTCTTTTGCCGAAATGGCGAAAGGTTTTCCGTCTGATAATATTCCAGTTTCCTGGGCAAAAATAACAGGTGAAGGCGTCGGGATGGATGGCACAAGTCGCGGACCAAGCGGAGGAAGCGGTTTTTCTGAATACCCATCGATACCACGTATTATAGAAAAAGAGATTAGCTCTCATACCAATGACGAGGGTAAAATAAGCGTCAAATTAACTGTTAAAGCTGAATAATATAATGAGAAACATAATAATAGTATGGTTATTACTATTCTTCTCATTATTCCCATCCCTTTTTGCAGAAGATGTTTCTCTTGAGAAATATCAATATTGGTTTGATGATAATCATCAAGACTATAATGAAGGGAATATGAATGGTAATAAATCAGGGAATTTTGAATTTGATGTTGATGCCTCTCAACTTCGAATAGGGTTACACACCCTGCATTTTCGTTTTTCAGACAACTTTCAAAAGTGGAGCTCTCCCTTGTGTTGGTTATTCTTTTCAAACGGAAAAATAGAACAAAATAAACTGAGCAAGTGTCAATATTGGTTTGATAATAATCATCAAAACCTTATTGAGAAAGGAATGAATGGCGGTATATCTGAAACACTTGAATTTGACACAGAACAGCTTGAGTATGGGCTTCATACTCTTCATTTACGCTTTTCTGATAATAACGGTAAATGGAGTACTCCTACCGAGTGGCTATTTTTCTCAAACGGAAAAATAGATCCAAAACAACCTGCTAAGATTGAATATTGGTTTAATGATCTCTCCTCTGAAAGAGTGACAGAAACTATAAAAGAGACAGGAATAACTCTTTTTACCAATGCTTCCAATCTTAAAGATGGATTACATAAAATTGTTTACAGAATAAGTGATAATCAAGGAAACTGGAGTATTCCTTCTCAATGGTCATTCTATAGATTACCAGAATCATTTATCAACGATACGGTAGTCACCATTGAATATTGGTTAGATTCAGGTTATGATAAACCTTTTTCTATTTCGGCACACTCAGGTGTCAACCTATTTGATATTGAGACAGAGAATCTGTCAGAAGGGTTACACACTCTTACTTACAGAACAAAAACAAAATGCGGGAATTATGGTAATCCCGGGACTTGGCTTTTCTACAAACTCTCGCAAACTCAAAAAGCATCGGGCATCCAATGGTGTAAATATTGGTGGAATGACCGTGAGGATTTGGCAACAATAGAGATCTTTGATCCAATCTCCAATCCTTTGATATTTTCAAAAGAGATAGCCTTACCTATTTACGCTCAACAAAGAGGGACTCTGACCGCTCGCCTGAATATTGTATTTTGTGATGATCTTGGAGCTGTCTCCAATGCTGTTTATTCAGATATCGAATATCCTGATATATTCCCTCCTGTCTCTCAAATTAGTGTAGATTCCGAATCAGTAAATGAATCAGTCAACCTTTCTTGGAGTGCTGAAGATGAAGAATTGTCCGACTTCAACATTTATGTATCTGAAAATGATTTACCATATGTATTATGGTTACCTAATACGACATCAACAAAAGCGATTTATAAAGGTGAAGCCGGCAAGTCATATCGATTTACTATAACTGCACGCGATAAATCGAATAATATTGAGAAGTTCGATGCCTCTAAATATGTGAAAGTACTATTTAACAAATAAAACATGAAGTATGAAATCATTATATAACAAGAGCTCTATACTTTCTAAATTCAAAAATGGATTATTTGTAATAATATTATCATTATTTGCATTTACACAAGGTGTTGTTGCTGATAATTTTAATCTCTATGTTGGTGATAATTGGTACACTCCCTACCCATCTCCTCCGTTAGCCAATTGGGTAGTAGATGTAAATTCTGTACGATTTTACTCAACCTCAGGAAATGTAAAGGTGAATTTATATACTGGAGAATTTAAGATAATCAGTTACTTTAGTGGTACCGTAAATATACAGGTAAGATATACTTGTGAGCAGTATCTTTATGGAAAAAAACTCATATCCCCGATGACAAAAACTCATTTTGTCAGTTGTAAAAGTAATCCCATAACTATAAGTGCTCCCCAATCCCAAATGAATGTGGATGATGAGATACAACTCTCATATAGTTTCCAACAATCAACCTATGGAATCACTCCGGAGATAATATGGAATACTAATTCAGAACATGTTACTGTAAGTAACACCGGAGTTGTGAAAGCTATATATGGTGACGGTACGGCAAGAGTCACAGCTACCTCTAATCTTGGTAACAATCTTGCATATATTGATATAGAAGTAATTCCATTAGACCCTGAAGCAATTGAAATTGAACCCACTTCTACCGGGGTATATCTGGATGAAACCGTGAATTTAAATGCCACTGTTTATCCTAGAGGCGCTACCAGAACTGTAACATGGTATGTGGAGGATTCAAAGAAAGATATCATGTCGGTTAGCGATAAAGGAGAAGTGACAGGACTTAAAGTTGGTTCGGGATATGTTTATGCAGAAACTTCAAACGGGATAATAGCAAAATGCCAGATTAAAGTTACTGAACCGAAACTGGAGGTTTCTACACTTTCTCCGGAAAATAACTCTTTAGGTCTTACCGTATTCACCAAACCTGAAGTAGTATTTTCACATCCTATTATTGAAGGTGTGGATTTCGCTCAAATCTCGTTGATTGATGCGAAAGGGAATAGTGTAAAAGGAACTAAGATTATAAATAATAAATCAATATCATTCATTCCTGAGAAACCATTACAAGCAAATACTTATTATACATTTAAAATTCCGTCAAGTGCCATAAACAATAAATGGAATACGAAGTATCTAAATGCTATAAATTTGAATTTCTCAACCGGTGATCTTGAAAAACTGATTATTTCTATAAATCCCGATTATCAATTTTTAAATCCCGGAGATGAAATTGCTATAACAGCAAGTAATAAAGATGCTAAAATCTATTATACAGTCGATAAAAGTAATCCGTCAAAGAGTTCTACTCTATATTCCGATCCGATAATCATGAAAGAAGGCTTTAATCTTAAAGCTATTTCGATAATGGAAGGTTTCGAAAGTAGTGATATTATTGATATTGAGTATCATATTAGCAATGCTCGTGTTACAAGAGTTTTCCCTGACAAAGACTTACTTTCAAAATATGACGATGTAATTCCTAATATTCTTTATAGTAATTCTATTAAGAGTTCGAACAATTTAAATGCTATAGAACTGATTAAAAATGATAAGCACAAAATAAACTGTGAAATAATCGTTGCAGATAGTTCTATTTACCTTGTTCCTGAATCAAAAATAGAATCAAGTGGAAATTACAAAATCACTATTCCGGCTGATGCTGTTAAAACATTTCAAGGTGAAGCAAATGTAGAATACAGTTGGTCCTTTTCTTGTGGCAATTGCGCATCTGCAATCTCTATGAGAGGATATGAATTGGGGGCTACAACCAAAAAAGACTCATCTTTATTTATCTGGGGAAATAACTATATTTCCGGTAATTCATATGACAAAGGTGAACAGTTTAATATGTTAACCTCTCCTACTTCGTTTATAGATAATGATGTCGTGAGTGTATCATGCGGTTATATGCACAATGCTTTAATAAAATCAGACTATTCATTATGGATGTGGGGACGTCAGTATTGTGGTGAATTTGGAAATGAAAGTTTCAATGGTTCTGAGATTCCTATAAAAGTTAACGAAGATGTAATAGGTGTATCTGCCGGAGGTCAAACCACCGGAATTATAAAGAATAATAATTCTTTATACATGTGCGGTCGTAATGATTTCGGTCAGATAGGTGATGGTACACGTGAAATAAAACTTTTGCCTGTAGAGATTCTTTCAGATGTTAAGCAAGTAGTGACCGGTTGGTGTACAACTTTTGCAGTAAAGAATGACCAGACACTATGGGGCTGGGGATTAAACGACAAATATCAATTAGCCGACGGTACCGATAGTTTACGCGCTAAACCGATAAAAATAATGAATGATATTATTAAAGTGGAAGCATCTGCTACCCATGATAATATTTTTGCGGCCTTAAAAACAGATCAGACTCTATGGATATGGGGAGGCGAAATCTCTTCACCTATTCAATTGGATAAAGATGTGACAGAGATGGCAATAGGCTCCAATCATTTGTTATTTATCAAAAATGATGGCTCTTTATGGGCTTACGGAAATAATAAATATGGTCAGCTTGGAATAAATACGCGCAGCTTTGTTTATCGACCGGAGATGGTAATGGAGTTTGTAGAGAAGATAAATACAGGAGGAGAAACTACATTGGTACTTAAACAAGATGGTAGTGTATGGAGCTGGGGGAGAAATTACGCCGGAACTCTTGGAACCGAATCTGTTTTAGCTTCAGTCGACTCCTACTCATCTGAAAAGATATGTCTGATAGAAGGTTTACCGGCATCTGAATTAAAAGGTATATACGCTCGAAGAAAAAATATTATTATAAACAAAGGTTGTAAAACTGTGGTAGAGATGCTTCCAATCCCGTTAAATGCTCGCTATGAAACGATGGAGTGGAATAGTTCAGATTATGATAACGTTGATGTTGATCAAAGAGGTATTATCTCAATCAAAGGGGATAAACCGACAGACATAATATGTAGGATAACTGATAAAAAAGGCAATAATTTTTCTGCTATTAGTCATATCAACAGTAATCCGATAACCGAAATCCAGGAAGAATTATTAATTGAAGAAGATATAAAAATATGGGGAATTAATAAACATATAAATATTAGGAATCTAAAAATCGGACAAAATATTATGATCTTTGATATAAAAGGACAGCTTATTAATCAGGCAACTGCACATTCTTCGGAAATCAGAATACCTGTTATTTCTGATGGAATTTATATTGTAAAAATAGACAATGGATATTATAAGATTGTTTGTAGATAAGAAATTTAAAATATCCTGATTTAGAATAAAATACATTTTTCATTATACGTGGTGAACGCTAAAACATTTAGTTTTCACCACGTTTTTATTTTTTTATATGATTTAGTCTTATATTCTATTAATGATTTAATCATTTTTTCCCCTGCTAATTTTGAGAAACACAGAAAGGTTCTAATTGACACCTTGCCCGGTTTTAACCTACACCAAGCCAGGTGTAAATTAAAATCTTGCAAGATGCTGCAAAACTACCTTCGTTTATTTCAAAACTTGTTATTTGAACAAAAAAATAATAATCATCGTTTTTTTTATAACTATAAATTAACTACTGATAAAACACAAAATTACAGATGTAACAAATGTTACACCTGTAATTATAATGGATACTACTTTTGTATAAACATAAAAACAGTAAACAATGAGTACAACAGAATTAATTAAGGGTTCTTTTATAGCAAAAGATAGAATCGAATATGCTAAAGGAAGTATAGTTAGTCAGCAAATAATAAAAAACGGAGCAGGAAATATCACTCTTTTTTCATTTGACAAGGATCAACAACTAAGCGAACATACGGCACCTTTTGATGCTATATGTCAAATATTAGATGGTCTGGCTACTATTAAAGTTGGAGACCAAAAATATAGTGTTCAAGAGGGAGAAATGATCATCTTGCCTGCCAATGTCCCACATGCGTTATATGCAGAAAAGCAGTTTAAAATGCTTTTAACTATGATAAAGGGCAATTAAGAGATATTAATAATTAAATAAAAGAGACTATGTTTTGTTTTCAATGTCAAGAGGCAGCCCAGAATAAGGGTTGCACAATAAAAGGATTATGCGGTAAAACATCTGATGTTTCAGATCTTCAGGATCTTTTAATTTTTATACTTAAGGGAATATCAAAAAAGGCGGTAAAAATGCGCCAAAACGGTTCTGAGGTTCCTGCTTTGGTCAACAGATTTATAGTGGAGTCATTATTTATGACAATCACTAATGCGAATTTTGATAAAGAGCGTTTTGTAACCCGTATTAAAGATGCGATACAATTAAGAGATTCTTTAAAAGTAGAATTTGATGATTGCTGTAAATGTGATTGTCTTTCCTGGAAAACGGATACCGAAGAAGAGATGGAAAATAAAGCCAAAAGTATTGGTGTTCTTTCTACTGAAAATGAGGATGTGCGTTCACTAAGAGAGTTACTTATATATGGGGTAAAAGGGATGGCGGCATATACCGAACATGCATATAATCTGGGATATGAAGAGGATTCAATTTATCAATTCATAGAAGAGGCATTGGTTGCGACAACAAAAGAGACAGATATTCAAAAACTTATAAATTTGGTTCTCGGATGTGGTGAAATGGGGGTAAAAGCAATGGCATTGCTCGACAAAGCGAATACATCTACGTATGGAAATCCGGAAATTACAAAAGTAAATATCGGAGTTCGTAATAATCCGGCAATATTAATTTCAGGTCATGATTTAAGAGATATGCAAGATTTGCTGGAACAGACAGAAGGAACAGGAGTTGATATATATACTCATAGTGAAATGCTCCCTGCTAATTATTATCCTGCATTCAAAAAATATAGTCATTTTGCCGGAAATTACGGTAATGCCTGGTGGAAACAAAATGAAGAGTTTGAATCATTCAACGGTCCTATACTTTTTACAACTAACTGTATTGTTCCTCCACGATCAAGTTCAACTTATTCAGATAGGGTTTATACAACCGGAGCTTCCGGATTTACAGGCTTTACTCACATTCCGCCTCGTAAAGAGGGTGGAAAAAAGGATTTTTCTGCTATAATTGAGCATGCAAAACGTTGCGCACCTCCTACGGAAATTGAAAAAGGTGAGATAGTTGGCGGTTTTGCCCATGCACAAGTACTGGCACTTGCCGATAAAATAGTTGATGCCGTTAAAAGTGGTGCAATAAAGAAATTTGTTGTGATGGCCGGATGCGACGGAAGAATGAAAATCAGAGAATATTATACCGATTTTGCAAAGGCATTGCCTGAGGATACTGTGATTCTTACTGCGGGTTGTGCAAAATACCGATACAATAAATTGCCTCTTGGTGATATAGGTGGAATTCCTCGTGTATTGGATGCCGGACAATGTAATGATAGTTATTCTTTAGCTTTGATTGCGTTAAAATTAAAAGAGGTTTTCGGACTTAATGATATCAATGAACTTCCGATTGTTTACAATATAGCTTGGTATGAGCAAAAGGCTGTAATTGTATTATTGGCTTTATTATCTCTTGGTGTTAAAAACATTCATCTGGGTCCTACCCTTCCGGCTTTCCTATCACCAAACGTTGTTAAGGTGCTTGTTGAGAATTTCGGAATTAGCGGAATAAATGATGTAGACAGCGACATTAAGGAGTTGATTTATTAAACTGTTTTTACTTACAACAGTGATCTTTTTGCCAAGATAGCAAGGCATTAAAAGTTGAGGACTGTTTATTAAATATTGAAAAAGGAGAATTTGTCAGTTATATCGACAAACTCTCCTTCTTTCATTCTATTAATTGTCTAATATCAAAGGAGTATCATATAATGTTTTCAAGGTCTTTCTTTTATACAATTATACGATCTTTTTGATTTCAAAATTCAGAATCCTTTTAGAGATCTGAAAGGATTGTCTTTACCATTATATTGATTGAGATTTATGTATGATAAGTTCGTTAATATTTACAACTATATATAAAACCAAGTTACAATTGTTCCGTTTTTAATATAACTATTTAATATCCCATTCATAAATACCTGCTGAATGTTTTTCAGGTAAGACAATCTCTATTTTAACTGCTTTTGTCTTAACGGCATTGAAATTAACCTCATTAACATCTCCTTTTATTACGCCAAATTTATCTGCACCGGTCACAGGCTGCCAGTTATTATTATTGTCTTTATAATAGATATTCCATGCAGCCGGTACTCTACATCCACCCCATGGAGCATCATCGTACCAAATTACAGAAGAACGAGAGATCTCTGTTTCATTTTCAAATTCATAAGTGATCCATTCTGTCGAATTATTTTTTGGCCACCAATGATAATAAGGCACAGAACGGTCGTTTTCATCTATTGGCAACATTCTGTCATTAATAGCAGTGATTGCACGAGCAGGATGAGAAGCGTCAACTTTACTTGAAGAGGCAAGAGTTGGTGCCATAAGCGGAGTTGTTGAACGAAGTTCATTAGGAAGCCAAACTAACATATTTCCCACTCCTCTATGATTCCATGAATAATATGGAATAAGAGTCAAGGTTACATCATTAGTAATAAGACGCCCTTCATCATCAAAACCAAGAGTTTGGGCTTTAGTCTTAATCTGATTTATTCCGTAAAGAAGATTATCCATTTTGACAATCTCAAATTTTGGTTCACGGTTCATAAATACTGTTCTTACATCAAAATCATTATCAGGCCATTCGGCACAATAAACGATTGGTCCACGCTCTACCGACACACGACCTTTGTCTGCCTCTACTTTGGCATTAGCTCTGACAAGTCGTGGCTCCATATCAAGAGAAAGTTCCACTTTATCACCTTTTTTCCATTTACGGTCAATTGAGATATAACCATCTTTAATTACCGGTTCAATTTTATTGCCGTTAAGTTTCACAGAATATGAAAGTCGTTTACCATCATTGAAAGTATAAAGATTGCTTGGTACAACAACGTTCTGAACCCATCCGGGAAGACGAACCATCATATTAAAATCTGAAGCACTATTTCTTTCAACTTCTATCACGATATTACCTTCCCATGGATAATTAGTTGTTTGTTTAAGTCCAACTTTTTTCCCCTTTACATCAAGAGTCGATGTGTTTGACATAAAAAGATTCACATATACTTTTTGATCTTTCACGGCATATACATATCCCGGAACAGAAGGAATGAATCTTGCTACATTAGACGGACAACATGCGCATCCGAACCATGGTTGACGCTGATGCTGCCCCATTGATTCGAGTGGATTAGGATAGAAAAATGATCCACCGTCAAGAGATACACCTGAAATAAGTCCGTTATAAAGAGTACGTTCTAAAACATCATAATATTTTGATTCTCCATGTAGAAGAAATAAGCGATAGTTTAGATATACATTACCAATAGCAGCACATGTTTCACAATAAGCTGACATATTAGGAAGTTCGTAATTATCACCGAAAGCCTCTCCGTGAGCAGTAGCACCGATTCCTCCTGTTATATAAAGTTTTTTTGATACAATATTATCCCAAATATTATCGATAGCCTTAATATATGTAGAGTCGCCTGTTAAGGCTGCTACATCTGCCATTCCCGAATACATATAAGCGGCACGAACAGCGTGACCGACAGCCTCATCCTGATCTACTACAGGTTTATGAGCCTGACTGTATTCTCCTGTTCTTGTCGTATAACCACGTTTATCAAGAAAGAATTTAGCCTGATTAAGATATTTTTGATCACCGGTTACAAGATAAAGTTTGGCAAGTGCCATCTCTGCTATCTGATGACCGGGAACAGCAACCGTTTGATTGGGATCCTCTCCAATCTCCCGACATACACAATCGGCATATTTAATAGCAATATCAAGGAAATTGCGTTTTCCGGTAGCTTGATAATGAGCAACGGCACCTTCAACCATATGACCTAAGTTATAGAATTCATGACTTAGATCTTCAACTTTTTCCCATCTGCAACTCCCTGCCCATTCATGAGGATGTTCTGGATTCATTGTTCTTGAGGTAAATAAATAGCCATCAGGTTCTTGAGCCGGACGCATAATATTTATAACACTGTCAATATATTTTTCAAGTTTTTTGTTTGGATAGGTCTGTAGAGAATAACTTGCACCTTCGATGGTTTTATATACATCAGTATCGTCAAAAGAGAGTCCTTCTACTTTATATTGGGAACTTGGATTTGCCGCTTTAATAAAGTTTTCATATCTGCCTGTTTCCTCACATTTACTGAATGCAAGAGGTATAGTAACCTTTCGACTAGCCTCAAGGCGTTGTCCCCAAAAAGAATCAGTAACTTTTACAGATGTAAAAGGAACAGGATTAATAGGATAACCATGATGGTTTGTTTTCGCTATTAAAGGGTTGAATACTCCAAATAACAGAGCACAATAAAGAGATTTCTTAATCATATTTTCAAGATTTAATAGTGTTAATTAATTATTTATTTTTTGTGAATTAATTGCGTAATCATAGAATTTAATAGAATTCACATAGCCGGTAAAGGGCCAATACCCTTCGGCATTTCTACCAAGAGTTAAGAAATCTACGGGTTGAACAAGAAGACGTATATCTTTCTCACTTATTAGTTGATCGTTAAGATAAACCTTTTCTATATGTCCGTCAAAAATAACCTTCCAATGTTGCCATTTTCCTTGATGTTCTTTCACTTTTTCATAACCAACATCCTCATACCATCCATAATGATTCATAACACCACAACGTTTTTCTGTTCCGTTGACAAACATAATCTTTTCAAGCTCTCCGTGAGAGGATGTGAAATCCAGAATACATTCATTTTCGGCAATCTCATTATTCAGAATTACAGCTTCCAATGTATATGGTTGATTATCTCTTATAGGAAGTTTAAAATCAGAAATATAAACTTGTGTTCCGTCAAATTTAAATCCGTTTTTACCTGCTATTGATTCTACGACAACACAAGTATCCTTTGATAAGGTATTAAAAGAGCCACCCAGACGGTTTTTAATTGATACAACTTTACTGTTTTTTGCATAATCATCAGCACAGAAATCTACTAAAAGGCCTTTAGAGGGCTGAGCAGGTTCTGCTTTGATTTTATTTTTTTCAGAATATATCTCACTAATCCACTCTTGAGGAATAGCCTCAGGAGTATTAGCAAAGACTTTTATGTTCCATATAGCACCCCAGAATCCATGTTTTTGATTACCTGTATTTGTCAGACGAATATATCTTGCCTTTGTTTTCTTTTCATCAATCATCGGACTTCCGGCAAAACGATTGTCTCGACGATCGGCAAACATAGTCCATGTTTTAGCATCGTTGGATGTTTCAATTTTATATTGATAATAGGATGTGGCATATTCAAATTGTGTCCAGATAGTTTTTATATCTGTTTTTTTACCCAAATCAAGTTGTATCCACTCTTCACCCAATGTCGCAGGACGCCATAAAGTGGCATTATTCTCATCTGCTACATATTCAGGTTTAAATTGATCATTATAGAATGAAGAGGCTGTAACTTTTGCTTTATAAGCAAGATTCTTATCCTCTTTTGTTCCTGCAAGATTTCCAATACCTATATGAGTAGGGATTATTTTATTAATATTTCCTTCTTCATCAAATGTCATCTCATCAGCACATATCTGGCGGTGAAACCCTCTTGTTGATTGAGGTAAATCATGACGATGATAAAGAACATAATATTTACCATTATCTTCAAGGATGCTGTGATGCCCGGGACCATGAACAGTACCGTCTTGATTAGTTTCAAGAATCGGATTATTTTTACCATAAGTAAATGGACCTAAAGGGGAATCGCCTACTGCATATTGAACTCTATATGTATGATCATGGCAACTTCCGGAAGAATACATGAAATAATATTTTTTGTCTTTCTTCATTACAAAAGGAGCCTCGAAAAAATCTGTAGCTTCAGTATTTGGAATAAGTTTAAGGTCGGTAAATGTTTTCATATCCGGATTAAGTTTACCGGCTCCGCAACCAAAACCTTTATATATACCCCAAGTTCCCCAATACATATATAAAGAGCCGTCTTCATCTTCAAAACTCTGAGCATCAAGAGTTATGGCATTATGGACATATCTATCAGGAATAAGAACATTTTCATCATCTCCTAAAAGGTTTTCCCAAGGTCCAACGGGAGTATCACTTACTCCACAATATATTTTACAAGGTTGACAATAATACATATAATATTTGCCATCTTTTCCTTTATGAACATCAGGAGCCCATATCCAATGTGTAGTAGGCCAGTTCATGGGACGATTTATCCAGTTTTTAAAATCTTTTGACATCCATACTTGCGAAGGACCAAAGCCTGCCCCACAACCATCAGTTGTAGCATATATATAGTAAGTGTCTCCAAATTTTTTCACAGTAGGATCAGCAAAATAACCGGGGATAACAGGATTCTGTGCATTAACGTAACCGGAAATTATTATTGTAGCGAGTGATATAATTCGTTTCATATAAATTCGGATGTTTGTATCAATAAATGTTTTTAACAAAGAGTCTTATTAGTTCTCTATTTTTATACTGTATGGCCATTGGTGATCTCCACTGTTTTCACCCAACATATAATGTTCTTTCGGAGCACCCATAACGATAAACCAAAGGTGTTTGATAGTTGTATCTTTAGGAGTTTTAAAAGATATTTTACCGCTATTATTTTTTTCAACTTGGCCATAAATGGATTGATTATCTTCAGTTACGGCAACAAAACCATATCTCCACCCCGCTTTATCTACATTTTTAAGAAGATAACCGTCAATATCCGTTTCTCCTTTAAAACAGACAGTCACCTTCTTTCCCGGATCCGGAATTTCAATCGGAATAGCATTGAAGCCATAATTCTCGGGGCAATTTTTCTCAGCAACACGTTGCCACCCCTTATTATCTTTATTTTCAAGTTCGGTGTTAAAGTTTTTGGCATATTCACGTGTCACATCATATGCATGTTTAAAGTCAAGATTTACTATTCTTGCTGAAGCTTCATACATTTCATCACAGAATTTATCTTGTGATATATTAAACATTCGTTTGTATGTGGTTATAGGATCTTCACCTATTTTTCCTTCTCTGTAAAGATTTGCGATTACAGGTAATCCGTGTTTTTGACTCCAATATTCAAGCACATAAGGTGAGTGATATATATTATCAAGATGAAGGTAGGCTTTATGAGTTTTCTTTGTAAATGCTTCCCAATGATAAAATTCATCTTTTATCCAAAGAGGATTTACATGCCACAACATCCATTGAGAAGTCATTTCAAAGAAACCACAACCTCCCCAAGATTCTCCTGTTTCGTCACATGATATCTGAGCCTGAAAACTATGACCTAACTCATGTGCGATACAATTTAATCTTTCATCCTGAACTCTGTTTGGTGTAACCCACATCGCACCTATCTGACTATCGTAATCTCCTCCATATGCTGTTCCCTCAAGAGAGTAATTTATCATTAACATCATTCTGTATTTTTCACTTTTAGAGCCGGGGAGAACAAATTTTAGCTCATCACGATAAAATGTATAAAATTCTTCCAGTTTTTGCTTTAGATTATCAAGACTGACTTTCATCTCTTTATTCTCCAGTTTAGGAGGATTTGAAAGATCTTCTCCAAATTTATTTTCCCAGAAAATCACAAAATTATCAGTACATGACATATTATGATAATTCCATTGACTTATATTGTCTTTAAAATTCAGATTTTTTAAATCCTTCGGGATATAAATCTCTTTTCCTACAGGTAAGTTTATCTCTTGAGATGAGATAAGAGTGACACCTGTAAATAGCAGAGAGGTTAATAAAAGGGATCTTCTCATAATTTATTTATTTTGTTCCTTCAGGATAATTATTTATAATATTATTAAGAAAAAGAGTTCTTAATTGAAGCCAGTTTCTCATTTTAGTAATCTCAACTTTTCTATTTTTATCTATTGGCCATCTGTTAGCATCTCTATCTAATGCATCTGAGCAAGCACTAAGATATTTATTTGTTTCATTCCAATATAGATCTATTACATTATTGCTGATTCTTGCCCAATGATTTTTATATCTTTCTACAAACTCTTTGTGTTTAAAAAGATCTGTAAAGAATGGAGATATATAATTTTTATTTCCATGTTCAATGGGACTATAACCCATTGTCAACTCTTTATAATTTGCAAAATAATCATGGCCTGTATACATTGTTGCCCAATCAAAATCAAACCCGGCATCAAAGTCCCAAAGTGGTCCCATAGTCCACTTTTCATCTTTATTTTTATAAATAAAGATACTTCTGGGAGCATTTATCTCAACATTTTGAACAAGCTCTTGAATTATCAAATATTTAATAAATGATTCAATATCAAGTATGGTTTCAATATCTTCAAAACGACTATTTTTAATGGCAAACTCTAATTTTGCAAATCTCTCTTTTACTAAACTTAAGTCATTTGAATTTAGGTCCTCGGGGAACTTCACGCATACCGGTAAACGATAACAAGAAGAGAAAAAATTATCCGATTCTCCTGGACTTAAGTCTGGTCCGTCATCCAAATCCAAAGAAAGTAGCATACCCTCTTTTTCATCAACATTAACCCTTTTTTTACCTTGTTCTACTTGTTCGGTCAACAGATATACCCCTTTATAATCTCCATTTAAAGTAACCTCAACAAATCTTGAATGATTGGTAAAAGGGATACTTTCTATATTTCCATAATTAAAAACAAAACAATTCATGGCATGTGTGGGATCTCTGTAATTTGCAAGAAGAACCCAATCTCTTTCCTTTTCAAGACCTAATATTTCAGCTTTCTCATCAAGCTTAATTCTATAAGGTTTTTTGGGATACCATTCCCATGTCGAGTTCCCTCTTCCTCGTATTTTCGCTTTTCCTTCATAATCCCAGTCATTATAATCAGAATCTATCTTTATTTTACAATTTACATAATCAGCTTTTGTTTTTCCTGTTATTGGACGGTTTCCGTCTGTTGTAATTTCCATTTTGGAAGGATAATAAACAAACTCAGCAGCAATATTGTCATTCTGCGCTTCTTTATTATCATCGATCTCATCAGAGCAACCAACAACATATAAATAAGAGATGATTAAAAATAAAAAGCCAATTAATTCTTTCTTCATCATAATAGATTTAAAATATTGAAAGATCGGAAATCTTATTTTATCACTTTATTAAGCAAAGAATATCTGACAAGATAATTTTCAAAGAAAACATCTCATCAGATATTCTTTGTTAAATTAAAGTCATTTGATTGTAATATTGAATTTTATTCTTGCAATATATTGTTTTCCGTTTTTGACATATACAAAAACCGGTTCAAGAGTATACTTATCACCAACTGATAATCTACCGGGATATTGACCAATATTAAATTGGAATGATCCAGAATCCATCTCAATGAAGAGTTTGCTGTCATTATCTTTTCCCCATACTGTGACATTACCGTTTGAATCAAACCAAAAGCCGTAACCATTGGCTGTTGTTTCGTAATTGATACTGCCACTTGTTTCCATAGCTCCAAAAGCAATTTTTCCCTCAGCCGGTGTACTCTTTTCAGAAAGGAAAGATGCAGAGATCTCTGTAGGTTGCTTAACAAAAGCCTGGGCAATCTTAATAATATCTCCATTATCCATTAGATTAATTGAAGTACCGTCATAAGAATTTGCATTTGCTTCAAACGAAATATTATATTCCAATGAGATATCTTTAGGATCAGCATTCTCATCAATATTAACAGATCCGAGTAAATCTGTATTTTCAAACTTCACCTTATATGGCCATTGCTCATCATTAAGTTCTTTTTCATCCCATGGATGAGCTACATATTTCGTAGGTGCTCCCATCACGACAAAGTATAGTTTGGAAACATTCGCCGGAATAGTAAATTCAATCTCTGCTTCCGAGGATGAGAACATATCACTATATTCTCTTGTACCATCATTTTTAAGAGCAGCATATCCGTATCTCCACCCTGTATTACCCGGTGATATGGCATTATATGATGTTGTTGTTCCTTTTACTACTTCTGATTCCATATATTGTCCGGGGTCATTGGAATGTAGAGCCGTTCCGGGTGCTAAACCTTTAAATGATGTTTTTACTATTGTTCCTGCTTCCGGTATGTTCAATGAAATTATATTAAAACCGGTAGTACCCGGACATGATGCATATGCTACTTGATAATAATTGTCAGGAGCAGAATATAATTTTGTATTATATTTTCCCAAATATCCTTCTGAATATTCTCTTATTCCGTTAATATCAAAAGTTGTCATTTTAACGGCATAATCATATAGTTCTGTATATAAATCGTTAAGGTTGTTATTGCAATATAATCTCATATATGTATTAATCGGATCTTCAGGAGAATATGAATTTCGCCATATCTCTCCAAGCATATCTAATCCATGCTTATCTGCCCAATAGTACTGTAGCCAATAACTGGCATAACGCATCCATTCGTGACCAAATGCACGATGACAATTAGCAATCCATACATTAAAATGATAGTTTGCGAAGATTTGTTCCGGATAATCCTGATAAGATTGCCATTGCGCACATTGTTCCCAGAAACCGTTGCCACCGTTACTTCCTTCGTATCCATATCTGAATCCGTGCTTAAAATCATTAGTAGCACCTTGTAATATTTTATCACAATAAACTTGATATTGGAAACTATGTCCTATTTCATGAGCTATCGTTGATCCCACGGGCTGACATGTACTCGGGTTAACCCACAATGCACCAATTACATCATCATATCCACTTCCGGTTGCAAGCCATTCTGTTTGATATATAATATAAATCTGCATCTTATATTTATCAAGATTTGATTTACCTGATCCAAGTTCGGCAAATTTTAATTTTTCAATATTTGTTTTATAATATTGTTCCGCTTTAATTAATAAGTCATCTATATCAACTCTTAGATTAGCGGGAACTTCCTCACTATTAGGATTATCACCAAAGCCTGTTTCCCAAAATACAACAAAATGGCTACTCTGTTTTGAACGGAACCATGACCATTTTGAATCACTTCTAAGCATATCCATTTTGGCAAATTCTGCCGGTTTATAATATTTTTCAAAATCTATCACCTCTGAAGCTTCCATTATTTTAAGAGAACTTCCTTGTTGCGATATTTCGATTTTTGCTACATCTGAACCACAAGCTATTGTAACAACAGCGTCACGCTGATAATCGGAAGTATTGGCTCTAACAAACATTTTAAGGTTTATTTTTCCACCTATACCCGACTCCTTATCAAAAGCAATCCACGAACATTGTGTTGCTTTTGTGATAGATATATCTTCACATTTCAATGTCCAGGAAGCAGATGCCGTAAAATCTATAATCGCATCTAATCCGTCAGGCTCAATAGCAAAACTTTTAAGACTTTCGCTAATTATGATTTTGGCAGCTGAAACCTCTTCATCCTTTTTATCACATGATCCAAAAGCAAAAGCGGCAAAAAGAACAGCAACTAAATTCCATAGATCTCTTTTCAATATATTTTTCATATTTCAATATATTTCTTTTTTTAATTTGAGTCATAGAGGCGAATACACACACTATATTCTTGAATCCCCTATGACTCATTCTAATAATTACTCAATATCTATTCCGGGTGTTATTTCGTAAGTCAAATTAAATATCGCTTTTCCTCCGTTGCATAATACAATTACTTTGGTTTGTATTGTTGTGCCCTCAGTAGGACAATTTGACGGATGATTTCCTCCATATAAATATAATTCTGTTTCAGATCCTCCTAAAGAACACCAGATATAACCTGTACCATATTCAGTTGGAATTCCTTGTTCATCAATCCAGTAACCCGGACTATCAGCAGTATATGCAGGTTCCTCTTCACTCTCTTCATTAATATAAATTTTTAGAGATCCGTTATTCTTGGCCTGGAATATTTCATATGTAGTCATTTTGAACGCATCTTTTAGAATATCTTTCACATCAAAATTTACCGGAGTATAAGTATTATCATATTGCTTTGTCATACTTATATTCTCTTCTATCACTGTAGGCTCACCGGCAGGTTTTTCCTCAGGATCTTCATATGCATTTACAATTACCGTAATTTTAAGCATAACGATTTTATTATTTGCAAGAAAACCGTATTGTATGGTTACACTCATACCCGGTTGCATCTGGTCAGGCATTTGTCCTATACCAATACAATCATCATCTCCAACTTCGCCATAATTAGTATATACGCTTGCATTATCACCATGATCACCTACATATCCCTCTTTATCATACCAGAAACCTTTTCCTGTCACAGTTTCCTGTGAATAGCTACCATCCTGTTTTACACCAAGAAATTGCACCTCATCCATTGAACTTATTCCAAGATCGCTGAATGTCTTATTAATATCAAATTGAACCGGTGTTTGAACATAACTATTATTTGGTATAACCTCAACAGAAATCTCCTGAATATCAACAATCGACGCTTCTACTTTTGGTGCATCAATAGCGTTTAGATCAATCACAACAGCAGCCCGTTTATCATTGTACTTAAGACATTCTATGAATTTAATGTTTTGACCAATCGTTAAGTGACCGGGAAATTGACCAACATGAAAACTCTTTGTTTCACTATTAAACTCTGCAAAAGTCATCGCATCATCACCCCATCCTGTTACATCTCCTTTAGCACTCCACCAATGTCCCCATGGTGCATTAGTATTAGATTTTCCTGCAATCTCCTTTCTATCACTCCAGTTAATTGCAAATCCATTAATTTCAGGCGCTCCTGCTTCTTCATCTATTCCGGCAAGCAATTGCTCTTCGGTTATATCAAAAAGTTGTGCAATTTTACTCATCTCTACCTCTACATCTACTCCGGTATAAAGATTCGCACTTACAACTACGTTAGCTGTATATTCAAGAATCAGATCAGCATTAATTTTATTCTTTTGTGCCTCTCGAATAGAATCCTGACGAGCAAGCTCTTTTATCTCATTGTCGGTAAGAATATGCTCTTTTGAGAAGTTATCATTATCTCCACAACTAATAAACATGGAAGCCATTATTGCGAAAACTGATAAATATATATTAGTCTTTTTCATATTACTTAAATTTTTTAGGTGTGTAAATTAATTACCATATCCTTCATTCTGAACCAATGAAATATTAGAATCCATAAAGCTCTTAGGAATTGGGAAATAATCCCAATGTGTTTCGTTAGTAGCATCCTTACAGAACCATGATTTTCCGTTAAACACATTTCTGCCATCACTCATTTTAAACCTGATTAAGTCCTGACGTCTATGATGTTCTCCAACAAATTCCCAAGCAAGATCATCAAGTAGTCCCCCTAATATAATGTCAGCTCCACCTTCCTGTGTTGAAATATATGATGCTCTATCCCAATTAGAATATCCCTCACAAGTATATTCTCTGTGACCATAATCATAAATACTTCCACCCTTTAACTGAGCTACTGTTCTTGTAGCATCCGAAGCATTTTCAAAATTTCTGGTTCTTACCTCTGTTACCAAATTTGCAGCAGTCTGTTCATCTCTTCCAAGTCTTAAAAGACACTCTGCTTTCATAAACATAGCATCGGCAAGTCTGAAAAAAGCAACATCATTACCATATGTACCGGCATCTCCGCCTACTATCTCACTCTTTACAAATCTATACCCCTCTTGCTGATAAGCTCCGGGATTATCAATTGAATGAACTTCATAAGAATAATTCAAATTACCTGTACCCGACCAGTCATCAGATGTAAAAGGTATAGGATCACCTGCTTGTGGAGTATATGTACCATCTGAGTTCTTAATAGCCTCTCTTTGTTCTCCACCTGTCCAGGTATCGGTAAAACGCTTATCATTAGCATGATATGTATCAAGGAACTGAGGGATCGCACAACTTCCATTCCACGGAGCACCATCATAACCGTAAGCTGCAGCACCGGCTCCAACAAGACATTTATTCACAAGATAATTATGAGTTGCAAATTTTTTATGAAGGGGTATAGCAAAAATCACCTCCGGAGAAGAGGATATATCAGCTTTAAAATTATCCGTATAATTCTCTGCCAGAGAGTAACCGCCATTTGTCAACACTTCATCAAGTTCGCTCAAAGCCTTTTCATAAAACTCATTTGTATCTGTTTTGAAATAGACATTATAATTCAGATAAAGCTTAGCAAGAACCATATTTGCGGCATATCTATTTGGCTTTCCATGAACCTTTTTATCGCCAAGTTCATCCTTTATAGCATTAAGTTCACTTACGCAAAATTCAAAGATAGTTTTAGAATCAACTTGTTTAGGAAGATGTCCTTCCGGTACATCTTGAGTTGTTTCCAGTGGTACATTTCTAAATGCATCGAGCAGAATATAATAATTAATAGCTCTTACAAACCTCATCTCAGCCTGAGACGTCCCATACTCTGGAAGAATATCAAGACATTTATTAGTATAACCAATTCCTACATAAGCGAAATTCCATAATCCTTCAATATGACCAAGAGAAGTGTTCCATGTATGTTTATGCATATTCACATATAAATCACCCCAACCCACACCGATACGTTTGGGTGTCATATAAAGATCTGCGCACTCATCCATTAAATCAAAGTACCCGTTCCATCCCCAATAAAGGAATCTAAGGTTTGCATAAGCCTGTCCCATCATTGAGCCGACAACATCTGAGTCAGATGTATCTATTGATTCATCTGTAAGTTTATCATAAACGCTTTCTGTAAGATCGGTACATGCTGCCAATGATATCAAAGATCCAACAGCAATGCCATATATTAGTTTTTTATATTGTTTCATTGTAATACAGTATTAGAAGTTAACATTTAGACCTAAAGAAAACGATCTTGTTGTAGGATATTTATCACGGCTGTCAACACCCGGAGTCTGAAAGTAATTTGAAACCTCAGGATCAAGGCCAGAGTAGCCCGTGATGCAGAATAAATTTTGACCTGAAACATATACTCTTAAGCTATTGCAATATTTAGTTGCATTTCCCTTAAGATTGAAAGTGTATCCGAATGTTGCATTTGTAAGTTTCACAAAATCACCTTTTTCAAGATGATCACTCCAGAACCCCTGCGACATAGATGAGGATAATCTTACCTGCATTTGTTTTCCTGTTTCTAGATCAATTACTGGGTTAAGGTCAGTATCCTGAGCTCCGTACCATTTCGCAGCAGATTTTAATTTATTATATGCTATAGAATTGTTTTCATAGAAACATCTCTGCTCATTGAGAATCATAAAACCAAATTGACCTGTAAATTGCAGACTTAAGTCAAAATTTTTATAACTGAAAGTATTTGCCCAACCTGCATAAACTTTTGGCAAACCGCTACCCAATCTTTGTCTGTTTGCCTGCTCATTATATTTTGTATCAAACTCTTTGACTATCCAGCCACCGTTACCATCGGAAACTTCAACAAGAGTTACCCCGTCTTTACTTACTCCTACTGATTTTAGGCCCCAGAAATCGCCTAAGCTTTTCCCTACTTCCATACAGTGAGTTGGTACTGAGATTGGATCGGAAAGACCACCCCACAACTCTTTAAAGTTTTCAGTTTCATATAAATCATTTGATAGACTTATCAGTTTATTTTTATTATGTGACATTGTCACAGTTGTGCTCCATTCAAAATCTGATGTTTTAATAGGAATTGCATCAACCATAATCTCAATACCTTTATTACTCATCTTACCAACATTGGCCTTAGTATATCCATACATATTTGGTGGAACCGGAACTGCATAGTCATATAAAAGATCAGATGTTTTCTTGCTATAAATATCAATAGATCCACTTAATCGTTGATCAAGAACAGCCCAATCAAGACCTATATTATACTCTTTTGTTGTTTCCCATTTTAGATTAGGGTTAGGATTTTGTGTCACTTTTAAGGATGGAATCCATTCTCCCGATTCATTAAGTTGATAACCATATGTATCATAATCATATACATTTAATGACAAGTAAGATTCGTTTGGTATTACACCTGTTTCTCCATACCCGGCTCTTAACTTAAGATTATTAATTACATAAAAATCTGATAAAAATTCTTCATTACTTAAGGTCCAACCCAACGACAAAGACTTAAATGTTCCCCATTTATTATTATCACCGAATTTCGAAGAACCTTCACGACGTACACTCACCAACGCATTGTACTTATTATCATAACCATAACTTACTCGTCCGAAATAACCTATAAGAGTGTTATCATTCTTATATGATCCTAAACTTGCAGTTTTCCCTTCATCTTTAAGATAGCTACCCTGAGCCAGATTATTATATAAATATGATTCTGAAGAAAAGTTTCCGTTACCAGCATTAAATCCATCATATAGATTATACAGATAACTATAACCTACCAATGCTGATAATCTGTGCGTATTTATAGTTTTCTCATATTTTGATGTTAACTCTAAATTATTACTTCTTCCAATTCCCATACCTTTTGATGCCCAGCCCTTACAAGAAGCAATCATTTGTGAATAATAATTGCTGGTATAATAAGTCTGACCAGTCGAAATATTTTCTTTTGTAGAAAGCATTAAGTTAGTTTGCCAACCTTTTATAGGTTCAAGTGTAATATTACCTGTTAAACTGGTAAAATTGGAACGAGTATCACCGATCTGCTCATTCTGAATAGAAACAGGGTTATAATACTGGAATCTGCTAAGCTCTTCATAATAACTTCCATCCGAATTATATATAGGTGATGAAGGATTATGAATTAAAGCTTGTCTATATACATATGTGTTACTATTATTAGTATGCTTATATCTACTATGAAGTAGATTAACATTAATCTTTAATATATCATTTAAGAAATACTGAGAGAAATCTAATTGTGCTTTAATATTATTTCTATCACTCTTTCTCATTATCCCTTCTTCATCAGCATAAGTTATATTTGCAGAATAAGTTGAGTTTTCTGTTCCTCCGGTAATACTGAATGAATGATTTTGTGTATATCCCGATTTCCTTGTTACTGCAGCAAGCCAATCGGTATCGTATCCTTCATAAGGGTAACTAGTCTGAGCATAAATAACATCATTAGTATTCATAAAATCGGCAGTTTTATACCAATTCGAAACAGACCCATAACCATTATAAGTTATTATAGGTTTACTATCTCTTTTTCCTGTTTTTGTGGTGATAATGATAACTCCATTTGCACCTCGTGTTCCATAAATAGCTGCGGCTGAAGCATCTTTCAATACATCTATAGATTCAATATTTTCCGGAGCTACCGTTGTCAGACTTCCTTCAATTCCGTCAACAAGAACCAATGGCGAAACATTTCCGCTTACTGTAGTGATACCACGAAGCATTATATCAGACGTTTCGTTCGGGTCACCGGATGATTTTATTATACTTAATCCGGCAATCTTACCTTTTATAAGTTCTGCAGCATCACCTATTTTTCCTACTGAAAAATCTTCAGCTTTCACACTTGATATGGCACTTGTAATATCCCCTTTTCGTTGTGTACCGTAACCGATTACTACTACCTCATCCACCAATTGGCTATCCTCAACCAGAACAATATTCAAATCAGAAGCATTTTTAACAACAATATCTTTAGTCAGATAACCGATATATGTTATTTGTATAGTTGCTCCGGGGGATACATCAATAGAAAACTTACCGTCAAAATCGGTCATAGTACCAGAGGTTGTCCCAACTACAAATACATTGGCTCCTACGACCGGCTCTCCTGACATCTCTTTAACTACTCCTTTAACAGTAATTTTCGCTTGTTGCTGTACTTTTGCAGTACTCTCTACGGGAATGACTTCTGCCATCAACGGCTGAACACACATTCCTGAAGCGAGCAATACACCAGTAGCCAGATTCTTTGTTCCGGCACTGAAGATTTTGTTTGTGTTTAGTGGATTCATTCTTAGTAAATTTGTGGTCTGTGATTTATATTACTTTACTTTCCATTCCAAAATACCTCCGGATGCGTTTTTCTGTAACTGAGCCTCTATTCTTAATCCTGTGGTATTTATCGAATCGAAGTTTACTATATTATAGCAGTCCTTTTTTACACCTAATTGATCTTTACTTTTTACTTCTTTCCATTTATTGCCCTGTTTTGCATAAAGCTTCCAGCTTTCAGGCACTCTATAATTTCCGTCATAATGGTCAAGATCAAGCCAATAAACCTCTACACTTGATATCGTTTCAGGTTTTTCAAACTCATAAGCTATCGTTTCAAGCGTACCGACCTTTAACCACCAGTAATGATAAGGTTTTGAAATATCGCTTGATGATTTAGGTTCCCATTGATCATTAACACCATCTGCCCATGTTTCTTGAGCTGCCGAAAGAGGTGCATCTTTTTGTATTGCATTTTGAAACATAAAAGAACGAGCCTTTGAAGCAATAGTAGGCTGAGGTCTGCACAGTGCATAATTTTCACTATTTGGAATCCATACTGCCATCTGATTGCGACCTCTATTATTCCATGTAGAATAAGGAATAGCTTTAAGTGTCACATCTTTTATATCCCCATCATCTTGAATCTCTTTCCCTTTAATATTAATAACGGTCACTCCGTTAAGTAATTCCTTTTCATAAGAGGTAGAGAACTGAGCATTCTCTGGAATATATTTGTTAAACACGTAATTATCTAACTGATCATTACCCTCTATACAATATACAATAGGCCCCCTCTCTATAGATCTTTTCCCTATATTATCTTCAACTTTATCATTGGCTTTAACCTGTCTTACATCCATAGGATAATCAACCTCAACAAGATCATTCTTGCTCCATACTCTGTTAAGTGTTATATAACCATCTACGACATTCGGTTTAATAGATTTACCATTAAGTTTAACGGTATATTTAGAACTTTTTTGAACATAAGAATACAAATCAGTAGCTATCGGTCTGTCATTTACCCATCCGGGAACCCTTAATCGCAATGCAAAAAGATCCTCTTTTTCAGGATTTATAATAAGTCTAACTTTTCCATCCCATGGAAATTCTGTTTTCTGTTCAAGAGAAATCTTGTTATCAATTGTTTCTATATCAGAATTACTCTGTATATAAAGATTCACATATATATCATTCTTTTGAGTTGCATAAACATATTTGGGTATTGATGCAATAAATCTTGTCACATTACCCGGACAACATGCACAACCAAACCACTTTTGTCTTTCATGTTGTCCCATTGATTCAAGAGGATTATCATAGAAAAATTTATCTCCGCTAAGTGATACTCCCGATATAACCCCATTGTATAATGATCTTTCCAAAACATCTACATATTTCGAATCTCCTGTTGATAAGAACATACGATGATTCCAATAAACATTGGCTATCGAAGCACATGTCTCACAGTAACCTGTGTGATTATTCAACTCATAATCAGGCCCAAAACCTTCTCCTTGAGGTCTTGACCCTATCCCTCCGGTTATATATAATTTTCGACCTGCCATGTTATCCCAGATCCGACAAAGAGCTTGGAAATAATTATCATCATTATTCAATACGGCGACATCCGCAACTCCCGAAAATAGGTATCCGGCTCTTACCGCATGTCCAACGATTTCATCTTGAAGAAGAATCGGTTTATGATCCTGACTATATTTATTTAATCTGTGTCCATCAGTACCTCGGCCGGTTTCCTCTACAAAATATTTGGCAAGTTCCAGATATCTTTTTTCGCCTGTTATTTTATAAAGTTTGGCAAGTCCCATTTCAACTATAGGATGTCCTGAGGGTACATGTTTTTGCCCCTCGTTAGGTCCAAAAACATTACATATCAAATCTGCATTTTTAAGAGCTACATCTAATAAAGATCTTTTCCCTGTGGCTTCATAATGTGCTACGGCAGCTTCATAAAGATGACCGCAATTATAAAGTTCATGACTATTGATTTTTTCCCATTTCGAACGACCCCACCATCCTGACAATCTCTCACATTTATTTGTAACACATGTAGTAAGATATCCATCCGCTTCTTGTGCTGATGATATTAATGTTATTACACTGTCTAAATAATGATCAAGATGTTCATCATATTTTACAGCCAAAGAATATGAAGCACCCTCTATTACTTTGTAAGGGTCGGTATCATCAAAAGAAAAGTCTCCTTGATGCTTTCCTTTTATTAATCCCCCGGCTAAAGCAAAATTGTCAAAACGTCCATTTTGCTCACACTCTTTTAATGCAGATGGTATTGAAACCGTTCTGTTTGTTTCTATTCGCGTTAACCAGAATGAATCATTCAAACTGACTTTGGTAAAAGAAACCTCTTTTATTAATTCGTTTGGCTTCTTAAAAGAATCACTGCATGAACTAAAAAAAAGAATAGTTATTCCTGAAAATAATTTTAATGTGTAATTCATATTTTGTTGTTTTTCTCTATCGCTAAGAAATAAACTTTAATACATTTTCATTAAAAGAATAATCCATTTATATACAAAACTCGTGATTGTTCAAAAAATAAACCCAACACACTTATACGCTAATAATAAACCATTTAAGTCGCCATTTTGGATTATTATGATCTTTACTTGTACTATTTTTCAATAATTCTATTACAAATATTTGTAATATTGCAGAAACAATAATTAACGATTACTTCATGCTAAGAAAATATATACTTATAAATATCTTATTGATATCAATATTTCATACTTTTTCAATTAATACTTCATCTGAATTAAAATTCAGACATCATTCAATTGATGACGGTATGCCATCTAATATTGTAAAAAGCTTAATTCAAACAAGAGACGGTTATATATGGATAGGTACAGAGTCAGGTTTATGTAGATTTGATGGGAACAAGTTTAAATTTTTCAATAAAAATTATATCAAGGATAAGGAATGGGATAATGATTATATTAATTATCTGTTCGAAGACAAAAAAAATAATCTATGGATAGGTACAGATATTGGAGCTTACTGTTATTCCTATGCGAACTCGGAATTTAATTCTTTTGATATTGTTACATCAAAAGGGATTAAAATAAATTCTCAAATAAATAGTATAAACGAAGATAATGACGGTAATATTTGGTTTTCCACTTTCGGTCAAGGGGTTTTCAAATATAATCAGGAACAAGAAGAACTGGAAAACTTTGAATTTAGTGAGACATCAGGCTTGATTAATCAAATATATATAGATAGTTCAAATACTATTTGGGTAGTAAGTCGACATAACATCAACTTTTTATACAAATACAATAAATTACTAAACAGCTTCCAACAGTTTAATACATATTATGAAAAGGATGCTGAAAAAAACGGATTCCTTTGTATCCTTCAGGAATCAGCTCGATATATATGGTTGGGTACATGGAATAAAGGATTACAAAAATTAGATATCCAAACAGGAGCTATATCTCAAGTATTACCGAACCAAAGTCCATATTTTTTGTCGCATATTCACAGTTTAACTTATTATTCTGACGATATCTTACTAATAGGATCTGACGATGGGCTTTCATTTTATAATAAGGAAAATGGAGATTATAAATTAATCACTCCGGATGAAACTCAACCCTATTCAATCTCAGATAAGTTTATATATCCTATTACTAAAGATAAAGAGGGTGGTATATGGATAGGTACTTATTATGGTGGAGTAAATTATTTGGCGCCAAATAATGGACAATTTTCAGCATATAATTATTCTAAATATAAGAATTCGGTAGGAGGAAAAATTATAAGCCGGTTTTGTGAAGATAATAACGGAAATATATGGATTGGCTCTGATGATGGCGGACTTTCCTTGTTTAATCCAAAGACAGGGAAATTTTGTAATTACACAGTTTCTAAAAATTACAACTCTCTTTCTTATGCCAATGTACATTCTCTATGTATGGATGGTGATAATCTTTGGATTGGTACTTATACAGGCGGACTTAATATCCTTAATACTAAAACAGGTAAATTTAAGATATACAACTCAATCACTGATGATGAAACGACACTTGACGGAAGTAGTATTTATGCTATTTTTAAAGACAAAGACAACGATATGTGGGCGACATCAATGTCTGGAGTAAATAAATATGATCGTACAAAAGACAATTTTATACGTGTAAAGGATTTTGGTTTTATGACTATTGACATAGATCAAGACTTATCCGGAAATATTTGGTTTGCCACTCAAGGTAAAGGGCTTTTCAAATATAATGAACATGGTAATAGCTGGACTAACTATTCTGTTGAAAATGAAAAGAATTTCATTTTCAACAATATGGTAAATGATATACATATTATAAAAAATGAAATATGGGTAGCTACTTCTAAAGGATTAGCTATTTATAATAAAGAAAAAGATTGCTTCGAGAGATTTCTGCTTGAAACTGATGTTGACAATATTTTAGGAATAACATCTGAGAGCAACACCTTATGGCTAACTACAACTTCAGGGTTGATTCATTTGAATCCGAAAACTAAAAAGATGCAGATTTACACAAAAAGCGATGGTTTACAAAGCAATCAATTTCTGCCAGCTTCAATTCTTAAAACCTCTGATAATAAAATTTATATTGGCAGTGTTGATGGATTTAATGTGTTTTATCCCCAGAATATAAATATTAACAATCATATCCCACCTATTGTTATTACAGATTTCATTGTCATGAATAAAAATATACATTTCAATGAAAATGAAGCGGAGTTATCTTCGAAAGAGAATGTGTTTTCTTTTCATTTCGCATCTTTAAGCTATTGTACGCCGGTAAAAAATCAATTTATGTATAAACTTGAAGGTTTTGATAATGATTGGATAATGTGCGGAGATACAAAAATTGCGACTTATACAAATCTGCCCGCCGGTAATTATATTTTCAAAGTAAAAGGAACAAATAGCGATGGAATATGGAATGAACAGGGAGCTACCTTTAAACTAACTATTTTGCCCCCTTTTTATATGCTACCGATTTTTAAATTATTGTATTTCCTGATCTCTCTAATTATTATTGTTTTAATATTAAAATTCTTCATTAATAAAACCAGAAGAGAACATAACGATAATATCATAAAGCTGAAAAAAGAGAATGAAGAAACTATACAAAAATCAAGAATCCAATTTTTCACTATGATTGCTCATGAAATAAGAACTCCTGTTTCTCTTATTATAGGTCCGATGGAAAATATAATGAATGATCTTGGGTCAATTCCAGAATCTTTCAAAGATGATCTTGAAATCATAAACCGTAACAGTAAAAGATTATTGACTCTTATAAATCAAATTCTTGATTTTAGGAAAGTGGAACAAGGTGAATTCTCTATAAATAAAAGATATCAAAATCTATCGACACTTATTGAACATGTAATTGTGAGATTCGCTCCCTCTGCAAAGCAAAAAGGTGTAAATATCGATTTCAATTCAAATAACAACAATCTTCTTGTCAATGTTGATCCTGAAGCGATAACAAAAGTTATAAGCAATCTTTTGAGTAATGCTCTAAAATTCACAAAAGACAATATTAATGTTAATCTGGAATATGTAGAAAATGAAAAGATTATTAAGATTGTAGTTTCTGATAATGGTTGTGGAATATCAAAAGAACAACAAAAAAAGATCTTCAATCCTTTTTATCAAACAGATTCCGGAATTAAAGAAAATGGAACCGGAATAGGTCTGCATATTGTCAAGACTCTTGTGAAAGCGCATGAGGGTAAAATATCATTGATATCAAATCTTGACAAAGGTTCATCATTTATTATATCAATTCCTTTTGAGAAAAAAAATATTTCTCAGGATTTAATAAATAGTCTGAATAGTAGTGATTATAATGAAATGCTCAACGATGAACCAGTAGTAGAAGATATTGTTAAACAAACTGATTCAACTCAAAAGAAAATACTTATTGTAGAGGACGATCCTGATATGCTTAGTTTTCTTGTTTCTAGTCTGAAGAATGATTTTATAATTTTGACCGCCGATAATGGAATAACCGCGCTTGAAGTTTTGGCAGACAATTCTGTTTCTTTAATTATTAGTGACTGGATGATGAAAAGTATGGATGGTATAACACTTTGCAAAAGTGTTCGTTCTGAAAGTAAGACAAGTCATATTCCTTTTATTATACTTACTGCACGTACTGACGATGGGTCGAAAGTAAAAAGTATGAAATCTGGAGCCGATATGCATATTGAAAAACCTTTTTCAGTTCAGCATCTTAAAGCTTGTATCAACAATATACTCGACATTAGGTCTCAGCTACACCATAAATTATTTACTACTCCTCTGACTCCTATTGATAGTATTGCTGAAAATGGTTCAGATGTAAAATTCTTATCAGACTTAAATAACATTATAGAGGAAAATTTCTCCTATAATGATTTATCGATTGATTTTATTGCCTCAAAAATGAAAATTAGTCGTTCGGGGCTTTTTTCGAAAATAAAAACTATTACAGATTCTACTCCGAATGAATTAATTATGCTTATCAGAATGAAAAAAGCGGCTCAACTTCTATTAGAAAATAAATATCGTATAAATGAGATATGTTATATGGTGGGATTTAATAATCCTTCTTATTTCTCGAAATGTTTTCTTAAACAGTTTGGAGTAAAACCGCTCGACTTTGTCAATAATCATAAAAAAATCGCTGAAGAGGAAATAGTTTTTCCCACTGCAAGTTCTGATGCTCCTTGCTAGTTATCAACTGATAACACGCAAGTTATCAGTCTGCTCCACGCAAGTTATCAGTTGATAACTAGCAAGGAGCAGCAAAAACACTCTTGGCTAAAAAAAATTGGATATTTCGAAATGTAGAATCACTGAATGATATCTTCATTATTTTGGTGAAAGTAAAGTGGAATTGAGTCTTTCAATATTTATCAGAAAGATAAAATTGGTTTGAAATGGATTGATTCGGAAGGATCGATATAAAAAAAGAAAAGGCTGTCATCGCGACAACCCAATCTCCATTAACCTTAAATCTAATACCATGAAAAACACATTACAAATGTAGCGAGTTTTTTGTTCTTTGCAATAGTTTGCGCAATAAATAAGTGTAGGTTTAACAACTTATAACACTATAACAAAATTATGTTACAATACTTGTTGTATTTCCATAATAAAATCCGATAATATCAGTAATTGATTTCAAATAGATTGTCAAAATACTATTTTAACATATTTTTGACACATACAACTTAAATTCATCATTAACTATTTATCTATTTATTTATACTATAAAATAACAAAAAGTAAATAACTGGAAATTATACAACTAAAAATTATTGATTTTATATAATCTATTTATAATTAGAAAGTTCCTTTGTATAATAGATTACTTGATTTAATAACGATTATTAATCAATTTAAAAATATCGGACACTATTTTGTAATAAAGTGTAATTATAACCTTATAAAAATTTACATTTTACTTGCATTGTATAGTTTTGAGTATTACTTTTGCATCACTGAACAATAAAAAAGAAAAACAATGATAACAAATTATACAATTATTCGCCTCATTTCTTCAATTCTGGTCGTCGTGGCATAGAATAGAGAAAGGCTGTGTGTATAATTTATTATTATAAAATATAAATGGGATAATCAATGAGCCTTTCTCTTATGTATGAGAAAGGCTCATTGTTGTTATAAAAAATCAGCTGTCGATGCACCCAAAAAATCGGTACATTGATAAAAGAATAAAAGTTTTCATTATGAAACATGAATTGAGAAGTGCTCAAAGCACACAGGGAAGAAGAATGGCAGGTGCAAGATCATTGTGGCGTGCCAACGGGATGAAAGAAGATATGATAGGGAAACCTATCATTGCAATCGTTAATTCTTTTACTCAATTTGTACCGGGACATGTGCATTTACATGAGATCGGCCAGCAAGTGAAACAAGAGATTGAAAAATTAGGCTGTTTCGCAGCTGAATTTGATACCATAGCCATTGACGACGGAATTGCAATGGGTCACGACGGGATGCTTTATTCGTTACCCTCGAGAGATTTGATTGCAGATAGCGTTGAATATATGGTTAATGCTCATAAAGCTGATGCGATGGTTTGCATTAGTAATTGCGACAAGATCACTCCGGGGATGCTTATGGCTGCAATGCGACTAAATATTCCGGCTGTTTTCGTTTCGGGCGGACCAATGGAAGCAGGTAGAATGGGCGACAAACGACTTGATCTAATCGATGCTATGATACAGGCTGCCGATAAAACGGTTGATGATGCAACGGTGAGAGAGGTTGAAAATGCAGCTTGTCCAACTTGTGGAAGTTGTTCGGGAATGTTTACGGCAAACTCAATGAATTGTCTTAATGAAGTACTTGGTATGGCATTGCCCGGTAATGGGACAATAGTTGCTACTCATAAGAACAGAAAACTTTTGTTTGAGAAGGCAGCAAAACAAATAGTAGAAAATACGTATAGATATTACAGAGACGGAGATGAAAGCGTACTACCGCGTTCAATAGCTAAAAGAGAAGCATTTCTCAACTCTATGACTCTGGATATAGCAATGGGCGGATCAACAAACACTATCCTTCACCTGCTTGCAATAGCGAATGAGGCAGGTGTGGATTTCACGATGGAAGACATCCATCATCTTTCTTTAAAAACTCCGGTTCTATGTAAAGTGGCGCCAAATACTCAGAAATATCACATCGAAGATGTAAACAGAGCCGGAGGTATTCTTTCAATAATGGGAGAACTTGATAAAAAAGGATTGGTTCACAGAGAAGTATCACGCGTTGATAATCTTTCTCTTGGTGAAGCAATCGAAAAATACTCTCTTGGCAGTGACAAGGTTAGCGATGAAGCAAAAGAATTATGGCACTCTGCGGCAGCAGGTAAGTTCAATCTTGTGCTTGGTTCTCAGGATGCAAAATTTGAAACTCTTGACACTGACAGAAAAGAGGGTTGTATCAGAGATTTTGACAATGCTTATGTAAAAGATGGCGGTCTTGCCATATTAAGAGGAAATATAGCACAAGACGGTTGTGTGGTGAAAACTGCCGGTGTCGATCCTTCGATATTCAAATTCAAAGGAACAGCAAGAGTATTTCAGTCTCAAGATGATGCATGTGAAGGTATATTGGGAGGAAAAGTGAACAGCGGCGACGTTGTAGTTATCACCTATGAGGGACCAAAAGGTGGTCCGGGAATGCAGGAAATGCTCTACCCTACTTCGTATATCAAATCACGACATCTTGGTAAAGAATGTGCTCTTATTACTGATGGTAGATTCTCAGGTGGTACATCAGGCCTTTCAATAGGTCATATATCTCCAGAGGCAGCAGCCGGAGGAAATATAGCACTTGTCAGAGACAACGATCTTATAGAAATAGATATTGAGAAGCGTTCTATAAACGTGCTTGTCAGCGATGAAGAACTTGAAAATCGCAGAAAAGAGGAACTGGAGCGTGGAAATAAGGCTTTTACGCCAACAACAAGAAACAGAGTTATATCAAAAGCTCTTAAGGCATATGCTAAAATGGTTAGTTCTGCCGATAAAGGGGCAGTAAGAATTGTAGATTAGTACTAAAAACTAAAAGTGATGGAGAAAATTACAGGATCTGAGGCTCTTATAAGATCATTACTTGAAGAGAACGTTAAGACGGTTTTCGGTTATCCGGGAGGGCAAATAATGCCTGTATTCGATAAACTTTACGATTACACGGATAAACTTAAACATATACTTGTCAGACATGAACAGGGTGCGGTACATGCCGCTCAAGGATTTGCACGTGTTAGTGGAGATGTAGGCGTAGTCCTTGTCACTTCCGGACCGGGAGCAACAAATGTGATAACAGGCGTTGCAGATGCAATGATAGACTCTACTCCCCTTGTCGTCATCACCGGACAGGTGCCGTCGCCTTTATTGGGAACGGATGCTTTTCAGGAAACAGACGTAGTGGGTATCACTTTGCCTATTACAAAATGGAGTTACCAGATTCAATCGGCAGATGAGATACCATGGGCAATAGCAAGAGCATTTTATATCGCTCGTAGTGGTCGTCCGGGCCCTGTTGTGATTGATTTTCCTAAAAATGCACAGATAGGAATGATGAACTTCGATTACAAAAAATGTGATTTCATCAGAAGTTATCGTCCTGTTCCGCATACAGATCCGCACTCTTTGATTCAGGCTGCGTCAATGATCAATAAGGCAGAAAAGCCTTTTATTATATTTGGTCAGGGAATAGTATTATCGGAGGCAGAAAAGGAATTGAAACATCTTATCGAAAAAACAGGAATACCTGCGGCTTCGACTCTTTTAGGCTTGTCGGCTCTACCTTCCGATTATAAACAATATAAAGGAATGGTTGGAATGCACGGAAATCTGGGTCCTAATAAAAAGACTAATGAGTGTGATGTGCTTATCGCTATAGGTATGCGTTTCGACGACAGAGTCACAAGCGATATAAATACTTATGCCAAACAGGCAAAAGTGATCCATATAGATATCGATCCTTCTGAAATAGGTAAAAATGTACCTGCTAACATTGGTATTCTTGGAAATGCTAAAGATGTGCTTCAAAAGCTTATTCCGATGCTTGAAAAAAGAGAATTTAAGCAATGGAGCAATGAGTTTGATGAACTTAACGAAATAGAGAATCAGAAAGTTATAATACCGGAAACTTTACCCACAGATGGCGACCTTAATATGGGAGAAGTTGTTGCTAAAGTTTCGGAACTTACCAATAATAATGCTATCATAGTGACTGACGTTGGTCAGAATCAGATGATGGCGGCAAGATATTCGAAATTCAATAATACGAGAAGTTTCGTTTCTTCGGGAGGACTCGGAACAATGGGATTCGGTCTGCCGGCTGCAATAGGAGCGAAAATAGCATCACCAGATAAACATGTTTGTTTCTTTACCGGAGACGGAGGAATACAGATGACTATTCAGGAACTGGGGACTATACTTCAGGAAAATACAGGTGTTAAGATTATTATTCTTAATAATTCGTGGTTGGGTATGGTGCGTCAGTGGCAGGAGCTATTCTTCGAGGAAAGATATTCCGAAACATCGATGAAAAATCCTAATTTCATCGCTCTTGCGGCAGCTTACGGAATTAAAGGTCGTAAGGTTGAGAAAAGAGAGGATCTTGATGGGGCTATAAAAGAGATGCTTTCAGATAATGAGCCTTTCCTTCTTGAAGTGAATGTGATAGAAAAAGGTATGGTTTTCCCGATGATTCCGGGAGGAAAATGTGTATCTAAGATGATGTTAACAACAACTGAATGGCATTAATATGGAAGAGAATAAAATAAATAATGAGGAAGTTACACTATATACCGTAACGGTATATTCTGAAAACCAGGTTGGTTTGCTGAATCAGGTTTCCATAATTTTCACCAGAAGGAATTTGAATATCTGGAGTCTTTCTGTTTCAGCGTCTGCAATAGAGGGTGTTCACAAGTTTACAATTACGACTCATACTACAAGGAGTCAGATTGAGAAAGTTGTGAAACAGATCGAGAAAAGAATCGATGTTTTAAAAGCTTTCTATTATACAAATGATCAAATAATACATCAGGAGATTGCTCTTTATAAGGTAGAAACCGAGAAGCTCCTGGAAAGTGATGAAATAGAAGATCTTATCAGAAAACATAATGCACGTATTCTTGAAATTAATAAGATATTCACGGTAATCGAAAAAACAGGTCATTGTGAAGAAACGGGTGCTTTGTTTGATGATCTTAATAAATATGGAGTGCTTCAGTTCGTCAGATCGGGACGTATTGCCATAACAAAAGACAGAACAGAACATGTTTCTATATTTCTTGAGGAACAAGAAGTACGTAGATTGAAAGAAAAGATGTAACATTGCATTTATTTTAATTAAAGTATGGAAGAGAGTCTTTTTTTAGGCGTTACCCAATATAAGGTATATTATAATTTGTTGAATGCAGAGGGCGAAATGCCGGTTTCACAAATAGCCGAGTCTTTAATTAATTCAGCTTCACATCACGCTTACAGATTAGGGGTTGGTTTTAATAATTTGATCAAAAACAATCATACCTGGGTTCTTGCCCGTATGGCTATTGAGATGAAACGATATCCTAAAGCTGAAGAAACATTGGTGATAGAGACCTGGATTGAGGATTTTAATAAACTCTTTACGTCAAGAAATATGCGACTTCTGACTTCAGAGGGTGAAGAACTTGGTTTTTGCAGAACGATATGGTCGATTATCAATTATCAAACAAGAGAATCTCAAGATCTGACACAGTACAGAGACATCCCAAAACTGATAAACGACAGGCCATGTCCTATAAATAAACCGGGAAGAATACCTACTGCAATAGATGAAGATCCTATACTTTATAGAGTTAAATATAGTGATCTGGATATAAACAGACACATGACAAGTTCGAAATATATTGAGCATATGCTTGATGGTTTCTCACTTGATACATTCGACAACCAAAGAGTTGGCAGATTTGAAATTCATTATATCAATGAGGCCCTTTATGGTGACGAAATAAAAATTTTAAAACAAAAAACAAAAGAGGGTGAATATATCATGGAAATGAAAACCAATGAAGGAAACACTCTTTGTAAAAGCAGAATAATCTTTATATAAACTTTTTAAATATTTAATCAAAATGGCTATAATGAATTTTGGTGGTGTTGAAGAAAATGTACGCACACGTGAAGAATTTCCATTGGAAAAGGCAAGAGAAGTATTAAAAGACGAAACTATCGCTGTAATCGGTTATGGAGTTCAGGGTCCTGGTCAGGCTTTAAATCTTCGTGATAATGGATTTAACGTTATCGTTGGACAACGTAAGGATTCTAAAACATGGGATAAAGCGGTTGCTGACGGATGGGTTCCGGGTGAAACTCTTTTTGATATCGATGAAGCTTGCCAAAGAGGTACAATTATTCAATATTTGCTATCTGATGCTGCTCAAATCGCAGTATGGCCAACAGTAAAGAAAAATCTTACACCAGGTAAGGCTCTTTATTTCTCTCATGGTTTTGCAGTAACTTACAAAGAAAGAACAGGTATCATCCCTCCTGCTGATGTTGATGTTATCCTTGTTGCTCCTAAAGGATCAGGTACATCTCTTCGTAGAATGTTCCTTCAGGGTCGTGGTCTTAACTCTTCATTTGCAATCTTCCAAGATGCAACAGGAAAAGCTCTTGATCGCGTAGTAGCTCTTGGTATCGGTGTAGGTTCAGGTTACCTATTCGAAACAACTTTCAAAAGAGAAGTTTACTCTGACCTTACAGGTGAACGTGGTACTCTTATGGGTGCTATCCAGGGTATCTTCGCTGCTCAATATGAAGTTCTTCGTGAAAACGGACATACTCCTTCTGAAGCATTCAACGAAACAGTTGAAGAACTTACACAATCTCTTATGCCTCTTGTTGCTGAAAACGGTATGGATTGGATGTATGCAAACTGTTCAACTACTGCTCAAAGAGGTGCTCTTGATTGGTGGGGACCTTTCCATGATGCAACTAAACCAGTGTTCGAAAAACTTTATTCTGAAGTAGCTTGTGGAAATGAAGCTCAACGTTCAATCGACTTGAATTCTAAAGCTGATTACCGCGAAAAACTTGAAGAAGAACTTAAAGAACTTCGTGAAAGCGAAATGTGGAGAACAGGTGCTGTTGTTCGTAAACTTCGTCCTGAAAATAACTAATAAGAAGTTTGATTATAATCTTTCCCTCTACTCTTTCTCATTGAAAGGATAGATAGAAATTAAATAGATTATATCGAAATAATAAAAGAAGGAAGAGAATTTTTATTTTCTTCCTTCTTTTATTTTTTACCCATAAGAAAACCCCAAAAGTTTTTCATCTAACTTTTGGGGTTCTCTTATGTTATAATATTTACCTTTTTAAGGTTGTTTCATTAATTACACTTGTATAACGATTGATCCGAGGTCATATATTTTCCATTCTTATGCTATTTAAAAAAATGGCAATTGTTCATAGACCAATTTAAAGGAAATTCTCTTTTATTCTAAAGTGGAAAATTTAAAATTACAGAGATTAAATCTCATCATTTCTCAAATCTTCAAACAAAGGAAGCATCTTTTTGTATTGAGAAGAGACTAAAAACTGATCAAGTGCCGCAACATGATTTCTATGATGCAAATCAGTTGACAAGTAATCAACCATATTATTTTTTAGAAGCCATATAGATACATCCTGAACCTCTTTTCCATAACAACCGGAAAGAGATAATACATTTACCTGAAACAGCACTTCAAGAGATTTGAGATGTTTATATATCTGTTTATTTGAATGATAATAATTATATCTCTCTGGATGAGCCAAAATAGGAAAAAATCCTTTCAATTTTAGATCAAAAATAAGATCGTCAAGATTCCATAAAGGCTGTATAAATGAGTTCTCAACGAGCAGATATTTATCTTTTAATGGCTTTAGAAGATTTTTATCTCTGAGTTTAAGAAAACCTTCATCCATTCTATATTCAAATGAATAATTGAAATCTATCTCGATAGATTCATCTTTCAATCTTTTTACTATTTCAAGATATTTTGGTTCTATTATTTCCACACTGTTTTCAAATGTTTCATCAGTGCGGTGAGGGGTTGTTATGATCCTTTCCACTCCCCAACTTTTCATCTTTTTTATTAATTGGATTGACGTTTCAATATCTTTGGAACCGTCGTCTACTCCATGAATTAGATGACTGTGGATATCTGTCGTATATGGTAAAGTCGGTATTGTGTTTGTTTTCTTTCTAAATAAAAAATCAAGCATGTTTCTAATGTCGCTTATTGAATTGAAAATGATTTTATATTGAATCTAAATAATCAGATTTAATTTTGGCAAATTTAGTGAGTATTTATTATTAAAAAAGTAAAACTATTTATATTGTCTTTGATTTTTATATAAAAGTTTTGATTTAACATTTATAATCGAAGAAATCTGATATTTAAAAGAAAAGAGTCTGCTTTTATTTAATTGAAAATGCTAATTTGCGGAAGCAAAAAACATCAAACAGTAAATATTTCCCTTAATGGATAACATGAAAAAAGAGAAGACAGACAGCCTGTCGGATCTTCTGCTTAAAGACACTTCGTTTGCCAATCTTATGCAATCGCGAATCTATAATGTGCTTTTGATAGCCAGTAAATATGATACGTTCATGCTTGAAGATGACGGACGAGTTGACGAGAATATATTTATTGAATATTCTCAACTTAATCTGCGCTATCCTCCCAGATTTACACAAGTTTCCTCTGATTCGGAAGCTCTTGAGGAACTTCATAATAGAAGGTATGATTTGATTATATCAATGCCTACAAATCAAGATAATATCGTTTTTGAAACATCAAGAGAGATAAAAAATATTTTTCCAGATATCCCAATCGTTTCACTTACGCCATTTTCAGGTAAAATGTATGAAAAGATGAATAATACCGATCTTTCATCTATTGATTATATATTCAGTTGGCTTGGAAACACAGATCTTTTATTAGCAATAATAAAACTTATAGAGGACAAAATGAATATCGAACAAGATGTGGAATCGGTAGGAGTTCAAGTTATTTTACTTGTAGAGGATTCTATTCGATTTTATTCATCTCTTCTACCCCATATTTATAAGTTCATTCTTAAACAATCACAAGAATTTTCAACAGAAGCACTTAACGAACATCAGAAAATGCTTCGTATGAGAGGACGTCCTAAAATAATACTTACAAGAGATTTTGAAGAGGCGAAACAAGTATATGATAAGTATAAAAACAATATGCTTGGTGTGATTACAGATGTTAGTTTTCCCAAGAATGGAAAGGAGAATAAGACTTCCGGCTTTGAGCTTTGTGAATATATAAGATCAAAAGATCCTTTTATTCCCGTGATTATTCAGTCATCGGAGATTGAAAATAAAGAGAAAGCGAATCTTTATAATGCAGTATTTCTTGATAAACAATCAAAAAAACTTCCTCTTGATCTTCGCGAAACTATATTAAATAAGTTTGGTTTCGGAGCTTTTGTATTTATCGACCCCGAAACAAAAAAAGAGATAGTGACTGTCAATAATCTTAAGGAACTTCAGGATCAATTATCTATGATTCCTGATAAGTCTTTGTATTATCATGGTTCACATAATCATATATCACGTTGGCTATATTCACGTGCTATGTTTCCGCTTGCTGAGTTCGTCAGAAATAAATCATACGATTGTATTGAGCAGGTTCCCGAGATGAGAAAGATAATCTTCGAGGCAATAGTTCAATATAGAAAAATGAAAAATCGAGGTATCGTTGCAGAATTTAAGCGTGGAAGATTTGACAGATATTCAAATTTTGCTCGTATCGGAGATGGATCTCTGGGAGGTAAAGGTCGCGGACTTGCCTTTATCGATGCTATGATTAAAAGAAATATGAATCTACAATCTTTTGAAAATGCGACCATATCAATACCAAAGACATTAGTCTTATGTACCGATCTTTTTGACGATTTTATGGAGAGTAATTCTCTTTATCAGGTTGGTCTAAGCGATCTTCCTGATGAAGATATTTTGCGATATTTTTTAAGAGGAAAGCTTAAAACTGATTTGATTGAAGATTTTATGGCCTTTTTCGAAGTAGTAAAATCGCCTGTTGCCATCAGATCATCAAGCTTACTTGAAGATTCACACTATCAGCCTTTTGCCGGTATATATTCAACTTATATGATACCTTATCTTGAGGATAAATATGAGATGCTTCGACTCGTCAGCGATGCTATAAAGGGAGTATATGCGTCTGTGTTTTATAAGGGAAGTAAAGCTTATATGAATGCAACAAGCAACTTGATTGATCAGGAAAAGATGGCTGTTATAATACAGGAGGTTGTAGGTAGCCAATATGACAATAAATATTATCCCTCTTTTTCGGGTGTAGCGAGATCTATTAATTATTATCCTATCAATAGTGAGTTGCCGGAAGAAGGAATTGCGAATATTGCTGTCGGACTTGGAAAATATATAGTAGATGGAGGTATTACTCTTAGGTTTTCACCTTTTTGGCCATCTAATGTTTTACAAACAAGTACTCTCGATCTTGCTTTAAAGGATACACAGACAAGATTTATGGCATTGGATCTGAATTCTCTTAATAATAATATAACTATTGATGATGGAGCAAATCTTCTGAAATTGTCTATCAGAGATGGCGAAAATGATGATTCTATCAGATCAATGGTTTCAACATTTGATCCGCATGATGTGATGATACATGACGGTTATTATGAGGGAGGAAGAAAAGTAGTGACTTTTTCTTCAATTCTGAAACACGAATCCTTTCCGTTATCAGAGATTCTTAAAGAGGTTTTAAGTACCGGAAGCAGGGAGATGGCCAGACCTATTGAGATAGAGTTTGCAGTGAATCTTAATGATTATTCGGGTATTCCTGCTTTTTACTGGCTTCAGATCAGACCTATTGTTGATTCAAAGGAGATGTCAGATGAAGATATTTCCGGTGTTGATCCTCAGTCTTGTTTATTATACTCAAATAATGCTCTTGGACATGGAAAAATAAAAGATATATCACATATAGTCTATATTAAGACCGATAAATTCACTTCATCCAAAAATCCGCAAATTGCCAGGGAAGTTGAATATGTGAATGACGATTTTGTTGCAATGAATAAAAATTATGTCTTAGTTGGGCCGGGTCGATGGGGTTCAGAAGATTATTTTCTTGGAGTACCTGTAAAATGGCCTCATATATCGCAAGCAAAGGTTATCATAGAAACAACATTACAAAACTATCGTATAGAACCGAGTCAAGGGACACATTTCTTTCAGAATATGACATCACTTGGTGTTGGTTATTTTTCGGTAAGTCCGGAAAACAATGATGGTATATTCTGTAAAGAACAACTTGATAAGATGCCTGCGATAATGGAATCAGATTTTGTAAGAGTTGTTGAATTTCCTTCATCACTTGATATTAAAATCAATGCATCTAAAAAAATAGGATTTGTTCGTTATACTGATGATGATTAATAATATATTTATTGATTATCGATCATAAGAAGATTAATCCTAAATTAATTTGCGATAACTCATTTAGGATTAATCTTATATTTATCAGTTATAACTTTTATTAGAATTTCATCTCGTTGTTTTAATTATGATCTAATTTGAATTCATTGATATATTTATGCTAACGGGTTAATTATATACAATTATTAAGTTGGTATTTTAAGAACATTTTGTATCTGCGAAACAGCTTATATTATATCTTTGAGTAAAGTTTATTTTCATCATATTAGTAGTTTTTGCACACCATTTTATAATATGCAACCATTCGTTCATCTTCACGTCCATTCTCAATATTCTATCCTTGACGGACAGGCTTCAATCCCGGCTTTAGTTGATAAAGCTATAAAAAACGGAATGAAAGCCATTGCTGTTACCGATCATGGTAATATGTTTGGTATAAAGGAGTTATTCAACTACACCAATAAGAAAAACGGTGCTTATAAAGGTGAGATAAAATCACTTGAGAAAAGAATAAAAAACGTTGAGGGGGGAAATGAAGATTCAGAAGGTCTTACCCTTGAACAGCTTAAAGAAAAGGTTGAAGAACAAAAAAATAAAATGTTCAAGCCTATTCTTGGGTGTGAGGTTTATGTAGCAAAGAATGGTCGTTTCAGTAAAAACGGAAAAGAGGATCAGAGCGGTCGCCACCTTATTCTGCTTGCCAAAAACAAGACAGGTTATCACAATCTTATAAAACTTGTTTCAATGGGCTGGACAGAAGGGTATTACTATCGTCCGCGTGTTGATAAAGAGATTCTTAAAAAACATTCGGAAGGTCTTATCGTTTCCTCAGCTTGTCTTGGTGGCGAAATTCCTAAATATATCCAAGCAAATCAGCTTGATAAGGCGGAAGAGACTATACTTTGGTTCAAAGAGATTTGGGGTGACGATTTTTATCTTGAACTTCAGAGACATAAAACCAATGATGCCAACGCCAATAGGGAGGTATATCCTATTGAGGAGATGGTAAATATCGAACTGATAAAACTTGCAAAAAAACTTGATGTAAAACTTATATGTACCAATGACGTTCACTTCGTAAACGAAGAACACGCAGAGGGACACGATCATCTTATATGTCTTAATACGGGAAAAGATCTTAACGATCCTGCTCGTATGAGATACACAAAACAGGAATGGATGAAGACTCAGGAAGAGATGAATGAGTTATTTGCCGATGTTCCTGATGCTTTGTCAAATACTGCTGATATAGCCGATAAAGTAGAATTCTACACAATTGACCACGGTCCTATCCTACCTAATTTCCCTAAACCGGAAAGGTTCAAGGATGATGATGAATATCTTCAATATCTTACTTATGAAGGTGCTAAGGAGCGTTGGGGTGAGATGAATGAGGAACAAAAGGAGCGTATAGATTTTGAGCTTGCAACGGTAAAGAACATGGGATTCCCCGGATATTTCCTTATCGTTCAGGATTTTATCAGAGCAGCTCGCGAAATGGGTGTATCTGTTGGTCCCGGTCGTGGTTCGGCTGCGGGATCGGCTGTGGCATACTGTCTTAAGATTACAGACATAGACCCTATAAAGTATGACTTACTTTTTGAACGTTTCCTTAATCCTGACCGTATATCGCTTCCCGATATTGATATCGACTTCGATGATGACGGTCGCGGTGAAGTTTTAAGATGGGTAACTGAAAAATATGGCTACGAAAAGGTAGCTCATATTATAACATATGGTACAATGGCAACAAAATCATCTATTAAAGATGTTGCCAGAGTTGAAAAACTTCCTCTTTCCGAATCAGACAGACTTACCAAACTTATACCGGACAGATTGCCCGAGGTAAATGGGAAATCACTTAAGATAAATCTGAAAAACTGTATTGAGAATGTTCCGGAATTAAGAGATGCCGTAAATTCCGACAATCCTCTTATCGCAAATACAATGAAGTATGCGCAGATGCTTGAGGGTAATGTCAGAAACACCGGTGTGCATGCCTGCGGTATCATTATTGGTAGAGATGATATTACTGATTGGGTACCTGTAAGTACGGCTGATGATAAAGAAACAGGCGAAAAAATGCTTGTTACCCAATATGAGGGTTCGGTTATTGAAGATACCGGTCTTATCAAGATGGACTTCTTGGGGTTGAAAACTTTATCAATCATAAAGGAGGCTATTTTCAATATAAAACTTTCTAAAAATATAGATGTAGATATTGATAAGATATCTATTGAGGATCCTCTGACTTATAAACTTTATAGTGATGGTAAAACAACCGGAACATTTCAGTTTGAGTCTGCCGGGATGCAAAAATATCTGAAGGAACTTCTACCTTCAACTTTCGAGGATCTTATTGCGATGAATGCGCTTTATCGCCCTGGTCCGATGGATTATATCCCTCAGTTTATTGCTCGTAAACATGGAATAGAACCTATTGTCTATGACCTTCCGGTGATGGAAAAATACCTTAAGGATACCTATGGTATTACGGTTTATCAGGAACAGGTCATGCTTTTGTCGCGTCTGCTTGCCGACTTTACTCGTGGTGAGTCTGATGCGTTAAGAAAGGCAATGGGTAAAAAACTGAAGGATAAACTTGATGAAATGAAGCCCAAGTTTATTTCCGGAGGTGTAAAGAATGGTCATGATGCCAAAATCCTTGAAAAGATATGGGGAGACTGGGAAAAATTTGCTTCCTACGCCTTCAACAAATCTCATGCTACATGTTACTCATGGGTTGCTTATCAAACGGCATATCTAAAAGCTAATTTCCCTGCCGAATATATGGCTGCGGTTTTGAGCCGAAATCTTGCTAACATTACCGAGCTTGTAAAATACATGGAAGAATGTAAAGCCATGAAAATACAGGTACTTGGACCCGATATCAATGAGTCGAACGTTAAGTTTTCGGTAAATAATAAAGGGGATATACGTTTCGGGATGGCCGCCATTAAGGGTGTTGGCGAAAATGTGGTACTTGCTATCGTAAAAGAGAGATCTGAAAATGGTCCTTTTAAAAATATATTTGACTTCATCGAGAGGATTAATCTTAGTGCGGTAAATAAAAAATCAATAGAGGCGCTTGCTCTTGCCGGTGCCTTCGATAACTTCGAAGAGATAAAAAGGGAACAGTTTCTTGAGAAGAACAACCGTGATGAATCGTTCATTGAGGTTCTTGCCAAATATGGCAACAGATTCCAGGCTGATAAAAACTCATCTAAAGTTTCTCTTTTTGGTGATATAGATGTTATAGATGTTGCACGTCCCGAGATTCCTCAGTTCATACCCTGGCCTAACCTGGAAAGATTGAATAAGGAAAAAGAGTATGTCGGTATTTACCTGTCGGCACACCCCTTAGATGATTATAAGATTGCTATCGACTATGGCTGTAATACAAAATTGGAAGAGTTCAGCACTAATCTTGAAGCATTGAAATCAAGAGATATTCTTTTAGGTGGTATTGTAACCGGCTTCTTCGAAGGACAAACAAGAACAGGTAACCCCTATGGGCGTCTTAAAGTGGAAGACTATTCCGGTTCCCATGAGATTATGCTTTTCGGAAATGATTTTATCGAATATAGAAAATATGGTTACAATGGCATGTACTTACTTATATCAGGTAAATTCCAACCTCGCAGATTCAAAGAGAATGAGTTTGACTTTAGAATAGGTAAAATTGAATTACTGACAGAAGTAAAAGATAGGCTTCTTGAATCATTAACTCTTATAATTCCTTTAACTGATATAAATAAGACTCTTGTCAATACTTTTGATTCGATGATTATATCTGATAAAAATTCCAGGGCAAAGCTGTTTTTCGAAATAGTTAACCCTTTGACAAATCAGACGATAAAGCTATATTCGAGATCTAAAAATATCACTATTAATAAGGAGCTTATAAGTAACATCGAAAAATTTGAAAATGTTACTTATAAAATCAATGATAAATTTCTTAATTAATAAATCTATTTGATTAATTTTGAAATAAGGAACTAATAATTGAGAACCTATTCTTTCTATCATCTTCATATATAAATAGAGGAAAATAGAATTAATAAAACAGCTCAATTATTAATAACTTAATAATTTATTAATTAAACTTTTAACTATAAAATTATGGCTCTTAAATTCCAGGATTCAACAATTAAAGAATTAATAGAATCAGGTAAACCTGTCGTTATTGACTTTTGGGCTGAATGGTGTGGACCATGCAGAATGATCTCCCCTATCATTGAAGAACTTGCTACCGAATATGACGGTAAAGCCTATATAGGCAAATATAATGTTGACGAAGAAAGCGATTTAAGTTCTGAATATGGTATTAGAAACATTCCTACTATCCTTTTCTTTAAAGATGGTAAACTTGTTGACAAACAAGTAGGTGCAACTTCTAAAAGCGTAATAGCTTCTAAAATAGATGCAATTATCTAAGAATATATTTACTATAAATTAGTAAAAAGACAAAACAAAAGCCTGTAATTCAGTTTACAGGCTTTTGTTTTGTCTTTTTTATTTCAAAATAATAAATTAAGATTCATATATCTTATTTCTATTTTTTCATTTGAAAAAACTATGATTTGTTCAATTAAAGTATTTATCGTAATTGACTCTTACTTTTTAAAAAAATGGTGTTATCTTTTCTATCTCTAAACCTATCGCACTTAAACCCGGTAAAGGATTTTTATCCATATATTGAAGTAATATCAATCTATGGAAACCGGAAGATTCAAAATTATAATCTCTTATCAAGTTTGACTTGAATTCATATAAAGAACCCCAGCCATTGCCTCTCCATATTCCATTTTCATAAGACATCGTAATATTCAATGTATCTGTAAAAATTATAGAGTCTCCTTTTTCTATAATAAACAACAAACCTAAATTGCTATAAGGATAAAAATTATTATTTCTTATATTTATATTTATGTCGCATATATTAGTGCTGTCAATATTATCAACCTCAAAAATCAGTGAATCACGACGCATCCATCCCGATTCATTTAGATCTTTTGAGCTATGATAAATCATATTTTCAGGATTACATGAAGATAATAGTAGCAATATCAATCCTACAAAAAACTTATTGAAAATATTTTTATATCTCATAGTTTATTTAAATAATTACAGCATATTATCATCTTTCTTCTACCATATCATATCCAGGTTATACAACATATCATTATAATTGAGTTTCAAAGTCATAAATTATTGTTGATTTGTGACAAGAAATATATACAGAATATTTAAGAGTCGATTGCTTATCAATAATATAATGAATTGGTCTAATTATGGTTTATCTACAAATGTAAAGAGTATTCCTGAATTTTAGAAAATTCAACGGAATACTCTTTACTATTTTTGATACTTTAAACAAAATGAAGATATTAACAAGTAATATTATTCATCTTTGTTCGGTTCATCATTACTTCTCCTTTTCGGTCTTTTGAACCTTTTGTTCTTATTGCGAGGCTCCTGTCTTTGACCCTTTTCCTCATTATTAATATCACCATTTTCTTTATTCTGTCTTTGCGACTGATCTTTAGGTGAATTAGCAGATTCATTGTTATTTACAGGCCTATTTTGCTTTGGCTTGTTTTCAACATTCGGGTTATTCGGATTATTATTTCTGTTATTCGGGTGATTATTTTTCTTTCTGTTTGAGGCTTCCCCCTTAACAGATCCCTCATTTACAGGTGCAGGCTGATTATTATTACCATTTCTCTCCTTATTAGAGTTATTTCGGTTTACATTATTGTTACCGTCGGCTCTATTTCGGTCTTGTTGGTTGCCATGCTCTCTATTAGAATTTGAGTGATTATCGTTTCCATTTCTCGATTCTCCCCTTTGTTCGCGTTTGTTGTTACGATTCTGAGAGTTTCGGAAATTTCTATCATCGGATTGTCGCTCATTATTCTCTTTTGATCCATCTCTTTGCGAAATATTTCGTTCATTATCCGGAGTATTATCTTCATCCTTTGAATGACGTTTATTCTTATTTCGCTTATTCTTCTTAGTTTTATCAAACCTTGTCAAACTATCTTGTCCCACAACATCTGAAAACTCTTTTCTAACTGTTTCCTCTTTTGATTCTTCAAGAGCATCAACTTTTATACCTCTTTTATTAAGCGCTATAATTTCGAAAACTCTCGACGAAGGCAATGTTATAAGATTAGCAGGAAAATCCTTACTAGTTGAATATGTAAGCTGATATTTATAAATATCTGTCTTAAAATGATAATACTCTCCTGATTTCGTATAGAGCACTGCGTCCTTTGAAGGTAATTTCTTTTGTGCTTCAACATAACCGTCAACCTCATAATTGAGGCAACATTTAAGCTTAGCACATTGACCTGCAAGTTTCTGCGGATTAAGAGATATCTCCTGATAACGAGCTGCTGAAGTTGCCACGCTGACAAAATTTGTCATCCATCCCGAGCAACAAAGCTCTCTACCGCAAGGGCCAATGCCTCCTATTCTACCGGCTTCCTGACGAGCTCCAATCTGTTTCATTTCGATTCTTACCTTAAAATTCTCAGCGAGAACCTTGATAAGTTGTCGGAAATCGACACGATCGTCAGCAATATAGTAGAAAATAGCCTTATTTCCGTCACCCTGATACTCAACATCTCCAATCTTCATATTAAGATTAAGATCCTCTGCTATCTTACGGGCACGAAGCATCGTATTGTGCTCTTTAGCCTTGGCTTCTTCGAACTTCTCGATATCTGCAGGTTTGGCCTTTCTGTAAACTCTTTTTACTTCTTGGTTTTCAAATCTGACATTGTTTTTCTTCATCTGAAGAAGAACAAGAACTCCCGTTAAAGTCACCTCCCCGATATCATGACCGGGAGATGCCTCTACAGCCACGATATCGCCTTTTGCTATATCTAATTTATTTGAATTTCTGTAATAGCCTTTTCTTGTATTCTTAAACTGTACCTCGACAAAGTCTGTATCAGTATGAGATTCAGGAATATCCTCAAGCCAATCGTACACATTAAGTTTTTTATCGCTTCTGCATTTGCATCGCGGACAAGAATTATGATTATTACAGCATTTCTTTTTATCTGTTTCTTCCATAATTCTTACTTAGCGTAACTTACCGCACGAGTCTCTCTGATTACTGTTATTTTAACCTGACCAGGATAAGTCATTTCATCCTGAATTTTCTTAGCAATTTCAGCTGATAGTTTTTCTGTATCCGTATCATCAATCTTATCTGCTCCTACTATTACGCGAAGTTCACGACCTGCTTGAATAGCATAAGTTTTAAGTACTCCCGGATATGAAAGCGCAAGCTGTTCAAGATCATTAAGACGTTTGATATAAGCTTCTACGATTTCACGTCTTGCACCCGGACGAGCACCTGAAATAGCATCACAAACCTGTACAAGAGGGGCAATAAGAGATTGCATTTCCACTTCATCATGGTGAGCTCCAATTGCATTGGCAATATCCGGTTTCTCTTTATATTTTTCAGCCAATTTCATACCTAAGATAGCATGTGGCAATTCCGGCTCCTCATCAGGCACTTTACCTATATCATGTAAAAGTCCTGCACGTTTTGCTTTTTTAGGATTAAGACCAAGCTCTGTTGCCATAATAGCACATAGGTTAGCTGTCTCTCTTGCATGTTGAAGAAGATTCTGACCATAAGAAGAACGATATTTCATCTTACCAATCAAACGTATAAGTTCAGGATGAAGACCATGTACACCAAGGTCAATAGCTGTTCTTTTACCCGTCTCAATTATCTCTTCTTCTATTTGTTTTCTAACTTTTGCAACAACCTCTTCAATTCTTGCTGGATGAATACGTCCGTCTGTTACTAATTGATGAAGAGCAAGACGAGCAATTTCACGACGAACCGGATCGAATGCCGATAATACGATAGCCTCAGGAGTATCATCAACTATAATTTCAACTCCGGTTGCTGCTTCAAGAGCTCTGATATTTCTACCTTCACGACCAATGATTCGGCCTTTAATTTCATCAGATTCAATATGGAATACGGTTACAGAATTCTCGATAGCCGTTTCAGTAGCAACACGCTGTATGGTCTTGATTACTATGCTTTTAGCTTCTTTATTTGCCGTCATTCTTGCCTCATCCATGATGTCGTTAATATAAGAAGCTGCTTGAGTTTTAGCCTCTTCTTTCAACGACTCAACAAGTTTATCTTTAGCTTCCTCTGCTGAAAGACCTGCAAGTTGCTCAAGTCTTTGAACAGCATCTTTGTGAAGATGATCAAGGTCCTGTTTTTTCTGATCAACAAGCTCTAACTGTTTGTCAAGATTATCTCTTACAGCCTCAACCTCTTGTTTCTTTCTGTTAATATCTTCATTCTTCTGATTAAGCTGAAGTTCGCGTTGTTTAATTTTTGATTCAGCCTGTTGAATTTTAGCATAACGAGAATTAGCTTGCTTTTCAATTTCAGCTTTCATTTGAATACCTTTCTCTTTTACTTCAAAGAGTTTCTCTTTTTTAAGGACCTCTGCCTCCTTCTCTGCTTCTTTAATTATAGATTCAGAACGCTGTTTTAAAAGGTATCTCATGGTAAACCAAACAGAAATACCTCCTATCAAAAAACAGGCTATTGCTGTTAATAGTAATTGTATAAGTGTCATTTGTTTTTGTTAAATATTAAAAAAAACACCACCTGTCTTACATTGATGCAAGAACAAGCAGTGCAGAATATATTATTATTATTATTAAAATTATCTGTTCTTTAGAAAAATCTCAAGCTCCTGAGTTATTCCTTCTATCTTTTCTTTTAATTGATCAACATCTTTATTCTGTCGCTCAGTCAAAAGCTGTAAAGCAAAATCAAGCGCCACAAACGAAAGAATCATATTGTCATCATTGACACTTTTATATCTTTCTTTATAATTTAAAAAACGCCTGTCAACAAGTTTAGCTGCAGCTCTATAAACTTCCTCTTTCGACCTGTCTATGGTCATAGGGTGAGCAAAATCAGCTATTTTTAATTTTATTTTAATAGTATTATTATCCATTGCATCTTATCATTCGTTAAGTAAAGCAATGCATTTGTCAATCTCTCGCACTAACTTGCCAAACCTTGCTTTGCCTTCTTTTATCTCTTCGTTATTAGAATCAAAAATCTTGGCTACTTTAAGGTTTACATATTGGGCATATAATTCCTTTTTCTCTGTTTCAAGTTCATGGTATTTAGCTTCTTGCTCATTGATTTTATCTATCAATGAGGAATTCTCCTTCTCCAAGTTCTCACAGACAAACATAAGTTGTCTTACTCGGGACTCTAAAATGCTAACTATTTTATCAGATACTTCAGCCATTATTACCTGTTTCGTTTTACAAAAGTAAAAATTTAGACGGGATATAAAAATTTATCGCCTTTTATTTTATATTACTCCGACCGATTTTCGATTAAAATTAGCAAAATAATCCAATTTTATTATTCAGTAATCTTGATTTATTTCAAATGAAAATTTATCATATTTATCTAAAATATCTCTACGTTTTTCCTGAAGGAGAAACTAATTAAGATTATAAGGTCAAGATTTTTTATTGTTAATAATTAGATAAGTCAAGTCTGATTATGAATAATAAAAACATAGTCAATTTAATATATAAGTAGATATTAATCGAATCAACTTTCTTTAAAAATAGATATTTAGAAATCAACGAAAATAGTTAACCTATATCATCCTAAATTTTTCTTTTCGAAGGATTTGCACTACTTAGAATGTTATCAGTAGATAATTACTAAGGAGATATGAAAACAACTTTTGAGTTATATTATTGAATATCTGCTTTCCGAAAAAGATACTGAAATCATAAAAAAGATATATGAATACAAAAAAGGTTTCATCTAAAAAATCAGATGAAACCTAAAAAACATTTATATACTCTTCCTCTTGAAATCTATTAAAACATAAGAATTCAAATAACAAGCAATTCAAAATATACCAACTTGTATAACAAATACTTACTGGGGCTAAATATCTTTTTTAACCACCTTATTTATCCCTAAAACAGATTCTATATATTTCTCAATATCTTCTTCCGGCATTAGCCCCATTGCAGCTTGAGGAGTTCCGTTGACAGGAACAAAAACAATTGTTGGGAGACTTTTAATTCCGAAAAATGCAGCAAGATCTCTTTGTGCCTCTGTATCTACCTTATAAACAATAACCTCTCCTTTATATTTAGAAGCTATACTGCTCATAATAGGAGCCAACTTACGACATGGTCCGCACCAATCAGCGTAGAAATCTATAATACAAGGTTTCTTTCCTTCATATATCCATTCCTGAGGGCTTTTTTCAAAATTATAGATATATTTCATAAACTGCTCTTTGTTAACCTTCACAGCTTTACCTTCATCTATTTGTTTTTTGATATCACCTTCTGCATAAGCCTGTAGTCCTAACATTAAAAACATCAGACATAAAATCGTTGAAACTGTTTTTTTCATCTTTTTAATTTTAATATTTACTGATAGCAATTTAATTTCAATCAACAATATTCTATTCAAATTCAACTTTAAGACACAGGAATATAATCCGGTATAAGTTTCCTAAAAATATAATATAAAACCTTGATAGCATCAATTGAGTTTATCCTTATTTATTATAGCTGTCAAGAATGTTCTTCAATTGATCGGCCTGCATTACTCCGGATTGACGCCATAACAATTCCCCTTTTTTAAAGAGAACAAGTGTAGGCACAGATTGTATTTTATATTTAATAGCCAAAGATTGATTTTTATCAATATCAATTTTGATTATTGTATACTCTTCGCCAACCATTTCTTTCAATTTTTCTAAAATTGGCTTCATTACTTTACAAGGACCACACCATTCTGCAAAAAAATCTATCAAAACAGGTTTGTCAGAATTTATTATTTCATTAAAATCATTCATAGCTTTTATTTTTAATTCAATTCTAAATGTAAAACATTAATAAGCTTTGGTTGTTCGATTTTTTTTCCTTATAAATTCATTAAATAAACAATAAAAACCAATTTGGTCAAAATTAAATCTTAATATGTATCAAGATTAATCAAATTTATCAATAATAGCACAAAAAAACTCCTGTCATTTGAGTGACAGGAGCTAATTTTTATCATTATTTAATTAATACTCAAATTTTCCGAATTCCGAGTCAATTAATAGTTCGTTTTTTTCAGAAGCTTCGACATGACCTATGATTTTAGCTTCGATACCGAAACTTTTAGATATTTCGATAACTTTTTCTGCATTCTCTGGAGAAAGATACACTTCCATTCTATGTCCCATATTAAACACTTTGTACATCTCTTTCCAATCAGTGCCCGATTGTTCTTTGATTATACGGAACAAAGGTGGCACATCAAACATATTGTTCTTTACGATTTTTACTTTATCAGTAAAATGTAGAACTTTAGTCTGAGCTCCTCCCGAACAATGTACCATGCCATGAATATCTGCTCTCATCTGGTCTAGTAGTTTCTTAATAACAGGAGCATAAGTTCTTGTTGGTGATAATACAAGTTTACCTGCATCAATTCCAAGTTCATCAATAACATCTGTAAGGCTCAAACCTCCCGAATAAACAAGATCTTCTGGAACCGCTGCATCATAACTTTCAGGATATTTACCTGCAAGATATTTAGCAAAAACGTCATGGCGAGCAGAAGTAAGACCGTTACTTCCCATACCACCATTATATTCTTTTTCATATGAAGCCTGACCGAAAGATGCCATACCTACTATCACATCCCCGGGACGTATATTGGCATTATCTATTACGTCAGAACGTTTCATACGACAAGTCACTGTAGAATCGACTATAATTGTTCTTACAACATCACCAACATCTGCAGTTTCACCACCGGTAGAATAAGCATTAACACCCATTTCTCGTAGCTCGCTAAGAAGTTCGTCTGTTCCGTTGATTATTGCCGAGATTACCTCTCCCGGAATAAGATGTTTATTTCTGCCGATAGTAGAAGATACTAAAATGTTATCAACCGCACCTACACAAAGCAGATCATCGATATTCATAATCAATGCATCTTGAGCTATCCCTTTCCAAACAGAGATATCGCCTGTCTCTTTCCAATACATATAGGCAAGAGAAGACTTAGTACCGGCTCCGTCAGCATGCATAATATTACACCATTCAGGATCACCACCAAGAATATCAGGGATTATTTTACAGAATGCTTTAGGATAGATTCCCTTGTCAATGTTTTTTATTGCGTTATGAACATCTTCTTTTGAAGCTGAAACGCCGCGCAGATTATAACGTTGATCGCTCATTTAATAATATATGATGAATGAATATTGATTTAATTGTGTGTTAAAACTTACTTGGTTAACAAGAAAATCTTAAATTTCTTGCAAAAGTAATGTTTAATATTTATTGTACGAACAAACTTCCTCTATACTTTTCCTTTTCTTTTCTCTCAAAGGTTTTGTCGGATAACCTATAATGATGTCAAGAAGCACTCTTTTGCCTTTAGGTACTCCAAGTGTATCTTTTATCTTTTCTTCATTAAACCATCCAAGAATACAAGAACCCAAACCTTCTGCTTGTGCTGCAAGAGCGATATGAGCAGCTGCAATTCCTATATCGACCTGAGGAAATGCCTTATGTTTAAACCAGCCACCAAAACTTGAAGTTATATTAGATTTTTCCTCTACTATTATTATATGTACAGGAGCCTGATTAGTAAAGTGGTTCATAAAGAGAGCTTTTGCGACGCATGCTTTTGCAATCTCTTCTTTAATCAGAGGATCATCAACAACAATGAAATGCCAAGGCTGACCATTACAAGCAGAGGGAGCAAGACGGGCGGACTCTATAATACGCTCTATTTTCTCTTTTTCTACTACACGATTCGCATCGAATGCTCTATCGCTCTGTCTATGTTTTACTAATTCCAAAAAATCCATATCGGTTGATCTGTTGAGGATAAAGAAAATTGAAGTTAAGGGAATAATAGTTCTTGATTAATATTTGTTCATCTTGCTAAGATATTTACCTATTATATCAAATTCAAGATTTACTTTAGTTCCTTTTTGAATCTTACAGAAGTTTGTATGCTCAAGAGTGTAAGGAATAATTGCTACTTGGAAACTATCGTCACCGGAATTACAAACAGTTAAGCTTACGCCATTGATAGTGACAGATCCTTTTTCAACTGTCATGTAACCCTGTTTTGCCATTTTAGGATCGAAATCATATTTAAAAGTAAAATAATGACTTCCATCAGCTTCTTTTACTTCGGTGCAAATTGCAGTAGTATCGACATGTCCCTGTACAATATGCCCGTCAAGACGACCATTCATCATCATACTTCTTTCGAGATTTACAAGGTCTCCAATTTGAAGATCCCCTAAATTCGATCGATCAAGAGTTTCTTTAATAGCTGTGACAGTATATTTGTTATCATCGATTTTTACCACAGTAAGGCATACTCCGTTATGAGCCACACTTTGATCTATTTTTAATTCGTTAGTAAACGAACTTTCCATTGTGATGTTTAGATTTCCGCCATCTTTATCAAGCGCAACAACTTTGGCTGCATCTTCAACTATTCCTGAAAACATAATTTATTTGTTTTACCGTTAATTGTTAATATTGAGTTCTTAATAATATCATCAAAAGTAATTATTTATTATGACTTTTATGGTAACTATAATTATTGATAATTAATTTTGCACACCTAAAACCCAAATATCAACATGTCAAATTTAAAAAACTGGGTACTTGCTGCACGCCCAAAAACACTTCCTGTCTCAATGGCTCCCGTAATATTGGGATCTGCAATAGCATATAGTCACCATTGCTTTAATATATTTCCGGCCTTTTTATGTATGATATTCGCAGTTTTAGCTCAGATAACTTCAAATCTTATTAATGATTATTATGACTTTAAAAAAGGGGCTGACAGAGAAGATCGTCTTGGGCCGCTAAGAACAGTGTCTGCAGGATTGATAACTCCAAAAAAAATGATGCATGCAATTATTATTACAATTTGCGTTGCGATACTCTCAGGAATAATGCTTATTCATTTCGGAGGTTGGCAACTTATATTCGTCGGCCTTTTGGTTGGTATTTTTGCTTATGCATATTCAGGAGGTCCATATCCTTTATCGTATAAAGGGCTTGGAGATTTGGCTGTAATTGTATTTTACGGCATCGTGCCTGTTATGTTTACTTATTATGTACAAGGTCTCTCCTTCCCTTTTGTTGCATGGATATTATCGTTGGGCATCGGACTTACGGGTGTAAATCTTCTGATTGTAAATAATTACAGAGATATGGAAGCTGATATCATTTCAGGCAAAAAAACCACAGTAGTTCGATTTGGCAGAAAAACAATGAGATCGGTATATATTATTAATTGTATAATAGCGGCTATCATAGCATGTTTTGCTCTGAAGATATTCTCTTTTGTGATTATTCCTTTTGTGATTTTTTCATTCATGCTATGGAAAAAATTAGGTAAACTCAAAGGTCGGGAGCTTAATAAATTATTAGGAATGACATCTATGAATGTACTTTTATACTCTTTATTAATATCTCTTACATTGATAATCGTTAGATAATTGGTATTTTAGTTTTTACAGAAAATGCCGTGCTTAATGCATAAAAAAGGAAAAATGAATTACTCCTTATATTTTGTCAGAGCAACAAATACTTTATTTACTGAGTTTTAATATAAAAAAATAAACCCCTGGAATCTTATGAATTACTGATTCCAGGGGTTTATTTTTATATAAAGTATTATTTACTTTTTCTTTATCAAAGCTCTTCTTACTTCAAATCTATCAATCTCCACACCTTCACTTGGAAGCCAAACTTTAAGAGTATGTTTTTTTCCCTTCAATAGTTTTGTTGAGAATGTAGCTTTTACACTATTTGAAAGCAACTTTTTGGTAACTATCAAATCTTGTGTCTCAAGAAGATCCATTCCAAGAATTATTTTAGGGTCCGAAGGTGCTTTTGAGGAATCAATCTTATAATATACGGTTATAATATAATCGCCACCACTTAATCCTGACCCAATAGCATATTCTGCATAAGGTCCTAAAAGTTTTCCAAGAGTAGCTTCCCCTTTTTTATTATAGCTTGATGATTTTCCATAAATATAATCTTTGCCTGCATGTTTTTTTATCTCGATAGATCTTGATGATTTTACATCTTTTGCATTGATTGATACTTTCATGTTTGACATTTCATGGACATTATCATTGGCTAAAACAAGTGAGAATGTTGAAAGGAATAGAAAAAACAAAATAGTTAACTTCTTCATATAGGTAAATTGATTAATTAAGATGCAAAGAAAACAATAATAATAAAGTGACACAAACACTAAAATTCATCTTTAACAAACTAAAAACTTTATAACATCTTAATTTTTTGATTTTATCAATTATTAAAATTCGATTAAAATTAAAATTTTTGAAAACTTTTGGTCGCCTTTAATAGTTATATAATTATGACATTTTTTATGCTAAAAAAATATAGTCAACAATTTGTATGATTAAAACTATATTGTACATCATGTTTTTAAATTTTCTTTGAGTTTAATTATATTATTTAAATTATTCTGTTTATTTTAGAGAATATAAGTCTTGATATCAAATACTTGTCATCACTAATTTGTTTACAGAATTGAAATTTCCCATCATAATATATTTCAGAACTTAATTGAATGAGGTGAATAACTATTGATTTTACAATTGATTATTTTATGACATAAATTTGATTGTTATGTTGATTGAATATAATGATCAAATTACTATAAATGAAAACACAATATTAAAACTTAAGACTATGGATTCTCTAAGTACAGCCATAATGCTCATGATAGTGGGTATGGGCACAGTTTTCATAATATTATTGTTTGTGATATATTTCAGCAAACTGATAATAATTATGGTAAACAAGATCGCACCGGAAGAGATAAATGGAGATAATAATCATCCTCGAGCGGATGATATAATTCCTCCGAGAGTGATGAATATTATTTCGCAAGCAGTAACTAAAGCTGCTCCGGGATCTAAAATCAACAATATCAAGAAACTTTAAATCTATATTATTATGGCAAGAGAGATTAAATTTAGCCTTGTTTACAGAGACATGTGGCAATCGGCAGGAAAGTATGTGCCACGCGTTGATC
>CAMTOJ010000004.1 GCA_947074145.1 uncultured Bacteroidales bacterium
TTTCTTTTTCTTCTATGTAAACTAAGGTCCTGTGGCCGCAATAAGTACCGGTAGGTACAGTATAATAATTACCTCTATAATTTATAACATTATCTTTTCGTACATGATGAAGCACTAATTTTTCGGAAGGAACTGTAGGCACTCCTTTATATGGCATAAGATGAGTCTTTTCAATCTCAAATTCTTCACTTGGAATACGCCGGATACCGTGATGCTCTGTTCCGTTTCCAGTACGTTTTAGCCAACCTAAAACATCATTATTCAGTTGTTCTATATCGGTAAATTCACGGCCTCTGAGAAAATTATATTTTACATATTTGACAACGTTTTCTATTTGCCCTTTACTTTGAGGATCTGATTTACGACAGAATACCGGCTCAAAGCCATGTTCTCGCACTAAGGCTTGAAAACCCTTGGTTAGAATTAAATCTCCTAGGTTTTCCTTAACCAGAAATACTTTATCCTGGTCATAAACAATCTTTTGCGGAACACCTCTAAAGAACTGAAAAGCCAACTCATGAGCATATACTGCAAGTGCTGAAGTAAATGGTGTACGGTTTAAATAGATAAATTTATACCTGCTACGACTTAATGACATAGCGAAAAAATACACTTTAAGAGATTCACCTTGAGTTGTTTTCATCCATCTCTCTCCAAAATCACATTGAGCATACTGACCGTATGCAGTTTCCGGTTGTTTTTCAAAAGGGCGATAACTCTTTTCTGATTCTTTGGGTAGATTGTTTGTCAGACGAATACGATTTACAAAGTTGAAAACAGTCTTTGTTGTAACTGATGGAAGAGATGAAAAATTCTCTTTTAAACGATCATGAATCTGTGGAGCTGACAGAAACGGCCATTTACGAAGTTCATTAACAACATATGTTTCATAGGCGTCAAGCTTATGTGCATAATGCCTATTATAACTGTCACTGGAGCAGAACTCATCTTCTGTCATTGATAAATACTTGGCCACCGTCTGACGGTGAAGACATAAAGTTTGACCTATCTGTGTCTTATTTAGGCCATCTGAAAATAATTCTTTAACTTTGTACCACATTAGATACTTCTTTAATTTGGAAGTCTCGCTCATAGCATTGTAATAAAGGGTTGCACCACAAAATTACAATGCTATTTTTTTGATTATAATGTCGATTTAATTTTTCCGTTTTTTGATGGTTCAAAATTACTGATTACAGCGGTTATTACGGTGACCTCCGTTGTCACACAATCACTGATACTCCATCCGATAACTTTCCTGTCAAATAGGTCTATTATCCTAGTCAGATACAAGAATCCCTATAAAGTTGGAATATAGGTCTGATACCCATGTCATAGTTGGTGACGATGGATTAAACAGACGATCCAGGAAATTATCACATACAGACACCTTATGTGTAGAATCCATGGTAACCTTGAATTTGCCACGAGTTTTACTTTTTAGATCCATTTCTTTTATGTGAAGAGCAAACGTAGTGCGGGATACGGGCGTTCCCGAATAGCTGATCTATATAACAAATCTGGGACTTACATATAAGTCTTTTTTATCGAAATATGCACTCTTTATTTTGGTCTTAAGAGCCTGATTCGTTTCGAATCGTTTCCCTATTGGATATTTTCTCCAAAAATAAAAGCTACTTCTTGAGACTTGTAATAATTGGCACATCAAGTCCAACGGATAATATGGCTCATTCTCTTTTATGAATTGGAATTTGACCGAATTTACCGATTGTCTCTTGAAAAGATGAGCACTGCTTTTTTAGTATTTCATTCTCTAATTCAAGTTTACGCATCCTCTCTTTTAAATCTGCCAATTCCTTTTCCTCGGGAGTCATTTTGATGATTCTATTGCCGGAGAAACTTCCTTTTCCATATTTTTCAATTTCCTTGCGTCGACGATAAATAAGATGACTGGCAATACCCAATTCTCGGGCTAATTCACTTATATTCTTTCTTTCATAACTGAGTTTTACCGCATTTTACTTGAATACGCTATCGTAATGTGTTCATTCTTTTCCCATTTTACAAAGTTAAGTTTTTTTAGCTTAATCAATTGTCAAGGTTAAGTTAGCAACTCCAATATCATCTTTTTTAAATTTTAAACCACTCTATAAACAAAAAAAGCCCTGTAACAAAGTTACAGAGCTTTCATTCATATTATAAATAAAATATTATTTACAAGCGTGCTCAATCTCAACAGCAACTGCTACAGAAGCACCTACCATAGGATTGTTACCCATTCCAAGGAATCCCATCATTTCTACGTGAGCAGGAACAGATGAAGAACCAGCGAACTGAGCATCTCCGTGCATACGACCCATAGTGTCAGTCATACCGTAAGAAGCAGGACCGGCAGCCATGTTATCAGGGTGAAGAGTACGACCTGTACCACCACCTGAAGCTACAGAGAAATATTTTTTACCAAGTTCCATACACTCTTTTTTGTATGTACCTGCTACCGGGTGCTGGAAACGAGTTGGGTTAGTTGAGTTACCTGTGATAGAAACGTCAACACCTTCAGAACGCATAACAGCTACACCTTCACGTACGTCATCAGCTCCGTAACATTTTACTTTAGCACGAAGACCTTCAGAGTAAGCTTTTTCTTTAACTACGTTAAGTTCGCCAGTTGCATAATCGAACTGAGTCTGAACGTAAGTAAATCCGTTGATACGAGAAATGATCATAGCAGCATCTTTACCAAGACCGTTAAGGATAACGCGTAGAGGTTCTTTACGTACTTTGTTTGCCATTTCAGCGATTTTGATTGCACCTTCAGCAGCAGCGAAAGACTCGTGACCTGCAAGGAACGCGAAACATTTAGTTTCTTCGCGAAGAAGACGAGCAGCAAGATTACCGTGACCGATACCTACTTTTCTGTCATCAGCAACTGATCCAGGGATACAGAAAGCCTGAAGACCTTCACCGATAGCTTCAGCAGCATCAGCAGCAGTTGTAGCACCTTTTTTGATAGCGATAGCAGCACCTACAACGTAAGCCCATTTAGCGTTCTCAAAACAGATTGGCTGAGTTTCTTCACAAGTTTTGTATGGATTGATACCTTTAGCGTCGCAAATTGCTTTTGCCTCGTCGATATCTTTGATGCCGTATGAGTTCAACACTTCGTTGATTTTCGCAATACGACGATCGTAACTTTCAAATAAAGCCATTGTATTAATTATTTTTTTTGTTTTTACGATTAAGATAGTAAGCGATAATAAAATTGAGCATCGCTGCTCCAAATACTACAAGATAAAAAGATGGAGAAACCTCTTCATTTGCAAATAATGCAAGCAAAACAAGACAGATAAGCAATAAAATGCCCAATCCTATAAATACTCTAATTATTGCAGGAGTTACACGATCTTTCATCTTAAGTTTTATTTTATATTTCTTTTAATAAAGAAAATCGCTATAAGAAAATTAAAAATTATCATTGCCCCTCCCATTCCGCACAATACAGATTTCATCGGCATCACCTGTTTCCAGAAATAGATGGCAAATCCACCCGCTATAACAGCTGTTACAGCAATTAATATACGTAGGACAAGCAAGACATTTTTTTTATTCATGACGAGGGTTAATATATTTAACTGCGTCTTTGAAACGTCCGTAAGTACCTTTTGCTTTTTCTAGAGCTTCAGCAGCAGGAACACCTTTAGTTACAGATTCCATGAATTTACCAAGATGAACGAATTCATATCCGATTACTTCATCATCAGCATCTACAGCCATACGAGTACAATAACCTTCAGCCATTTCAAGGTAACGAACACCTTTAGCTTTAGTTCCGTACATAGTACCTACCTGAGAACGAAGACCTTTTCCAAGATCCTCAAGACCAGCTCCGATTGGAAGACCACCTTCAGAGAAAGCAGACTGTGTACGTCCGTAAGCGATCTGTAGGAACAATTCACGCATTGCAGTATTAATAGCGTCACAAACAAGGTCTGTATTCAACGCTTCAAGAAGAGTTTTTCCAGGAAGAATTTCAGAAGCCATAGCTGCTGAGTGAGTCATACCTGAACAACCGATAGTTTCTACCAATGCCTCTTCGATGATACCGTTTTTAACATTCAATGTAAGTTTACATGCACCCTGTTGAGGAGCACACCAACCCACACCGTGTGTCAAACCTGAAATATCAGTGATTTGAGTTGATCTAACCCAGTTTCCTTCCTGAGGAATTGGAGCGCATCCGTGGTTTGCGCCTTTTTTCACAACACACATGTGTTCTACTTCGTGTGAATAAATCATAATTTGATGTTTAAATTATAAGTGATGAAAATTATTTTATTTCTTTTCAGTTGCGCAAAGGTAAGAAATTCTTCTTTTTTGACAACCTTTTATAACCTCTATTGATAGCTTTTTTGACGCAATATTTTTATGAGTTAATTATTATTTCTCAAAATAGCATATAGACCTATATTTTAAATATTATCCGCTATATTTTTAGTCCCAAAAACAAGTTTGTCACTCATTAGAGTAGTTTAATACATCCCTATTGCTAAATCAAAATTTTTAAATTATTGAGATATTTATAAAAAGAGTAAATTTGACAAAACAAAATAAACATATAATGCTAATCAAACAAACAAAAGAAGAGATTGCCAACACATTCACGCATCTCATTGGAGCCGTTATTTCGGCATCACTCGCACTGATTCTAATAATAAAAAGTTCAGACCTCTCACCTGGCTCTATTTTAGGTATAACAATTTTCTGTATATCTGCTATAGCAATGTATATATCATCATCTATATATCATTGGGCTCTTCCGGGAAAAACAAAGCGAATATTAAGATATTTTGATCATTCCAATATATATATCCTGATTGCGGCTTCTTACTCTCCGGTTTTACTATGCAGCATAAAAGGAGCATTAGGATGGTGGATGTTCGGAGCCCTATGGTTTATCGCAATAATGGGAATATGTTATAAGATCTTCTTTTTAGGAAAATATCCAAAACTATCTCTTGCAATATATCTTATGATGGGATGGTCAGTGGTATTGATCGCTCGTCCGGTATGGAGAGAAGTTCCTGCAATAGCTTTATCTTTTATCGCATTAGAAGGAATATTCTATACGGCAGGCACATATTTCTACTCTCATGATTCAAAACAATATTATCATGCAATCTGGCATGTTTTTGTTTTAGGAGGTACACTTTCTCATTTTGCTGCTATTTGGTTTATCATCTAAATTGAAAATAAAAAAACAACGCCTGACAAATTTAATTTTGTCAGGCGTTATTTTTTTATATTAATCAGAGTTGACTATCCTCTCTTCTTTGATATTCTTCAGCGAGTCTTTCACCCTCTTTTGTCATTCCAAGACGATAATAAATAGTTCTTAGTGCATTGAAATATGTTTTATCATCAGGATTAATTCTGTAAGCTCTTTCATAGAACGGAAGTGATTTAACATAGAGAGGTTTTATTTCATTCTCCATTACTTTATCATATTCTTCATCACTTCTGTTGTATATTACATCAAGCAAATCAAGAGCTCTGTTATAATATATCCTTCCTGCATTACTTATTGCATCAAGATATGTTGTATCTCTATCAATTGCTATCACATAACACATTGCAGCTTCTTCATTCTTAAGATCCTTTTCCAATAAGCGTCCCTTGATATTATAGAATTTAGAGATAGGATTCGCTGCAATCGATTTATCGATAAATGATAAAGCTTTATCGTATTCGTCGTTTTTAATATAATAGTCAATTAAAGTATTAACGAAATAAATTTCTCCGGGAAACTTATAAGCTCCTTCCATTAAAGAGCGCTCAAAGTTTGCTCTGTCCTTCATGATACGATACTCATAAGTAATAAATTGATATACATCATTTTCTCTGTATCCTGTCCCCTTCATTGATTCATAGATAGAAATCGTTTGTCTTGGATTTCGAAGCTTAGAACAAGCTAGTCCTTTTAAAAACATGATTCTATAATATGAAGTATCAGGTCTGAATGCTGAATTTTTGAAAATATCATTATGAGGAATACCTACATAAGTATCAAACATTTTATATGCCTTTTCATAATCCTTGATATCCCAGAAGTATGCCCCACCCTCTACAAGTAGTTCTTTTTTATCATTAATTGCAGCTTTAATCTCTGTCAAATATTGAGGAGAGATTACACCTTTCTTATTTGGTTTAAGATCGAGCTCTGCAGCTTTAATAAAGTAATTATGGGCATTTAATACTGAATTATACATTTTTGTATAATCAGGATGTTTACTTTCTCTTTCAGTATCAAAGATTTTATGCTCAAGCACTCCAGCTAAATACCAAGTCTTTGAATATTGTGCACTGACAGAATCATCCATTGCTCTTTTCATATATCCTTGAGCTAGTTTTACATTGGGGGTCCTATGCTTCATTTCTTTCAAAGCAAGATTCACAACTTTGTACTGTGAGAAACTACATGCACACTGGATAATTGCAAAAATAAATATCAATACTCTCTTATTCATAATAATTCTAATAAGTCATGCGTTAATACTATCTCCTAATGAGATAGCAAATCCGTTAATCATATTTTGCAAATATACACACTACTTTGTAAAAAATTGAAATATTCACAAAAAAAAACCTCAAAATATTAATTATATTTTGAGGTTTTCTCTATTTATATTGATAAAACTATTGATTTATAATAGCTTCAATTTTTTCGAACTCTTCACTCATACGAAGATTGTAATAAATACTTCTCAAAGCTACCAGATATTCTCTTTTCTCAGGATTTAAAGCCTGTGCTTTTTGCATATATGGAAGAGCTTCCTGGTATTTAGGTCTAACCACATCTGCCATCGCTTTGTTGTATGCTTTAGTATCTTTAATCTGAGTAGCTTTATCCTGCTCTTCTACTGCTGCATTATAGTACAATACACCAATATTAGCCCATGCATCAGCATAACCGGGATCTATCTCTGTTGCTTTTTTATAATTTTCAAGTGCAGCAGGAATATCTTTCTTAAATTCAAGAATTTTTCCTTTCAGATCATAAAACTGTGCTTGATTAGGTTCCTGACGAATTGCTTCATTAATATAAACCATTGCTTTATCATAATCTTCATTATTCAAATAGACATTTATCAATGTCTGAGAGAAATATGGATCTTCAGGGAATTTAATAGCTCCTTCTTCAAGAACTTTTGCAAAATTTGCAGAATCTTTTATATTAAGATATTCTGTAGAAAGATATTTGTAAACTTCAAGTTCCTGATAGTTTTTACCTTTCATATTTTCATATGATGCAATTGCTAATTGTGAATTAGGAATCAAAGAAGCTGCAATACCTTTATAAAACATAATCTGCAAATTCAAAGAATCTGTAGCAGGTGTCTGTGTTTCAGGTTTAAAATTATCATTACTTCCATATGTAGTGAATTTATCAAACATATCATAAGATCCCTGATAATTCTTTGAATCATAATAATATGATCCTGCATTAACAAGATAATTCAAGTTATTACGAAGTGTAGTTTGAATATCTTTTGAATATTTAGGTTTTACTTTTCCTTTTTCATTAGGCATATTGTCAAGTTCGAATGCTTTTGTATAGTAATCGTAAGTTTTAACAAGAGCTTCATACATCTTAACCTGATCAGGCTGTTTACCAATAAACTGTTTATTACGTTCAGCTTCGAATATTTTATTTTCCACAAAACCTGCAACATACCATGTCTTAGCTTGATCCTTTGTCTCAGGATTTTCAAGAGCTTGGTTTATTAAACTTCTTGCTTCATCAAAATTTGGATTTTCAACCTTAACTTCATTAAAAGCCTTATTCACGAATTTTGACTGAGCAAATACTGATCCTGCAGAAATTAGAATAGCTGCCGATAAAAGTACCTTTTTCATAATTGTAATATGTAATTTAAAATCTTAATTGGTGGCAAAGATAAAAAAAATTGTATTGAACAATGATTTTGTTCAATACAATTATTAAAGTATTAATTTGTTTCTGTCTGAGAATCTGCATTCTCAATGATGTCGATATCTTCAGTTTCGGCAATCACTTTACAAACAGAAGCAATAGAGTCATTTTTCTTTTCAAGATTGATTAGTCTAACTCCCTGAGTTGCACGACCCATAACTCTAAGATCTGCAACGTGCAGACGAAGAGTGATACCTGATTTATTGATAATCATAATATCATTTTCGTCATTCACACTCTTAAGAGCCACAAGCGGTCCTGTTTTATCTGTCAAATTAAGAGTTTTGACACCCTTTCCACCTCTTCTTGTGATTCTGTATGACTGTATAGGCGAACGTTTTCCGTATCCGTTTTCTGAAATAACAAGTATAGATTCTTTAGAACCATCAACATTTATTTCAACCTCTTGATCATCAACATTCTCTTCTACTTCAACTTCTACTTCATTTTCCTCTTCATTAGCGATGATTGTTGTTTCATCTTCATCTTCTGAAGGAAGTTCTAAAGTATTAGGTATAGAAGCTCCGGGATAATCTATTATAATCATACCTACAACTTCGTCAAGTCCGTCGTTGTCAAGTCTCATACCTCTTACACCTGTGGCATTTCTACCCATGTGGCGCACAGATGACTCATGGAAACAGATTGCTCTACCGTTACGATTTGCCATAAGGATGAATTTGTTACCATCTGTCATACGTACCTGTATTACCTGGTCATCATCATTTATATTAATCGCATTGATACCGTTAGCACGCGGACGAGCATATGCAGAAAGAGGAGTCTTCTTAATAAGACCTTTCTTTGTACAGAATACAAGAGCATGATTAGAATTGTATTCAGGATCTTGAAGATTTTTAACTCTTATGAAAGCATTAACTTTATCATCAGGTTCAAGATTCAACAGATTCTGTATAGCTCTTCCTTTTGTATTTTTTCCACCTTCCGGTATTTGATAAACCTTAAGCCAGAAACAACGTCCTTTTTGAGTAAAGAACATCATTGTATTATGCATTGACGCAGGATAGATATATTCGATAAAGTCTTCCTCTCTGGTATTACTTCCTTTTGCACCTACACCACCTCTATTCTGAGCTCTAAATTCAGTAAGCGGAGTACGTTTGATATAACCAAGATGAGACATTGTAATGATCATCTCATCATCTGAATAGAAATCCTCAGGATTGAAATCCTCTGACGCATATATAATTTCGGAGCGACGTTTATCTCCGAATTTATCTTTAATCTCTGCAAGCTCATTTTTGATAATATTCATACAAACCTCATCATCTGATAGAATACTATTCAGATAATCAATTTGCTTCATAATCTCATCATATTCCGCTCTTAGTTTATTTTGCTCAAGACCGGTAAGTTGACGAAGACGCATCTCTACGATTGCTCTTGCCTGAAGATCTGAAAGTTCGAAACGTACGATAAGTTTTTCGCGAGCTTCTTCCGGACTTTTTGATCCGCGGATAATTGCAATTACTTCATCAATATTATCTGAGGCTATAATAAGACCTTCAAGGATATGTGCTCTTTTCTCTGCTTCTGCCAATTCATAACGAGTACGACGAATCACAACATCATGACGATGATCAACGAAATGAGTAATAAGATCTTTAAGATTAAGCATCTTAGGACGACCTTTTACAAGAGCAATATTATTTACATTAAACGTAGTCTGACAAGCTGTCAGCTTATATAGTTTATTAAGTACAACGCTTGAGTTGGCATCTCTTTTGACGTCAACCACAATACGCATACCCTGTCTGTCCGATTCATCATTTACATTAGAGATACCCTCAAGCTTCTTCTCTACTACAAGAGATGCGATATGCTTAATAAGCTCTGCTTTATTAACAAGGTAAGGAATCTCCTCAATTACGATTTTTTCATGATTTGTCTTAGGGTCGATTTCTATTTCAGCCTTTGCACGTATCACTACTCTACCGCGTCCGGTTTCGAAAGCATCCTTTACTCCTGAGTGACCATAGATATATCCTCCGGTAGGAAAATCGGGAGCTTTCACATATTTAATAAGATCGGATATTTCAAGATCTCTGTTATCGATATATGCAATAGTAGCATCTATAACTTCCGACAAGTTATGAGGCGGCATATTAGTTGCCATACCTACGGCAATACCTGATGCTCCATTTACAAGAAGTGTCGGTATTCGTGTAGGAAGAACAGTTGGTTCTTTTAAGGTATCGTCGAAGTTCAACTGAAAATCTACTGTATCCTTGTCGATATCACGAAGCATCTCCTCCGCTATTTTAGCAAGTCGTGCCTCTGTGTAACGCATAGCAGCCGCGCTATCGCCATCGACAGATCCGAAGTTACCCTGACCGTCAACCTGCGGATATCTCAAGCTCCATGGCTGCGCCATACGCACAAGTGTTCCATATACTGATGAATCGCCGTGCGGATGATACTTACCAAGTACTTCCCCTACGATTCTTGCCGATTTTTTATACGGCTTGTCATAGGTATTACCCAGTTCGTTCATTCCGAAAAGCACCCTGCGATGAACAGGCTTGAAGCCGTCACGAGCATCCGGAAGGGCGCGCGAAACAATCACAGACATCGAATAATCGATATATGATGACTTCATTTCATCTTCGATATTAATCTTTATAATTCTATCCTGATCAACCATTTAATTGAAAAATTTGGTTAAGTTAGTTCTGTCATTTTTTTTGTCAATTATGACAAAAAAACACATGACAGATATTAATTCATTTAATATTGTCTACTGAATTTGTATTACTTTTATTTTAAGCAAAACTGAACAAAGATACTTAAATTAATCTTCAAATTAAATTTTCTAAACTCATTTTATCACATTAATTCAGTTAAACGTTGATTTATATCCTCATTATCCTTAATTAAATTACATTCAAATTTCACCTTTCTCCCCTCTTTTTATCTACAACATTGCGAATCCACGTTAACAGGCTGTTAAAAGTAAATTTTCCAAAAAACATTTTCTATCCTAAAGGCGGTTAGGACATATCCTAAGGGCGGATAGGTTTAATCCGAAAAGCGAATAGGTTGCATCCTAAAGGCGGTTAGGATACAAGACACTTTAATGAAAATAAAGAAGATCGGCAGCAGAAAAAATCAAACCAAAAAACCCAAATGATTATATATTCGTTTATGAAATATAGTGCTACATATTTGTAGAATGCGTTAATTAAACATTTCTAAAACATGATGAAAACATAATAATTAAGTCAAATCTGTGTTGGTCTTATATTAAATTCAATATGAGAAATATGAAAAATTATAGCTATATTTAAACCTTTAATAGAAGGAGGTTGTGCATTTTATATATTGTTATACTATTAAATCAGTAGGTATGGTTAATATTTTTAATTATTACTCATTTTGTATTGAAAATAAATTGTCATAGACATAATTATTTATATAGAATTAATAAATCTCGGCACAGTCTTTGTATTAATAAAATCAGATAGATAAAAAAGCTTTAAAAATTGATCAAAAAACAGCTGAACAAATGTTTCTTGATATATGTTTAAAATTTATTATCACACATTGTTCAAGATAGAAGTTATAATATGGAAAGCAACTTTTCACCCCGAATAAAAGATATCATTTGTTGCAGCCGGGAAGAAGCAGCCAGACTCAACAATTTGCATATAGATCCCGAGCACCTTATGCTTGGAATGATAAAAGACGGAACCGGAAGGGCAATGTATATGCTTAAAAAAGCAGGACTAAGCCTTGATGCGATAAAGATCAGATTGGAAAGTGAGCTAATGCAAGGATCAACTGATGAGGATAACGACAAATTTGTTGTTAGCAAAGAGGTAGACAGAACACTTAAGCTAAGCTTACTTGAGGCAAGAAAATTAAAATCAAAAATCACGGATACAGAGCATCTTATGCTTGCTATCCTTAAAGACCAAACAAATAAAGTGACACAATTCTTATCAGAAGAAAATATTAACTACGAAAATTTCTATTCGCAGTTAAACTCAGAACTTCAGCTCAATGAAGATATAAACTCCACCCCTATGATGGGGCCCGGATTTACAGACGACGAAGATGACGAAGAAAGCGAAGAAGACAGATATACTCAGGATTCGGCTCGCACTACTTATCAAAACAAACCGGGCAATGACACCCCTGTGCTTGATAATTTCGGAGTCGATATGACAAAAGCAGCCGAAGAGGGTCGTCTTGATCCGGTTGTCGGAAGAGAAAAAGAGATAGAGAGATTAGCTCAAATCTTATCAAGAAGAAAAAAGAATAACCCTGTTCTTATAGGTGAGCCGGGAGTCGGAAAATCTGCAATTGTAGAGGGGCTGGCACTTCGAATTATACAAAAAAAGGTTTCAAGAGTATTGTTTGACAAACGTCTTGTAGCCTTAGATATGGCATCTGTTGTAGCAGGCACAAAATATCGCGGACAATTTGAAGAGAGAATAAAAGCTATATTAAACGAGCTTTCAAAGAATCCAAACATTATTTTGTTTATCGACGAGGTGCACACTATCGTTGGCGCAGGTGGAGCTTCCGGATCAATGGATGCTGCAAATATGCTTAAACCCGCACTTTCAAGAGGAGAAATACAATGTATCGGTGCAACAACTCTTGATGAATACAGAAAAAACATTGAGAAAGATGCAGCACTTGAACGCAGATTCCAAAAAGTGATGGTTGAACCAACAACCCCTGATGAGACCCTTCAGATATTGAAAAATATCAAAGAAAAATATGAAGATCATCACAACGTATCATATACTGATTGTGCCCTTGAGGCTTGTGTCAAATTGACAGAGAGATATATAAGTGACAGAAATTTCCCTGACAAAGCTATCGATGCTCTTGACGAGGCGGGCTCCAGGGTTCATATTTCAAATATTGTGGTACCTAAAGAGATTGAAGATCTTGAAAAAAGGATAGATACAGCCAAAGAAGAGAAAGTAAAAGCGGTAAAATCGCAAAACTTCGAGCTTGCGGCAAGTTTTCGCGATAAAGAAAAAGAGTATCAACTTGCTCTTGAAGATGAAAAAAGAAGATGGGAAAGAGATCTTTTATCAAATCGTCAGACTGTAGATGAGGATAAAATAGCCGAAGTTGTTGCAATGATGTCGGGAGTACCGGTACAAAGAATTGCAAAAGCCGAAGGTAGCCGTCTGTTAGAGATGGGCGATATCCTTAAATCAAAAATAATTGGTCAGAATGATGCCGTAAATAAGATTGTAAAGGCTATACAACGAAACAGAGTGGGTCTTAAAGATCCAAACAAACCGATAGGTACATTTATGTTTCTTGGGCCTACCGGTGTGGGAAAAACTCATCTTGCAAAACTTCTTTCCGAATTTTTATTTGATTCGAAAGACAGTATGATAAGAATAGATATGAGTGAGTTTATGGAAAAATTCACCGTATCCAGACTTATAGGTGCACCTCCGGGATATGTTGGATATGAAGAGGGCGGACAGTTGACCGAGAAAGTCAGACGACATCCCTACTCTGTTGTTCTTCTTGATGAAATTGAAAAAGCTCATGGCGATGTATTTAATCTGCTTCTTCAGGTTATGGATGAAGGTCGCCTGACAGACTCTTTGGGTAGAAGAATAGATTTTAAAAACACTATATTGATAATGACTTCAAATATCGGAACAAGACAATTGAAGGATTTCGGTAAAGGTGTAGGTTTTGACACTCCTCTTGATTCTGAAAAACAACATTCAAGATCTGTGATTCAAAAAGCTCTCAACAGAACATTCTCTCCTGAGTTTATTAACAGAGTTGATGATATAATAATGTTTGATCAACTTGACAAGGATTCGATATTCAGCATTATTGATCTTGAACTTAAAGGTTTCTTTGAAAGAGTTAAGAATCTGGGATATGAACTCGAGGTTACTGATTCGGCAAGAGAATTTATAGCATCTAAGGGTTATGATGTTCAGTTTGGAGCAAGACCACTTAAAAGAGCTATCCAAAAATATCTTGAAGATGAATTAGCTGAGATGATAATAAGAACAGATATAAATGAGGGACAGAAAATCACTATCGATTATGATAAAGATAATGATAAGATAATTTCAAGCGTTGCTTAAATAAAGCATAGCAGTAATATCGGAATGTCATAATAGGAAATAATAAACAACAAAAATGTCAGATTACATAGTCAAAATGTCAGACTATGTAATTTGGCATTTTTTTTGTCCTTATATGAGAAACTTATAATAGAAATTTAAAATAAAAATTCACCATTATGAATACACAGAAAGGATCTATTAATGTAACATCGGAAAACATTTTCCCGGTTATTAAAAAATTCTTATACAGCGATCATGAAATATTTTTACGCGAATTAGTGTCAAATGCAGTTGATGCTACTCAAAAGCTAAAAACTTTAAGTTCCGTAGGAGAATATAAAGGAGCGCTTGATGATCTGAAGGTTGAAATAAAAATAGATAAAGAAGCGGGAACTCTCTCTGTTATTGATCACGGTATCGGTATGACTGCCGATGAGATTGAAAAATATATAAATCAGATAGCTTTCTCGGGAGCTGAAGAGTTTCTTGAAAAATATAAGAATGACGCTAATGCCATAATTGGACATTTCGGACTTGGCTTCTACTCTTCATTTATGGTATCCTCAAAAGTTATCATCAAAACAAAATCATATAAAGAAGATTCTGTAGCCGTAGAATGGGAATGTGACGGATCGCCCGAATATTCAATGAAGAATATTGATAAAAAAGAGCGCGGTACGGAAATAGTTCTATTTATTGATGAAGAAAACAAAGAATTTCTTGAAAAAGAAAGAATCTCAACATTACTAAAGAAATATTGTCGTTATCTGCCGGTTCCTGTCGTATTTGGCAAAGAGGAAGAATGGAAAGATGGAAAAATGGTTGAAACCGATAAGGATAATGTAATCAATAAAACTGAACCGGAATGGACAAAAGCCCCTTCTGAACTGACAGATCAGGATTATATTAATTTTTATCATGAATTATATCCTATGGCAGGAGATCCTCTGTTTTGGATCCATCTTAATGTAGATTATCCATTCCATCTTACGGGGATTCTTTACTTTCCGAAGCTAAATAATAATGATTTCAACAGAAATAAAATATCTCTATACTGCAATCAGGTATATGTAACTGATTCGGTTGAAGGTGTAGTTCCTGAATTTATGATGCTTCTTCAGGGTGTGATCGATTCTCCAGATATTCCGTTGAATGTATCACGCTCATATCTTCAGAGTGATACTAATGTAAAAAAGATATCAGGTTATATAACAAGAAAGGTTGCAGACAGACTTCAACAGATATTTAATGATAACAGAAAAGATTTTGAAGCGAAATGGGATGACATCAAGGTATTTATTGAATACGGAATGCTTTCGGATGATAAATTCTACGAAAAAGCTAAAGATTTCGTCCTTCTAAAAAATACTGACGGTAATTTCTTCACATTGGAAGAGTATAAAAACCTTATTAAAGATAATCAAACTGACAAAGAAGGAACTTTGATATATCTGTATGCAAACGATAAGGATGCCCAGTATTCATATATTGAAAATGCGACATACAAGGGATATGACGTATTGCTTCTTGATGGTCAGCTTGACAATCATTTCCTTTCTATGCTTGAACAAAAACTTGAAAAAAGTCGATTTGTGAGAGTTGACAGTGATATAGTTCCAAATCTTATCAAAAAAGATGACATAAAAAGTGCAACTCTTAATGATGATGAGATCAGAATGTATGCTCATCTATTCAAATCACAAATCCCTGCCATAGAAAAAACTGAATTCATAGTTGTATTCGAATCGCTTGGTGAGATGGGACAACCGGTAATGGTGACTCAAAATGAGTTTATGCGCCGAATGAAAGAGATGCAGGCTATGCAACCGGGAATGAGTTTCTACGGAGAACTTCCGGACTCATACAATCTGATTGTGAATACTGACAATAACATCGTCAAACGTATACTTGAATCTGCCAACCAAAGCTTCGGCGAACAGGTCGCTCCTATCAACCATGACATGAAAGAAAAAAATGAGGAAACTCAAAAAATTCATGAAGAAAACAAATCAAAGAAGGATGACGAGGTTTCAGCAGACGACAAGCTGCGATTGACCAGCCTTGAGAATGAAGTAAAAGAACTTCGCACTAAAGAAGAGGGTATTATCACTGACTTTGGCAATAAAGATGCAACATTGAGACAAATTATCGATCTTGCACTTCTTTCTAACAATATGTTGAAGGGTGAATCTTTGAATAGTTTCATCAAAAGATCAACATCTATTTTGAAATAAATAATATCAATTTATATTTATTATGCAAAGCCCGGAGGAAAATCCGGGCTTTGTTTGTTATATACAAGTGATTCTTCAAAAGGATAGGCAAAAGAACTATATTTGAATATAAAATATAGATAATTATGAGTAAAGAAATAAACGAGTTGAAGTTATTCCTTGATGAAATGGTAAAAAAAATAAATATATCAGATTTCATCAAAGATGATCCCGTACAGTTCCCTCACAGATTTACAAAGAAACAGGATATCGAAGTGGTGGGTTTTTTAGTTTCTTTGATAAGTTGGGGAAAAAGAGCTATGATACTTCGTGATGCCGAAAGAATATTGGAGATACTTGGTGATTCTCCTTATGAATATATAAAAAACGGAGAATTCCCTCCTGTTTCAAATATTGCAGTTCACAGAACTATGAATATGGAGGATTTCGTTTTCATCTGCAATGGTCTGAAATTACTCTATTCTCGACATGAGAGCATGGAAGAGTTATTTATAGGAAATGATATGTTTGAAGGGATCCAACTTGTTCGAGATACTATAATAGAGGCAAACGGAATTAAAGGACATAGAGCAGAACGACAGCTTTCCTCTCCTGCTAAAGGTTCGGCATGTAAGAGAATACATATGTTTTTAAAATGGATGGTAAGAAAAGACGGGATAGTTGATCTTGGCATCTGGGAAAACGTTTCTCCTTCATCTTTATTTATACCTCTTGACATTCATGTTATAAACATGTCAAGACATTTGGGAATTTTGAAAAGGAAACAAAATGACAGAAAAAGCGTTGAGGAACTTACATCTTTTCTTAGAATGCTCTCTCCTGAAGATCCGGTGATTTATGATTATGCTCTATTTGGACTTGGTGTTACAGGTTATCTTAAAAACAAATAAACTAATTTGATTATAATTCACAAATAGAAGTAGTTAGATGTAGTTATCTGTTGAAAAACTTTAATTATCCATTGTTTAGACCAACATTACATAGAGGCTGTTGTTATAATAGAAATTTTAAATTATATGAAAACAGTTAATACAAATGTTAGATATGCAGGACTTGATTTAAAAAATCCTATAGTTGTGTCAAGTTCGGGTCTGACAGATTCTCTCCACAAAATTGAAATCCTGGAGAATAGCGGTGCTGCAGCAGTGGTGTTGAAGTCGATTTTTGAAGAACAGATTATGATGGATATGCCATCTATATCAGCCAACAATGAAATAAGAGGTGAAAAAAATAATAATTCTATAGATCAATTCTTATCTACAAATCATTTAGAAAAGTATATATCTTTTATTTCCGATTGCAAAAAGAGCGTATCGATTCCTATTATAGCTTCTATAAACTGTCATACAGTGAGAGATTGGACGAAATTTGCAAAAAATTTAGAAAATGCAGGTGCAGATGCTATCGAATTGAATGTAATGCTCATCAATACCGAGAGAGAATATAAATACGGAAAAGTTGAACAAACAAATATTGAGATTCTAAAACAAGTAAAAAAACAGGTAAAAATTCCCGTTATAATGAAAATAGGTAGAGAATTTACCAACCTTATAAGCTTGCTGAATAAATTTGAATCTAATAAAGCATCCGGAATAGTTATGTTCAACAAAAATTATTCTAATGAGGTAGATCATGAAGGTGTCAACCTGATTCCAGGTGCCAAACTAAGCGATAACGGATTGTTTAATCAGAATCTTCGTTGGCTTACGATAGCTTCCTCTATCCTTCCGTCTCTTGATATTGCATTTTCGGGAGCCGTTTATAATGGAGAAAACATAGTTAAAGCAATATTGGCAGGTGCAAAGGTTACACAAATCTGTTCAACTATATATAAAAACGGGCCTGATTTTATTCCTCATATGTTGGCCTATCTGACAGACTGGATGCAAATGCACAATTATGAAACGATAGATCAATTTCGCGGTATTTTGAATTCTCCTATTATAGAGGATGAAAATCTATATCAGCGGATTCAGTTTATGAAGCATTTTTCAAATTATGAAAAAGAGACGACAAAATCAGATAAAGAGTTATTATAATATCTTATGAGATAATGTTTCTTTTAATATTAATTTTGAAAATATTGAAATTATAATTGTAAATTCAGAATTTATGTATATTTGCGGACAGTATTATTGATGTTATAATACTGTCCGCACCTTCCTTAAAAGAGGAATTTGTAAATAAAATTTAATTTCGTGAAATTTATTTTCTTCATTACCTTATGCAAATCTCTAATTTTCAATCTACTTCTTTTGAAACGCTAAATTTGATGTTTAAAAACATAAATTCATGATAATAATGTTAACTATTAAGTGTTACTTTTACACGCAGAATTTAAACATCTAAAATTTCTAATATCATTAACACTGAATATATGGATAATAAAACGTTCTCAAAAGAAAATAAATGCGGTTTGAAACCGGAAGATTTTAAAGCTACAATTGATGATAAAGCAGTTGACTTATTTGTATTAAGAAACTCCAACGGATTAGAAATATGCGCCACAAATTATGGAGGAATAGTTATGGCAATTATGGCTCCTGACAAGGATGGAAATTTTGCAAACGTCGTATTAGGTCATGACTCTATCGATACTATAGTTAATGGTCCTGAGCCTTATCTTGGAGCAACAATCGGAAGATACGGAAATAGAATTGCTAACGGAAAATTTACACTTCACGGAAAAGAATATAATCTTGCAATCAATAATGGTCCTAATAACCTTCATGGAGGTATCAAAGGATATAATAAAGTGGTTTGGGATGCTGAACAAACTGATAGCCAAACATTGGTATTGAGATATACTTCTGCATATGGAGAAGAGGGATTTCCGGGATTGGTAAAAGTCGTTATGACATATACCTTAACCGATAAAAATGAATTTATTATTGATTATAAAGCTGCTGTAGACAAGAAAACTTATGTTAATCTTACCAATCATGCTTTTTTCAATCTTGCAGGGATCTCCAATCCTACTCCTTCGGTAGAAGATCACAAGCTTGTAATAAATGCGGATTTCTATACTCCAATAGATGAAAATTCAATTCCTACAGGTGAAATTCTAAGCGTAAAAGATACTGCAATGGATTTCAGAGATGGAAAACTAATTGGTCGCGATATAAATGAAAAAGATCAGCAACTAATCAACGGAACAGGTTATGATCACAATTATGTATTGAATAAAAAAGAACCGGAAGAACTTTCGTTCGCTGCTGAATATACGGATCTTGAATCTAAACGAACACTGAAAGTCTTTACAACAGAACCAGGCATGCAGCTTTATACAGGTAACTGGCTTAGCGGATTTGAAGGAATTGACGGGTCTACATTCCCGGCAAGAAGTGCGGTTTGTTTCGAGGCTCAACATTTTCCTGATACTCCAAACAGACACTATTTCCCTTCGGCTATAGTAAATCCCGGAGATCACTATACACAAACCACTGTATATGAGTTTGGTATAACTGAATAATAAATTATTACTATTACAATATAATTCGTAAACTTAATAACATAAAATGGAAAAACAATCTAAGAGCTATGCATTACCGATTGCGGTGATGTTTGCGTTATTTTTCATGGTTGCTTTCGTAACAGGGCTTCCTTCACCGATGGGTGTAATCGTACAAACACAGTTTGGTGCTTCCAACTTTGAGTCTCAGCTTGGCTTTATGGCCAACTTTATTGCTTATGCATTTATGGGTATTCCAGCCGGTTTAATGCTTAAAAAGATAGGTTATAAAAAGACTGCTCTTGTAGCCGTGACAGTAGGATTCATTGGTGTTGGTATCCAGTCACTATCAGGTGTGTTCGGAAGTTTTATTTACTACCTAATAGGTGCTTTTGTATCAGGTTTTTCAATGTGTTTACTTAACACAGTTGTTAACCCTATGTTAAACACTCTTGGTGGTGGTGGTAATAAAGGTAATCAGCTATTACAGTTCGGGGGAACATTAAACTCTATCGCTGCTACAATTACTCCTGTACTTGTGGGTTATCTAATGGGTCCTATTGTGGGACGTACTATTGAGAAAGCATATCCTGCAATGTTTATTGCAATGGCTATTTTTGCTCTTGCTTTTGTAATCTTATTAGTTGTTAAGATTCCTGAGCCAATGCAGGCTTCAGAAAAAGAACATATCAGTATATTCGCACCTCTACGTTTCCAACATCTGATTTTTGGTATCATTGCAATCTTTATATATGTAGGTATCGAAATTGGTATCCCTTCAACAGCCAATCTTTATATGACTAACGAACTTGGTATTGATGCAGGTATCGCAGGTGCCGTTGTAGGTATATATTGGTTCCTTATGATGATCGGACGTCTGATTGGTGGTGTTTTAGGCGGAAGTATCTCTACAAAAACTATGATCGCTACTGTATCTGGACTTGGTCTTATCTTTATTGCTTGCGGTATCCTTCTTCCTACATCTATAGCGGTATCTCTTCCTGGAATTGAGGCTCCACTTCCTATAAATCTTGTATTCTTCTGTCTTTGCGGACTTTGTACATCTGTAATGTGGGGTGGTATTTTCAACTTAGCTGTTGAAGGTCTTGGAAAATATACTGCTGCTGCTTCAGGTCTTTTCATGGTAATGGTTTGCGGTGGAGGTATTATCCCTGCTATCCAGGGTGCTGTAGCTGATGCAACAAGCTATCTTACTTCATATTGGGTGATGTTTATCTGTATAGCTTACATCCTATGGTATGCATTGATTGGATGCAAAAACGTGAATAAAGATATTCCAGTAGAATAATATTAATACATAAATTATAAACACATTTTAGAAACCATTTAATATTTATATTGAATGGTTTCTTCTTAAACTCTAGTAAAAATGGATCAGTCAGTTGTAAGAAACAAATTTAAAAACGAATTTGGAACAGAGGGTTATTTATATTTCTCTCCGGGTCGTGTAAATCTAATTGGAGAACATACAGATTATAACGGAGGTTGTGTACTTCCGGGAGCTATTGATAAAGGTATGTTAGCTGAAATTAAGCCAAATGGAAAAAATACCGTTAGTGCTTACTCTATCGACCTTGATGATCATGCTGAATTCGGATTAGAAGAAGCAGATGCTCCTACTCAAAGCTGGGCAAGATATATTTTTGGCGTTTGTAGAGAAATGATCAAACGTGGTGCAAAACTTGAAGGTTTTGATACTGTATTTTCAGGTGATGTTCCTCTTGGTGCCGGTCTATCTTCATCTGCTGCACTTGAAAGTACTTATGCTTTTGCATTAAATGAAATTTTTAATTGTGGCTTCGATAAAAAAGAGCTTGTACTTATAGGACAGAAAACAGAACATAACTATTGCGGTGTTAACTGTGGTATTATGGATCAATTTGCATCTGTATTCGGAAAAGAGGGTCATCTAATCAGACTTGATTGTTCAACAATGGATTATGAATATGTTCCTTTTAATCCTCAAGGATATAAAGTTGTTCTTATCGATTCTGTTTGTAAACATGAACTTGTAGATTCTCCTTATAACAAAAGACGCCAGTCTTGTGAAAATGCAGCTGCAGCAATTGCAAAAAATCATCCTGAAGTAAAACTTCTTGGAGATGCTAATATTGCGATGCTTGAAGAGGTTAAAGATCAGATATCTGAAGAGGATTACAAACGTGCAACTTATGCTATTCAGGAAAATGAAAGACTTATTGCAACTTGTGAGGCTCTTAAAGCTGGTGATTATGAAACAGTAGGTAAGAATATCTATGAAACTCACAAAGGAATGAGCGAACTTTACGAAGTAAGTACTCCTGAGATCGATTATCTAAATGAAGTAGCCAAAGAGTGCGGTGTAACCGGTTCTCGTATCATGGGTGGTGGTTTTGGAGGTTGTACAATTAACCTTGTAGCTGATGATAAATATGATGCATTTATTGCAACTGTTGTTGAAAAATATAAAGGTAAGTTTGGCTTAGATGCTAAAGTTTATCCTGTTAAGATCAGCAACGGATCTCGTCGTCTTGCTTAATCATTTATACATTAAATATATTTATTAGAGGTGAGGTTTATCCCTCACTTCTTTATTAAAACAATTATTCCATGACAAATTCTGTACATCATTACATTCATCCCGATAGATTCCTTGTCTCAGTAGACTGCATTGTCTTCGGATTTCATGATACGGAACTGAAAATACTGACGTTTAAACGAAAAATTGAACCTCAGATTGGTGCTCCTTCCCTACTTGGTGGTTTTGTTTGTAAAGAAGAAAGTATTGATGATGCTGCAAAGCGCGTTTTGGATAAACTAACAGGTATAGACGATTTGTATATGGAACAAGTCGCTACTTATGGGGATCTTGACAGAGATCCGGCAGGAAGAGTTATCAGTATCGTATATTTTGCATTAATTAATATAGAGGATTATGATCATTCATTGTTAGAAAGATATGATTCATCGTGGCTTTCTAAAGAGGAATGGAATCATCTGATATTTGACCATCGAAAAATGGTTGAAGATGCACTTAAAAGATTGAGAAAAAAGGCAGCAACGTTTGATATCGGTTTTAATCTTCTTCCTGAGAAATTTACTCTTACACAGCTACAATCTCTTCATGAAGCTATTTATAGTGAATCTCTTGATAAAAGAAATTTTAGAAAAAAAGTTTTGTCATTAAATATTCTTGACAAACTTGAGGAGAAAGATAAAATGCACTCTAGAAAAGGGGCTTATTATTATAAGCTAAATGAGAATTACAGATAAAACAATCTGTTTTTTTATGATTCTAATTGAGTTTATTTACATTTTATAGAATATATGGGTAAGAGAATGAAAAAAAATTTTTCATTCTCTTTTTTATTCTATTAAATAATTTAACTACTGTAGTGTTTTTTAAATTATAAAAGAACTATTTTCTTATCTTTGCACCGTTATACATACACAGAGCTATATTATTTATATCATGAACAATTTATCTTTAATGAACAAGGCTTCTGATAATATTAGAATTTTATCAGCAGCAATGGTAGAAACAGCAAATTCGGGACACCCGGGTGGAGCTATGGGTGGTGCAGATTTCGTAAATGTACTTTACTCTCAATTTTTAAACTATGACCCAAAAGATCCTAATTGGATCAATCGTGATAGATTCTTTTTAGATCCAGGTCACATGTCTCCTATGTTATATGCAGTATTAGCATGTGCCGGAAAATTCTCTATGGAAGAGTTATCTCAATTTCGTCAATGGGGAAGTCCAACTCCAGGACATCCTGAAGTAGATTTGGAACGCGGTATTGAAAATACATCCGGTCCTCTTGGACAAGGACATGCTATGGCTGTAGGTGCAGCTATCGCTGAAAGATTCCTTGCTGCAAGATTTGGAGAATGGATGGCTCATAAAACTTATGCTTATATCTCTGACGGTGGTGTTCAAGAGGAAATTTCTCAGGGAGCAGGTCGTATTGCAGGTGCTCTTGGACTAAGTAATCTTATCATGTTTTATGATAGCAACGACATTCAGCTTTCTACGGAAACAAAAGATGTAACTATCGAAAATACAGCGATGAAATATGAGTCTTGGGGATGGAAAGTGATCACTATCAACGGAAATGATGCAACGGCGATTACCGGAGCTCTTCAGGTTGCAATAGAAGAAACTCAAAAACCAACTCTTATAATCGGTAAAACCATAATGGGTAAAGGTGCAATTACTGAAGAATGTAATTCTTTCGAAGGTAAATGCTCGACTCACGGTCAGCCTCTTTCTGCTTCAGGTGCTTCTTATGATAAAACAATTGAAGGACTTGGTGGAAATCCTAAAAATCCGTTTGTTTTATTTGCTGAAACTCAAGAACTATATGCTCAAAGAGCAAAAGAACTTGAAACAGTGATGGCTGCTAAAAAAGCAGAAGCTGCTGAATGGACAAACAATAATCCTGAACTTGCAAAAAAACTGGAGTATTTCTTCTCTGGAAAAGCTCCTGTTGTAAATTATGAGGCAATCGTACAGAAAGCAAATCAGGCTACTCGTGCTGCTTCGGCTACTGTCCTTTCTGCTCTTGCAGAACAGGTTGAAAATATGATTGTTTCTTCTGCTGACCTTGCAAACTCTGATAAAACTGATGGATTCCTTAAGAAAACTCATGCTTTCAAATATCAGGATTTCTCGGGTGCATTCTTCCAGGCAGGTGTTTGTGAACTTTCAATGGCTGCTATTATGAATGGTATGTCTTTGCATGGTGGTGTAATCCCTGCATGCGGAACATTCTTTGTATTCTCTGACTATGAGAAACCGGCTGTTCGTATTGCTGCTCTAATGGAACAACAAACTAAATTTATCTGGACTCATGACGCTTTCCGTGTAGGTGAAGATGGTCCGACTCATCAGCCAATTGAACAAGAGGCTCAGATCAGACTTCTTGAACAACTTAAAAATCATAGCGGAAAGAATTCTATGCTTGTTCTTCGCCCTGCAGACTCAGCTGAAACTACTGTGGCTTGGAAAATGGCAATGGAGAATACTACAAGTCCAACAGGATTGATCCTTTCTCGTCAGAATATTAAAGATCTTCCTGCCCTATCAGGAGATAGATACAAAGAGGCTCTTCAGGCAGAAAAAGGAGCATATGTAATTACTAAAGATGAAACTCCGGATGTAATTCTTGTTGCTAACGGTTCTGAGGTTGCTACATTAATAGAGGGTGCTAAATTGCTTAAAGAACGTAATGGCATTCAATCTCAAGTTGTTTCAGCTCCATCTGAAGGCTTATTCTTTAATCAAAGTAAAGAATATATCGAAAGTGTTATTCCTTCTGACAAACCGGTATTTGGTCTGACTGCAGGACTTCCTTCAACTCTTTACCGCCTTGTTGGTCCTAACGGAAAAGTATGGGGTCTTGATCATTTCGGTTATTCTGCACCATATACAAAACTTGACGAAGAATTTGGTTTCACACCAGAAAACGTTTACAATCAAGTTATTGAAATGTTGAAAAAATAATATTTGATAATTTTAAAAAGAGCTTTACCTATTTCTTATGAACGGTAAAGCTCTTTTTGTGTATTTTTTTATTCAATATAGATTTTAGTAATAAATTTGTACCGTCTGAATATATTATAGTTCACAAAATTATTTTTAGAATATGGATAATAAAGTTATTGGTCTTGCTAGTGATCATGCAGGATATGAAAAAAAACAGATCGTAATTGAATATTTAAAATCTAAAGGTTATGAATATAAAGATTTTGGTTGTTTCTCTGCCGAATCTTGCGATTATGCCGATCCTGCACATCTATTAGGAAGTGCAATTGATAATGGAGATATATTAAGAGGTATCGCTGTATGTGGCAGTGGTAACGGGATAAATATGACTTTGAATAAACATCCCAAAGTAAGAGCGGCCTTATGTTGGATTGAAGAGATTGCTTCTCTTGCTCGTCAACATAATGATGCTAATATTCTGGTAATGCCCGGCAGATTCATTGATGAAGAGCTGACAAGAAAAATGGTTGAGTTATTTTTGACCACTCCTTTCGAAGGTGGCAGACATTTGACAAGAATAAATAAAATTCCTCTTTAAAATTTGCATAGAAACAAATATTAGCATTAAAAAATATAATCGATATTTTTTAGGTAAAAACGCTTGCAAGAATGGGCATTTCCTCCCATTTTTGTAAGCGTTTTTTAATAGTAAAGTAAAATCTAATTATCGTGATTCACACAGAAAGGTTAAATATTTATGCTTAATATTTTACCCCTATTTAATCAAGAAGCACTTTAAGTAAACACACCAAAATTATGATTCACAGCGTTTTAAAAAGAGATGGAAGGACTGTTAGTTTTGATATTAGTAAAATAGAGGAAGCTATTTGCAAGGCTATGGGCCACTCATCTCATGGAGTTGATTTTAAACTTGCTAATGATATTGCAAGCAGAATCAATTCTAAAGGAAATAAGATTATGTCTGTGGAGGCTATCCAGGATCTCGTAGAAATAGAGTTAATGAAGAGCTCCAGAAAAGATGTAGCAAAGCTTTATATTTCTTATCGCAATGCAAGAAGTGTTGCAAGAAAAGCCAAAACAAGAGAGATGTTTCTCGAAATTATTGAGGCTAAATCGAATGATATTACAAGGGAAAACGCCAATATGAATGCGGATACCCCTGCTGGTATGATGATGAAATTTGCCAGCGAAACTACAAAGCCTTTCGTTGATGATTATCTTGTTGATGAAGATATTAAAAGCGCTGTTAAAAATGGATTTCTTCATATTCATGATAAAGATTACTACCCTACTAAAAGTCTTACTTGTGTTCAGCATCCGTTAGACAGAATATTAGGTCGCGGATTTATGGCAGGACATGCAGAATCAAGACCAGCAAAACGAATTGAGACAGCGAGCATTCAAGCTTGTATATCTTTAGAAACTGCTCAAAACGAAATGCATGGCGGTCAGGCTATACCTGCTATTGATTTCTATTTTGCCCCTTATGTAAGAAGTACTTATATCGAAGAGGTAAAGATTCTGGAAAGATTTACTGGTGATGATTATTCATCTTTATATGATGTGGAAATCAAAGATTTCTTGGTTAAGAAATGCGAGAATCTTGTAGGAAATGAAAAGATAGTTCAACACGCTGTAAACAGAACAGTGGGCCGTGTACATCAGGCTATGGAGGCATTCATTCATAATATGAATACTATTCATTCCAGAGGTGGTAATCAGGTTGTTTTCAGTTCTGTAAATTATGGTACAGATATTTCTGCGGAAGGTAGATGCGTTATAAGAGAAATTCTTCATTCAACTTATCAAGGTGTTGGTAATAACGCAACAGCTATATTCCCTATTCAGATATGGAAAAAGAAAAGAGGTGTGAATTATTTACCTCAAGATCCGAATTATGATTTATATCAACTTGCTGCCAAAGTATCGGCAAGAAGATTCTTTCCTAATTTTCTTAATCTTGATGCTACATTCAACCAGCATGAATCTTGGAAAGCTGATGATCCTTTGAGATATAACTACGAAGTGGCAACAATGGGTTGTCGTACTCGTGTATTCGAAAATAGATTTGGCGAAAAGACTTCAATCGGAAGAGGTAATATATCTTTTTCAACTATTAATATCGTTGGGCTTGCGTTGGAATCAATGAGTGAAAAAACTCTTAAAGCAAGACTTGAGAAGTTTTATAAACTTTTAGATGATATGATAGAGATAACTGCTAAGCAACTTCATATACGTTATTCTTTTCAAAAAACAGCTTTAGCAAAGCAGTTTCCTCTTCTTATGAGTTCTCTTTGGAATAATACTGAGAATTTAAAAGGAGAAGATAGTATTGAAAGTGTTATTAATCAGGGTACATTGGGTATCGGATTCATAGGCCTGGCAGAATGTCTTATTGCTCTTACAGGGCAACATCATGGTGAATCGGAAGAAGCTCAAAAGATAGGACTTGAGATTGTCTCTAAAATGAAAGAAAGAGCCGATTTTTATAGCGATAAATATTCTCATAACTATAGTGTGCTTGCAACTCCTGCGGAGGGTTTGTCTGGAAGATTTACGGCAATAGATAAGAAGAAATACGGAGAATTAAAGGGCATAACAGATAAAGAATATTATACAAATTCAAATCATGTTCCTGTATATTACAAATGTTCAGCTCGTCATAAGGCTATTATAGAATCTCCTTATCATGAACTTACAAGAGGCGGACATATCTTCTATGTTGAAATTGATGGTGATGCGACTCATAATCCTGAAGCTATATTAGATATAGTTGATCTGATGGATGAATACAATGTAGGTTATGGTTCAATTAATCATAACAGAAACAGATGTATGGATTGCGGACATGAGAATTCTATTGAAAATTTAGAAAAATGTCCAAAATGTGAGAGCGAAAATCTCGATAAACTTCAGAGAATAACAGGTTACCTTGTAGGAACAACAACAAGATGGAATAAAGCGAAACTTGCAGAATTATCTGACAGAGTAATTCATTCCTAATAATTATGATTATTTATCAAGAATATAATTCATAACTAAAGAGAATAAATATTAGTTCTTTTTGAATAAGAATAGATAAGATGCCATAATATAAAATTATGACGATTCGTATTCTTAAAGAATATATTAATCCAAATAGATGATTTTGCAAAAAATCATTGTATGCTAAATTCTTGAAGAATAGTTTTCTTTGCATAAAATCAACGAGAATTGTATTCCTAAGGAATATATTAGCAAAAGTAGATTCATTGCATAAGAATAGGATTAATTATTATTCCTGACGAATATCTCTAATATCCTAATTAGGATAATTAAATATAATTCAATAAGGATATTAAGTTTATTATCCGAAATAAACTTAATATCCTTTTTCTTATAGACATAAATTTTATTATGATTGACAGTTCTTCACCCGATAATTTTATATCCGAATCCGAGATAAATAAAAATATATCAGAAGAATATATTTATATTTTAGATATCGTAGATGATACGTGTGTAGATGGTCCGGGATTACGTACTTCTGTATATTCTTCAGGATGTTCTCATAAATGTCCAGGATGTCAGAATCCTAAATCATGGAATCTATTAGCTGGTAGAAAGATGAAGGTATCGGACATTAAAGAGTATCTTATTAAAAGTGGAAGAAACATAACATTTTCGGGGGGTGATCCATTTTTTCAGGTTGAAGCATTTACAAACCTGGCTAAAATGATAAAAAAAGAGTCTAATAAGAATATCTGGTGCTATACAGGTTATACTTTTGAAGAGATAATAAGGAATAATGATTTAAACCCACTTTTATCTCACATTGACATACTTATAGATGGTCGTTTTGAAGATTCTTTAAAAAGTACAGATTGCATTTTTAGGGGAAGTAGTAATCAAAGGATAATTGATGTTCAAAAGTCTATAAAAGAGAATAAAATATTTATTTACAATTATAATCCTATACCTGTTTTTTAAGTCCTAAAATAAAGATTAATATAACATCTTAGTAAATGTTTTCAGACAAAGGATTTACGTTCAGTGAGTTACGTTAGGCTATACTAAGAATAATATTCCTTTTATTTTCGTAATGTAATATTATTATTTTTTCAATCAGATCAGTCGATTGAAAGGATAAATAGAATTAGTTAAAATATAAAAGAAAAAAATCTTAGTTGACATTATATATCAACTAAGATTTCTTTTTATAATTTCCCTCTTTTTGCTTGTTTTATCATCTCCTTATTAGGAATAAGATAAAAGGTCACTCTCCTATTCTTTTGTCTCTTTGTCATGGAATCATTTTCAGACAAAGGCACAGAATCAGCATAAGAAAATATCTCCATTTTATCTTTTGGGACTTTGTTGGTAATAAACCAGTTCTCTATTGCCTTAGCCCTTCCATTAGAAAGAGATTCTAAATATGCTTTTGAACCTGTATTATCGGTGTGAACTGCAATAATAAGATCTGTAGTATTCTTTCTAAAAAAAGTCAGAATAGGTCTAAGGTTCAGATCTGCCATCTCTGAAAATACAGAATCATTATTTAAAAACAAAGACTCTGCAGGAACTGTAATTTCCAAAACCTCTCCACCTCTCACTCTTGTAACGGAAACATTTCGAACGGTAGAAAAATACTTTTCCTGACGTTGCATATATTTAGATATATTAATTCCCGCTTTACCTGAAATTTCTGCTCCTAAGAAGGACTCTTGAGTTCTTTTAACATCATTATTGCTTTTAAATAATGATATCGGATTAGAAGCTAAAAGAGCTAATGAAAAAAAGGATAAGAATATTATAATCAGCTGCTTTTTCATAGTTATATAGTTTTCATTGTTTCTTTCAATGTTATAATTCTATGCCCCATATAGAGTTAATATTTCTCTACAATCAAAAGAGACATATCAATGTTATAACATTAAATATCCAATGATTCCTCATAATCAAACTCACTTTCAACAACAAATAATACTTCCTCTCTTACAAATTCGAATCCATCACGTTTTGAATTTTTCATTATATAATCAAGTAAATCGTCAATATCAATTTCAGGATCTTCCTCTAAATCAGGATCAAGCATTCCCTGACTCTCAAAATAATCGTAAATTACATCTGTTATATAAGTTATATCATCATCAGAGAACTTTCCTTTTAATTCTTGAGGCAAATGATTCTGAATAAATTTTACAGCTTCCTGATCGTCAAAGATCATATCTTCAATTTCTTTCATAATATTATTTTTTTAATTATTATATCGCAGTTATACCTGCATATTTTAAAACCTATTGTAAATATATCGAAAATGGGCATATTACTCAAACAATAGTTATTAAAATACTATTTAAACATACTTTGAACTATATTTCAAGCTCTGGCTTCCAAATTAACGCATTAATTCGATGACATATATTAAATGCGATAATATTCTAATTAATTTTTGAACCCGGATATTTAATCTATATCCTTTTATCAATTCTTTTATTGAATTAATTTCCTGTTTTAAATTTCCCAAATTCGAAAATCCTATTTCCTAAAATTTATAACTGTAGCTTTTGCAACCCTGCAGTATATCTTTCAAACAAGAAACCTAATCTTTGAGAATCAGACGTAAATTCGACATCTTGAGAATAAGCATTCTCTACTACCTTGTCTAATTTTACATGCAGCTGTTTAAGCTTCTCAGGCATTGTTAATGGATCATAGAGATATGCAAGATTCTTACCTCTGAATTCATCTCTCAAATAAAGAATATCTCTTACGATCTCTTCAATAGCGAACTTTTCTTTTTCAGTAAGTTTGGGAAAAGGAAAACTATTATAACAAAGTTGTCCAGAATACCTAAAATCATTCTTCAGTCTACCGCTTATACTTCTTATCCACAACATATGCATTGATGAAGAAAGTATTCCAAAGAGCCATAATGGAGCTTCATAAATAACAAAAGCAGAGTCTGAGGCAATAGTTTTCTCATAGACATAGCCAATAGGAAGATATTCTCTCTTTTCCGAAGAAACCCTCGGAATCACAATTGCTCTGTTTTGCGGTGTAAAGAACTCTCTGAACTGATGAGCCCTTTCAGCCAATTTTCTACCTTTTACATCTGTACAAGATAATCGGAATTCTGTTGTCTTCTCAATACGCTCCTTTATTATTGGATTAGCAATTGCCTTTTCAAGTTCAGTATCCGAAATCCACAAACAATATCTCTTTTCATTCCTTATAAGCTCTCTTGCCCCCATAAAAGGAAGAATAATTTCCTCTGCAGTTGGATACTCTTTAATTATATTATCCTTCTCTTCCTCTGTCAAAGCCAAATATCCATTATCATAAGCCATAGCACCATAATTAATTTTCGGAATATCATCTGGTGATTTATAACTCTTCTCAATCGCTATAGGATACCCGGCTGTCAAATAAGGTGTAATAGATTTTACAATAATCTTTTTCCCATTATCATAAAGATATTTTTTTTGTCTTTTTATTGAATCAGCTCCAATAATAACGCAAGTTACTCCCGCTTTATCTTTCACATTATTTGACCAAAGAAAAGAGGTATAAGCAAAACTAATACTTAATCCCAAATCAAATATAGGTTTCCAAAGCAAGCTCACCTGTTCACCCTGAGTAATGGAATTAGTGGAAACAAAGGCAAAACTACCTTTTGTATCCATTATATACTTAGAAGCAAGCCAAAACCAATTGGTAATATAATCGAGTACTTTATTATTTTTAAGATCCTTCAATACTATCTCAGAATCTCTTCGTTGATTGGGAGTTTGCATTTTACTTCCTGCAAAAGGAGGATTACCCATTATATAAACTTTCGAATCCTGACTCTTCGGACAGACCACTGCCCAATCAATATAACATGAATTAGCACAATGAATATTCGATAATTTCTTAAGTGGTAGTGCCTCTATTTGTACACCAACAAACTCCTCAATAAATATTGCATTCATCTGGTGCTCCACAAGCCATAAAGATAGCATAGCAGTTTGTGAAATAAACTCATCAATTTCTATTCCATAAAACTGATCAAGCGTAACACAAACAAAAGGTAGAGATAGTTGACCGAATGAAAGTTCTCTTATTCTTTTCCATATTTTGATCTCTAAAATTCTTAACTCTTTATATGTTACAATAAGAAAGTTGCCATTTCCACAAGCCGGATCAAAAAATTTCATTTGAGAAACTTTTGTCAATAATGAGTTCAGCTTTTTTCTATTATTGTAAGCTTTGTCAAAATCAAAATATAATTCATCAAGAAACAAAGGCTTTATCAGCTTCATTATATTAGGAATACTTGTATAGTGAATCCCTAAAAAATAACGCTCATCAGTAGATACGACAGATTGTATAATCGATCCGAAAATATCCGGATTAACTAATGTCCAATCCAATTCGGTACAATTCAATATCAAATCTCTTGCAACCTCATCAAGATATGGAATCTCTATTTTATTGCTAAAAAGTCCTCCGTTTACATATGGAAATTGATCAACATCAGAACAAGAATCACTTCTCTGTTCCATATTGGTATCCATAATATCAAAACATCTACTAAGATATTCCCTTAGATTTGTACCATCGCAACAGGTGTACTCTTTAATAGAATCTGTAAAAATACCTTTTGCAAATATCCCTATATCCTCAGAAAAAAAACAAAAAAGAAGTCTTGAAAGAAAAGTATTAAGATCGGGATTGATATGTGAAGAATACTTATTTATTTTTTGAATCCACTGATTAAGCTTCGACATCCTTTGAGCAGCCTCAAGATCATATAAATTCTCACCAACCTCTTCACAATCCTCAATTTTAAGAACGTATTCATTCTTTATTGAATTTATTCCGTCTTTTCTATTCGAAGTCATTTACTTATTAATTCTATTATTAATTAAAAAGACCGAATCAGATATGTATTGTACCTTATTCGGTCTGTATATTTTTATCAATTATATCAGATAAATTTTATTCCACATAAAGAACAAGCCCCTTTAGATATTCACCTTCCGGATGATAAATATTTATCGGATGATCTAAAGGCTGTGTCATTTGATGTATTATTCTCACTCTTCGTCCACTCTGAGCTGCGGCACTAAAAACTGCTAATCTGAAATTTTCTTTGGACACGACCTGAGAACAAGAGAATGTAAATAATATTCCACCCGGTTTTATCTTCTCGAAAGCCTTAGCATTAAGTCTTCTATATCCTTGAAGTGCATTTCTTAGTACATTTTTATGCTTTGCAAAAGCCGGAGGATCCAGAATAATCAGATCATATTGGTCACCCATCTTATCAAGATATTTGAAAGCATCCTCAGCATAAGCCTCATGTCTTTCATCTCCCGGATAATTCAATTCAACATTTTTCTTTGTAAGATCTATAGCCTTGGCAGATGAATCTACAGAATGTACAAGTTTAGCTCCACCTCTCATGGCATAAAAAGAAAAACCACCGGTATAGCAAAACATATTAAGTACGGCTCTGTTCTTTGAAAAACGCTCCACTATCGATCTATTTTCTCTTTGATCCACGAAAAAGCCTGTCTTTTGGCCTCTTAACCAATCTACATGAAACTTCAACCCATTCTCAAGAGCGATATCCGAATTATTATATTCACCTATTAAATATCCGTTTTCGGCACCTAAATCAGCCTTGTATGGCAGAGTTGTTTCAGATTTATAATATACATTTTTTATTACACCTGCAGAAATTTCAACAAGCGCCTTTGCAAGAGTTTCTCTTACATAATGCATCCCCGGAGTATGAGCTTGCATTACGGCGGTATCTGAATAAATATCTATAATAAGTCCTGGCAAATAATCTCCTTCACCATGTACTAATCTGAACGTATTATTATTAGTATTTATAAGACCTAAACTTTCTCTAAGAGAATAAGCAACTTCCAATCTCTTTTTCCAAAATTCAAAATCAATTATCTCCTGATCGAATGTAAGAACTCGAACAGCGATACTACCAATTTGATAATGTCCGTAAGCTATAAAATTATTATTTGAATCAACAACTTCAACAACATCGCCCTCTTCAGGCTGAGCCTCAAAACGAGCTATTGCTCCTGAGAAAATCCAAGGATGGAATCGTTTTAGCGACTCTTCTTTTCCTGGTTTAAGTTGAATCTTTAAGTATTTCGTCATTTGTATATTTATTAATAAAGACCGGAATTTATATTCCGGCCTTTAATTATATTATTTTGAATTTTATCTAATTATTTAAACAATAATTTAAATATATCATTTCCGTTTGCAAAGATCATCAATGCAAAAAGAATCAACATACCAGCCACCTGAGCATATTCAAGGAATTTTTCACTCGGTTTTCTACGTGTTATAATCTCATAAAGAAGGAAGAAAATATGTCCACCATCTAATGCAGGTATTGGAAGAATATTCATAAATCCAAGCATTATAGAGAGTAAAGCGGTCAAACTCCAAAAAGAGTACCAATCCCAAGCAGAAGGAAAAATATTTCCTATCGCTATAAAACCACCAAGACTTTGCGCTCCTTCTTTTGTAAAGAAATATTTAAGAGAAGATACATAACTTGCAAGTTTGTCATAACATTTCTCTATTCCGACAGGGAAAGATTGCCAAATAGTATATTTCTTATATTCGATGTCAAACATCTGCATAAAATTCTTTGCATAAACACCGATTTTACCATTCTCATCAATCATTAAAGGCAAAGTCAGCATCTCTCCATTTCTGTAAAGAGTAACATCAAGTTGCGAGTCTTTATTATCTGCAAATATCTTTGTTATATTTTCATATGAAGATGTCGGTTCATTATTAACAGCCACAATACTATCGTTAGCTAACAAGCCCGCCGTATTAGCATTACTCTGAGGCATTACTTCGGCAATCACAAAAGGCATTCTTATCCAGGCAAATCTCTCATTACCCCTTGCTATAATATTTTGCATGAAATCAGCAGGCATAACAATATCTACCAATTCATTATTACGTTGTACTGTAACCTTTTGAGACTCTCCTATTTTTTGTATATCAAGTTCTTTAAGCTCTACTCCATCAACACCATAAATTATGTCTCCATTTTCAAAACCTACTGTTTTTGCATAATCGGAAAATTCCATCCCAGTTTTTACATTTCTCAATGGAAGTATCATATCACCCCAATGATAAGCGATTCCGGCGTAAATAAGTATTGCCAAAATAAAATTAAATAGAACTCCCCCTCCCATAATCAACAAACGAGGGAAAGCCTTTTTTGAACGGAATTCCCATGGCTGTGGAGGTTTAGCAAGTTGTTCTTTGTCCATAGATTCATCAATCATCCCGGCAATCTTCACATAACCACCCAAAGGCAACCAACCTACACCATATTCGGTATCTGAATTCTTGGGCTTAAATTTAAAAAGTGAGAACCACGGATTGAAGAAAAGATAAAATTTCTCTACACGAACTTTGAATATACGAGCAAATATGAAATGACCAAATTCATGTACTATTACCAGTATCGAAAAGGCCAAAATTAATTGTAATGCTTTTACTAAGAAAACCTGCATATTAGGATAATGTTATTAAATTTTACGATTGCAAAAATAGTCTGAATTTTTCAACAATGTTTTAAATCAAATGAATGAAATATTGAATCTTTATTCAACTTAATATTTATTATAGTTTTGACAAGGCAAATTCTCTTGCCGCTTTATCTGTCTCTACAAAATCTGAGTACCGGGGGCTCTCGATATAGTGGATATTATTCAATGTCTGTTGTATGATATCTGACATTTGATAAAAAGAACATCTATCCTTTAGAAAAGCATCCACAACTATCTCATTTGCCGCATTTAAAATACAAGGAGCATTACCTCCTTTTCTTATAGCTTCAAATGAAAGAGCAAGATTTGGAAATCTCTCCATATCAGGTTTCTCGAAAGTCAATGATGCATAATCGGCAAGTGACATTCTGGGATTATTATTACTTTTCATCCTTAAAGGATATGAAAGAGCATAAGCAATTGGCACTTTCATATCAGGCATACCAAGTTGAGCCTTTACTGCTCCATCTTCAAATTGAACCATAGAATGAACAATAGATTGAGGATGCACCACAACTTCAATCTGATCAATAGCCAGATCAAAAAGCCATTTTGCTTCAATCATTTCAAAACCTTTATTCATTAAAGTGGCCGAATCAATAGTGATCTTTGCACCCATATCCCAATTAGGATGTTTTAATGCTTGTTTAGCCGTAACCTTTTTTAATTCATCAGCCGACATCATTCGAAACGGTCCTCCTGATGCAGTCAACATTATCTTTTCTATTGGATTATAATCCTCTCCGACCAAACATTGAAATATTGCAGAATGTTCTGAGTCTACAGGCAAAACCGATACCCGATGTTTTGCAGTTAGTTCTTTTATCAACTCTCCCGCCACAACAAGAGTTTCCTTATTTGCAAGAGCTATGCTCTTACCCGCTTTTATGGCATTTATCACTGGCTTCAAGCCCGAATAACCCACCATAGAGGCCACGACCATATCTATATTCGAATCCTCTACAATCTGAGCGATTGCATCCTGACCGGCATATATCTTTATATCCTCATCTTTAAGCGCTTCCTTTACCTGATTATACTTATCGAAATTTGCAATAACAACATTATCAGGTTTAAACTTAAGAGCCTGTTGTATAAGTAAATCAGCATTATTATTTGCAGTAATAGTTAATACTTCAAATTGATCAGGCTGTTCTGCAATCACATCAAGGGTCTGAGTTCCGATAGAACCAGTAGAACCTAAAATTGCTATTTTTTTCTTCATTGATCTAAAAATTAATATATTCTTCAGGATTTACCCTATTGCCATTATGCCATAGTTCATAAATAAGTTGTGGCTGTGTTTCATCTTGCGATTTTGTACTCATAACACCTATTATCTCTCCTGTTAAAATCTTTTCTCCTATGTTTTTTCTTAGTGTTGGGATATTTTTAAATATCGATATAAAATTATTCTTATGAAGAACAACAATCGCATATTTATCTTTTATAGTATAATCTGTATTTATCATCACTCCCTCCAATGGATTAGATACCAATGCATTTCTTGCACATAAGATCTCTAATGTATTTTCAGTGTCCAATATTGAGCGACGCTTGTTTATTACTCCCTTTACAGGGCTTATAAAACTCAATCCCTCAGCTGCATTATGAGATATAAGTTCGGAAAGATTATATTTCTCTTCCTCTTCGAAATTTTTTATAAAATCGATTTCAGAATCGGTTCTTCCCGGCAAATCCTCTGCCGACAGATATATTAAAGTATCAGAGGGTATAAGAAATTCCTGATCCAATGCATATTCAACCTCAGCGTTTAGAATGCGTCGGAGATTCTCCATATAGTTTTCTATTTTCCTACTTTTTAGATACAGAGAGTCCATGTCAAAATTATTCTGTATAACCTCCGCCTTAGTACCAAAGTCCATATACCCGGGTAGAAAAACCCTAAAAGGTGTATAACTGCAACTAATAACGCTAAAAAAATAAAATAGAATGAATAGAATTATCCCACAAAGCAATCCTTGTGTTTTATTAATTGTAATCTGCTTTCTATTAGAAGATAGATTTATTACGATCGTTAAAGATTTTATTCCTCTCAGACGATTGATGAATCCTAATTTATTCTTTGTCATTCTTTAATTTATAACATTCGCAAAACTAATAAAAAACCCTCAACAATGCAGTTCTGATAATATATAAAATGACTTTTAAAGTTTGCCGAGTTAAAAGTTTACAAAACTATAAGCACTCTGAACATTATATATGAACATGCGTTTTTAAAGTAAAATAAGCAATAAATAAACTGAATCAATAATAATTAATGGTGATAATTTTTAATAGAACTAATAACATTATCAGTTAAAAAACAAAACAATTCTGATGTCAAACTAATAATTAAGAACAAAATGAAAAAGAAAAATTTAATAGTTTTTGGTTTAATGCTGGTGACTCTTTTACCTTTCTCTTCTACTAATGTATCAGCTCAGGCTGTAGATACAAGCAGCAAAAACCATTATTATGAAACAAGCTTTGGCGACAATTGGTATATTTCTGCCGGTGCCGGAGTTAACTTTTATATGCAACAAAAAATTAACGGATTCAAACCTGACCATCCTCTAACAATTTTAGGAAGCATTGCTGCTGGAAAATGGTTTACTCCTTATTTAGGATTAAGACTTGAAGGAAATTATGGAGAATTAAAACTTTACAAACCGGGTCTTAATGGTGGAAAAGACAAAAAGAATATCGGATATCTTGGATTCTATGGTGATTTGACTTGGAATTTATCAAACACTTTCTGGGGCTACAATCCTGAAAGAGTCGTAGATGTGATTCCTTTCGGAGGTATTTCTTATCTTGCTACTTTAAAAGATAATTTCGCAGGTTGGAAACCTTGGGAATTACCAATTTCATTAGGTGTTAAAGTTAATTTCAACATTACTCATTTAATTGATATTTATATACAGGATAGATTTGTCTTTACTTCACAACGATTCAGCGGAATGAACGGTTCTCATTACTTAGAACCTATTATGTCACTTTCTGCAGGTATTACGTTCAAACTTGGTCAAAACAGATTTACTGCTTACAATCCTTATGAAGAACAGCTATTGGTAAACAATCTTAACGATAAAATCAATATGCTAAGACAAGAACTTAACAAATGCGAAAGCAGAAAATGTTTAACTGAAGCTGACGTTAAGAAAGAGATTGCTCAAGATTGTCCTCCATGTGATTTGAACTCTGTAGTAAGATTCAGAATCAACAGTGCAGTTATTTCAAGAGAACAACAAGTTAATGTATTCAATGCAGCTGAATGGATGAAAAATCACCCTAAAGCAGTTATCGAAGTTGTTGGTTACGCAGATAAAGATACAGGTACTCCTGAATACAACATGGAACTAAGTATGCGTAGAGCTCAGGCTGTTGCTAAAGAACTTACAACTACTTACAAAATTGACAAAAACAGAATTAAAGTGATCGCGAAAGGTTCTACAGAACAACCTTATCCTGACCATAATGACTGGAACCGTGTGGTATTATTCGTAAACGAACACTCTTCAAAATAGACATTCAGAAAAAAAAATAACTGATAGATTCTTCTATCAGTTATTTAAACAACGGGTTTTTACTCCTAAAATTAGTTCTGACACTTTATCTATGGCAGCCTTCCATAACTGCCATAGATATTTTTTTATTTAGAAAGTCAATGACTATCTAAAATAAAGGTTACTCTGATATTCAGAGTTTAATATTTTGATAGTTTTTCATAAGCGAACCAATAAAATCCGCCCACAAATATTGCACCTCCTGCAATATTGCCTAATGTAGAAGGAATAAGATTCTTTACAAAGAAATCTATAACCGAAATATCGGCACCTTCCATCATTGCCATTGGAATAAAGAACATATTTGCAATACAGTGCTCATAACCTATAGCAACGAAAGTCATTACAGGCCACCAGATACCGGCAATTTTACCCATAGTATCTTTTGCAGACATCCCCAACCACATTGCAAGACAAACAAGCCAATTAGCACCTACACCTTTGAAGAATGTTACAAAAAAAGGATTCGACATTTTTGACATTGCAAGCTTTTCAATAGCTGTATGCCAAGGATCATAATGAAAAATTCCTGGAATTGAAACAAGAAAATAAGCAAAAAACAAAGCTCCTATAAAGTTACCACTCCATACTAAGGTCCAGTTTCTTAAAGCTGTCTTCCAAGGTTGTCTTTTACTCATAACATTAGGAATGAAATAAGCACAATTTCCTGTAAACAGCTCACCTCCTGCCAAAACAACAAGAATCAAACCAATAGGAAAAGCCGCGCCCATAAGTAATTTAGGTAATGCCGGATTCTCTAACGAAAATTGAGGAAATCCATATCCTGCCAATACCGCTATCAGCCCACCCATACCGATATATGATCCTGCCAGGAAAGCAAGAATTAAAATTTTCTTAATACTATAATTACCTTTTTCCATTGCTGCCTCTGAGGCATAATTCACTATTTCCTTTGGGGATAATAATTTCATAACTCTTCTAAAATATTTTTGATTAAGCGCCTAAAAACAAATAATCCGGCCATTTCCGGTATAAAAAAACATTTAAAGCGGGCGCAAAGATAGCAATCTTATGCTCTACAACATAAAGAATACAAAATTTATATTCTCTTTATGCATAAAAAAATTAATAACCAATAATGAAATATCATTTAGAATTCTGTATGCATCTAATTTTGTATCTTTGCGCTTTCAAAAAAATAAGAAACAAAATAATAATCTATGATATCAGCAGACGCTTTAACGGTTGAATTCGGCGGAACAACATTATTCGAAAATATTTCGTTTGTAATCAACCCCAAAGACAGAATTGCTCTTATGGGAAAAAACGGAGCAGGAAAATCTACGCTTTTAAAAATCCTTGCAGGTGCACGACAACCATCAAAGGGAAAAGTTTCATATCCCAAAGACACGGTAATATCATATCTTCCTCAGCATTTGCTTACACAAGATGGAAGAACAGTGTTTGAAGAAGCCTCTCAAGCATTCTCCCATTTATTTAAAATGGAAGAAGAGATTAACAAAATCAATGAAGAGCTTGCTACAAGAACAGACTATGAGTCTGACTCATATATGCAATTAATCGAGAATGTTTCAACTCTAAGTGAGAAATTCTACACTATTGATATGACACATTTCGACGAAGATGTTGAAAAAACACTCTTGGGTCTTGGTTTTAAAAGAGACGATTTCCACAAATCGACATCTGAGTTTTCAGGAGGATGGAGAATGAGAATCGAACTTGCAAAAATGTTACTTCAAAACCCGGATGTCCTTTTACTTGATGAGCCTACCAATCATCTTGATATAGAATCTATCCAGTGGCTTGAAGATTTTCTTATTGAAAGCGGAAAAGCTGTAGTCGTAATATCTCACGACCGCGCATTCGTTGACAATATCACAACAAGAACTATTGAAGTTACAATGGGTAGGATATATGACTATAAAGTAAATTATTCAAAATATCTTGAGCTTAGAAAAGAAAGAAGAGAGCAACAACAAAAACAATATGAAGAGCAGCAGAAGATGATCCAGGAAAATGTGGATTTTATCGAACGCTTTAAAGGAACATATTCAAAAACTCTTCAGGTACAGTCACGAGTTAAGATGCTTGAGAAACTTCAAATAATAGAGGTTGATGAAGAAGACACTTCAGCATTACGACTTAAGTTCCCACCCTCACCTCGTTCGGGTAATTACCCTATTACTGCAGATAATGTCTCTAAAAATTATGGCGAGCATACCGTATTTGCCAATGCAAATTTTATGGTGGAACGTGGGCAGAAAATTGCATTTGTCGGTAAAAATGGAGAGGGAAAATCGACTCTTGTCAAAGCGATTATGAAAGAGATAGAACATGGAGGTGATCTAACACTTGGACACAATGTGCAAATAGGTTATTTTGCGCAAAACCAAGCCTCTTTACTTGATGAAGAGCTTACTGTGTTTCAAACAATTGATGACGTTGCAAAAGGAGAAATAAGAAATAAAATAAAAGATCTTTTGGGTGCATTCATGTTTGGAGGTGAAGCATCTACAAAAAAAGTAAAAGTTCTTTCCGGTGGCGAACGTACACGTCTGGCCATGATAAAACTATTACTTGAACCAGTAAACCTTCTGATTCTCGATGAACCAACCAATCATCTGGACTTAAAAACAAAGGATATTCTAAAATCTGCACTAAGAGATTTCGACGGTACTCTTATCTTAGTATCGCATGATAGAGATTTTCTTGACGGATTAGTTGACAGAGTTTATGAATTCGGCAATAAGAAAGTGACACAACATCTTGAAGGAATCTATGAGTTCATGGCAAGAAAAAAGATGGAAAATCTTAGAGAACTCGAGAAAACAAAAAATTAATCCTATCTTAAAGGGTTAATAGACCAATTCAAACTAATAATTATATACTATTAAAATAATCCCAAAATGATTAATATAGGTAAATACAACGAAATGACAGTCCTTAAAATTCTTGATTTTGGGATTTATATGGATGGTGGTGACGGACTGGAAATCCTTATGCCTAAAAGATATGTACCAGAGGGGACAGAGATTGACGACAAAATAAATTGTTTTGTCTATCTTGATTCCGAAGACAGACTTCTTGCCACTACCGAAACACCTGTTGCCACTGTCGGTGAATTTGCGCTTCTGAAAGTAAATTCTGTAAATAGAATCGGAGCATTCCTTGACTGGGGTGTATCTAAAGAGTTACTTGTTCCTTTCAGAGAGCAAAAGACCGAAATGATAGAGGGTCGCAGCTATCTGGTATATATTTATCTTGATGTAGTATCTGAAAGGATTGCCGCATCTGCTAAACTGAATAAATTTATAGATAACGTACCTCCTCTTTACGAAAAAGGTCAAGAGGTAGATGTTATAATATATCAAGAAACAGATCTTGGCTTTAAAGTGATTGTAAACGGTACACATTCAGGAATGATTTACCATAATCAGATATTTACCTCTTTAAACATTGGTGATAAACTTAAAGCCTATGTAAAAGAGGTAAGATCAGACGAGAAGATTGATCTTTCTCTTCAGCCATTTGGATATGAAAATGTTGTAAAAAATCTGGAATCTTTCATTCTTTCCGAATTAGAAAAAAATAATGGATTCCTCGGTTTTAACGATACAACTGATCCAGAAATCATAAAACAAAGATTTCAATGCAGTAAGAAGAATTTCAAAAAGACATTAGGAGCTCTTTACAAACAAAAGAAAATAGAGATCCTGGATAATGGAATTAAACTTTTGTAACAATGTATTATTGAAGAGAACTATCTATTCTAATATATAATTAAGGAGATTCATATTGACAAATATGAATCTCCTTTCTTTTTATAATAAAAATTTATTTCGTCTTATAAAAGCAACTCTTTTACAGGCAAATCCGACTATCTTTTTTTTGCTAAAGATGCAAAATCCGGTTTATATTCATCTCCCTCACCTGCAAGACAATAAAAAATATTTCTTTCCATTTTATAACTATTGATCTTTTTCATTTTAGTCAGTTTATTCAAATCATTAACAGCTGTCTGATAATTCATCTTTATGGAATATTGATAATCATATCGAGTGAAAACCTCCCCTGCTGATAATGAATTCAGATATTTTTGAGAACGCTCCTCAAAATCAGACATCACAATAGCATCAGATCTTAGATGTTTGAATTTTGCCTTTTTACGTACATCCTTTAAAAACGAAGCAGAGGGTATAAATTGAATCGTTTTAATTTTTTCAGAGTTTGCTATTACATGACCGTTTTTGTCAAATTCAGCCATTAACTTGGGTTTAAAAACACCCAAATCATATAACGGAACATTTTCGCCCATAGCAAATCCCATTGAAATCACAAACTTGAATGCTTCAAGAACAGCTGCTATATCTGATTCATTCACACTACAGGCATCAGAAATCATTTGTTCTACTTTATCCATATCCATAGTTTCTACGGATTTATACATTATGTAATTATTCTCCTGACCTTGTTTGTCCTTAAATCTTGATTTGTAAATTTTGTAACGTATTGACATAATATTAAATTTTGGCTATTATAAGTATATTTTTATTAAATATAATCATTTTATTTTCTCTTCAATCAATTTATATCCTAAAGCTGTTTAGAATATATCCTATACGCCTTTAGAATATAACCTAACCATTTATAGGATATAACCTAAGGGTGTTTAGGATATAAAAGTGTAAAGAGAAAATACAATTCATCCTCAAAAGAGCAATTTAAAATGATAATTAGAGCTATAATGAATATAAGGGAACATAAAATATTGATAATATATTTAATCAAGAAATGCTAAAAAATATTACTCTGAAACAGTTCTGTTAGGAGAATATATGAAGTGAAGGAGTCTTTAAATAATTGATAAAAAAAAATTGAAAAAAAACATCAAATATAGAAATAAAGAAATTTTTCCGTAATTATAAGATTGACACATGATTAAGACATTATAATTGATGTTAAGTTTACTGTAAAGCTATTCAAATCAGGGTGTTGAAAGGTTTAGGGTGTTGTGTAGTTGATAAAATAAGATTACTTTTGCGCCCACATTCACAAGACAATCATTTATGGCTAATAGAAAAGATTTTAAATCAGGAAACTGGAACGAAAAAATAGATGTAAGAAACTTCGTTCAACTTAACCTAACTCCCTATGAAGGAGATGCATCATTTTTATGCGGAGCATCTGATCGTACTAAAAAAGTATGGGATGCTTGCGTACAAGCACTTAAAGAGGAACGTGACAACGGAGGTGTACGTTCAATAGACAATATTTTAGTATCTACAATCACTTCTCACAAAGCAGGTTATATCGATCAGGAAAACGAATCAGTAGTTGGTCTTCAAACTGACGCTGTTCTTCGTCGTTCTATGAAACCTCTTGGTGGTGTTAAAGTTGTAGAGAAAGCACTTGCAGAAAACGGTCTTGAAATGGAATCTCATACAAGAGATATCTTCAACTACCGCAAAACTCACAATGACGGAGTATTTGATGTTTATACTGACGAAATCAGAACTTACCGTTCATTAGGATTCCTTACTGGTCTTCCTGATAACTACGCACGTGGTCGTGTAATTGGTGACTATCGTCGTATGGCTCTTTACGGAACTACTCGTCTTATCGAAGCAAAGAAAGCTGACCTTGCAGCTATTTCAGGACCAATGAATGAAGACACTATCCGTCTTCGTGAAGAAGTTTCTGAACAAATTAAAGCATTGAAAGAGATCACTATTATGGGGTCTTACTATGGTTTCGACCTTAGTCGTCCTGCTGAAACAGCACAAGAAGCTGTACAATGGGTATACCTTGCTTATCTTGCAGCTATCAAAGAGCAAGACGGAGCAGCTATGTCATTCGGTAACACATCATCTTTCCTTGATATATATATAGAACGTGATCTTCAAGCTGGTCTTATCACAGAAGAGTTCGCACAGGAACTTATCGACCAACTTGTAATCAAACTACGTATGGTTCGCCACCTACGTATGTCTTCATATAACGATATCTTCGCAGGAGACCCAACATGGGTAACAGAATCTATCGGTGGAACAATGAACGACGGAAGAACAAAAGTTACAAAAACTTCTTTCCGTTTCCTTCAGACTCTTTATAATCTTGGAGCATCACCTGAACCAAATATGACAGTTCTTTGGTCAAAAGATCTTCCTCTTGGATTCAAAAACTTCTGTGCACAGGTATCTATCGATACATCTTCAGTACAGTATGAAAATGATGACCTTATGCGTACTACACGTCACTCTGACGACTACGGAATCGCATGTTGTGTATCATTCCAGGAGATCGGTAAACATATTCAGTTCTTCGGTGCACGTTGTAATCTTGCTAAAGCCCTTCTTCTTGCTATCAATGCCGGACGTTGTGAGAACACAGGAAAACTTGTAGTAAAAGGTATCCCTGCTCTTAAATCTGACGTTCTTGATTATGAAGAAGTAATGACAAACTACCGTATCGTGATGAAAGAGATGGCTCGTGTTTACAACGACTCAATGAACATCATACATTATATGCACGATAAATATTACTACGAACGTGCTCAAATGGCTCTTGTAGATACAAATCCTCATATCAATTTGGCTTACGGTGTTGCAGGTCTTTCAATCACTGCCGATTCACTTTCTGCAATAAAATATTCTACAGTAAAATGTAAACGTAATGAAGATGGTCTTTCTACAGGTTTCGATATCGAAGGAGATTATCCATGCTACGGTAATGATGACGACAGAGCTGACTCTATCGCTGTTGAAGTAACAAACTTCATGAACGCAGAGCTTAAAAAACTTCCAATCTACAAAAATGCGGAAGCTACTCTTTCAGTTCTTACTATCACTTCAAACGTGATGTACGGAAAGAAAACAGGAGCTACTCCTGACGGACGTGAAAAAGGCGTTGCTTTTGCCCCGGGTGCCAATCCAATGCACGGACGTGACAAAAACGGTGCTATCGCATCTCTTTCTTCTGTTTCTAAGATCAACTATACTTCTGCACTTGACGGTGTAAGTAACACATTCTCTATCGTTCCTCGTTCATTAGGACATAACGATGAAGAGCGTTGCGAAAACCTTATCTGTATGATGGATGGTTATTTCTCTAAAAATGCACATCACTTAAATGTGAACGTTCTTAACAGAGAGATGCTTAAAGATGCAATGGAACATCCTGAAAATTATCCTCAGTTGACTATTCGTGTTTCTGGTTATGCAGTTAACTTCGTAAGACTAAGCCGCGAACATCAACTTGAAGTTCTTTCAAGAAGTTTCTTTGAAAGAATGTAATAATAATCAATTATTATTATCTTTATAATATACTTAAAATCAGGCGTAACCGATATGTAAGTTACGCCTGTTTTTTTAAACCCTAAGACTATGTTAAGAGTTCATTCCTATGAATCTATGGGTACGCATGACGGCCCTGGTTTAAGATTAGTAGTTTTTGTACAGGGATGCAGATTCAATTGTCTTTATTGCGCCAATCCGGATACAATCTCGACCATGGGCGGTAAAGAGACCTCTATTGAAGAGATTGTGAATATGGCCAAAAGTCAAAAAGCTTTCTTTGGAACAAAAGGAGGTGTAACAGTTTCAGGAGGCGAGCCTACCCTACAGGCAGCAGAGCTGGCAAAACTTTTTAAAGCATTGAAAGAAGAGGGTATAAATACTTGCCTTGATACTAATGGAAATAATATGAATGATGAAGTGAGGGAACTTCTGGAATATACAGATACAGTATTACTTGATATCAAACATATGGATCCGGCACAGCATAAATATATTACTGGCAGAAGTAATGAGAATACATTTAAGTTTGCAAACTATCTAAAAGAGCATAATATCAAAACATGGTTAAGATATGTACTTGTTCCGGGATTAAGTGACCAAGAAGAGTCTTTACAATCACTTGGAGAGTATTTCAAAGATTATGAGAATATCGAGCGCTTAGAGATACTTCCCTATCACACTTTAGGCAAGCATAAATATGAGGTAATGAATAGAAAATATATGCTTGAAGATGTTCCGAGCAATACAGAGGAACAACTTGAGAAAGCATTTAACATTCTCAATCCTTATTTCAAATATGTACAAGTAAATTAGTGAATATACAAGTTAAGAAAAAGGCTGTTCTATATATAGAACAGCCTTTCTTTATTTTTTATAAGCGTTAATTTTACAGATTTCCTGCTTCTGCTTTTCTAATCATCTCCTGATTAGCATAGATATAAACTTCCACTCGTCTGTTTTCTGCACGACCTGCTTCTGTATTATTAGAAGCAACCGGAAAATCATATGCCAAACCTTCTGTAGAAAGTCTTGAACCTGCAATCTGAAGAGAGTTCAAATAATTCGATACCGCATTAGCTCTTTGTTTTGATAAGTTTTCGTTAACCTGACGAGAACCTGTGTTATCGGTATGTCCCTGGATTACAAAATCAGTATCAGGAAGATCTCTCATTTTTGAAGCAAAATCTCTTAATGCTGTTTTTGAATTATCACTTAGAGTAGAGCTACCTGTTTTGAATAAGATACCACTGTCAAAAGTCACTTTAAGAGCCTGAAGATTGTTTGCATCAGTTACCATTTCAACTTTTGCAGCTTCTAAAGCAGCAAGTTCTGCTTTTTTCTTATCCATTTTTTTTCCAATCAAAGCACCAGCTCCTGTACCAACTGCAGCACCAACAGCTGCTCCGATTGCAGCACCTTTTCCATTCTTAGCAATTAATGCGCCTACTCCGGCACCTACAGCAGCACCTGAACCACCGCCGATCATCATACCTTTACTAGTATTAGATAGAGAACTACAGCCCGTAAATAACAAAGAACCGCAGATAACCATAACAAGAATATTAGTTTTTGTCATAATAAAAAATTAATTAATATAAATCGAGAGAACAAAATTACATTATTTTGGCTATTGCAAGTAATAATTCTTAAAAAAATAAGTATTTTATAGCTGAAAAATGAATTTATTTTAAACCAAAAAGCTTTTTTTATTGTTATCTTCTATACTACTAATTAGACATTTATGATATTTTCAAAAGAGAATTTAGAGATTTTACATCCCATATGTGTGCACTTTCCAATAGCCCTGACTATCGTAGGGATGTTTCTTGGAACAATCTATGCAATAAAGAACAAGAACTTCCTGATGAACAATACAGTTCGTATTATCATATGTTTGGCATCTCTTGGAGCTTATGCATCTCTTATATCAAGTAATTTTACATTAAATCTTACCGGAGAGGCAAATGATATAGAAAACATTCATCATGTGTATGCTCTATGGAGTACTATATCTCTTTCAGTAACATCTTTATTATATATTGTATTCTGGTTTGTTAAGAAACCGATAGCGAATTGGCTTGGATTAATATCATATATATTTTTATGTCTGTCGACAATCTTTATAGCCCTTACAGGTTATTATGGAGGATATATCGTATACAACATATTATTATCAAAATACATATAGGGAATGAATATAGTAGTTTGTAAAGATCAAATCGAAACATTTAAAAATGTCTCAGTACACTTACACGAGTCAATAAAGAATATAGAGGAACGAAAAATTTATATTGCTATATCTGGAGGAAACACTCCTCAAGGATTGTTTGATTATTGGGCTACTCAAACCACTGAAATTCCATGGAATAGAATAGTTATCTTTTGGGTAGATGAAAGATGTGTATCCCCCAATAGTGACCAAAGCAACTATTTCAATGCATTTGAACATTTCATAAAACCGTTAAAGATTGAAGATTCTCAGATTTTCAGAATTAAGGGCGAAATTGATCCGTCATTGGAAGCTCATCATTATTCAGATATAGTAGAGAATGAAGTTCCACTCTTCAACGGTGTTCCTCGTTTTGATTTTATTCTTCTTGGAATAGGAAACGACGGTCACACAGCATCACTATTTCCTGAAGATATTCCTCGGCTGAATAATACTAATTCATTGTATATCGTAACAGAGAATCCTGAGAATCATGTAAAACGAATTACAATGACTTTTGAACTGATAAACAACTGTTCTGATATAATGTTCGTAGTAATGGGAGAAGGGAAAAAAGGGATCCTGAAAAAAATATTTAATAGGAGAAAAAACAAAACAGGCGTTATTATACCTGCATCTGAAGTTAAACCAAAAGAAGGATTGGTAACTTACTACATTGATTTGGAAGCATCACCACTATAGTAATGAAGAGTTTATTAATAGTAACATCAAACTTTATTGTTTTACGCAAAAAAAAGTATATTTTTGCGAGCATTTCTAACAAACGATAAACAATTTTGAATGAAAACTAATTTAGATGAGGACTCGTTCGGTAAAGGTCTTCTATCCTATTATAATGGTAATACACAAGCAAAATTTTCAGTTTACAGCGATATAGCTGATACGGAAAGATGGCCAATATCTACATTTTTCAGGAAGTTTGAAACTATGCCTAAAAATGAACAGATAGCACTTTCAGATTGTATCGGCCGTGTACTTGATATAGGAGCCGGAGCCGGTAGTCATTCTTTATGGTTATCTGAACGCCACCACAAAGTGACCTCAATAGATATTTCTGAGGGTGCTGTAGAGGTAATGAAAAAAAGAGGCGTCGAGGATGCCAGACTTGTAAATTTCTTTGATTTTTCTTTAGAGAAATATGATACTCTTCTTCTATTGATGAATGGAATAGGTATTATACAGACATTAGACAGACTTCCTGAATTTTTCGCCAAAGCAAAAGAGTTGCTAAATGATAAAGGTTGTATAATTCTTGATTCATCAAATATTATTTACCTTTTCATGGAGGAGGATGGCAGCGCGATGATTGATCTTAACTCTGATAAATATTATGGAGAATTGGAATACAGAATTGATTTTAGCAATCATCATGGCGTTCCTTTTAAATGGGTATTTGTTGATTTCGAGACTTTATCTGAAACAGCATTAGAGAATGGTTTCAAATGTGAGAAAGTTTATGAAGATGATCATTATTTATATCTTGCAAAATTGACATTATTGTAAATCAAATATAATTTATAAAAAAAGGAAATATCGTTCGTTATGAATGATATTTCCTTTTTTTATGGTTGAAATCTCAGTAAATCTACTCATTTATCTCCACAACACCACCTCTACTGTTTGCGGTAAACTGTGGAAGATAGACAGACTGTACGGTTGCAATACCGTCTACAAAACTTCCGGAATATGTACAAAACATTCTATTTTCAAAAACGAATGTTCCTTTTGGCAGATAATCTATAAACAGATTGGTTGATGCATCTTTAGTCTCTTCATAATAGTTGACGCTTCTGTTAGTATTGTATCCTGAAATATATGAAGCAGGTGAAAAGCATGAAGCTCTTAAATCTTTTACTAAAACAAAAGAAACATCTCTTTCAGATGTGACCACTATTCTTGAAACAACCACATCTCCTACGCTATACTCATTTGTTTTAACCAAACTCTCTTTTCCGTTTTCCTTTATCACCTTATAAAGTTCTTTTGTTATACGGACCTCGTTGGATGTTGGTTTTATTTTATCATAACTTTGGAAGTATTGCCAATATGCAGCACCGAAACCGGGATGAGAAGAGTTCTGCTCAATCTTAATATTTGCCAATGACGGATTTAATGAATTTCCTGTAAATACAGAATCGACACTGCCTAAAACAGGCGAAGGCTTCAATTCAATCTTTCCGGCATACACTTCTGATGATTTTTCTGAAGATATCCAATTATCTCCTTGCATTAAAATACCGTAAATAGCATCAAGAGTTGTTGTGACATTGCTCCACATTACCGCTTGTTTCTCTGTCAATAGCCATTGTTTAAGTTTATTTATTTCCTGTGTATTGGTTCCTGCTGCAACTATTGCATTCATAAACATAACATGAGCAGATATAGCAGATGTATTAGAGTTAAATATCGGTCTGTTATTTGGCCAATAGATTCCCTTATCTTTAGATGTTACAGAATATTTCTTAAGATCATTTACCAATTTATCTGCCTCAGATGTAAAACCAAAATTTCTGAAAGTAAGGGAATACAATGCCATCTCATATAAGGAGTGTTTCTTTTGTTTTCTCATATTATCGATAATATAGTTATGCGTTTCCAATGACTGCCCCAAAGGTATATCCATAAAATCACCTCTTAAATATGCCCAAAATATATCGGTAGAATTTGGAATATATTTTTTTGTCGGAAAATTCGCTTTGAAAGAATTAAATCTTGAACTCACCACATTATCGACATAGTTAAGAGCATGATTGATAATAATCCTCTCTTTTTCATTATACTCAACAGCCTCCATTTTGATTAATCTTGAGAAATTGTCAAGAATATTCAATGTCAGATACAAGCTAGAAGTGCAGCCTTGACAATAAGAGAATCCTCCGTCATAATTTTGAAGTTTCTCAAGCAGATTTATGGCAGACTCTCGTACATTATTAATTCTATTTTCATCAAATAATGAGATTAAAGATTCAATATTCTCTTTTTCATTATTTGCCTCAAGAACCCACGGTGTTTGATTTAATATTAGATTCATCAACTCCTGATTTTTTATCAGATTTGATTCAAATCCGGACTCTTTAATTCCTGCTTTATTCCATAGTTTAATTGCATTTTCAATCTCAGGCACAGAATTAGCCAAATAGGAAGCAAGTGTATTTGAATAGAATGCTTTGATTGCGTTTATCGCGTTATTGTCTGTTACATCTTTTATTGCAGGCAATGCTTTTACAGCATACCATGCAGGGTTAGCGCAATACTCGATAATATATTTATAATTCGATTTTTCGTCTGTATAATAATTCTTATCAAAGGACTTGAAATAGAAATTATTATTGCCCTGTTCGGTGTAAATACTCATTGATTCAGTTACAAGAGCCTTAGATGTAAGTACAGGAACTACACTTTGTTCGCCATCACTAAACTTTCCGTCAGAACCGATAAACCTCACTCCCATCAATTCGCAACCTTTAGGTGCGGAAACTGCAAAAGTGATAGTTTTAGATGTTTGTGGATCAATATTAAATGGTTTCTTTGATCTACTTAATATTTCATTATTATACGGGTTGAATAATTCCATTATAATATCACCGTTAGAACTTGTATCCTCAAGATTAGATAATATAACAGGAATATTTATTTTGTCGGAATCATAAATGAACAAAGGCATATTAGGTTTAACCATAAATTGTTTTGAGGTCTTTACCTTTGCTGTATATAGTGCCGACTGAAGCTCTTCTGTCACTGCAAGCATATTAAAATCCCATTCTGTTAATGCTTCAGGTGCGTTAAAGGAGATAACTACATTGCCATCTTTATCTGTCATTAGATTAGGATAGAAGAATGCTGTCTCATCAAGGTTTTTTCGGAAGTTTCCTATTGGTGCGACATTTTCCGATTTATTATTTCTTTTGCCACCTATAATACTAGAGGGCTCTACAAGGCTATATATCTCATTTGAAACCTCCTTTTCTTCTATTACACCATCAGAAACAGAAGCAACTGATTCGTATAATAAATCTTCTTTGTTAGACGCTGCTCTTGCTTTTAAAGATTTTGTCATAACGCCGGCAGATGAGGTATATAAATAATTTCTTAAAAATATGCCGGAAATATCAAAATCGCTTATTGATACTAATTCAGGAGCTTTACAATTAAGAAAAACTCTTTTTGAAAAGTTTATCTGAGAGTTATAAATATTTTTAGATCCTATATTAAATCTTCTTAAAGCTGGTTTTTTATCCAAATTAAAATTCCATACATTTTTTTGGAATTCATTAAGCGAAGCATCATACATTGATGCAAGCACTTGTGATTTAGCTATTGAGTCCCCTTTTTTTATAACAAATTCCCATTTCTCAGCCATTCCAGGAGTAAGTTTATCCCTGAATGATTTAGTTTCAATTCGTAATGGTTGTTCGTCAGATCTTCTTTCAAACCTAATAGTATTATAATAAAATTTCGAATCTTTCACAAAAGATAAAATCATTAAAACTGATTCACCATACTCCTTTTTATAGGTGAAATCTATCTCTCTTATATTATTGGATATACTCTTTCTTTCATATAGTTCTCCATTATCCCCTATTATCTCACATAGGATATTAACACCATCTAAAGAACTTCCGAAAATTACTTTTCCTTTTTCTCCGTATTTAAGGTTTATATTTTTTGAATAAATAAGAAGATCTACATCATTAAATGGTATCTTTTTTATTGTCTCATCTATAACTGAAACTATCTCATAAGTATCATAAGAAACTCCTCTATATTTATAACTTGCTTTAAAAATATAATTTTCACTACCTTCAATATCTTGCGAAAAATCATAACTTTTATTTATCGTCACATCATTATGATAGTACACTTTAAGTTTATCATTAATAATAATAGAGTCGCAGAAAGCGGAAAGAGAAGATTCCAAAATCTCATTATTTTTTAGATAAGACGAAATATTTGTAGACACCCGTTTATCTAATTTATAAGCTGTAAAACTTCCATAACTATCCTTATTAAATATCATTGGAACTCCTATTTGAAATTTACTAAGTTTATCTTTTTGAATAAAACGTATGATATCAGGGCTTTTAAGTACTGATAAATAACCGGAAGAAGTAATACCATAGAAAAGATCTGAAAACGTGGGCTTTAAACTAAATTGAGGGTCTAAGATATTAATTCTCTTATATGCATTTATAATATTACCGGCGGCATCAGTGACTATTATACTTATATTGAAACTTCCGGAATTAATATCAAATAGTTTTGAAAAGGGAACTTCTATAGGAAACTTGATTTGAAATTCTCCTGCTTGATTTGCTTCAATCTCACTTTGTTTTATTTCGAAAGAGTCTCCCCATCCATTAAGTGAATATCTGATATTATAATTTAATAAAGCACCTGATAAAGGAGCTCCGGAATATGTCTTGACTGTTCCTTTTAGGTCAACGGTATCCCCCCATAGGCAAAATTTTTGATCCTCTTCAAAATCAAGTGTCATTATAGGACGTTTGTAATCCTCAACTAGAAAACTTTTTTGACTATTGTTGACATTAATAGAAAACTCTCCGTTAAGTGTATTTTGAGGAAGATTAAATGTTCCCCATATTGCACCATAACTATCTGTTACCAGAGATTTTTTCGAGACTACATTATTGTTAACATCTCTTAGCTCAACCTCCAAATTTTTATTTTTTGCAGGAATATATTCGTTGTCTTTGTATTGGGAATCAAAAATCTTAAAATGCATGATTTGTCCCGGTCTATATACTGATCTGTCAAGAAGAATATTATAAGAATTACCCGAAGTAGAACCATAATTTCTATAACTACCAAATGCTCTTGATATAGGGAAATATATATCAGCACCTTTGCTGACTTTATAAAACAAAACATTTTGTGAGGGAACAGGGATCTCAACAATACCAAGTTTATTGGTTTTGTAACTAGCCTTTTTGGAGTATTTATCTTTTTGGGAAGCTATATTTTGATCGTAAATATCCACTACGGCATTCGCTTCAGGTTTACCAGTTTTAGAATTTGTTATAACGAAAATTCCTTTATTTTCAGCTATTGTATAATAAGCAAAGAGAGAACTTACGGTAAAGGAGATTTTTTTTATGGGATTGTTTTCCCGAAACTCATCTTTATCGAAAAGTTCGATAGGAGTATATAAAGGTTTTATTTCAACATTATATTCACCAAAGTCAAGCTGGGATATATATAATGTAGTATCCTCTTTATTTATAGTTACATTTTTATCCAAATCAAAATTTGCTGAATAAACCTTATCACCCTTTTCATTAAAAACAGTCATTAGAAATGAAGTAACATTTTTATATTGTATTTCTATAGGAACATTTTTTGTAACTGGTGAGAGTTCTTTAATAGACACACTTAAAGAAGCGGAATATAGATTTATCAATCTCTTCTTAATACTACAAACCAAATAATTATCGCTATATCTCTCAGACAATGGTTTTAAATAATTGACAAGCTCTGTAATCTTATTTTCATTTATTTTATTTTTTGAACTTGCATTTGTTGAAATATCATCAGGTAAAAGTTCCGTTAAATAAAAATCAGCAACATATAATGATAATGGAAAACTTTCAATATGATCATTTGTTGTAATGAAGTTTAAGCACTGGTCCGAGTTTTTATATTTATCAAAAAATGAAACTATCTTATCAAAGTAAGTTTGATTTATGAATTTATTATAATTTGAAGTAGCGATGTTTCTACCATAAGAATTATATTTTAACAGGTTGGTTAGATCTGTATATTTTTTTATCTCATAAACTATTGATGATGGTTCCGATCTATTTACTCCGATTAGTTCAGAATAGGCATTAAGAAACAGCACAATAAGGGTATTCTTACAGAAATCAGGTTTAACGAATTCATGATTTTCATTAAACATAAAATCAATCTGATTTTTACTCAGATAAAAAATATAATTATTATTGTTTTGTGACAACAATAAATTATTAATCATATCTATTGATTTTAAGTATATCAAATCAGATGCCTTCTGATTTTTAAATCTGTATATATTTTCCTTATTAAAATCTGTGAATCTCTCTATTGATTGAAATGGTATATCTTTTACAAGTGAAGCATTATGCAGAGCCTCTTTAATATATTTTTCAACTTGCGAAGTAAAATTCCCTTTACTCCACTCCTTTATATCTTCGAGCTTATCATTGACAAGCTCAGTTCTTTCATCAATAGCATACCTGTTGTCTCTATAATAAAGATTAAGTATATCTGCCATATAAACAGATGATAAAGCTTTTGTCAAATATGAATCAGAGTTTTTATAAAGATTGTCAAGTTTTTGTAGATACAATACAACAGAGTCTTTATCAATCGATATTGAAGAGTGAACCTTTCTCATCAATTGATATAGTTGATCGGTCTCGGGGTATGATTTTAGAGGAACCATATTCAGTGTTGTGGGAGCAGATGAATTTGTTGCAATTTCAGGAGAGATAAAGGGTGCGTAAATACTGTTTGAATTATAGGTCCCTCCTTTCTTCGTAATGGTATTAGTTCCATATATATGTAAAGAATGAGCGGAGCAAAAAATGAGTGCAATGAATAAAAATGTTTTGTATAGTAAATGCTTCATAAAGTCAATCATTATTAAGAAAACAAGAAATATTTGTAAATATTATGTAAATCTACATCAAAAAAATTCAAGAAAAACTGTTTTAAGCTGTTTGTTAATTGTTTCATTAGGTATGAACTATGAAAATCTTAAATATTGATCTTTAAAGAGTCAATTTACTTCAATTCCTATTACACATTTACTTAATCTTAGTATGTGGATCTCTCATAAATACACCTTATAGAATAGATTATATCGCGTTCTTTTTAAAAAACAAGAAGAGTTTGCAAAATATGTTATATACAACATAAAACAGTAATTTTTAGTGAAATCGGATATGATTAAAAAATAAACCTTTAACATTAGTCAGTGTTATAAAAACAGTAAAACAACTGTTTGAATAATAAAATATTGCTATGGAAAAAAGATCAGATATTGCGGTGATCGGATTGGGTGTTATGGGGCAAAATATAGCTCAGAATTTTGAAAGAAACGGATATGTTGTAACGGTATTTAACCATCATCCTGAGATAACTGCGCAATTTATGGAAAGTGTCGGAAATGGACGAAACTTCTTTCCTGCATTTACACCAAAACAAATTATTGAATCTCTTGAGAGACCGAGGAAAATATTTTTAATGATTAAGGCCGGAGATCCGGTAGATGAGATTATCGATAGTCTGCTAAGTATCACTGATTATGGAGACTTGATAATAGACGGTGGTAACTCATATTATAAAGATACTGAACGCAGATGTAAAGATCTGGAAAGTAAAGGACGAATATTTATTGGTTGCGGTGTCTCAGGTGGAGCTGAAGGAGCTTTAAATGGTCCGGCTATGATGCCCGGAGGAATGAAAGAAGGGTGGCCAATGGTAAAAGATATGTTTGAAAAAATTGCGGCTAAGGCACCTGACGGTACTCCATGTTGTAAATGGATAGGTCCGGGAGGATCAGGTCACTTTGTTAAAATGGTACATAACGGTATTGAATATGGAGATATTCAGTTGATATCAGAAACATACTTTCTGCTTAAGAAATTGTTCGGATATACAAATGAGAAAATGTCGGATATCTTTAAAAATTGGAATGATAGCAAATTATCGAGTTATCTGATTGACATAACATCTAAGATTTTACAATTTAAGGAGGGGGACGGAAAATATCTTATAGATAAAATTCTCGATGTAGCAGAACAAAAAGGAACAGGAGCATGGAGTGTAATATCTGCAACTGAACTTGATTGCTCAATATCAGTAATTACGGAATCTGTAACTCAAAGATTTTTATCTTCTGAAAAAGCTCTTAGGTCTGAGCTTTCATATACATATCCAAGAGAGAATATAATTCTTAAACATGAGAAAAATCATATCATAGAGCTTGAAAAAGCATTATATGGGTCCAAATTAATATGTTACACTCAAGGTTTTTGTTTATTAAAAAAAGCTTCTGAAGAGTATAATTGGCATTTAAATCTATCGGAAATAGCATCAATATGGAGAGCAGGATGTATAATAAGATCGGTATTTCTTGAAAATATCATTAATGCTTACCAAAAGGACGCTCATCTGAAATCTTTACTTGATGACATATTCTTTATTACATCTCTTAAAGAGGCCCTAAATTCATGGAAAAGAATCAGTGAACTTGCTATGCAACATGAAATTGCAATTCCAGCTCACACTTCTGCTTTAAATTATTTTTATAGCATTTCAAGTGAATTCTTACCCGCAAATCTTATTCAGGCCCAAAGAGATTATTTTGGATCTCATATGTTTGAAAGAAATGATACTACAAGAGGTCAGTTTTTCCATAACGATTGGAAGAAAATTTAAAGAGATTACTATTTCTAAGATATAAAAAGGCAATAACCTATAATCTATATTTGATTATAGGTTATTGTATATAATATGATAGACAATGACTGATATTAAAGAAAAGAGTGTAAACCCTTTCATTATGATTATTTTCGGAGGTTCCGGCGATTTAACATTAAAAAAAGTGATACCCTCCATATATGAGTTATATAAGAGGAACCTTTTACCGGACTCTTTTTTTATCTATTCTTTGGCAAGAAGTGAATTTACAACAATTTCATACAAAGAAAAGGTAAAGATTAATCTCGAAAAAAAATTAAGAGAGAAGGCCGAATTAATTACTCAACTCTCTAAAGACAAGAAGAAAGCTTGTCATGAAAATCATGATGATGAGGGTTTTGTAGTAAAAGAAATAGATCATTCTAAGACAGAAAAAGAAAAGAGCACATTTGATACTATAACTGATAATGGAAATAGTATCGATAAATTTTTGGACAAAATCGAATATATAAGAAGAGATCCTAATGAACTTGAGACATTTACTTTTTTAAAAGAAATTCTGGAAAGTAAGGTTTCTGAATTATTAATAGAACCAAATTATCTTTTCTATCTTGCGACCCCTCCTATTCTTTATGAGCCTGTTATTGAAAATATAGCAAAAACGGGAATAAATAAAGAATCAGGAAATAAATATTGGAGAAGGATCATCATAGAAAAACCTTATGGTCATAATTTGGAAAGTGCAATGCATTTAGAGAAGATAGTGCGTAAATCATTCCATGAGAAACAAATATTTCGCATAGATCATTATCTTGGGAAAGAGACTATTCAAAACATTCTTGTTTTCAGATTTTCAAATGGGATATTTGAACCTTTGTGGAATAGAAATTATATCTCATATATTGAGATTACTGCCGTTGAAAAAGATGGAGTATTGAATAGAGGTAAATATTACGATTCCTCGGGTGCCTTAAGAGATATGGTTCAAAATCATTTGATGCAAATACTAGGGTTGATAGCAATGGAACCTCCGGTAAGATTCGATCAGGATATGTTTCGCAATGAGATGGACAAAGTGATAGAATCTCTACGTCCTATAGAGAAAAAAGATGTTCCAAATTATGTAGTTCGTGGTCAATACATAAAATCAGATATAAAGGATGTCAAGTCTTATAGAGAAGAGGAATATATAAATAAAGAATCTAAAACAGAAACCTTCGTTGCAATGAAATTGTTTGTTGACAATTGGCGATGGTATGATGTTCCTTTTTATATAAGGACCGGAAAGGCAATGCCAACCAAAGCAACAGAGATAGTTATTCATTTCAAAAATACACCTTTTCAGATCTTCAAGAAGAAAAACTCAAAATTTGACAGCAATAAGCTTATAATAAGGGTTCAACCTGATGAGGGAATAGTGATGCAATTTGGAGTAAAACGTCCCGGAGATGAATTCATTGTTCAACCGGTAACAATGGATTTTAAATATGATAAGATAAAAGATTCCGATATATTCGAAGCTTATGCCAAGCTTATTCTGAATTGTCTTCAGGGTGATGCTATGTTATTTTCTCGTGAAGATATCGTAAAATCATCATGGCGATTTATCAACCCTATCCTATCGGCATGGGAGAATAATCAATCAATTAAATTATATGGTTATCCATATGGTTCCTGGGGACCGTTGGAGGCAAATCATCTTATCCCGGATAACAGTTCATGGAGTAATCCATGTAAGAATCTTACAGATACAGAGTCTTATTGTCTTTTATAATTTACTTTTCACTTGTATATATCAGTATTTTGTGCGAAAATTGCAAAAAAAATCACAATTACTATTTTAATGAGTAAAAGTTTATCATATATATTCAGGAGTGGTAAAAATCCTAAATATATTTATTACGGAATAAATATGTTCCGTCAAATCTTACCATCTTTCCTATTTAGGTTCAGAAGGAATTATTATTTAAGAAAGATTGAAAATCATCCTGACAAGGATTATATAATCTCAAGGGTAAATTATTATAATAAATTAGCCGAAAATGCATCTTTATCAGATAAGGCTTCTTTATTGAAGGATCATAAGTTAACCAAACAATACAAAGTGTATTTTTTTGACTCTTATGAATTTACTCGTTATTTTCCAAAAAATTTCAAGTGGGGTTATATGCCGGGAGATGTAATTACCGTACCTGAAATACCATCAGTGGTAAAGAGCCGACCTTTGAATGATGAAAATGAAAATTCAGTGGTAATGAAACTTGAAAAGAATAGACATTTTACTTTTCTTAAAGATTCAAAACCTTTCAGTGAAAAGATGAATAAAGTAATTTTCAGAGGTAAAATACATGGGAAATCTATTCGTGTTCAATTGATGGAAATGTATTTTGACCATCCTATGTGTGATTTTGGAGATGTGGGAAGACATCCTGAAATTCCACAAAAATGGAAAACCGGGAAAATGACTTTATATGAACATCTTGATTATAAATTCATTATGTCTCTTGAAGGTAATGATGTAGCAAGTAACCTTAAATGGGTTATGTCGTCAAATTCAATAGCCGTTATGCCTAAGCCTACATGCGAAACATGGTTTATGGAGGGTACTTTAATTCCAAATTATCATTATATCGAAATAAAAGAGGATTTATCTGATTTGGAAGAAAGATTGAATTATTATATTGAGCATGAAGATGAGGCTCTTGAAATTATAAAACACGCACATGAATATGTTGAGATGTTTTTAGATGAAGATAGAGAGTTTTTAATATCAATGCTTGTTCTCGATAAATATTTTCAAAAGACAGGACAACATAGTAAATAAAAATATAAAGGCTAAAATAATAGATTGTATTATTTATTTCGAAAACCGTACTCAATATTATATTAAAAAACAAAGGCTGAAAGATCTCTTTTTCAGCCAATAAATATAAAAAAGGGTGTATCACTTAATTTTGATACACCCTTTTTGTTTCTATTTATGTATAGGTAATTAACCTAATGCAATTAGCATCATAACCTGAGCTGTCAATACTCTAAGAAACATAGTCAACGGATAAACAGTAGCATAAGCAACCGAAGGCACATTATTTTCAGAATATGCATTAGAATATGCCAATGCCGGAGGATCGGTTGTTGAACCGGCTATCAATCCCATAAGAGTAAAATAGTTTAGCTTACAGAATAAACGACCAATTGTCCCCATTATCAATATTGGTATTATTGTGATAATAAATCCGTAAAGTACCCACATATACCCACCGTTTGCTATAGTCTCTACAAATCCCTGTCCTGCTCCGAGTCCGACAGCAGCGAGGAACAAGGAGATACCGATCTCTCGAAGCATCATATTGGCTGAGAAGGTAGTATATGTAACGAGTTTATATTTAGGCCCAAAACGAGAAACCAGGATAGCGATAATAAGTGGACCGCCGGCAAGACCAAGTTTAACAGGTTGTGGAATACCAGGGAACATAAAAGGAATAGATCCTAACATAACACCTACTACAATACCAAAGAAAATAGGAATAAGATTGGGTTCGCGAAGACGTTTCATTGAGTTTCCCAATAATGAAGAAACCTGGTTTATTCTTATAGAATCACCTACAACTGTTACTCTATCACCCATTTGCAACATAAGGTCTGGAGTAGCAATAAGATCAAATCCTGCACGGTTGACTCTTGTAACTGTAACGCCGTAATTTCTTCTGATATTAAGTGCTCCTAACTTTTTACCATTTAATTCAGGCTTGGTCACCATTACTTTACGTGAAATATATTGATTGTTTAATTCTTCCCATTTACTTTGATCCATTTCAAATCGTTCTCCAATAAAGGCTACAATTGCTTCAAGATCTTCAGGTGCAGCAACAACAAATATTTTATCATCTTCAGCAAGAACAGTATTATTAGCTGCCATTTCTATCTGATGAACTGCAGTGTGACAAATTCTTGATACTATAAATTTACGCCCCACAAGATTTGAAATTCCATCTATTGTTTTACCGAATAATGCAGGATTACGAACAACTATTGTGGCAAGTTCTACCTGATCTTCAGATTCTTTATTCATTCGGTTGATATCTTCTGTTTCTTTTTCATATTTGATTTTGAAGAATGCTCTTAACAAAATAAGACTCAATATGATACCGACAACACCTAAAGGATATGCTACTGCGTATCCCAGTGCAATATTGGGATCCGAAGAACCGGTAGCATCAGCATAAGCCTGCTGCGCTGCACCAAGCCCGGGTGTATTAGTCACGGCTCCGGAAAGTACACCTACCATTGTCACCAGACTCTCGCCTGTTATAACGTGTATACAGTAAGCAGTTATAACACCAAGAAAAACTACTCCCATTGCTAATAAATTAAGTGTAATCCCACCCTTCTTGAAGGAGGAAAAGAAGCCGGGACCGACCTGCATCCCTACTGAATATACAAATAAGATAAGACCAAACTCTTTCACAAAATGAAGAGTATGAGAGTCAACTGTCATACCTAAATGACTAAGGAAAATTCCAACAAAAAGAATCCAAGTAATACCTAAGGATATACCTGCAATTTTAATTCTTCCTAATACAATGCCACAGGCAATAACCATGGCCAGAAGAAGCACTGTATGTGCTATCCCTTCACCAAAGAACAAATTATAAAACCATTCCATAACAACAATAACAATCTTTTATATTATAATTTAAATGTGTGTATTTTATTCTTATATTAATCATAATACACAATTAATGAAAATTGTGATTTTTAACCATTAGAATCAAAAAAATGACGTGCAAAAGTATTAATTTTCTTAAAGTGACGAACTTTTTGCTACATAAATATTTAAAATATTTTCATTTTATTGGATTATAGATGTTTTAGCTTGTAGATTGTTTATTATAAAATGTCTTAATTAACTATTACTCATGCCTCTTAATGATAAAATGAGATTTAGCTTGTATTATTTTTTTGAAAAAAACATCATTTTACATCAAAAAATAGATTCCCAACAATATCTCACTAATAATCAGAACTTAAAGAAACGAACATCTATAATAGGCCTCTATTTTATATGCACAAAAAGATATTTTTTGCGCAATAAGAATCAAAACTTTTTATGAATTATAGTTTGTAGGTTAATTTTTTTTCTAATTTTGCCCGCCGATAAAGGTTCATTTTTATAAATCTATAAATAATGATTAAAAGGGAATCAGGTGAAAATCCGGAACAGTCCCGCTGCTGTGAGCTTAATAAAAGCGATTAGAAAAACTACTTGCCACTGAATTTTGGATTCGGGAAGGCTTTCTAATCTAAGCAAGTCAGAAGACCTGCCATTATTAACGATATTTTCTATTTCTCGTGGGATAGAGATAGGAAATGGACGATATCATAAATAAATGATATCTGATCAATTAATAAATTATAACCATAAAAGACATGATAGTTGCAATAAATATTGCAACGAATATATTATGTATAAAAAATTATAACGGCGCATCACCTGCTATTATTTATATACTAACGGTGATCTAAAGTGAATAATATGATAAAAAAATTATTAGTAGCAAACCGCGGCGAGATAGCCATACGAGTTATGAGATCTTGCAAAGAGATGGGAATTGAAACAGTTGCTGTCTTTTCAGAGGCCGATAGAACTTCAAAGCATGTTTCATATGCAGATGAAGCATACTGTATTGGACCTGCGGCATCTAAAGAAAGTTATCTGTGCATTGATAAGATTATTGATGTTGCAAAGAGATCGGGAGCAGATGCAATTCATCCCGGTTATGGTTTTTTGTCTGAGAATTCAGAATTCGCTCGTAGATGTAAACAAGAAAATATAGAGTTCGTTGGTCCTTCCGGAGAAACCATGGATATGATGGGTGATAAAATATCGGCAAGAATAAAAATGATAGATGCCGGTGTTCCTGTCGTTCCCGGAACTAAAGAACCTCTAAAAAGTATAGAAGAAGCCAAGAGATTATGTAATGAAATAGGTTATCCTGTAATGCTTAAAGCCTCTGCCGGAGGTGGAGGAAAAGGGATGAGACTTATCTACTCTGAATCAGAGGTTGAAGAAGCTTATAACACTGCAAAATCGGAATCGATGTCATCATTCGGTGACGACACTGTATATCTTGAGAAATTTGTTGAAGAACCTCATCATATAGAATTTCAGATTCTTGGTGATAAACATGGTAATGTGGTTCATCTTTTTGAAAGAGAATGTTCAGTACAAAGACGTAATCAAAAAATCGTAGAAGAATCTCCTTCTTGTTTTATCAATGACCAATTAAGAAAAGAGATGGGTGCAAAAGCGGTAGCTGCTGCACAGGCAGTGAATTATGTTGGAGCCGGCACTATAGAGTTTCTTGTGGATAAAAACAGAAACTATTATTTCCTTGAAATGAATACTAGACTTCAGGTAGAACATCCTATCACAGAAGAGGTTTTAGGGATTGATCTTGTCAAAGAGATGATAAATATCGCAAACAGTCAACCTCTTCGATTCAAACAAGAAGATATCTTCCAACGTGGTCATGCTATTGAGGTTCGTATATGTGCAGAAGATACAAATTTCAATTTTATGCCTTCTCCAGGAATTATTAAACAACTAACAGAACCTCAGGGGATAGGTGTTAGATTAGATACTTACGTTTATGAGGGATATGAAATACCGGTTCATTATGACCCAATGATTGGTAAACTAATAGTTTGGGCAACAACAAGGGAATATGCTATTGAAAGAATGCGTCGTGTATTACATGAATATAAAATCACAGGAGTTAAAAATAACATAGCCTATTTACGTCGTATCATGGATATACCTGATTTTGTAGAGGGACATTATGATACAGGATTTATTGCTAAAAATGCAGATTTATTGTTAGAAAATGAGTCCGATGGGCAAGAAACAACTGAAAATGTAGCAATGATTGCCGCATATATAGATTATCTGATGAATCTTGAAGAAAATAAACCTAACTCAACTGAAGACAATCGTCCTATAAGCAAATGGAAAGAATTTGGTCGTCAAAAAGGTGTATTAAGAATATAATTTTATGGAAGTACATATAGGTAATAGAGTAGCAGAAATAGAACTTATTTCAAAAGATGGAAATAAAGTTCAGCTTAATATAGACGGTAAAATACTTGAAGTTGATATCGTAATGACTGAAAAAGGAGTATGTTCTTTGCTTCATAATGGTAAGTCGTATAATGCAGAACTAAATAGATCTGAACAAGGTAAAAAATATAAAGTAAATACTCATTTTTCATCTTTTGATGTAGAAATTGTTGATAATCAGGCGAAATTCCTTCGCATGAGAAAAAAAGATGACGCTGCCCAGGATAACAAAATTACATCTCCAATGCCAGGAAAGGTTGTTAAGGTTCTTGTAAATGAGGGCGATGAAGTTGAAACCGGAGCAAATGTGATAGTAATAGAAGCGATGAAAATGCAAAGTAATTACAAAGTTAATTCCGACTGTACAATCAAAGAGATTCTTGTAAAAGAGGGAGATACTGTTAATAGTGATCAGGTTTTGATTAAGTTGGATCTTAAAAAATAAGAGTATGGATAATAATCAGAAATATAAGGAATTTGAACAAAAAGATAAAGAAGCCGGTATTGGCGGAGGTATTGATAAGATTCAAAAACAACATGAACAGGGAAAACTAACTGCTCGTGAACGAATCGAGAAGCTACTTGACAAGGGTACTTTTACAGAACTTGATAAGTTTGTTACTCATCGATGCACAAATTTCGGAATGGATAAAACGAAAATTCCGGGTGACGGAGTTGTTTCGGGATATGGTTATGTTGAAGGTAGATTAACATATGTTTATGCTTACGATTTCACAGTATATGGTGGCTCTTTAAGTGCTGTAAATGCTGCTAAAATTGTTAAGGTTCAACAAATGGCTCTTAAAAACGGAGCTCCTATTATTGCACTTAATGATTCGGGAGGTGCTCGTATTCAAGAGGGGGTTGAATCATTGACAGGTTATGCTAATATATTTTATCAAAATACAATGGCATCAGGTGTTATACCTCAGATCTCTGCTATTCTCGGACCATGTGCCGGAGGTGCATGCTACTCTCCTGCTCTTACAGATTTTATCTTTATGGTAAAAGAAAAGAGCCATATGTTCGTAACCGGTCCGGATGTTGTAAAAACCGTAACTCATGAGGTGGTGACAAAAGAGGAACTTGGTGGAGCACAAACACATGCAAGCAAAAGCGGTGTGGCTCATTTTATGGGAAATGATGAAGAAGAAGTTATTATGAGTATTCGTGAACTTCTAAGCTTCTTACCTTCCAATAATATGGAAGATGCGCCAAAACAGAATTGCCTTGATGATATTCAACGTGAAGATGAATCATTGATGACACTTATCCCTGACGATCCTAATATGCCTTACGAAATGAAGGATCTGATAGAATCGGTCGTTGATAATCATTACTTTTTCGAAGTTCAGCCACATTTTGCAAAAAATATTATTGTTGGATTCGCTCGTATGGGTGGTAAATCAGTTGGTATTGTTGCAAATCAACCTAATTATCAGGCTGGAGTTCTTGATATCGATGCATCAGATAAAGCAGCAAGATTTATACGTTTCTGTGATTGTTTCAATATTCCTATTATTACCTTCGAGGATGTACCAGGATTCCTTCCGGGAACTACCCAGGAGCATAATGGAATAATTCGTCACGGTGCAAAAATTGTTTATGCTTATGCAGAAGCTACAGTACCGAAAATTACTCTTATTACTCGTAAAGCTTATGGAGGTGCATATATCGTTATGTCGAGTAAGCAGACCGGTGCAGATGTAAATCTTTGTTATCCTACAGCAGAAATCGCTGTTATGGGTGCAGAGGGAGCTGTAAATATTCTTTACAGAAATGCAGATGAAGAGGCAAGACAAAAAGCAATTGCGGATTATAAAGAGAATTTCGCAAATCCTTACAGAGTAGCTGAATTAGGATATATTGACGAGATTATTCTTCCAAGAAACACAAGGAATAAATTAATTCAGGCATTGGAAATGACTAAAAATAAGTCGGTCACAAATCCTCCTAAAAAGCACGGAAATATTCCATTATAAAAATTCAAAAATAAAAAATAACCTCATAGATGAATATCATTCACTTATGAGGTTATTCTTTTATAAAGTAGATTATCCTTTTTTCATAATTTTGAGGAGTCGTACACGATCAATCATAAATCTATTCTCGCAAGACTCATACATTTTATCAATCAGTTTATCAACTCTTTTGTTGTATTCAAAAATATAATTGGTTGCATCTAATGCATTTTTAACTTTTTCCATAGCGACATCTTCTAAGGTGATTCGTTTAGCAAGATAATCGGAACAACGTTTTGCTTTTTTATATTCTGTTTGTAAAAGCAATATATCTTGTTGTAATGACATAAATCTAATATATTAATAGTATAATAAAACTCTGACAAATCTAAATAAATTCATCAGAGTAAGAGCTATGAAATCTATCTTTTCGTAATCAAAGTTTAGATCGATATCTATGAATAATTATATTTTGATTTATTCCATTCCCAAAAATTACGATAAAAAACTATGCTGATAGAGATTAAGAAAATTATAATAGCTTATCTTTTAATCTATCATCAAAAGCTGCCAGAGAAGCCTTTGCTCCTTCTCCCATTGCAATTATTATCTGTTTAAAAGGAACTGTTGATACATCACCTGCTGCATAAATACCGGGAATATTTGTACGACAATAACTATCAATCACGATTTCTCCACTCTTTGTAATCTCTACATATTTGTCAAAAATTGTGCTATTGGGTTTTAATCCAATTTGAATAAATACTCCATCAACATCTATATTATTAATATTTCCTGTTTTAAGATCCTTAAATTCAAGACTTGTAACTTTCTTACCATCTCCTTTAATTTCTGTACTCTGTGCTTCGGTATATATTTTCACATTAGAGAGTGATTTTAATTTTTCCTGTAGAACCTGATCCCCTCTTAATTCTTTACCAAATTCAAGAACGGTAACATCGGTTGCAATTGAAGCAAGATCAATAGCTGCCTCAAGACCTGAATTACCGCCTCCAATAACTGCTACTTTTTTACCTTTATAAAAAGGACCGTCACAGTGAGTACAAAAAGCAATACCAGACCCGATATATTGACTCTCACCGGGGATATTTAATTTACGCCAACTTGCTCCTGTTGTTATAATAAGAGCAGGGGCTGAAACCTCTTCTCCTAAAGATGTTTTAATAGTCTTGATACCGTTTTCTATATTTAGATCCTCGATTCTTCTATTATTAAGTATATCAATATCATAATCATTGATATGCAATCCCATATTATCGGCTAGCTGTTTACCCGTTGTATTGACCACAGATATCATATTCTCAATAGCAGAAGTTTCAAGAATTTGCCCTCCCATTCTTTCTGCAATAATAGCCACTTTAAGACCTTTTCTTGCAGAATAGATAGCAGCAGAAGTCCCAGCCGGTCCACCACCGGCAATTATAACATCATAAACTTTCTTTATTATAAGGTTACCCTTATGCAAACTTTCAGAACCATATTGACCTTCAAGCTTTTCAAGAATCTCTGTTAATGGAGTTCTTCCAACAGAGAGAAGTTTATCATCAGCAAAAAGAGTTGGAACAGCCAATACATTCATTGATTTAGCCTCTTCTTCAAATAATGCACCATCAATAATCACATGTTTAATATTAGGATTTATTATTGTAATAAGATTGATGGTCTGAACAACTTCCGGACAATTAGTACAACTAAGAGATATAAAACTCTTAATATTAATAGTTCCTTTTAGAGATTTTATTCTTTGTTGAATAACTTCATCCGGAAAGTTTTTGCCTTTTCCATCCAGATTTAATATTCCTAAAAGAAGAGTCGTAAATTCATGTCCCGTCGGTACTGCTTTGAAAATAAACCCTGCCTCTTCTCCATTTTTATAAATTTTAAGTTCCAGATCATTACCCGGCTCTATTAGCATAGTAATCTTGTCCGAAGTATCTGTTATATCAGTAATCAAAGAGATCAAATCTTCTTTTTCACTAATATTTTCGTTAATAGATATTTTTAATATATATTGATTTTCAAGTGAAGAAAATAATGTTCTTACTTGCTCTTTTAAAGTATTATCTAACATATTGATTGATTATAGTTTGAAAATTAATAATAGTAATATGACAAGAATTTAAATTTATTTACTCTGCGAAAAGATTGTGTAGAAAATTTTATCTCTTAAGATCTTTTTTTCCGATCAGATATAAATTATGTAAATAATAATGTGGTATTATTACGTCAATAGGCAATATTGAGATTAGTAGAAGTTGATTTAAATTGTAGATAAAAAGGAACCGTATAAACAACGGTTCCTTTTATAAGATTCTTATATTTTCCCAACCAAATCAATGCTTGGTTTAAGAGTATCAGCTCCTTTTTTCCATTTTGCAGGACAAACTTCTCCATGATGAGATGCCACAAATTGAAGTGCTTGTAATTTGCGAAGTAATTCTTCTGCATTACGACCAACATTTCCGGCAACGACTTCGTATGCTACAATCTTACCATCCGGATCTACAATAAATGTACCTCTTTCTGTTACACCTAAATTTTCAATCATTACATCAAAACCGCGAGCAAGTGTTGCTGTAGGGTCTCCAAGCATAGGATATTGAATTTTTTTGATTGTTTCCGATGTATCGTGCCATGCTTTATGTACAAAATGTGTATCACAAGAAACTGCATATATTTCGCAACCGGCTTCTTTAAAATCTTTATATTTATCTGCAAGATCTTCTAACTCAGTCGGACATACAAAAGTAAAGTCAGCAGGATAAAAGAAGAATATACCCCATTTTCCAAGAACATCTTCTTTTGAGATTTTTTTAAATGAATTATCTACAAACGCTTCAACACTGAATGGTACGATTTCTTTTCCGATTAGTGACATAATTTTAAATTTTAATTGTTAATTATCTATTTTTATCTATTGTTTTTTGTTTTACATTACAAAGGTAGAACACCAAACAATATTAATCAAACTGATAAAATCTATAAGATTATTTACATCATCTATATCCTATGACTATTCAACAGATGGAATATATCGTTGCCGTAAATAAATATCGGCACTTCGTAACCGCATCAGAAAAATGCGGAGTGACACAACCTACTCTAAGTACTATGATTCAAAGATTAGAGGAGGAACTGGAGGTTAAAATATTTGACAGAAATAAGCACCCTGTCGAACCAACAGAAATAGGTCTACGTATAATAAAACAAGCAGAGCAATCTTTAGTTGAAATTAAGCGCATTAAAGAGATTGTAATCAATGAAACACACTCCTTAGAAGGAGATCTAAATATTGGAATAATACCAACACTATCATCCTATATAGTTCCTGACTTTATATTCAATTTCATTAAAGAATATGAAAATATCAATCTTACTATCTCGGAGATGAGGACCAAAACACTTATAGATGAGATAAACAAAGGGAATATTGATGTAATGATAGCTGCTACTCCGCTAAATGAAGATGATTTACTTGAGATACCAATTTATTATGAGCATTTTGTAGCATATTTTTCAAAGAACAACAATAAAAAAGATATTCCACTTTCAGCCGATAATATGCCCCAAGAAGATATATGGGTTCTTCAGGAGGGACATTGTATGAGAAATCAGACCTTCAATTTTTGTCAGAATTTCACTAATTATATCAAAACATATGAAGCCGGAAGTATAGATACATTAATAAGGATAGTTGATAAAAACGGAGGATATTCTGTAATTCCTGAATTGCATACTAAATTTCTTAATTCTGAGCAACTACAAAACATCCGTAAAATTGACAATCCTCCTGCCCTTAGAGAGGTATCCCTTGTAATAAGGAAAGATTTTCTTAAAGAAAAAATGATTAATGCCGTGGCTGAAACTATTAAAAAAATTGTCCCGGCAGATATGCTCGATGAAAGATTAAAGAGATTCTCCATTCGTCTTTAAACAAGAAAATCTCTATCCCCGATTAACGATGATAGAGGTTTTTATTACAAATTACATGATTAAGGAAAAAATATATTATGCTTAAAGGAATATATAAATCACTTTCAAATTATGGTGTTAGATATCCAATATAAGTGGTTGCATTTGATTAAATCATAAATTTAAATTTAAATTAAAATAGTAATTCTAAATCTTCTCCTTCAATCTCAATAAGGCTTCAATAAAATAATAATCAGCGTATATTATAGAAGCATCTATTTCCGAACCTGCAGGCATATGCCCTGTGCTATGATTTAGAAAAGCAGGTTTATCATCGCCACAACTATATTTATCAGAACTCAAAGCATATAACATCTCTTTTGCTGTATTGAGATAAATTGAAGATTGTTTATTAGGCACATAATCACTTAATTCTATTAATGCGGAAGCTACAATTGCTGCCGCCGAAGCATCTCTGGGAGAATTGGGAATATTAGGATCATTAAAATCCCAATAAGGAATTTTATCATCCGGTAATTTTGATATAAATACATCTGTTACCTTTTGAACGAAATCAAGATATTTAGGATCTTTAGTTTCTCTATAAACCACGGTATAACCATAAATTGCCCAAGCTTGTCCCCTTGCCCACATCGAACTATCATCATAACCCTGGTGTGTCACTCCTTTTATTAAATCACCTGTGATTGTATCATAAACAGCTACATGATAACTGGTATAATCACCCCTAAAATGACACTCCATTGTCTTATCCGCATGAGTAATAGCAATATCGTAAAGAGCTTTATTCTCTCCATTCTTAGCCGCCCAAAACAACATTTCAAGATTTATCATATTATCCATTATTGTATTGTGTGGCCAATTACGAGGTTCACATTCACGAGGCCAAGATAACAGAGTACCAACGTTTGGATTATATAATGTGGCTAACGTATCTGCTGTCCTTAGAATTACATCTTTATATTCAGGATTATTTGTCAAACGATAGCCATTACCATAAGAACAAAAAACAAGAAATCCTAAATCGTGATCATATGCAGGAATATTACTAAGAAATTCTAAAGATTTAGTAAACTGTTTTGCGTGTTCAAGAATATTTTCATCTTTCGAATATTCATAACCATACCAAAGAATACCGGGCCAGAAACCTGCGCACCACTCCTCTTTTGAAGCCTTTCTGCAATGCCAGGTAGATAAAGAATCCATTATATTACGAGGCATCATTGTATAATCAATCACACCTGTTTCTGAAGACTGAAGTTCAACAAGAGTTCTTTTTGTTTGAGAAATACAATAATCAAGAGAATTCTCTGTAAGAGTCTGAATATTGTCATCATTTGTACAAGAACCAAAGAAGAAGAAAGAGATAAAAATACTTAAGCTGAATCTTTTTATATCCATAAAAATTAAATTATACTATATGTTATTCTTATCTATTAATACGGTTGATACAGGATTTACACCCAATAAAAAACCTCTTTTTTTCTATTTCCTTAGTTTATAACTCTATCATGGAGAAATTCTGAACCAATCACAATCAAGCCAACCATTATCACCTTTGATATTGGGATTAGTAATAAACAATCCAATTTTAGCACCTATCCATTTACCTTGTCGAGCCTTAAATTCTGTAGATAACTTCTTATAATTTTTACCATCCAAACTATAATGGTATTCACAAATAGCACCTTTTTTAATTCTTGCTTTTAACCATATATCTAAATTTAAGGAGGGATATAACCCACCCTCCATATATCTACCCTTTATATCTTTTAAGATGACTTCTGTTTTCTCCAAAGATTTTTGTTCTGCTTCTTTACATTCAGAAAAAATCAAATTAAAAAAATCACCTCTCCTTTCAAGAGCAAGATAGCTATAATCCCAACCCATAATAAGTAGTCCTGCCTTTTCACCTTCAGATTTTGATGCAAATCGGATTTTTGTAGTAGCCGAAAATTCCTCAGCCATAAACTTCTGAAGAAACAATGATGGTACATCCCATAAATTAATTATTGAGTCACGAAAAGAATATAATCGCATAAATCCCATATTAGAGGGAAATCCAAAAGTAGGATTATAATTTGCATGCCAATTCCACTGTTTTCCAATTTCTGCATTATTAAATTCATCTGAACAAAGAGGTGATGTTATTGGAATATTCAGACCTGCTTTTGGTTTCTTATATTTTTCTACAGGTTCCCCACACCCATCTCCTCTCTTATCATTACCAATTACAGGCCAATCATTAACCCATTTAAGAGGATTTAAATGAATAATTCTCCCGTAAGCACCTTTATCTTGGAAATGTATAAACCAATGCTCTCCAAAAGCGGTCTTAATCCAAGCTCCCTGATGTGGTCCGTTAATCATTGTTTCACCCTGTGCCATCACAACTTTAGATTCATACGGACCATAAATATTCTTTGATCTCATGGCAAGTTGCCAACCATTTGTAACACCTCCTGCCGGAGCAAATATATAATAGTATTCACCTTTTTTATACAATTTAGGACCCTCTACAGTATGATTAGCCCCTTCATTTCCATCAAACACCATTATAGGATTACCAATAAGAGATTTTCCATCTATACTCATTTGGTTTACAACAATAATACTATTTATCCCACTTCTGCTTGCAGCCCATGCAAAAGCAAGATATGCTTTTCCATCTTCATCCCATAAAGGGGATGGATCTATCATTCCTTTTCCTGATTTTACAAGATATGGTTCAGACCATTCACCAAGAGGATCTTTGGTATTTATCATATATATACCAAAATCGGGATCTCCCCAGAATATATAATAAATACCATCATTATATTTAATACAAGGCGCCCAAACACCTTTTCCATGTTGAGGTTTTTTATAAAAATCTACAGGAACTTGTTCTTTTAAAGCATAATTTACGAGATTCCAGTTAACCAAATCTTTACTATGAAGAATCGGTATTCCCGGGATACAGTTAAAACTGCTTGCAGTCATATAATAGTCATCACCAACACATACAACATCCGGATCGCTATAATCGGCATGAAGAATGGGATTCTTATAATACCCATTCCCTAAATCGGACTGATACACTTTGTTTGCATTTACAAAATTTGTTATGGATGTGATTGATATTATTAAAAAGAGGATACAACTTCTTAGAATCATGAATGGTGATTTTATTAAAATATGTGTCAATTAATAGACCTAATACTCTTTTCTATAGAGAATTTGATCAGAAATGTTTTAGTTTATTGAAAGGATTTATTCTATAAGGTTTTTAGCAGGTATTCTCTCATCTCCTTGCGTCCTAATCTAAGATGATTCTCAACAGTTCTTTTGCTTATCGACATCTCTTGTGCAATTTCATTTACAGAATACTCCTTATAACGGTTTAATGAATATATCATCTTTCTTTGAGACGGAAAGAGGGAAAGTCGTTTACTTTCATAATTTTCAATATCTCTTACAATTATCTTTTGCTCTATTTCATAAGAAGTATTACGTTCTTGTTTTAGAAGGTATTCTTCGGCATCTTGTCTTCTATAAAAATGACGATAATAATCAATCACCATATTTCTGGCTATAGTAAATATAAAAGATTTTACAGTTTCAGGTCTTAATAGCTTATCATAATCGAGCAATTTTATAAAAAGATCCTGAGTAAGATCTTCCGCTTCCATTCTATCTTTTACTCTTAAATAAAAGAAATTTTCAACTGTCTTTTTGTTTTCAGTAAAAACTACCTCGATGTTAGAATATGTATTTTTAATTGTCATGATAATGTGTTTTAGAGATACGATTTGTAACAAAAATATTATCTCAAATTGTAATATACCAATATCAAAACACGTATTACATCTCATATCATTATCCAAAACAACTTTAATTGCCACTACTGAATATCAACACTTTAAAACTCGCAAAAATCAGTATCAAATAATTATATTACACTTCTGAGAAGACTTACACCATAAAATCAGTCATTCACTTCAGGAATTTCGGTTATAATTAAAGTTTCATTTTTCTTTTTTTATCTCGCTATGCTGCATATATTCTTTAGGTGTCATACCTGTTGATTTTTTAAATGACCTAAAGAAAGAAGCTCGAGAATTAAACCCACATTGTTCGGCTAAAGCAGTCAGAGTATATTTATCATATTCTTGTTCTTGAATAAGCTTTTTAAAGTGATTGACTCTATACTCATTTATAAAGTCGGAATAGGAAACATTAAGATATTGATTAAAAAGATAAGACAAAGAGTGTGAGCTTGTATCAAGAGCATTGGCTAAATCTGTAATTTTTAAATCAGGATCTTTATAGATATCATTCTCTGCAATATAATCAGACAACGACCTTGCAAGACTTTCACAATATTCATTTGAATGTTTCGTGTTTTTATATTTCTCCTGATCCGATTTTTCTGTTTCAGCCACTAAACTCTCTTCATTATTAAATTTCTTCTTTGATCTTGTAAAATAAATTTTGAATAAAATGACAACAATTAGACCCACAATTATCAATACAACTACCAAACTGTACCAAAAAAATGAAGATAAAGCAATGTGTATCTCTTTAATGGCTAAAGATTCATCAATGCCCGATATCTTAACCATGAATTTATATTTTCCGGGTGATAGATCATGATAATTAATAGTATTGCTACCCATTTTATTATTCCATTGCTTATCATAACCTTCAAGTTTATATTCAAACAATAAGCTATTTAAAGAGGAATAAGTAAGAGGAGTAAATGATACAGATATATTATTTCTATTCCCGATATTTACTATTTTTTTTATTTCCTTACTCTCTGAAAACGGCTCATAAATATTAAAATCACCATTTATTCCAACCGAAGTAATTTGTAGATTATAAGGATAACGCTTAGTAAAATCTATTTGCTGAGGATCGAAAGATAATAAGCCCTTAGAATTTCCAAACCATAATTTACCATCCTTATCACTATAAGCTGATCTGTTTGTAAATAATTGACTGGGTAAACCGTCTTGAAATCCAAAAGTATAAAGTTGTTCGTCTATAGGATTATAACACAACAAGCCTCCATCCGCTGCAATCCAGAAATTCCCACTCTTATCCTGAATCATCGACATAAAAGAGTTGCCATAATCAATATTCTCAAAAGTGAGATACGAATAATCAGTCATATTAATATCAGAAATGAATATATCTCCTTTTTCAGGAAGGAAATATAATTTAGAGGAGTTGTCCTGATATATAAATCTTACTTTCTCTTTATTAATAAACCCTTCAGGAAATATATTCGAATGTATTGATTTTGTTTCTTTATCATATAAACTAATCCCTGATTCTGTACAGATCCATCCTTTACCTGAAGTATCAAAAAAGATCTCATAAGCGTTACCATCTAACAATTGTGAATTCTTGCTGTTAAAGTAATTATCAGATTCAGAAAGTCCATCTATTACAAAAACACCTTCTGAAGACCCTAACCATAAATTATCTTCATTATCAATTGTAAAACAAAAAACATGTTCCTTGTCAAGAGGTGAACTTTTCATCTTCAATCTTTTCAGTTCTCGCTTTTGAGGTTCTAAAGTCCATGCCCCGCCCCCATATGTACCAATATAAAACTTTCCTTTATACCAGATACTTGATAAAATCAAGTTTGATGTCAACTCTCCATTTGTAAATGAAGAGATAAATTCTTTTGATTCGTCAATAAGATATAAACCTTCTCGTGTTCCTATTACTTTATAATTTTCATATTGTGAGAATGTTCTGACAGCATATCCCTCTGAATTAAAAAGTGACCCGTTGGAATATATATCAAATATTCTTTTCTGATACAAAGAATAATCTATTCCACCTTGATAATAAGCTATCCACATCAACCCATCTCTATCTGTAAAATATGAATAAACTGAATTTGATCTTATTGAACTTGAACTTTTATTAGATATATCATGATTAAATGCACGTATCATTTTCCCATGAGAATGAGAGTAATCATAAATTCCATTACCATCAGTAGCTATATTCAATAAACTATCATTCGAATATAGAGATGTTATAATTGAATTATCAAGTATTTTTATTTTTGATAATATAGATTTATCGATCTCATATTTATAAATACCCGATCCCGAAGTACCGATATAGAGAGTATTCTCAATAATAGATATTGAGGTAAATGATTTGATAGATTTATCTGATGAAATATGATCCTTTATTTCTTTTTTTTCAACATTATATGAAAATAAACCATTTTCACTAACAGCCCATATATTATCATTATTAGCACATATTCCTTTTATTCTGTTAGATCTTGAAAGTATATTATTTTCAAGTAAAATTTGAACCAGATTCTTTCCATCATATTCAAATAATCCTTTATTTGTCGCTATATACAACTTTCCATTATTATGATATAAAAGGTCATAGACCGGAAAATCAATTACAGATTCAGCATATTGTTTTAATTTGTTTTCATTTTTATCTAAATAAAATAATCCGACAGAACACCCGAGCCATATTTGATTTGTAGAGTCTGATGTTATTGAATAGATAGGATTATTCTTCCTTTGTGAATCTGTTTTATAACTAATAATATTTATTCCATCATATCTATCTAATGAACAATCTGTACCGAACCATAGAAACCCGGAATAATCTTTATACATTGATCTTACTGTCAAATCAGACAAGCCGTCATTCATTGAGATCTCTCTTAAAACCGGAGTATTTTCACGTGAATAAAGATCTTTAGATATACTAAAGAATAGGAAAATGAGAATTATAAGAATGGTATCTTTTTTTTTAAGCATAATGAAAATCACCTTGGATATTTTTCAATTAAGGTTATATACCAAAGTTAGCAATTTATGGCTAGAATACACTCTATAATAATCTTTAATGATATTATAATTCGATAGTCACAATCTGATTTATATCTGTAATCTTGTACTTTTTATTCCCAATTCTAATCCTTGAATAATTATTGCTATATATTTCTAACTTATTAGAATATCTTTTCAATATAACTTCCATATTTTCATTTCCATCTATCTTAACATCTTTATACTTCAACCTTGTACCGTTGCCTAACATATAAGTTTCGCAATTTTTATCTTTTGAATATATAGCAAACTCACCTTTCAATTCCATATTATTGGTTATTGCTTCTGAATTTGAATCTTCAAGTGATAAGATAAGATCTGTTCGTTTATCTTTATGTGTGACCAAAATAGCAGTGGCTCCTTCACTTTCTGTTATTATATCAGGAAAAGAGACTGTCTCAATTATTCCCGGGTCATTGACCGTAACAGGTTCATAAATGGCAACAAATGGTCGAGTCCATGCTTCTCCTCTTTGTCTCGCCACATAAGTCAATGTCGGTTGTTCTTTTATATTATATGGCATACCTTCAGTTCTGCATAATCCCTCTGTCATAGGACTTAAAGCTTTAAACAGCTCACGATCCTTCTCACCCTTCATCCACATCTGCATTGTAATATTATTACCATCAGGCATATCAATTGTATAATATCCCTTTACATCTTTATCGGTAGTTACACTTTGCTTATCAAAAATATAAGAGTAAGCATAAAGATGAGCCCCTGCAAATGCTAATTCCTGAGTTGGTTTTAGATCCAAATCGTTATCATTAATATCTACAAGTTGAAACCGCTGACCAAGATTGTGATAAAAATAATCATGCATCTTATCGTTTCCTCTTATTTTGCGACTTCGGAAAATATCTATATAATATCCCAATCCGTTATCGGCAGTAATAATACCCATTAACCTTGTTTGTTTTGACTGAGATTCCGGTTCTATAAAAGAAACACTATTATACTGAACTCCCCTTAGATATTTTTTAGATTCTGAAGAGGGATAGCATGATATTAGATCAAAAGCATGATTACTTTTCATTATGGGGTAACTTGAAATCCCATCTACACATACTGTATTATGAGATGGAAATTGACTATAATATTCAAGATAATCAAGTCCTGAATATAATGTCATCCCTATCCCTGCATCCGGAGCAAGAGGATACCCTTTGCCATACAGCTCCATAGATATACCATTTGAATGCATATGATTCCCTTCTGACCCATTAATAGAAAACATAAGGCTTTTTTCTTTATCCATTCCGTTTCGCTGAACTAACCAATTAACATTTGGGGCCCAAAAAGTTGGACTTACATAGTCATCAATATCCGCAACAGGAATTGACATGTCAATTGTAAGATTTGTTTCAGGGAAAAAAGTATTGATATCTATCTTCGATTTATTATGATTGTTAGCAGAGTTACAAAAATCCTTGTTAAAATATTTCAGTAAGGATGTAAACTTCTTCTCCTGTTCTTTTTTATTGTTTTTAATGGCATTTCTTACAAGTCCTTCAAAAATATCCGTTCTCAATTTATGAGGATGTGTATCACCAAAACCAACTGATATCTTGTTGGGAAATAGATATTGAGGTGTAGAAGCAACCGCTTTTTCTATTACCGGAAAATATTCCAACAAATCAATATTAAACATTTTATCAAAAAGATTTACAAAGCTCACATAATCCCATACTACGTTAAGACTATAACCTGGTGATTCTGCCCATATACCGTTTTTTTCATCAAATCCATATTGCGCAAGATCTTTAAGACTCCATTGACGTATCGAAGAATCAAACAACACTTTATTAATGTAGTATTCGCGACCTTTTGCATCCGAATACTCATTATTATTCTTTAAAATCATTGCTATGTTTGCTATATAATGTGCTTGAATAAGATTCCAGTTGTTATGGGGTACACCATTATCAATTATATTATCAGCCCATTTTTTAAAAGTAGCATCATAAATATCTATCTTATCAGGATTGTTTTCCTCTATATAAGTATGTAGAAAATCATATAATATTACCAAAGGATTCAATATCGCCTCATGAATAACCTCAAATGTTGTCATTCCAACCAGTGTCTGCTGATGACCTTTATTCAAATCGTGAGGTATATTCCTATTATATATTCCATTCATATAAGTATCGAAAACAGAATATGACATCTCTGCATATTTATTTTCATTAGTCACCCACCATAAGAATGCACCGTCACGGGCAACATTCATTATATCTTGATTTGCGCCGGCTATCTGAGTTCCCGTTTTTGATATAGGAGCCCATTCAAGTGGCGCTCCTTCCAACGATCTATTGTGCATTAAGACCCCTCTTACATCTTCACAATAAGGGATTCTATCTTCAATTTTAGGACGTCCGTAAATTGTTGAATGATTTCTGGCTCCATTAAACATTACAGTGGGAAAATCACATTGTTCGTTACCTTTATGGCTATAAAACTCCCCTTTTATATAAATATCTTTAGCTTTTGAATTCCAATGCATCATTAATCTTGACGACAACCATTCAGGCTCTCTATCGGCATAAAAATCAATTCTATCTTTAAGTTTTGTCAATACCGATTCTGCCCATTGTTCTTTTTTTATAATTTGTTGTAATTCATCTTTATATTCCGCATTGCATTTAACTCTTGGATATCTGTTTTCAAGTTTACTGTAGTCTGGCATTTGTTGTGAATAGGATGTTGTAACAGCAAATAAACCGATTACAAAAGATGTTATATATTTATGCATTTACCTATATGTTTATGTGTTATTATAAAAAGCTATTAATAATATATCTATCTAAAATTTTCGATCAGAAAAGATCTTAAATTATTGATTGTCATATGACTTTTTCTATTCTAACTTAAAAATAGAAAATCTTTATATATTACGTTTTGAGGCTAAGTTTCACTTAATCATTTATCCAGAATATTATTAATGACTTCGTTTGAAATATAATATATGGAAATTTAATTTAAAACAGATAAAATATATTACCTATAATCTTTATTCATCTCTTTTCAAGAAATAAATTGACAAGAACTATAATATTTTTATTTTTTAGAAAATCTTATTTTGATAGATAACTATGTTGAATATTAGAAATATACTACTAATTACAGTGTTATTTTTTCACATTGGAGTTAAATATGTATAAACACAATATGCTTATATATATTTATTCTATACTATTTAAGCCAATCCGAATATTATTTGTATATTTTGACAGTTTTTACTATACTTTATCAATTGCATTATACCATGAAAAGATCAGTTTCAAATCCGCATCAAAAATCGGAGACTATAACTCAATTTATTATTTCATCTTATATTTTCCGATTTGTAGTTAGTCTTGTTACCATGTCCGCAATATATATATTGCTATCTATTATTTACGGAATGGTACCTTTAGAATCAAGAATCTTAACATCTGTCAAGTTTCTTGGTCTGGGAGCTATATTCCTTTTTGCCTATTATTTCTTCTTTGAGAAATATGAAAAAAGAAAAGTTGATGAACTCAAACTTTCTTTATTGCCCAAATCATTTTCTGTTGGTTTTATTATAGGATGCATCATTATATGTGGCTCAGTTTTATGTTATTACCTAGCAGGAGCATATAGGATTGATAATGTCGACTTGGGAACATTCATTATTTCAGGTTTTGCGTTTCAAATGTTTATTGCTATAGCTGAAGAGATACTATTCAGAGGTGTAATCTACAGAATGATTGAGAACAAAGCAGGAACTGTTACAGCCCTTATTATCTCCTCTTTACTTTTCGGCTTCATGCATATCTTCAATGAGAATGCTACATTATGGTCTTCATTTGCTATTTCAATAGAAGCCGGAGTTCTTTTAGGTCTTGCATATCGTTTTAGTAAAAACTTATGGATGCCAATAGGAATACATTGTGCCTGGAACTTCTTACTTGGAACTATTTGGGGACTTCCTGTATCAGGAATGAGCATGGGGCGAAGCTTATTCATTTCTACCTATGAAGGTCCACAATGGCTTACAGGTGGTGATTTTGGTCCTGAAAATTCAGTTCCCACTGTGTTGATCTGTATAATTATATCAATAGTATTTATCAGTATTAAGATAAATCCAAACAAGCTAATAAAAATAAAGGAAAAACAAAAAAACAAGCTATCGAGTATAAAAGGAAAAAAAGAATCTAACAAAATAATAATACAGTCTAATTAATTTCTATATATAATAATAAAGCTCCGAATCTCAATATAAATTGAAATTCGGAGCTTTTATATTTAGTAATCTCTATATGATTCTTATTTACTTAAAGAAGCAATACGCTCTTCAATAGAAGTAATCTTAGATTCAGCGTCAGCTAATTTCTTCTTCTCTCCATCAACTACAGCAGCAGGTGCATTGTTAACGAATTTCTCATTTCCAAGTTTACCCATTACCGATTTTTTGAAGCCCTGAAGATATTTAAGCTCATCGTTAAGCTTTTGAAGTTCTGCCTCCACATCAATATTGTTACCAAGAGGAACAGAATATTCATTAGTTCCCACAAGGAAAGATGCCGCAGTTGCGTCTTTCTCTGTTACTTTATCAATTGCTGAAAGATTACCCATCTTCATTATTACGGCGTCGAACTGCGGATTATGTCCACCCAACACCTGTAATGTAAGAGGTTCTTTATTTGGTATATTCTTTTGAAGACGAATAGTTCTGATGTTAGCAATCACCTCTTTTGTCTGCTCGAATGCAGAAAGGAACTCCTTATCAAAAGTCTCTGCCTTTGGCATCATCTCAACCATTATGCTCTCTCCTTCTTTACGTGGTTCAAGCACCTGCCACAACTCTTCTGTAATGAAAGGCATGAAAGGATGAAGAAGTTTCAACAAAGAATCAAAGAATGAAAGTGTTGCATCATAGCTTTTCTTATCGATTGGCTGCTGATATCCCGGTTTAACCATCTCAAGATACCAAGAAGAAAACTCATCCCAGAACAATTTGTAAATTGCCATCAAAGCTTCAGAGATTCTGTATTTGTCAAACAAATCATTAACCTCATCTATTGTCTGTGATAGCTTACCTTCAAACCATTTAACGGCAAGAGCTGCCGCTTCAGGCTGAGCAATTGTATCATCAACATTCCAACCTTTCACAAGACGGAAAGCATTCCAAATCTTGTTATTGAAATTACGACCCTGCTCACAAAGCGAATCATCAAACAATATATCGTTACCCGCAGAAGCTGAAAGCATCATACCCATACGAACTCCATCCGCACCAAAATTCGCAATAAGCTCAAGTGGCTCAGGAGAATTTCCAAGAGACTTTGACATCTTACGTCCAAGCTTATCTCTTACAATTCCTGTAAGGTAAACATTCTTAAACGGCATATCTCCCATATACTCATAACCTGCGAAGATCATACGAGCAACCCAGAAGAAAAGGATATCAGGACCTGTTACAAGGTCTGAAGTAGGATAATAATATTTAATCTCTTCATTATCCTTATCAAGGATATTCCCGAATACGGAGATTGGCCACAACCAAGAAGAGAACCATGTGTCAAGCACATCTTCATCCTGACGCAGGTCACTAATTGTAAGTGCATTATCCCCCGTTTTCTCAATTGCAAGTTTAAGAGCTTCCTCCTCTGTTTTAGCTACTACATAACCTCCTTTTGGAAGATAGAAAGCAGGAATACGGTGTCCCCACCAAAGCTGACGAGAGATACACCAATCCTTGATATTCTCAAGCCAGTGACGATAAGTGTTCTTGAATTTTGCAGGATGAAGCATAATATCATCATTCATCACCGCATCAAGTGCAGGCTTAGCAATCTCTTCCATTTTAAGGAACCACTGCATTGAAAGCTTAGGTTCAATCACTGCGTTAGTACGCTCAGAGAAACCAACCTTATTGGTATAAGCTTCAACTTTCTCCATCAAATCGGCAGAGATAAGATCTTTTTCAATCTGCTCACGAACATCGAAACGATCCTGACCAACATACATACCAACTTTATCGTTGATAGTACCGTTGTCATTAAAGATATCGATAGTTTCAAGATTGAACTTCTCTCCCAACATGTAGTCATTTACATCATGTGCAGGAGTCACTTTAAGACAACCAGTACCAAATTCAATATCTACATAATCATCCTCGATGATAGGAATAGCACGATTAACAAGAGGAACTATCACTTTTTTACCGTGAAGCCATTTATATCTCTCATCATTAGGATTGATACAAACTGCTGTATCTCCAAGAATAGTTTCAGGACGAGTTGTTGCAACAACTATATACTCATCTGATCCCTCAACCTTGTAACGAAGGTAATATAGCTTACTATTTACCTCCTTATATATAACTTCCTCATCAGAAAGAGCAGTCTGAGCAGCAGGATCCCAATTCACCATGCGCACACCACGATAAATCTTTCCTTTATTGAAAAGATCGATAAACACATCGATTACACTTTCCGAACGCTCATCGTCCATAGTGAAGCAAGTACGATCCCAGTCACAAGAAGCACCAAGTTTCTTAAGCTGTTCAAGGATTATACCGCCGTGTTTATCTGTCCAGTCCCACGCATGTTTTAGGAATTCATCACGAGTAAGGTCTGTCTTCTTAATCCCCTCAGAAGCAAGTTTATTTACAACTTTAGCTTCAGTAGCAATTGAAGCATGATCGGTACCCGGTACCCAACACGCATTCTTGCCCAACATACGTGCGCGACGAATAAGAATATCCTGAATAGTATTGTTTAGCATATGTCCCATGTGAAGCACACCTGTCACATTTGGCGGAGGAATTACGATAGTGTAAGGTTCACGTCCGTCCGGCTTTGATTTAAAAAGCCCGTTATTCATCCAGTAAGAATACCACTTACCTTCAACCTCAGATGGGTTATATTTGCTTGCTAATTCCATAAAATATATTATAATTTTTACTCTTTAATTTTTGCTATATAGATTTCACTCATGACTGAGCAAAAGATTTGGCAAAGGTAATATTTTTTCAAACAAGATTTTACATGTTTATCCCCTTTTCAATAAGTAATAGATATTTTGAAACATAAAGCAAAATCGGATTGTCTATTCTTTATAAAACTTTCTCTCTCATAATGTTTTTGATGTTTTTTTTAAAAAACATCAAAAATTTCTTCAATGTCACCGTTTAGTGACTTTTTTTTGTATAAAATTTAAAAGATATGGAATTAAGAAAAAGTGAGAAACAATTATTGCAGGCTGTAAGCGATATAATTGTCGATGAAGGTTTTGCCAAATTAGGAATTAATAAAATAGCACGCATTGCATGTTGTGACAAGGTTTTAATTTACAGATATTTTGGGGGGCTGGACGGATTAATTACTTCATGGGCTAAAACAAATGATTTTTATGTTCAGGCTTATGACCTCTTTATTAAGAGAAATGCGTTAAAACATGCCCTTTGAATGTTTTCTATTTTGATGAAAAATACGGGGTTATCATACCAGACAAACAGAAAGATTGTATAATGTGTGGAAAATGTGAAAAAACATGCCCTTCTGAATCTGTTTTAATTAATGAAACCTTTTTGAACGGATTAAGAATTATGTTTCGCGAGATAACCTGTAATAAATTACAGACAGCTTATTGGAGCAACTACTCTGAAAAATAAACAAGCTATAAAAGATGAATAAAAGGAACATTAGTTTACGATTTGGTGTTTCTATCTCAAAGATTATATGATTGCTTATCATTATTTCATTTACATAATAGATAATGAGTAAGAGGATTAAAATCTGATTGAGTCATTTTTTATGAATATAAATATATTCAATGAGATATTCATTTTTGATATTATTCGCATTTATAACATATTTCTGTTTCTCTCAGAAAGTCAATGAATTCAGAAGTAACTATCCTGTAATCATAAACCAAGAGCCGAACTTGGAAGAGGAGGTTATGGATAAACTGGGAGGTTTCAAACCTGTTGCAAACGCTATTCTTAACGGCATTGGTTATGAGTCTTCAGATAAGAAATTCTACTTCGGCAATGCCGGTTTCTGGAGTACCGTGCCTGTCTACAATTTTGTTGATGGTGTATGGCTGGGACAAGCTTTCAAATCATACTATGAGTTTAATGATATTTATAAATTATCTTTTCACCCATACGTTTACTATACTACGGCAAGAAAAAAAATGATTTGGGGTACCAGGCTAACATTTAAATACAAGACACTTGTTGACGGGAACCTTGAATTTGATGCCGGCGACATATCTTCAGATTATGATACCGGAGAACATTTGGGGCGACTTGAAAACTCACTTTACTCCCTTTTCCTTAAAAGGAATTATATGAAGTTATTCCGAAAACGATATATTTCACTTGATAACAGTTTCTTTCCCATTCGTGGACTTGAATTAAAATCAGGACTCTCACTACAATGGAGAAATTCGGAAGTCAATCACACCGATTTTTCAATTTTCAATGACAATGAATACGATCATTCTAACATCCCTTTAAACAATAAATTTAAAGTGATGCCTCGCAATACTGCCCTATTAGGTAAAGTTGGATTTGAATATATTTATTGTCGCAAGACATTCTGTGATACTAACAATAATAATAAACCATATACCGATATCCCCATTATAGGATTTGATTATAATTTCGGTATCCCTTCGGGAAGTGTAAACAGAAGCCGTTTTAGTCGTATTGAAGTATCTATTCATCAACGAATAAAGACCAGTGAATTTTCTCATATCCATTATAAGATAAATTCCGGAAAATTCTTGTCAAAAAAGAATCTTTGGTTTCCTGATTTCAAACATTTCGGATCATATCTTCTTCCTTCAATGAAAACATATACCGATGACGGTTATTTTCTTTTGGGATATTATAAAGCAGATACTGATAAACAATGGCTAAAAGGAGCTGTTAATTATCATTCCACAAACCTATTACTAACTCATATCCCGGTTATGAGAAAACTGGGATTCAAAGAATCTATTCATGCAAGATATCTTTGGACCTCTGAGATAAGTCATTATACGGAATGGGGATACTCTCTGGATTATAAAAATCTTATAACAATCGGCGGATTTGTAAGTTTCATTAAAGCCAAATATAGCAATGTCGGTATTTCGGTTTCATTCCCTTGGCTATAATTTTTTTTACTACCCTTTTTATTTGTGCACTTACAACCCTACAATATATAGATATGCTATCATAAGAGAATCATATATGTACTAAACTTATTCTGCCAACGGATTGTATAATATTATCTTTGTCATTTTCAACCCTGAGTTTACAAACTTGTTTAAATACTATAAACCTATAATTTTGAAAATGAAAAAATTTATACTTCCATCTATATTCTGTATTTTACTATTGGGCTGCAAACATAAAAATGATATTAATAACCCTATTATAACCGGTAAATATGTAACTGAAAATTATAAGGAAAAAGATAAGGGCTACGATTGGATATTGATTGATATAAAAAATACAGATATTAAAGATGAAATAAATATAGCAATTAGTTCACGCGACGATAAAAAGAAACCAACCTGTACATTTGATGGCAAAGCAAAAAAGATATCTGATAATACATACGAATCTGAATTCAGTGACAAAAAGATACTTTTCTCCTTTACAGATAGTACATTGGTAATAAGCGCACCGAATAAAGATGATGAAAATATACTTTATTATTTTTGTTCAGGTGGTGCAAGTTTGCGCGGTACATATTATAAACTTAATCCGGAATCTTATAAAAATTTAAAAGATGAATAAGCTATTATTGATAGTCGATCCTCAAATCGATTTTATAACAGGCTCACTTCCTGTGCCGGGAGCCGCAGATGCAATGGATAAACTCGCCGAGTATATTAATATAAATGATGGTTCTTATATCTACAAAGTTGTAACAACCGACTGGCATCCATATTTTCATTGCTCATTTATTGCAAATGGAGGCCAATGGCCGATGCATTGTGTACAAAACACAACAGGAGCTGCTCTTTGGCAATCATTAATCGAACCTCTTAATACTACATCTGGTACATTTGAAGTATTAAGAAAAGGTGTGAATAAAGATAACGATGAATATTCTATCTTTGAGAACGAAATATCATCACTACGATTGAGGCAGATAATAGAAGATAACTCAATTGATGTTATTGATATTTGCGGTATTGCCGGAAATATATGTGTTCTACACACATTAAAAGATGGCATAAAGCTCTATGGAGCTAAAAAATTTAATGTCCTTACCCGGTTTTGCCCATCTCTTGATCAGGGCAAAGCTCTTAATGAATTGATAAATACTATTTGAAATGAAGCAAATAATAACCAGGTTTACTGACGATGATCTTTATAAAATGACAATGTGCTGTGCAGTGATTGATAATTTCCCACGCGCTATGGTAAAATATTCCTTCAAAGACAGAGACGAAACTGTCTATCCACAAGGATTTGCCGAAAAACTCATGGAACAAATCATCATGCTCGAAAATGTGGTTATTACAGATGAAGAAATAGCTTTCATGAAACGTCGTTGTGCCTATATTCCACTCTGGTTTTATACTTATCTTAAAGGATATCGTTTTAACAGAGAATGGGTAAAAGTGTGGCAAGATGATGTTGGACATCTTCATCTTGACATAGAAGGTGCATGGGCTGATACAATCTTACTCGAAGTAAAATTGCTTGCCATCATATCAGAACTTTATTATATATTGACCGATGAGGCAGAAAATCTCGATTATGATGATTATTACAAGAAATCATATGATAAGGCTACGCGTCTTTTAGAAGCCGGATGTGTATTTACGGACTTCGGGACTCGTCGTCGCGCCTCTTTCTGTGCAGAAGAAACTGTAATAAAAGCGATGAAAGATTGTTATAACTCCAAAAGTTGGAAGGGACGTTTTGTTGGAACAAGCAATGTATATCTGGCAATGAAATATGACCTTATCCCTGTCGGTACAATGGCCCATGAATTTATTTGTGCCATAGGCGGAATGTATGGACCGCAAATGGCAAACCATATCGCTATGGATTCGTGGCGAAATACATTTCGCGGAGCTTTGGGAACATATCTTTACGACAGTTTCGGATGGGATATTTTCAGTCTGAACTTCTCCGAAGATTTTGCCAATCTCTTTAAAGGATTACGTATTGATAGCGGCGAAAACCACGAACAGTTAATAAAAATAGCAAATAAGTACACTTCGCTGGGTATTGACCCAAAAACCAAGCAAGTTGTATTCAGTAATGCCCTTAATACCGACTCCGCAATAGAGATCCAATCTTTTGCGTCCGACTACTGTCAACCCTCTTTCGGTATAGGAACTCACTTTACTAATGACTTTAAAAACATCAAACCGATGAATATCGTTATCAAACTTGTCGCGATTAAGATCACCGAATCATGGACTTTTTATAACGATACTTGTAAACTTAGTGAGGATAAGGGTAAATATACCGGTAAACCGGAGGTTATAAGTAGGTTTTTGGATGCTTTGAACATAAAACATTAATAATATCTTTTAAAAATCATATGAATTATCATATGATTTTTTTTTGAATATGCATTAAAAATAATTTAAACTATTAATTCACATTCAATAGATTAACTAACTATATTTCTATTTCTTATCCACTAATACGATATCAACATTTTAGAAGTTTTTAGTTCCAAAATCAATCTGTTTTTCAATAAGTCACGGATAATTATATTCAATATAAAACTAAATTTTTCCTTTACACTGTTTCATCCTAACCGCTTTTAGGATATAACCTAAACGTGTGTAGGCTCTATCCTAAAGGCTATTAGGTTGTAACCTAAAGGTTTATAGGATACAGAACACTCCTGAGAAAATAAAAATATATATACAATAATTTAAACTATTGAGTATACATTTGTATATACATCATTTACAAATGTTATCCTTTTGTGTTTATGATTAATGATTTGTTATACGTAAAAGCACTGTCTTTGGCTACTAAAACTCATGAGGGGCAGAAAGATAAAGCAGGTGAAGATTATATTAATCACCCGAAAAGAGTTGCAGAGAAGTGTCAGAGCTTAGATGAAAAGGTTACTGCCCTACTCCATGATGTGATTGAGGATACCGATATCACAACAAATGATCTAAAAGATTTGGGATTTCCTCAATATATAATTGATTCAATACTATCTGTGACAAAGAGAGAAAATGAAGATTATATGGATTTTATTTTACGATCAAAATCGAATATTATTGGAAGAAATGTAAAGATTCAGGATTTACTCGACAATATGGATCTAAACAGATTGTCTGTTGTGACCGATAAAGATCTGAAGAGATTACAGAAGTATATTGCGGCTTTGAGGGTGCTTATTTAAATAAATACACGTTGACACAATTAAATAATTGTTTATTTCGTGCGAACTAATATCTAATAAAAAAGGGGTATTCTGAAATAATAATGAATTTCAGAATACCCTTTTTACTTTATATAATCTATTATTAGATATTTTCTTTACCCTTTGATGAATTAACCCTACGAGGCATGAGTTCAAGAGAAATTTTATCGTTAATCAGTTTCATTTCAGACTTTAAATTATCTAAACAGATTCCGTTGTTCCCTTTTGCGAACTTTTCAATCTTATCTAATGCATCCTTTGTCTTATAATTATAATCATAGAGATCCATCTCTTTTGATAGTTTTTTAAGTTCCGGGATTTTATTATTATCATTAAGTTCATTTAGTATTTGATACATCGATAATGTGTGCTCTAGAGAAACATCTTTTATGTCCCTTATAAAAGATGTAAATGAGGTCGGTTCATTATTCCCCACTTTAAAGAATAACTCTTTCTCTTCTTTTTTTGGTTTATCATCATAAGTAACGATGATACCAAAAATAGAGCCCTTCTTAAGAATAAAACTATCAAAATTCTGCAATTTATATGTTTTATCTTCAGCGTATATTTTTAAGGAAAGAAGCTGTGATTCCATACAATCATTATAACAATCACGTATCAATCGATTAAATAATAGAGGGAAGAAATAAATACCACTTTTATATTTTCGATTTTGTGTCTTTAACCTTGCGATGAAGATATCTTGTAATGTTATTAGAGTAATTTTTTTGTTCCTTTTTAAAAGTTCAGTTTCATCATATTTGAATTTATCAATACACAAATTTGTATGTTCTTTGTTTTCTCCATCATCTTCTTCAAAAAAAGATTCATCTTCAAATTCTTTTTCGAGAATCGAGATTGTTTTGTCATTAATAATAATCTTATTTCCTTCAAATGTTAATTCATAATCAGATGATGACTCTTGTATAAAATTGATCATCTTAGATAAAGAAAATGATCCTTGATTGTAAGTCCATTGATTACTTATATAATAATAACAGTCTTCTTTGTAAAAATCTAATGAATCTAAAGTGATTGGATCGTCAAAAAATCTTTTACGAGAATTGTTTATTAAATCATCTGAGGATGCCTTATTTTTGAATTCCTTAATAAATATTCCTGAACCAAACTGCTTACATCTATAATTATTTTCAGAATTTGATCGTATTTGAATTGCTTCATCCTTTATTATTTTAATACAAGACACAAGATCCGGTTGATCTAATATCCAATAAAATAATTCTAAGGCTAGTCCATATGTGTATTTAGATGAGATAGTATAAATACCTATTCTATCATCTAAATTCTTGTTGTATTCAGCCCTTTTATCTAATAAATCTTTTGCTTTTTTTACAATACTTTTGTCAACATCACTAGTTATAATTATTTCTAATGCATCCCATTCCAATTCTCTTTTAAAGATTTGCTTTCCCACTGATGCTTTAGTATTAATAGAATTTTCAGTCAAATCTTCTTTAAAATGTTCCTTTATTTCCAAATTAGAGTAAGTAAATTATATTCATTAAATATTTCGAAATATTTAACAAAACACTCTTTTCCAATTGAATTTAGCATTTTATTTACGATGCTTTTTGTTTCTGTTTTCATTGAGTATTTTTATGTAGTTTGTTTATAACTTATAATTAGATCAGAATTTCATGTAATTTCACGTCATTCAAATATTTTATCTTATTAAAATAATTCCATCTATGATATTGTGTTAAATTTAGCATATATTTATGATATTTGTTAGATAATTATTCTATTTTAAAATATGAGGAGCCTTTAATAGAAAGGTTTTTAATAATAAGATGTTACATACTAAAAACACTTTATCAGGATGAAAAACATATCACTACTACTAATTCTTCTTGCCATTATTGTAATTTCATGCAATAACGAAAATAAATCTATCAAACCACAAAGAACTATTATTTCAGGACAAGTTAGAAATCTGGATTCCACTGACAACAAAGTAATAACGGTGATCTATACAGACCCATTTTTTAAAGCAAGAATGGCTAATAGATTAGAGGAAAGCGGAGTATTTCATACAGCATCAAATATGTGTTTTACTCAAAACATGACAATAAATCTAAACAATAAGTTTATTAATATTCTTGTTAACCCGTCTGATTCATTATTCCTTGATATCGATATGAATTTATTTCGTAAGGGGAACTTTGAAGGTATAACGATAAGTGGTAATTCTCCAAATATAGATTTCAACAATAAGTTTAACCCTTTCTATAATTACATCTCCGGTTATTTTAATTCTGATTTTAACAATGATCTACCGGTTGATGAATACTTAAATCAATTTAGAATTATCATTGATGATAGCTATAAAAAGATAGATCAATATGCTCTTGAGAATAATATAGATAAGGAGATTGTAAATTGGGTAAAAAAAGACTTGATATACGGTTACAGTAATTACATACTTGATTATAGTAACGACAATATAGAACAAAAACTACAAGTTCTTACAAATTCTATTTTTGACATCGATAACCATGAGAATTTTTCCACAATGATGTTTCCTTATCATCTATCAGCTGTGGCAAATTCTATTGTTGGTGCAGATTCCTCATTCATGTCATTTGTAAAAGGTCGAGACATAAAAGGTTTATGTGTCAGAGGCGTAGAGTTATTGATGAAGCGTCCTGCTTCTATCTGCCGAGATTATATGTTATATGATTTCGTAAAAGGATTATTTGAAAAAGATCCGCAATTAAAATTATTAGTATCTGAAGAGTGTTTTACGGATCCTTTTTTTTCAGAACAACTTGGTTTATCTAAGAATGCAGAGTCAAAACAGTATGCAGATATATCAGCCGAAGGAATAGTTTATCTTGATTCCAGAATGCAAGCTAATAAGATTGATGAAACAAATTTCATGAAATATCTTGCAGAAAAATATAAAGATAAAGTTCTTTACATTGATGTATGGGCAACTTGGTGCGGACCTTGCATTGCACAGATGAAACCGGCAAAGGAGATAAAAAGACTTTATGTTGATAAGGATGTAGTATTTGTATATCTGTGTCTTGGTTCAGAAGTCGATAAATGGATTCCAACTATTGATAAGAATGATATAAAGGGGGAACATTATTTCTTTGACAGCGATGCTTCTCAGCTTTTCTTATCAACTTATCAATTGCCTGGTTATCCGAGCTATTTGTTGATGGATAAAAAGGGAGAAATAATTTCAATACATGCCCCTCGTCCTTCCAATACTAATGCGGTAACTGAAGCTATTGATAGGGTGTTATTATAGTAATTTCAATATTAAAGCTCATTCAATAGATCCTCCGCTGATCTTAGCTTAATTTTTCCAGGTTTAGCATCGACAACCTCTTGTAGTGCGCGATGTAATTTTGTTTCCAATTCTTTTTGGTTAGTTAAAGAATCATCTTCTGAAATTTGAGTAATCTTGAAGTTACCGGCTCTTGAGCGAAGAATAACATCCTCTCCGGCTTGAACCATATTCAGATATTTTGTTTGATTAGCACGAAAATCTCTTGTACTCACAACCTTCATAATTGTTACTATTTGATTTATAATGAAAGTATACTATATGCGAAACAAATGGTTACCATTTTGGTTGCCATTTTACAAAAAAACTCACTTTTATATCATAATGAAATGATATAAAAGTGAGTTTTTTAATATTTGACAATTATAGATTAATCCCATTCAGGAGCATCCTGTCCCATAAGATTCTTAACCATAAAATCGGCAATTTTACGTCTTTCAAACTTACCTCCAAGGTTATGTCCACGGTTAGGAAGATAAAGCTGATCGAAATTTTTATTAGCTTTAATCAGTGCATCAACCACCTGAAGAGAGGAAGCAGGATCGACATTTTCATCAAATTCGCCTGCTATGATAAGAAGTTTTCCTTTCATTCGCCATGCATTGTCGACATTAGATGATTCGCTATATGATTCATCAAGAGGATAACCCATCCATTGTTCGTTCCACCAAATCTTATCCATTCTATTGTCATGACAACCACAAAGTGAAACGGCAGCTTTATAAAAATCGTTATGCCAGATAAGTGCGGAAAGAGCATTCTGACCACCGGCTGAAAAACCGTAGATCCCTACTCTGTCAAGGTCCATATAAGGATATTTTTCAGCGGCACTTTTCATCCATGCGATACGATCAGGGAAGCCTGCATCTTTAAGATTCTTCCAACATACATCGTGGAACTCTTTTGAGCGATTGGCTGTACCCATACCGTCGATACAAACAACGATAAACCCAAGTTCACAAAGAGCAGATGTATTGTTGTTTATAGCATAAAACTCTTTTGGGACATGAGAGTCATGTGGTCCTGCATAAATATATTCTATTACAGGGTATTTTTTTGACGGATCAAAATTCATTGGACGATGTATCGTACCCCAGATATCAGTTTTACCATCTCTACCTTTTGCAGAGAATACCTCAGGCATTGTGTAACCTATATTTTTAAGAGCAGTCAAATCGGTTGATTCAAGTGGCATAATCTCTTTTCCCGTTTTTGCATCTCTAAGAGTTGAAGAATATGGCATATCGGGACGAGAATATTGGTCAACAAGCAATGAATAGTCTGAATTAAATGATGCCTGATGATTTGCATTTCCCGGAGTAAGTTCTGTTAATCCCTTACCGTTGAATTGGATTCTGTAATAGTGAACATTATATGGATCCTCATCCGGATTCATACCGCTTGCACGAAATATTATCTCTTTATTTGCTTGGTCAACATGCTCTACTCCTCTTACTACCCAATCTCCTTTGGTTATAGGATTAAGAACCTTGCCTGTTTCACCATCAATCAAATAAAGATGACGCCATCCGCTACGTTGAGAGGACCAGATTATCTGTTTTCCGTCATTTACATCACATCTATAATTACTATAATACTGAATAAAAGTATCGCTGTTTTCATCAATAATATCTCTGACCTTAGCTTTAGATGGAGAAACTGCAGATACTTTGAAATTCTGATGTCCTCTTTGGTTATACTCAAAAGTAAATTCGCGACTATCTTCACGCCAACCGGTCAAATAAAGATCGAATTGATTTCTATATTTTTCAGTATCAAGAGTGATCTGTTTCTTATTTGCTATATCAAAAAGAACAGGTAGTTTAATATCAAGTGCATCACCCGGCTTTGCATAGTTACGCCAATGAATGGTAGGTTGACGTTGTTCGTCGGGTGAAGATTTGATTAGAGGAATCTGTCTGACAGCCGCTTCATAGACCTGAAGAGCTGCAATATATTTTGAATCGGGCGACCAGAGAATAGACTTTATAGAGTTTTGACTTGTTCCGCCAAAACTTAAAGCATACTCTTTTTTCTCTTTTATATCATATATATAGATATTAAAATCTTTAATATAAGCTTTCCAATTGCCATCCGGAGAAAAGAACTCTGTAGGATTTTCCCAAGGTTTCTTCTCTTTCGTTTCATCTTCAAGAGTAGAAACCTCTTTCGTTTTTGAAGTTGCATTGACAATATATTTTACCTCACCATTAGCCGTTTTAGCCTTATATGTGAATGTATTGTTATCGTCACTCCATTTAGGAGAGATTTTTCCTCCTATTATAAGTTTATTGTTATTCCATAGAGTATCTCCTCTGAGATAATCAGATTTTGAGACCTGAGCAGAAGCCAGTGTCGCAAATGAAAGCATTGCGAGAAAAACAGATTGTCTTTTCATAAAAAGGTTGAATAATGTGTTAACAGTAATGTGTTGAATTATATTTCTGATTGGAAAATAAGAATCTATTTATATTCCATAAAGTTGCGAAGCATAATCTCTCCTTCCGGTGTAAGAATTGACTCAGGATGAAACTGAACTCCGAATGTCGGATATTCTTTGTGTGCAAGTCCCATAATCAATCCCTCTTCAGAGATAGCTGTAATCTTTAGATCTTGTGGGAAATCTTTTTGATCAACTACCCATGAGTGATAACGGCCTACTTCAATTGTATCAGGAAGCCCTTTAAAAATAACCGATTTATCAAGTATTTTAATTACCGAAGAGATTCCGTGATATACCTGGTCAAGGTTAGTTAGTTCTCCACCGAAAACCTCTCCTATTGCCTGATGACCAAGACAAACTCCAAGAATAGGTTTTGTCTTATGATATGCTTCAATAAGAGGAAGAAGAATACCGGCTTCCGATGGGATACCCGGACCGGGAGAAAGAATGATTCTGTCATATTTTGCAGCTTCTTCGATTGTTATCTTATCATTTCTTACAACATCGATATCTGAATATCCGAGTCTGTTAAGAAGTTGTACAATATTATATGTAAATGAATCATAATTGTCAAGTAAAAGCGTCTTCATATTTATATAATTTATTAAAAAACCTGTTTGTTGTAGCAAAAAGCCTTTATGTGATGAATTTTTATTTCATTTCGGCAAATATAATGAAATTGGATTGCAGGACAATGCTATGGAAAGATAATAGGTTAATCATATTTCAATAGTGTAGAATTTAGTAGAAAAAATCAGTCTTATAATTATAAAAATTTAGTTTTATATTGAATAAAGTTGTTTATCTAAAAACAAAAACCTAATTTGGGCGCTCGTTGATGGAAATGTTAAATTAACAATTAGCTTTGACTATCGACTATCAAATACCAGAGTTTTACATAATAAATTGAAAAAACTTTTTAATATGAGTTTAAAAATTATTGTACTTGCCAAACAAGTACCTGATACGAGAAATGTCGGGAAAGATGCAATGAAGGCAGATGGAACTGTGAACCGTGCAGCCCTACCCGCTATTTTTAACCCTGAGGATTTAAATGCACTGGAGCTTGCTCTCCAAATAAAAGAAGAAAATCCCGGAGCTACAATAGAGCTTCTGACAATGGGACCTCCACGAGCAGCAGATATAATAAGAGAAGGACTTTTCAGAGGAGCCGATGGCGGTTATCTTTTGACAGACCGTGCTTTTGCAGGTGCTGATACGTTAGCTACATCTTATGCTCTATCATGTGCAATTAAAAAGATCGGAGATTACGATATTATAATTTCAGGAAGACAGGCTATCGATGGTGATACCGCTCAGGTTGGTCCGCAGGTAGCAGAGAAACTTGGTATTCCACAAATCACATATGCGGAAGAGATTGTAGAATTGAAAGATAAATCAATAACTATCAAAAGACGTATTGAAAAAGGTGTAGAAATTGTAAAATCGGAATTACCTGTTTTATTGACCGCAAATGCTACTGCAAAAGAGTGTCGTCCGCGTAATGCTAAATTACTTCAGAAATTTAAACATGCACGCACAGTAAGCGAACAAGTGGATCTTGATGAAGATTACACTAATCTTTACAGCAATCGTCCGGGGCTTAATCTTAATGAATGGAGTACAAAGGATGTTGATGCAAATCTTGAAGAATGCGGTCTGTCAGGCTCACCAACAAAGGTTAAGAAGATTGAAAACATTGTTTTTCAGGCAAAAGAAAATAAAAAACTCGGAGCTTCAGATGCAGAAATTGAAGATCTGATTGTAGAATTAATCACAAACCATACCATAGGATAACATGAATAATCTAATTGTATATTGCGAAATAGAAGATGGCATAGTTTCAGATGTTTCTCTTGAACTGCTTACTAAAGGGCGTTCGCTTGCCAATCAATTGGGATGTAAGCTTGAAGCTCTTGCAATCGGCAGCAAACTTGATAATATCGGTTCTGTCGTTTTCCCTTACGGAGTAGATAAACTATATATAGCAGATGATGAGAGATTGGCAGTATATACCACTCTTCCACATTCATCAATTCTAATAAATCTTTTTAAAGAGATTAAACCTCAGATCTGCCTTATGGGCGCTACCTGCATTGGTCGTGACCTTGGTCCTAGAGTATCTTCGGCTTTACACAGCGGACTTACTGCCGACTGTACGGCTCTTGAGATTGGAGATCATGCTGATAATAAAGCAAATAAAAAATACGAAAATCTATTATATCAGATTCGCCCTGCTTTCGGGGGTAATATCGTGGCAACAATCGTAAATCCTGATTGTCGTCCTCAGATGGCAACTGTGCGTGAAGGTGTGATGAAGAAAGAGATTCTTGATGAAAATTATAAAGGTGAAACGGAAAAACTTGAAGTTTCCAAATATGTCAATAACGAAGATTTTGTAATAGAAATCATAGAACGTCATATTGAGAAATCTAAGATCAATATCAAATCATCTCCTATTATTATTGCAGGTGGATATGGTGTTGGCTCTAAAGAAGGATTCGATACGCTACATAAATTCGCTGAGATGATTAATGCGGAGGTTGGTGCATCTCGTGCTGCCGTTGATGCGGGATTCTGTGAAAAAGAGCGTCAGATTGGTCAGACAGGTGTTACTGTTCGTCCTAAACTTTATATCGCTTGCGGTATATCAGGACAGATTCAGCATATTGCAGGTATGCAAGAGAGTTCGATGATTATTTCTGTAAATAATGATCCTAATGCTCCTATCAATAGTATTGCGGATATTGTGATTACAGGGACTGTCGAAGAGGTTCTACCTAAATTGATTAAGTATTACAAAAAAAATTCTAAGTAAAATGGCTAACTTTTATATAGATACTCCGGAATTGAGATATCATCTCAACCATCCGCTAATGAAAAGAATCGTAGAGCTTAAAGAGCGCGATTATACAGATAAAGATAAATATGATTACGCTCCGGTTGATTTCGAGGATGCTATGGACAGCTACGATAAAGTGCTTGAAATAGTGGGTGAAATATGCGGTGATATAATCGGCCCTAACGCAGAAGAGGTGGATCATGAAGGCCCTTCTGTCATTGATGGTAGAGTGAAATATGCTTGTGGTACAGCTGAGAATCTTGATGCAACAAGAAAAGCGGGACTTATGGGTATGGCTATGCCTCGACGTTACGGAGGTCTTAACTTTCCGGTTGTGCCTTATATTATGGCTGCGGATATAGTTTCTCGTGCAGATGCGGGTTTTGAAAATCTTTGGGGCTTGCAAGATTGTGCTGAAACTCTTTATGAGTTCGGTAGCGAAGAGCAAAGACAAAAGTTCTTGCCAAGAGTTTGTAACGGTGAAACAATGTCGATGGACCTTACCGAACCGGATGCAGGTTCTGACCTTCAGTCAGTGATGCTAAAGGCTACTTATAGCGAGGCTGACGGTTGTTGGCTTTTAAACGGAGTAAAACGTTTTATCACAAATGGAGATTCGGATATTCATCTTGTTCTTGCTCGTTCAGAGGAAGGGACAAAAGATGGTCGTGGTCTTTCTATGTTTGTTTATGATAAGAATAGTGGCGGCGTGACAGTTCGTCGTATTGAGAATAAGATGGGGATTAAAGGCTCTCCTACTTGTGAGCTTGTTTATAAGAATGCAAAGGCTGAACTTTGCGGAGACAGAAAGCTTGGACTTATCAAATATGTGATGGCACTTATGAATGGGGCTCGTCTTGGTATTTGTGCTCAGGGTGTTGGTCTTTCACAGGCAGCTTATAACGAAGCGCTTGCTTATGCTAAGGATAGAGCTCAGTTTGGAAAAGCTATTATTAATTTCCCTGCCGTTCAAGAGATTCTTTCTATAATGAAAGCAAAACTTGACGCATCAAGAGCATTACTTTATGAGACAGCTCGTTATGTAGATGTTTATAAAGCTCTTGAAGATGTTCAAAGAGAGAGAAAACTTACTCCGGAGGAAAGAACTGAAATGAAGAAGTATAGCAAATTGGCTGATGCCTTTACTCCTATCGGTAAAGCTATGGCGTCGGAATATGCTAATCAAAATGCTTACGATTCTATTCAGATTCATGGTGGTTCGGGATTCATGAAGGATTATACTTGCGAACGTCTTTATCGTGATGCTCGTATCACTTCTATTTATGAAGGAACTACTCAGCTTCAGGTTATCGCTGCTATTCGCCATGTAACAACAGGTACTTATCTTGCTCAAATGAAAGCTTATCATGAACAACCTGTAAAACCGGAACTTGAGTATCTAAAAGATAAACTTGCAAGACTTACCGATTGTTATGAAAATGCAATAAATTTCGTAACAGAAAAGAAAGATACCGAATATATAGATTTCCATGCTCGCAGACTTGTAGAGATGGCATCAACTATAATTATGAGTTATCTTCTTTTGAATGATGCCAATAATGATGATGAACTATTTAAAAAATCATTTATTGTATATTTGAATTATACTGAATCTGAAGTGAATAAACACTATTCATTTATTTCAGGATTCAATGCAGAAGAAGCAGGATATTATAAATATGTATCTTCTGAAAACGAGGGGCTCAAAACAGAAGATTAATTGATTAAATCATTAAAATTTAAAATCAGTTTCTATAATAAGTCAATCAAAAAATTGGATAATTATTTTTCATCAAAAAAGAAAGAGTTCGATTAAATATCGAACTCTTTCTTTTTTTAGAAGTTTGCAACTTTGTTGCATAATTGGTTTTATATTTTTGTCATATTATTTAATCTCAACATTAGAGAACAGTTACTTGTTGTATATTAAAATTATATTATAAAAGCTAAATCAATATTACAACTATAACTTGTATTAATAAATTATTATAATTTTGTAATTAACAAATATAAATCTGTTGAAAAAGACATTTACCATATTCATTTTATTTATTGCGACGTTAACAGTAGTGTTGCATAATATCATACCTCATCATCATCATGGTGACAGGTTATGTACGACTATGGATATTTGTCAGGAAGATTGTTCTGGTCTTGATCATCAGGCTCATCATTCAGATAATGAAGAGAAAGAGTGTACAAAAGGCTGTACGATGAACAGTGAATATATAATCAAAAACAATAATAATCAGGAAGATAATATCATTCCCGACATCATAATGCCGGCATGCAATATATTGGTTAATTATCTTCTTGTAAATGAATACTCTGAGCCGAAAAAAATCATTTTCGCAGAGATACCTCTCCTCTATGAATCGTCGTATTATAATAACGGCAATTCCCTTCGTGCACCTCCGGTAGCGTAATTATTTTAAATAAATAGATTTCATTTTATGGAAACTATCCTCTTTGTATGGTTTCGGATATTTTTCCGAAATACCATCTCATACTTATTTAATTTAATTATATATGAAACGTAAGGTAATATTCATATCAATACTACTTGCATCAGTCATTTATATGGCGGGATGCAAATCATCAGAAAAAGATAAATCTGTCAAAAATACTGTTGCTTCAACCTCACATTCTCATGATGGAGAAACTTGTACAGGTGATCACAATCACGATCATCAACATGAAGAAGAACATAATCATGAAGAGCATGAAGATTCAAATGATCACGATCACGAGGAAGAGCATGTTCACGAAGCTGAAGAGTGCTCGGGAGATCATAATCATCAACACGATCAGGAAAATCATTCAGATGATGAAATTATTATTTCTCCTAAAAAAGCAAAGAACCTGGGAATAAAAACCAGAAAATTAAGCCCTGAAAGTTTTGAAAAGGTTATAAAAACTTCAGGTCAGATTCTTGCAGCTCAGGGAGATGAGAAAACTGTTGTTGCCACTACCGCTGGTGTCATAAATTTCAATAATTCAATATTTAATGAAGGAAAAAGTGTAAAGTCAGGTGAAACACTTCTTCGTATCTCAAATAATAACATTGTTGAAGGGGATCCCTTTATAAAGGCAAAAGCAGCATATGAGGTTGCATCAAAAGAATATTTCAGAAATAAAGAACTTATTGAAGATAAGATAATATCTCAAAAAGATTTCGATCAGAGTTATGAGAGATATATCACATCAAAAGCTTCATATGATGCGCTTGCCAAAAGTCGTGACGGATCACAAACAGCTATCACCTCTCCAATCTCAGGTTTTATTAAAACTCGTTTTGTGCAAGACGGAGAATATGTATCTGTCGGACAACCTCTTGCTATAGTTTCACAAAACAAACGATTAAGGTTAAGAGCGGAGGTTTCAGAAAAACATTATTCACAATTAGCAGGTATCACAAGTGCCAATTTCAGGCCATCATACGAAAAAGAAACATATAAATTATCTGATTTAAACGGAAAGCTAATTTCCTACGGGAAATCTTCATCCGATAATTCTTTTTTTATCCCTATAATTTTTGAATTCGATAATAACGGTACACTTGTTCCTGGTGCTTTCACTGAAGTTTATCTTCTTTCCTCACCTCTTGACAATGTCCTATCGGTTCCGGTTTCGGCTCTTATTGAGGAACAAGGATCATACTTTGTTTTCATAAAAGTTGATGACGAAGGTTATGTAAAAAAAGAAGTAAAGACCGGTCACAATAATGGAAAAAATGTTCAGATCCTTTCTGGTTTGAAGAAAGGTGAGTCTGTTGTGACAAGTGGTGCTTATCAAGTGAAATTAGCAGGAAACTCGTCGGCTATCCCTCACGGACACGAGCATTAATCATTAAACCGTCTTAAATAGTAATTTATTATGCTAAATAAAATAATAAGATTCTCATTGAATAACCGACTTGTCGTACTTGTAGGAGCTCTTTTATTGCTTATAGCCGGAGCTTATACTGCTTTGACAATGGAGGTTGACGTTTTTCCCGATCTTAATGCCCCTACTGTTGTTGTTATGACAGAGGCAAAAGGAATGGCTCCGGAAGAGGTAGAAAGACTTGTGACTTTTCCGATTGAAACATCGGTTAACGGGGCTACTGGAGTAAGACGAGTAAGATCTTCCTCTACGACAGGTTTTTCTGTTGTATGGGTAGAGTTTGATTGGGGAACAGATATCTATCGTGCAAGACAAATAGTTTCGGAAAAGCTCACTCAAATTGGAGATGAAATGCCTGCTAATGTAGGTAAACCAACGCTTGGGCCACAATCTTCCATATTAGGAGAAATGATGATTATCGGGCTTACTTCCGATAAAACTTCTCTTATGGATCTTAGAACTTTAGCCGACTGGACAATACGCCCAAGATTGTTATCAACCGGAGGTGTAGCTCAGGTAACTGTACTTGGGGGTGATATAAAGGAGTATCAGATACTCGTTAATCCTGATAAAATGCGTCATTTCAATGTTTCCCTTACAGAGATAATGGAAGCAACAAATGCTATGAATCAGAATGTTTCAGGCGGTGTTTTATATGAACATGGAAATGAATATATTGTAAGAGGAATATTATCGACCAATGATGTTGATCAGTTAGGTAAGGTTGTAGTAAAAAATGAAAATGATTTCCCTATCCTTCTTGAAAATGTTGCTACTGTAAAAATAGGTGATAAGACTCCAAGAATGGGACTTGCATCAAATAAAGCAATCCCCTCTGTTCTTATTACAATAACAAAACAACCAAACACAAGTACTCTTGAACTTACAGAAAAGCTTGATAATTCTATTAAGGATCTTCAAAAATCACTTCCCTCTGATATAGTTATAGATACTGAAATATTCCGTCAATCAAGGTTTATAGAAAGTTCTATAAGTAATATTCAAAAAGCTCTTTTTGAAGGTGGATTTTTTGTAGTTATTATCTTGTTCTTGTTTCTAATGAACATAAGAACTACCGTTATTTCACTTATTACAATTCCTATCTCTCTTCTTGTTTCTATCCTTGCATTACGGATAATGGGGATGACAATAAATACAATGAGTATCGGAGGTATGGCAATTGCAATAGGGTCGCTTGTTGACGATGCAATTGTTGATGTTGAGAATGTATATAAACGACTCAGAGAAAACTTCGCAAAACCGAAAGAGGAACGACAAAGTATTACATCTGTTGTTTTTGAGGCATCAAAAGAGGTCCGTTTACCTATTCTAAATTCTACATTTATCATCGTTGCTAGTTTTGTTCCTTTGTTTTTCCTTAGCGGAATGGAAGGCAGAATGCTTATGCCTTTAGGTATCGCCTTTATAGTAGCTTTATTTGCATCTACGGCAGTTGCATTGACTCTGACTCCGGTTCTTTGTAGTTATTTATTAGGAAAAGAGAAAAGCCTTACAGCTTTGCGAGAACCTATTGTTGCTAAGAAAATAAAAGAATGGTATCAGATTGCTCTTCAATGGGCTCTTGCAAAGAAGAGAATAGTTCTCGGTGGTACTGCTGTGATAATAATGCTTGCCTTTGCTGCCTTTTTCTCTCTTGGAAGAAGCTTCCTTCCCTCATTTAATGAAGGGTCATTCACTATAAATGTAAATACTATGCCTGGCATATCACTTGGTGAATCAGATTCGATTGGACGAAGAGCTGAAATGATCTTGCTTTCTGTGCCTGAGATAAATACTGTTGCAAGAAAAACAGGTCGAGCAGAACTCGATGAACATGCTTTGGGTGTAAATACATCTGAAATAGAAGCGCCTTTTACACTAAAGAAACGTTCAAGAAGCGAAGTCGTCAAAGAGATAAGGGAAAAACTTGAAGATCTTAATGGTGTAAGTATCGAGATAGGTCAACCTATCTCCCATCGTATTGATGCTATGCTTTCAGGAACTAAAGCGAACATCGCAATTAAACTATTCGGTCCTGATCTTACCAAACTCTATAGTATGGGAAATCAGATTAAGAATAATATAGATAATATAAAGGGAGTAGCAGATCTGAATGTGGAACAACAGGTTGACAGACCGCAAATTAAGATTGAACCTCGACGTGAGATAATGGCAAAGTATGGTATAACTCCCGGGCAGTTTGCCGAATATGTAAATGTATTACTTGCAGGAGAAGTTGTATCTCAGGTTTATGAAAGAAACAGAACCTTTGATCTTACAGTGAAAGCTGAAGATGATTTCCGAAACGGAATTGAGAAAATAAAAAATATTACTATTGATGCTAATGGCAAAAAGATTCCATTCGAATATATTGCCAATATTACATCTTCTGCCGGACCTAATACTATAAGCAGAGAGAACGTGAGTCGAAAGATTGTTATTTCGGCTAATGTTGCGGATCGTGATTTGAGAAGTGTGGTGAATGACATTCAGGAAAGAATTGATAAAAACATAATCTTGCCTGAGGGATATCATATCGAATACGGAGGACAATTTGAGAGCGAACAGGCAGCTTCAAGGATTTTAACAATCACTTCTCTTGGTTCCATACTTGTTATCTTCCTTCTTTTGTTCGGACAGTTTAAAAGTATAACACAATCATCTGTAATTCTTGTAAATCTGCCTCTTGCTCTTATAGGGGGAATTTTTACTCTTTTCTTTACCGATGGTATAATAAGTATTCCGGCTATAATAGGTTTTATCTCCCTATTCGGTATCGCTACAAGAAACGGAATGCTTCTTATAGACCGATATAATGAACTCCGAAAAGAGGGACTTTCTCTAAATGAAAGTGTTGTTGCCGGTTCTCTTGACAGATTAAATCCTATAATAATGACAGCTCTTACTTCTGCTCTTGCTCTTATTCCTCTTGCTATAGGTGGTGATTTACCTGGAAATGAGATTCAGAGTCCTATGGCAAAGGTTATGCTTGGAGGATTATTAAGTTCTACAATACTTAATGGATTTATTGTTCCTATTATGTATATCCTTATAAGTAGAAAAAACGATAAAAAACAGGAGATAATTTATGATCGAAATAGTCAATAATAGATAAAAATGAATTTTTCTGTTTCTGCATTTCATTGACAATATTGAATGCAGGTCCAAAAATGGTTTATTAAACATTTTCCTTTTTTAAACAGAACAATAATTTAAAGATATATTCCTAATTCAAAAAATAGGTATGAAAAGAATAATATTATGGAGCATTTCATTATTTATCGGTATCAGTTCGACATATGCTCAACAAAATGCCAAAGAACAGATAAATACAGCTCTCGAAGATATAGAAGCTAACAATACGACTCTCAAAGCACTTAAACTTGAAACTGAAGCTGCTGTTATTGACAACAAGTCAGGTCTTACGCTTGCCGACCCTGAAGTTGGATTCAATTATTTATGGGGCAATCCTTCAGCAATTGGAAAAAGAAAAGATTTCAGTGTTACTCAGAGTTTCGACTTCCCTACTCTTTTGGGTTACAAAAGCGATATCGCAAAACAGCAGAATATGCTGGTTGAAGTTGAATACAGAAAGAATAGAATTGATATTTTGCTTGAAGCTCAAAAACTGATTATAGAAGTTATATCTTACAATAATCTTATAAACGAACTAAATACACGTTTAGGTTATACAGACAAAATTGTTGAAGCTTTTCGCAAAGGTTTCGATTTGGGAGAAAATAATATTTTGGATCTTAATAAGGCCAATATGGAACTTATAAAAGTGAAGAATGATCTTAAAAAGATTGAAACAGAAAGAGATATTCTAAATAATACTCTTACAACACTCAACGGTGGCAATAAAATAGAAATCACAGCATCAAGCTTTGGGAATGTATCTTTACCGGCAGATTTCGAAAGCTGGTATCTTACAGCTGAAGCATCAAGTCCTTTACTTGCATATGTCAGAGCAAACATTGAGCTTAATAAAGAAGAAGTGAAATACAATAAATCTCTTTGGGCTCCAACAATCACAGCCGGGTATATGTCAGAAGATGTTGTAGGTGAAAAGTTTCAAGGAATAACTTTGGGCGTTTCTATTCCTTTATGGTCGAATAAGAATAAGATCAAGCAAGCAAAAGCGGCTGTAAGAGCTGCTGAATCAGCTCAGGAAGATGCAAAATTGCAATTTTATAACTATATCTTCAATCTTTATACAAGATCAAAAGCTCTCGAAGAAGTATATAATAACTATTTAGTGGGACTTACAAGTGTCGACAATTCTGCACTTCTGGTCAAAGCCTTAAATGCCGGTCAAATCAGTCTTCTTGATTACATTATGGAAACTCAGCTCTATTATGAATTGATTAATCAGAAAATTGAAGCTGAAAAAGAGTTTCGAATATCTCTTGCAGATCTTTATGCTACTGAATTATAATATAAAAAGGCGAAAGAAAATTTTCTTTCGCCTTTTTATATATACTTTATTTGATGTCGATCAATTAATTCTTATCATTTTACATATCCTCAATCGGGAATCCATAGCTAAATGAATGGTGCCATGTTTCAGTAAACCCTCTATATAAGATCTCCATTTCGTAACTTGATAAATATGTAATTTTTGTTGTGTATGGAGACTTGTCTGATTTATAACCATCAACTATTTCCATTTGACCAGATACAAAATCAAAGCATTGAAAAACATCACCTTCAAAATAATAAAACTCCAAAGGTTCTGTTATATTTATTTGATATACTGAATTATTCAGAAATGGATTTTTCAAATATCCGTTACCCTCTATCTTACTTAATACTTTGTATCTTTTTATATCAGATTTCGAAGGATTGTAAGAGTATAAATTATTATTTACTAATTTTTCCTCATAGGTCAATTTAAAAGAGAAGGTAAGTTCATCATTAACAATATCATCATAAATAACTTGAACATCCCCATTAGTTTCTTTAATTCTAAAATAAAGATCGTCATAATCTTTATTAAACAAAATCTTCCATGATTTAGAATCAACTTCTTTGTTTTCAATAACAACATAATATCTGTCAACCAATTGAATAGTATCTCCGAATTCTCTTATTTTTTCTTTATAAAAATATTTGTCTTCAATTGAGTATCTATCTGAAACAGTTGGAGCATTTACCCATTTATCAATATTTAAACAAGTTAAATACATATCTACATATTCATACAATGTACTGTTCATTTCATTATTAGCAATATACCCTTTGTAAGTTTTCTTGGGTTTTTCATACTCCTCTATTACACATGAACTAAAGTTCAGAAGTATGCATATATATGTAACTAAGAATTTATAATCTTTCATATCTTTAAAATTTCTTATTTATTACTTAAGTCTATAACCTAATCCAGCTTTGAAAACACCAATTGTACTTGCTCCTACTTCTCCAAAAACAAAAATTTTTCGTCCTACTGCAATCCCAAAACATACCTCATCTAATAAAAGGATTGCATTGTATGCTTTTTTTTCAACACTTGTGTTTTTTAATTCTTTTCTCTTAAATTCATATCCAATGCCTATCCCTATAGAAGAATATAATCTCACTCTTCTTGCTCTAACCCAGTCAATTCTTACATTAGGAATGATAGCAATTCTATTCTGACGCATTTTTGAATATATATCATCTGTATAAAATTCATATGACTTTTGATAACAATGATAATATGATAGTATAGCTGATACAAATAACCACTTTCTCAATTGATAACCATATGATACATTTATATTAGGCAAAGCATATTTATCACCATAATAAAAAGTTTCGTCACAGCATATATTGTGATCTATATTTAAATCGTTATAATGATAAGAACTTTTATAATTATAATCATAGTAATAATCATCATCAAAATCACAAGTAACATAATCTAAACAAGAACCTATCGAAATTCGGAACTCATGAAAGTTTGATTTAAACCAATCTTGAGCAAAGATGTTTAAGGGAAAATAAGTAAGAATAAATATTATTAGGAATTTGATATTTCTCATATTGATTTTATTTTAGAATAATAATTGATTTTAAAATCTCAATTTGTTTTATTTATGTGTTAACTTTTTTAATTATATCATCGATAGCATATAATAATTTCTCAAATCTTTATGCATCATCCATTTATCATTTTATTAATCAAGAAAGAATCATTATTAAATTAAAGTTTCGGGGGAATTCAATCATGCTTTTACAAAAAGCAATCAAAAAATATCGATAATAAAACCAAAGCATTTTAATTACGAATATTTTCAGAAACGGTGAATCCATAACTAAATGCATGTTTCATTATATCTCTACACTCTCTGTAATTGACCTCCATTTCATCGCTTGATAGATATTCTATATTTATTATATAAGGAGATTGTTCTGATTTATATCCTTTAATAATATTCATTTTACCTGAGATAAAATCAAAGTATTGAAATTCATCTTCCTCAGAATATTTAAACTCTAAAGGTTCTGTTATGGTTACGTGGTGTATTGATCCATTATTAGCTATATTTTTCAAATATCCGTTTCCATATAATGTTTTCAAGAAAATGTTAGTTCTCTTATTAGATGCTCCTTGATTCTGAAATATAAGAGTTTCATCGTATGACAATTTAAATGAGAAAGTAATCTCTTCTTCATTAATGTTATAATATGTAATATCAATTTTCCCATTAGAGTCTTTGACTCTAAAATAATAATCGTCACAATTTATATTATGAATAACTTTCCAAGTATTAGATGTAAATTCAATAGTATTGAACTCAGGAACAACATAATATTTATCAAGCAATTGAATGGTATCTCCTAATTCTCTTAATTTTACTTTAGGGAAATATATATCTTCAATAATATATCTTTCAGGAGTAGAAGCAGTATACCATTTCTCAGCTTTTAAACAAGTTAAATACATATCGATATATTCGTACAATGTAGCATTTACCTCAAAATGAATCCAATAAGGTTTAAGAGTCTTAACAGGAATCTCTTTTTTATCAGTTATACATGAACTAAAGTTCAAAAGAATACATATACTTGAAATTAAGAATTTAAATAGTTTCATAGCTTTAAAATTTCTGATTTAATATTTAAATCTATAGCCGAATCCGGCTTTTATAAAACCTTCGGTACTTAAACCCATTTCTCCAAAAGCGAAAACTTTACGACCTACTGCAATCCCTAAATTTGTCAAATCGACAGATACGATATCATCTCGTAATCGTTTCTTTGTTCTTTTGTTTCTATATTCTTCTCTTTTTATTTCTAAACCATAACCAACACCAATAGAAGAATATAATCTTACTTTGCGAGTTCTAAGCCAATCAATTCTTACTTTAGGTGTAATTAAAAATCTATGCCATTTTAACTTGGAATACAAATCATCGGAATAATAATTATATCTATTTTGATAACTCTGATAATAAGATACAGTACATGAGATAGAAAGCCATTTTATCAATTGGTAACAATATGATATATTTATAGCAGGCATAGTATATTTATCTCCACTATAAAAAGTATCATTATTCCAAGATGGAAAACCACAATTTATATTATCATACGAATAAATATAATGAGGATTATAATTATAACCACATTCCCAATCATCACCCCATTCGTTAGGATGGTTTTCATGATACTCAATATGATCATAATAAGCAAAAGGATTCACGTATTCAAACCCCATTAATACACCTAACGAAACTCGTAACTCATGGAATTTTATTTTATTCCGATCATGTGAAAAGACATTTTTCGAAAAGAGAAACAGAATAATTATTATAAGTAATTTTTTAGTTTTCATTTGAATATTATTCTTTTAAACAAATATATAATTTTGAAACTCTAACAAGGACACATTAGTTAAATTTTTATCATTTAACTTAACTATAACTATTATTTATATTTAATATCAATTGCATCAATAAACATTTATACTCCTATCATGTTCTTAAATAAGAAAGAATTTTAATTAACTAAATAAAATTAATTATGAAAAAAGGATTATTTATAGGAATATTATTATCTGCTTCAACAACAATATTTGCAATAGAACCGGTCCAATTCGGTGCAGTTGCAGCACTTAATGTATCAGATGTTTCAGTTGCCGGATACGACAATAATGCAAAAATAGGATTCAGCGCTGGTGTTACCGGAAAAGCTAATTTCCAGGGAGATGAAGGTGTCTTTCTTCAGGCAAGTGCACTACTCTCTTTAAGAGGTGCAAAATATAAATTCTATGTTACAGATCCATTAGGAAATGATTACAGACTCAAGGGAATGTTTAATCCTTATTATATTGATGTTCCTATACATGTAGGTTATACATACGGAGTTAATGATGACTACAACTTCTTTATAAGTGCTGGTCCTATGCTATCATTCGGAATTTTTGGAAAAGATAAATATGATGATTTGGTATTCAATGATAAAAACGAGAAATATGACAAAGTAACTGAGAAATCAGATATTTTCAGTGATGAAGGAGGTTGGAAACGTTTTGATTTAGGACTTGGTTTTAAAATAGGTTGTGAATTCTTTGAATCTTATGTTATCTCTCTTGGATATGACTGGGGACTTCTTGATGTAACAAAATATAATAGTGCAAAAAGTCAGAACTTTCAGGTTGCATTGATGTATCTTTTTTAGAGTTTCCAACAAACCCTAATCAGATAAGTTTATTATATAATTATTACACTCAAATAATAACAAAATTTACACTGTTATACTAAATAAAAAGAAAGCGATTCAAGACTTAAAATCCTGAATCGCTTATTTTTAACAATAGCTATTTAAACTATTTATTTCATTTTATCTAACATCTTTTGGTTAGCTGTTACCCAAATTTCTACGCGACGGTTTTTAGCTCTTCCCTTAGCTGTTGCATTACTTGCTACAGGATCGTTCCAACCTTTACCCATTGCTTTTAGTCTGTTTTTAGCTACTCCTTTAGAGATAAGATAATTCATAACAGCATTAGCTCTTTCTTTTGAAAGTTTTACATTAAACTGTTCGGGACCAGTGTGACTAGTGTAACCAATAATGGTTGCATCTGTTTCAGGGAAATTGTTAAGATTTTTAGCCACTTTAGAAAGTACTGCATCTGCCTTAGGACTTAGTTTTGCAGAATTGATATTAAATAATTCTGTGTCATTCAATCCAAGTTTAATTGATTGCAAACCATTAGAATCAGCAAGGAAATCGACAGTTACAATAGTATCTCCTTCATAAGTTTCATATTCCAAAACTTCCCATCCGTTAACTAGCTCTTGTTGCTGTTTTTTCATATTATCACCAACTTGCTGAGTGATCTGATAAGTTACCGGAATTGCTAATACGGCTCCTATCATAGTATCAGGAGCATTCTGTGTTTGTGGTGGTGTATAAGAACTCATTGAATCCTTCTTAGAATGGCATGAACTGAATAGAAACATACCTAAACCTAATGCAACTACCAATCCTGAAAATAACTTTTTCATAAATTTTTAATTTACTTCAATTTTAAATCTGGTTTATTAGATAACACATTAAAAAATGTCCATCATCTGAGAATTAAACATTGATATATTTCTTTTGTTCAGAAATCCCAATTACACTATAAATATTTGTAAGTTTATGTAGCGATTGACACCAAGAAGTAACTTGAAATAATTAATTCATTTAACTTTATAATTCTCATATAATATCTTTCTTTTTATTATTTGATGAATTATATTATTTTAATAGCAACTTTTATTTAAGTTGCAGGTTTATATATTAAGAAGCTCAAATAATATCTTTTAAAAGTTAGAATCAATAAAAAATATGAAAGCAGTAGTGATTGGAGCAACCGGTGCGACGGGGAAACCTTTATTAGAGGCGTTACTTAAGGATGACAAATTCAATTCGATTGTAATTTTCGTAAGAAGAAAGACTATTTTAAAAAATAAAAAATTAAAAGAGATAGTCACAGATTTCTCTGACATCGGGAATTATTCGTCAGAAATAAACGGAGATGTTTTCTTTTCATGCCTTGGTACTACGTTACGCACAGCCGGCTCTAAAGAAGCCCAATGGAAAGTAGACTATGATATACCTCTTGAATTTGCCAAAATCGCAAAAAAAAATGGAATTCATACTTTCGTTCTGGTTTCTGCTTACAATGCAAATGCTAAAAGCAAAGTTTTTTATTCCAAAATGAAAGGTGAACTTGAAAACAAAATTAAGGAACTTAATTTCGATCATCTTATAATATTCAGACCAGGATTATTAGACCGTCCTAACAGCGACAGAATAACAGAATGTTTGGCTGTAGGTACGATTAAAATACTCAATAAAATGGGGATGCTAAAAAATCACACTCCACTTCCTACATTTATATTAGCCGAAAAGATGATAAAATCGGTTGATGCCAACCTTAATAACATTACAACAATAGAACTTGATAATATATTTACATTCTGAGAAAAAGTATAATCAAAAAATCTATATACTTAGAGAATAACAAACCACGACATTCTAACAACTATAAACAAAAAAACGGTAAGATTGACTATTAACTCAATCTTACCGTTTTTTATATATTAAGAAAAAATCTTTTAAACAAGATCCTTAATCTCTTCAAGATTCTTTTCAATCTCTTCGTCAGACAAAGAATAATTAACAAGATCACCGGCAAGATACTGATCGTATGAAGCCATATCGATCAAACCATGTCCCGAAAGACAGAAAAGAATAGTTTTTTCTTCTCCTGTTTCAATACATTTTTTTGCCTCTCTTATTGTTGCTGCGATTGCATGTGATGATTCCGGAGCAGGGATAATACCTTCTGCTTCTGCAAAAAGAACAGCGGCATCAAATGCTTCAAGTTGTTCTATATCGACAGCTTCCATAAGATTATCTTTCAATAACTGAGAAACGATAACTCCGGCCCCGTGATAACGAAGACCTCCGGCATGAATATTTGCAGGTGCAAAATTATGACCAAGAGTAAACATTGGTAACAATGGCGTGTAACCTGCTTCATCACCAAAGTCATAATGAAACTGTCCGCGTGTAAGTTTAGGACATGAAGCCGGTTCTGCTGCTATAAATCTTGTATTTCTCTCGCCTGTGAAATTATGACGCATAAAAGGGAAAGAGATACCTCCGAAATTAGAACCTCCACCGAAGCAACCAATTACGATATCAGGATACTCTCCTGCCATCTCCATCTGTTTTTCTGCTTCCTGACCAATTACAGTCTGATGAAGAGTTACATGATTCAATACAGAACCAAGAGTATATTTACAATTTTCTGTTGACATTGCAAGTTCAACCGCTTCAGAAATAGCTGTACCCAGTGATCCCATATAATTTGGATGTTCGGTAAGGATTTTTCTTCCCGCCTTAGTTGACATTGATGGAGAAGCTATAACCTGGGCTCCATAAGTTTGCATTATTGAACGACGATATGGTTTTTGTTGATAACTGATCTTTACCATATATACTGCAAGATCCAGATCAAAAGCCTTAGCTGCATAAGAAAGAGCTGCACCCCACTGACCTGCGCCAGTTTCAGTTGTGATATTTGTTACACCCTCTTCCTTGCAATAATATGCTTGTGCCAGAGCTGAATTTAATTTGTGAGATCCAACCGGACTCACACTTTCATTTTTGAAATAAATATGTGCAGGGGTTCCAAGTGCCTTCTCCAATCCATAAGCTCTGACCAAAGGTGTTGATCTGTAGCTTTTATACATCTCTCTCACCTCTTCTGGAATTTCAATCCAGATATTTTCTTGATCAAGCTCCTGATCAGCAAGTTTTTTTGCGAATAACGGATAAAGATCTTCGTTTTTAAGAGGCTCTTTGGTGCCCGGATTTAGCGGTGGCATTGGTTTATTTTTCATATCCGCTACTACATTATACCAATGAGTAGGTATATTGTCTTCGGATAATAAATATCTCTTTTGTTTCATAATAAATTAGTATTATACATTAACATTCACAAAAGTAACAATTTTAAACTAAAAGAAAATAAATAGTAACAATATGCATTAAAATATATTCTTTTTATATCATAACAGAATGAACTTTTAAAGAAGATAATTAAAATAAAATAAACAACAATAAATTCGAACTATGCATAAAGTTTAAAACACATCTCTTTTATCTCAAATTTTGTTATTAACAGAGCTATTTCACCTTGACATTTTTAATAAAACTATACTATTTTTTCATAAGCAAATCCTATCATTAACGGTTTTCACAGCTAAGAATAGAGGATAATGTTATATCTTTACAGAATTAGAAAAAAAGAATAACATAAAATGATAAGCAAATGGAATTATCATACCTTAACATCGGAAGAAGAAGAGCTTTGTGAAAAACTATCGAATGATTTAAATATAAACCGTTCGATAATGACTCTTTTGATACAAAGAGGTATAAATACACAGGAATCCGTAAAGAAATATTTCCGGCCTCAGCTTCATGACCTACACGATCCATTTTTAATGAAAGACATGGATAAAGCTGTGCAGCGCCTTAATCGTGCAATTGGAAGAAAAGAAAACATTCTTATTTACGGCGATTATGATGTAGACGGTACAACTGCCGTTTCATTAGTCTATAAATTCTTAAGAAATTTCTACAATCATCTTGATTATTATATCCCCGACAGATATGATGACGGATATGGAATCTCGACAAAAGGGATCGAATATGCAATAGATAAGAAAATCACTCTTGTCATAGCTCTTGATTGTGGAATAAAAGCAATTGAAAAAGTTGCCTTTGCCAAAGAAAACGGTATAGATTTTATCATTTGCGATCATCATATGCCTGATGATACATTGCCTGATGCTGTGGCAATTCTCGATCCAAAAAGGACTGATGCTACATATCCCTATAAACATCTTTCAGGTTGTGGAGTTGGGTTTAAGTTTATGCAAGGTTTTGCAATAAACAATAATCTCGATATAAACGCCCTTCTTTTGCCTATGCTCGACCTTGTAGCAGTCAGCATTGCTTCTGATATTGTCCCGATAACGGGAGAAAACAGAATCCTTGCATATTATGGACTTAAACAAGTAAACTCAAATCCCTGTATAGGTTTACAATCTATTATTGACCTTTGCGGATTAAAAGGGAAAGAGATATCTATTGCTGATATTGTTTTCAAAATCGGACCCAGAATAAACGCTTCAGGAAGAATGATGTGTGGTAAAGAAGCTGTTGATCTGTTAATTGCAAGAGATCGTCAGACTGCAAAAAAGAAATGTGAGAATATCAATCTTTATAATGAAGAGAGAAAAGAGCTCGACAAAAAGATTACGGAAGAAGCCAATAATATAATCAAAGAGATCCCCGATTTCGAAAATAAAAAAAGTGTCGTTATTTTTCACCCTACATGGCATAAAGGTGTTATTGGCATCGTAGCCTCCCGACTTACAGAATTATATTATAAACCGGCTGTTGTTCTTACTCTTTCTAACGGATACGCAACAGGCTCTGCCCGCTCCATTCAAGGGTTCGACGTATATAAGGCCATTGAATCGTGTCGCGATATAATTGAAAATTTCGGAGGACATATGTTTGCTGCAGGGTTATCTCTTAAAGAGGAAAATATCCCCGCTTTTGTTGAACGATTTGAGCAACATGTAGCTGAAAATATTCTTAAAGAGCAAACAGTGCCTCAACATGACATCGATATTACTATTGATTTCAAAGATATAACGCCTAAGTTTTTCAGACTTCTCAAACAGCTTAACCCTTTTGGCCCGGGCAATTCAAAGCCTGTCTTTTGTACTCATCGGGTATATGACTACGGAACAAGCCGCCTGGTTGGCAAAGATCAGGAACATATTAAGCTGGAACTTGTTGACAGTAATTCGGAAAATATAATGAACGGTATAGCTTTCGGGATGTATGAACATAACGAATATATAAAAGAGCTTAATCCCTTCGATATATGTTATACAATTGAAGAAAACAACTATAACGGCAACAGTTCGATACAACTTTTAATAAAAGATATTCGTCCCTCTGAATAATAGGGACGAATATCTTTTTATTTTTGCATCACATTTAGTTTATTATCTATTTTTCTATCCTCTTTCATTATAATAGTGCCTACAGCTCACCAAATATTAAAACAATATTGGGGTTATGACGATTTCAGACCTCTTCAATTGGATATAATAAATTCTATTCTTTCGGGAAAAGATACACTTGGTCTCATGCCTACAGGCGGTGGGAAATCTCTCACCTTTCAGGTTCCGGCTATGATGATGGAGGGAGTCTGTATTGTGGTTACTCCACTTATAGCACTCATGAAGGACCAGAAAGATAATCTGCGTTCAAAAGGAATAAAGGCAACCGCCATATATTCGGGAATGACAAAACAAGAGATTATGGTCGCTCTTGAAAATTGTATTTACGGTGATTACAAACTACTTTATGTCTCCCCCGAACGATTGTCTTCAGATCTTTTCAAAGCAAAACTTAACGCGATGAAAGTGAGCTTTATTGTTGTCGATGAGGCGCACTGTATTTCTCAGTGGGGCTATGATTTCCGCCCCTCATATCTAAAAATCACCGATCTTAGAGAACTTGTTCCCGATGCTGCCGTACTTGCTCTTACTGCCACTGCTACAAAAGATGTAGTTGATGATATACAAAACAAACTTGGTTTTTCTAAGAAAAATCTATTTAAGAAAAGTTTTAATCGCAGCAATTTGGCATATGTAGTCAGAAAAAGTGAAAACAAAACAAAGGAACTTCTTCATATTCTCAACAAAATAGACGGATGTGCTATCGTATATGTAAGAAGCCGCAAAAAATGTGCTGAAATTTCTGATTTTCTCAATCAAAACGGTATAAATTCAGACTTCTATCATGCAGGATTGCACCATAAACAAAAGGAACAAAAACAGGAAGAGTGGAAAAGCGACAAAACAAGAGTTATTGTTTCTACCAACGCTTTCGGTATGGGGATCGACAAACCGGATGTGAGGGTTGTTGTTCATCTGGATCTGCCTAACTCTCCCGAAGAGTATTTTCAGGAAGCCGGGCGCGCCGGTCGTGATGAAAAAAAGAGTTATGCCGTAATAATATATTCTCCCACCGATAAGGTTAAACTTCAAAAGAGAATTACAGACACCTTCCCCGAGAAAGAGTTTGTTAAAAGAATATACAATTCTCTTGGCAGTTTCTATCAGATAGCAGTGGGTGCAGGTTTTGACGCAGTATTTGATTTTGATCTTTTCAAATTCTGCACTGCATACCGATATCCGTTGATTCCAACTCACAACGCTCTTAAGATATTGCAACAAGCCGGTTATATCGTATATGACGAAAATGCAGAGTCACTCTCAAGGCTTATGGTGACACTTCCCAGAGATGAATTTTACAAGTTAAAAGAGTTTGATGCCAAAACCACGAAACTTATAAATGTGATTTTAAGATCATATACCGGTCTTTTTGCCGATTATGTTTTTATAAGAGAAGAGGTTTTGATTCAACGCACCGGACTTACAAGACAAGAGGTGTATGACAGACTTATCATGCTCACTCGTGTGAAAATCATCCATTATATTCCTGAGAAAAAAGTACCCATTATTATTTTCACTCAAAGTCGAGAAGACCCCGACTATGTTTCGATTGGTAAGGAAGCATATGAAAACAGGAAGACAAGGTTTACGAATAGGGTTAACGGAATGATTGAATATGCCACTTCTGAAGATGTTTGCAGAAATAGGATATTGCTCGACTATTTTGGTGAAAAATCTTATACCCATTGCGGATGTTGCGATGTCTGTGTAGGCAATAAAGAGAAGATGCTTACCCCTGCCCTTTTTAAAGAGATAGAAGAAAATATTCATACTATCTTATCCTCTTCATCATTAGAAAAAGATGAAATAATCGATAAGCTAAATTTTTCAGAACATCACATAATCGAAGTGATTCGCTTTCTGATTGACGAGGGATTTTTAAGATTGGAAAACGGTAAATACAGATATAAAAATTAATTCATAACATAGTGCGAAAAATATGATAAGAGGCTCCTTTATAATTTTGCTTTTCCTTTTCATTGGTGAAAGCATAAGTTATTTTATAGGTAACATAATACCCGGCTCGGTGATTGGAATGGTTTTAATTTTCCTTGCTCTTACTTTTAAGATAGTAAATCCTGATCATGTCAGATCGGTCACTGAATTTCTAACAAAAAATATGACTATCTTTTTTGTTCCCGCCTCAATAGGTATAATGAAGTCGTGGAACATAATTTCAACCCATTGGTTTAGTCTCACATTTATATGTATAAGTTCATCTATCCTCATAATTATGATAGTGGCTTTTATTCAGGAAAGAGCAGAAAAATTGAAAAAACAAAAAAGTGAAACCAAAGCGGTTCGATAAGAAATAGAATTATGAGTTTTCAGGAATCTTTATTTTACAACGCTCCCTTCATGCTTTCATTAACAATGGGTAGCTTTTTATTGGGAACATATATTTTTAAGAAAAGTAAAATCTCTCTTCTTCATCCTATTTTTATAAGTATGATCTGCATCATTTCGTTTTTAAACGTCTTTGATATCCCCTATGAGAAATATGCAGAAGGAAGTGCTTTTATCAATTTTATGCTGGGCCCGGCTGTAGTCTCTCTTGGAGTTATACTTTACGATCAAATGAAATATCTTAAAGGCAATGTACTTTCGATTCTTACCGCTATTGCCGTTGGAAGTGTAATCGGTGTAACAAGTGTCATTGCTTTGGGAAAACTTTTCGGCCTCGACGATTCATTAATTATATCTATGGAACCTAAATCGGTTACTACTCCTATTGCCCTGGGAATCTCTCAATCGTATGGAGGCAATACCTCATTGACCGCTGTAACGGTTGTAATATGCGGAATGTTTGGCGCAATGTTCGGTCCAAAAGTTCTATCTATTCTTAAAATTAAGAGTCCCGTGGCTCAAGGATTATCTATCGGTGCTGCATCACACGGACTTGGAACGGCAAGAGCAATGGAGATTGGAGCTATCGAAGGTGCTGTCAGCGGTCTTTCTATCGGGCTCATGGGAGTGATGACTTCGATTGCTGTTCCTCTTGTTCATTGGATATACGACATGTTGATTTAAACTACTCTATTTAATCGGTTTCCTTTATAATTTTTTTGGGCGTTACATCTTTTTTTATTTCCCTTTATACTTTTTTACGGCCACAGCTTCTTTCGAAAAATCCCCAAGCAAAGGCCGACTAACTCGATTGCTATAGCCGAATCGTTTTTTAGCTAATGAACAAATCGGACTTTGCTATGGCGTTTTTGTTTATAGCTAACGTATTTCATGAAAATTGCTATGGAATCAAAAAAGGGTCGGGAGAAATAAAAAAAGGAATTGAGGATATCATAATAATACACGAAACATCGGAAATTAAACTATTATAGAAATAGTTTAAATTATTCAGATAATTTTTCTTTTCTTTGCAGACGTAAAAGGGGTGCCCCGCCTGCCGGGAGCTGAGAATAGACCCGTTGAACCTGCACGGATAATGCCGACGAAGGGAAGATTATTTTTAATATATCTGTTTTACCTCCAGTAAATTTCCAATCGGAAATTAAGTTCAATATGTTTTTCTCCTTTTTCTAAGATTTAATATAATAATTGGTCTGAATGGCAGATCAATACATAAGTGCAATACAAAATGAAAAAGGTATTATTATTTTCCGCTGCCACTATTTCAGTTGGTACAGGGTTGAAAGCGGAAACAGAAGAATTAAAGTCAAGAGAACTTGAAGAAGTTGTTATCAATGCTACAAAAGCTACAGAGGGAACGCCTATGGCATTTACGGATGTCACGAAAGAGAGTCTTAAAAAGAATAATTTCGGTCAGGATATCCCCTATCTTATCTCTCAAACACCAAATGTCATAGTTACTTCTGATGCCGGAACCGGTATCGGGTACACTGGCTTTAGAGTCAGAGGAACTGATGCAAACAGAATAAATATCACCGTGAACGGCGTTCCTGTAAATGATTCTGAATCGCAGGGTGTGTTCTGGGTTAATATGCCCGATTTTGCATCTTCAGTTGAAAGTGTTCAGATCCAGAGAGGTGTCGGGACATCGACCAATGGTGCTGCCGCTTTTGGTGCTACAATTGCAATGCAAACAATTAAACCAAATCTTAAACCCTACGCTGAGGTAAATTCATCTGCCGGATCATTCAATACTTTCAAAAATACTGTTTCTGCCGGTACCGGACTTATTAACGATCATTTTGTGGTTGACGCAAGATATACTAAAATAGACAGCAAAGGTTTTATCGACAGAGCTAAAGCAGATATGAGTTCTTACTATGCATCGGCTGCATACTATGGCAATGACTTTGTGCTTCGCTATCAATCGTTCGGAAGCTCGGAGGTTACAAGTCAGGCATGGAATTATGTTCCCTCATATAAGATTGCTCAGGGCAACAGAACATATAATAGCTGCGGTGAATATTATGTGGATCGTCTTGATGAAAATGGCAATAAGATGTATGACGAAGATGGCAAGGTGATAAAGGATACAAAATATTACGATCAGACCGATAACTATTGGCAACATCATCATCATTTATCATATTCTCAGAGTTTCACAAATCAACTTAGCATGAATGTAACTCTTCACTATACTAATGGTAAAGGATATTATGAAGATTATAAGTACAATAGTTCTCTATATAAGTTCGGTCTTAAGAACTTTACAGACGCAGACGGAAATACAGTAAAGAAAACTGATATAGTAAGAAGAAAATGGATGAAGAATGATTTCTATGGAGCAATTTATAATCTTAATTATACTTCTGAGATATTAAATCTTTCGTTCGGTGGTGGTATAAATAACTATGATGGTAATCATTTTGGAAATGTAATCTGGGCTAAAAATTACAATAATCTTAGTAATGGAGATCGTTATTATGATAATGACGGAGAAAAGCTTGATTATAATCTATTCTTAAAAGGAAGCTATTATTTCTCACCTGCTCTTAGTGTTTTCGGCGATCTTCAGTTCAGAGGTATCAGATATCAGGTTAACGGGACAAGCGATAGATTTGACTATGATAAAAATCAACAGATTCTTGATATAGATAAGAAATATGAGTTTTTTAATCCTAAAGCAGGTTTAAATTATTCGAAAGATGGTCATAATGCTTTCGCTTCTTTCTCTATGGCAAACAGAGAACCAAACAGAAATAACTTTACTGATGCCGAAGCTCATGAAAGACCAACTTTTGAGACTCTTTACGACTATGAGGCCGGTTATTCATATAGTTCGAAGTGCTGGAACATCGGTTTCAATGCATATTATATGGATTATGACAATCAGCTTATCCTTACCGGAAAACTTAGCGATATTGGCGAGGCTCTTACTTCAAATATTAAGGACTCATACAGAGCCGGTATTGAGATTATGGCAGGGTTCAGAGTTGGAAAGTTTATGGACTGGAATGGAAATGTATCTTTAAGCCGCAATAAAATAAAGAACTTCACAGAAACGGTTGATCTTTATGATAAAGATTTCGAATGGGAAAATACAACTGAAGTATTTTATGAAAAAACAGATATATCATTCTCTCCCGATTTAGTGGCTAATTCTATTTTCAATTTTTATGTAAAAGGATTCACAGCCTCTTTTATGTCGTCTTATGTAGGCAAGCAATATCTTGACAATACTTCTTGTAATGATCGTTCTATCGATCCATATTTTGTAAATAATCTTCAGATTGGTTACACTTTCTCAACTTCTGTTTTCAAAGAGATTGGTTTGAATTTTAGAGTAAACAACATTTTCAATCATAAATATGAAACAAGCGGATGGGTTTACTCTTATGCAGTTGACGGAGTATCAGATTTGAGTAACAGATCTAAAGATGATGGTTTGGCAACTCAGGCAGGAACTAATTTCATGGGCTCGATCTCGTTGAAATTCTAATATTTAAAACTTAACGATATGGACATTATTATATTTATAAATGTCCATATCGTTTATTTATAATATTCTACCTTTACTATTTAACTATATTAATTTAATGTTATGTTAGAAAATTATTTTCTAAGCGATCAGTTTTGGCTTCATCTCGAACTCTTTGGTGTTATCACGGGGCTTTTGTTTCTTTATCTTGAGATAAAGCAGCGACCTACAATGTGGTTGATAGGAGGAATCTCTTCCCTTGTATATGTTGTAGTATTCGGGTTTGCCAAGATTTATGCCGATATGAGTTTTAATATGTATAACTTTATTATAAGTATCTACGGATTCTTTATGTGGTTAAAGGTATTGAATGAAAATTCGTCTTCTATTAAAGATGAATTAAAAAAAGGTGATAGTCAAATTGAATATAGTCATATTGGTAAACGTGCCGTATGGATCTATTTTATCTCTATAATTGTGATCTATTTTTTGATATATAATGCTCTTTCCAAACTTACCGACTCTCCTATTCCGGCTTATGATGCATTTACTACGACATTGAGTATTATTGCTACAATTCTTCTTGTAAAAAAAATAATAGAACATTGGGGACTTTGGATTATAATAAATATTGTTTCGATGTTTATTTATTATGATAGAGGGTTATATCCAACTGTTGTATTATATATGATTTATGCTTTCGCTTCTGTTTATGGCTATTACGAGTGGAAGAAAAAGGGATTAGATCTTTCATCTAAAAAAGTTGAAGCCATAGATTAAATAAGTAGTTATCTTTGTAGTAATTTATTAATTGTCAGAAATAAAATGATAGAAAATCCTGATTGTATAGTAGTTGCCAATGGTTTGTTTCCTCAAAAAAAAGAGACAATAGATCTTTTAAGGGATAATAATTGTACTATTATTGCTTGCGATGGCGCTATAAATAATCTTGATTGTATTGGAATCACTCCTGATTATATAATAGGTGATTTAGACAGTCTGGAGGATAAATATAAATTAAAATATTCCGATCGTTTAATAAAGGTCTCGGAACAAGAAACTAATGACCTGACAAAGGCAATGATGCGGGCAAAAGATTTTGGTTTTAAAAATATTATTATAGTTGCCGCAACAGGGTTAAGAGAGGATCACTCTTTGGGGAATATATCTTTAATGAGTGTATATAAAGAGATGTTTGATTCAGTTTGTATGTTATCGGATTTCGGACATTTTATCTCTATCTCTAAAACGACAACTTTTAAATCTCTTGCCGGACAACAAATTTCGATTTTTAATCTACCTCCTTTATCGGAATTGGAATCTGAAGGCCTTATGTTTCCTCTTAATAAACATAAACTTCCTATTTGGTGGGAAGGTACATTGAATCAATCTATATCTGAAGAGTTTAAAATTATAGTGAAGCAACCCAATGCTAATATTATAGTCTATTTTAGTGATGTTGTAAAGGATAATTTCTAATAGAGTTTATATTATACACAATAAAAAAGAGGCAATGAATGATTTAAAATCTTATTCATTGCCTCTTTTGGTATATTGTTTTTAATCTTTGAGCAATTTTTCAGTCATCAAACTGTGCATTCCTATTTCACATGGAACGATTACATAAAATTTACTTCCTTCTCCAAATACACTTTCAATACCTATTCGTCCACCGCAATCATCAATTATTGCTTTGCTAAGCGTCATTCCTAAGCCTGTGCCTTGAGTAAAGTCGTTTACTTTATAAAACTTGTCAAAAATCTTAGATATATCTTCCTCTTTAATACCAATGCCTGTATCTTTTACATAAATACAAATACCTTCTTCGATTATATCAAATCCTATATTTATAAATCCTTTTTTTGTAAACTTTATAGCATTGGAGATGAAATTTACAATTACCTGCGTTAACCTTGATCTATCAAGATTTACAATTATATCCTCATATTTTTTATCAAAGACCAAAGATACCCCCGGTTTTGTTTTATTTTGATAGTTTTTCGAAAGCTCTTCCATTAGTAGAGAAAGATTAAAATTGGATATATTCCGAATTGTATTTTCTGCCTCTATTTGTGAAACATCTATTATATCATCAATCAGTTTTAGTAATATATTATTATTATCTCTGATGATATCTATAAATTCTTGCTTGTTTTCTATATCATCAGAAACAATCATCTCTGAAAATCCGATAATGGAATTTAAAGGGGTTCTTATTTCATGACTTATGTTTGCAAGAAACGCTGTCTTCAATATCTCAGCTTGTTTGGCTTTATCAAGAGCTTCAATAAGTATATTTTCAGATCTTGCCAATGCTTTCTTCTCCTCTTTTAGTGAAGATTCTGAAATTAAGAGTTTTCTGTTGAGCTTTATCTCTCGTACATAATATAAAAATATGATCAATGCCACAATCAAAGTTCCTATCATCAAAATAATGATGTTACGTGATTTTGCTTTCTCATATTCTATCTGCAAATTTTTCTTTTCAAGCTCTATATTTCTGAGATCATTAGAAACAGCCAGCTGGTTAAGGTGCTGATATGCCATATCAACAGCAATAGAATCTTTCGCTTCTTCGTATGATGAATAGTTTTGATAGGCCATTTTATAATTGCCCATTTTGCTGTTTATATGAGCAATCTCCTTTTGAATTCTCAGAGATTCTTTTTTTAGCCCTATCTCTCTATAAAAATTATTTAGAGAATCATAATCCTCTAATGCTTTTTTGTAGTTTCCTCTTTCGGAATGATAAATAGCCTCTGTTTCTCTGTAAAAGTCATGCTGCATTTTCGTTTCCTCGAATAGCTCTTTTGCTTTTCTGAAATATATTTCCGATTCTTCAAATCTTTGAAGCCTACTGCTTGCAATGCTTCGGCAACACATACTAATCAAATTGAATGCTTTTTTGTGACGTACGTTTTTAGAATCATCATCGATGATGTTTAGAGAATCAAGTTTATCACAAACCTCAAATACTTTTTCATAATCATGACTGTAGATGTGAACCAAATTCATTGAAAAACTTAATGAACTTAGTGAATTGTGCAGAGAGTTGAACTGAGAAAAACATTCGTACGATTTTTTTAGTTGCGCAAGACTCTCTTCATATAAATCCATATAGAGATATATTTCACCTAATAGTTCTCTGGATAAACCCATTCCCAACATACTTTGGTCGGAAGATGCTTTGGTCAACATCAGATTCGCCTCAGTTATAGCCTTATATACTTTTCCAGTTAAAGAATAATGATTGATTAAATAGCTCCAGCAATGATAAAAATTATTTTCATTATCTGTTCTACAGGAATAATGTTTGGAGAGTTCAGTATAATAAATTAATGAATCCGTATTTCCAAGAAGATAATGCTTGTATACTTTTAACTTAATAAGCTCATTCCATGTTTGATCATCATTAATTGCATACACTTCTTTATGCAATTCTCCATACAAGCTGTCGAAAGTTGGAGAATGCAAACTATCCATTGCTACAATAATTCTCTTTAATAGTTCAGAGTCAGTAGAGGGCGGTTTGGCATATGAATTTACAATATTAAAGAGAAATATAACTAAGATATATGATTTAACGTAGAGGTGTAATCTCATTGTATATTTATAAATAATTACTAATTTTTATTCGTATCGATAGAGCAAAAATAAACTTATTTTAATAACATGAAGATAAAAAAATTCACGTTATAACCAATAAATATATTTTAATAGTTTTTACGCCACATATATTTTTATTTGTGAATATTATCTTATATTACAATTCATATAGCTAAAAATCATATTTTATTAAATAGGATAAATAAATTCGTTTAATTTTTTATTGTAAAGTTTGTGATTCCCATCACAATATTTGTCTAATAGTTTGTGGAAGCCATCTCCATGATTCATCTCTTTAAGATGCGCTAATTCATGCAACATAATATAATCTGATAAATATGTCGGCAAAAGCATTATCCTATATGACAGAAGAATATTTCTGTCTGAATCACATCTTCCTAATCTTTGTTTGCCATAAGAGATAGAACAACTCTTATATCTGGCACCTACCTTTTCTGCCAAATATGATAATCTTTGTGGCAGATACAATTTAGCTCTGTATTTTAGAACTTTTTCTATTGCGGTATTTATAAAACTTATGACTTGTTGATCTTCATAATTAGATGAGGATGGAGTAATTATCTGTAGAATGTCATTTGAAAAACTTGCAGAGAAAGTATTACCAAATGAACTTTCTTTTATAGATAAATGAAAATCAGAGATTTGAGTATAGAGATCTTTTTGAAATATTAATTTCCCGTTATTTCTTGATTCTATTAGTTTTCCAAGTTTAGGTTTGGTTTTGTTAAAAGCTTCCTTTATCTGTTCCGCTCTTGAATGATAAGGAACAGTCATTATTATACCATCAGAAGAGGCACGAAAAATAAATTTTCGTGCCTTACTATTTCTTTTAATATAAATGTTTCCTAATTCTTGATCTTTGAAATATTCCATGTAGATGAAATAATAACAGTTAATAGATACATTTCATAGAAAAGAGCTTTTTATTAGATTACTCTTTTGTTGAAATAAATGAGATTCTTTTTATTAATCTTTTTAATCTGATATTTCTAAAATGGACAGAGAAAAGAGATAGAAAATTTCTTCCTGTATTTAATATTATTCAATTATTTTGCCAAATAGATCGAATGTTTCTGCAGAAGTAATCTTTACATTATAAAACGCTCCTATTTCTAATTCTTTGTCAGCCGGAATAAGCACTTCATTATCAACTTCAGGAGAATCAAATTGAGTTCTTCCAATATAATAGTCCCCCTCTCGCTTATCAATTATTACTCTAAACGTTTTTCCCGTCTTCTCCTGATTTATCTCATTTGCTATTCTTTCTTGAATTCTCATTATAGCGTCAAGACGATCATTCTTAGTATCGGGATCAACATCATCTTCATAATTTTTTGCAGCATATGTCCCCTCTTCTTCCGAATAAGAGAAAGCGCCTAACCTTTCAAATTTTGCATCTTTGACAAACTGCATAAGTTCTTCAAAATCTTCATCGGTTTCTCCGGGATGACCTACAAGAAGAGTTGTACGAAGATGTATCCCGGGCACCTCTTCTCTGATTTGTTTAAGAAGATCAAGAGTTTGTTGTTTTGTTACGTTTCTTCGCATCTTTTCAAGCATATTATCTGAAATATGCTGAAGTGCAATGTCAATATATTTACATACATTATCACGTTCTCTCATCACTTTAAGTACGTCATAAGGAAAACGCGACGGATAAGCATAATGAAGTCTTATCCACTCTACACCTTTAATATCAGATATTTTTTCTACAAGTTCTCCGAGTTTTACTTCTTTATAAAGATCAAGTCCATAGTATGATAGATCCTGTGCTATTATCTGGAACTCTTTTACACCTTCCGAAACAAGAGTTTCAACTTCTTTTACAATCTCTTCCATCGGTCTGGATTGATATCTACCTGTTATAATAGGAATAGCACAATAAGAACAAGTTCTGTTACAACCTTCTCCGATTTTTATATATGCGTAATGAGATGGAGTTGTAAGTATTCTTTCATGAGAAAGTTCACTTCTATATTCCTTTCCTAAATCTTCGATTAGATTTTTCCAATTAAATTTCCCATAAAACTTATCAACCTCAGGAATCTCTGCTTCAAGATCCGCCATATATCTTTCAGAAAGACAACCCATTACAATAATCTTTCTTATCTTTTTCTTTTTCTTTGCTTCACATAATTCAAGAATCATATTTATTGATTCCTCTTTTGCATCACCGATGAAACCACAAGTATTCACTACTACAATTTCTCCGTTTATCTCTTCAGGATCATGTTTAGAAGTAAATCCGTTTGCAGCAAGTTGTTTCATAAGGTATTCCGAATCTACAAGATTCTTCGAACATCCTAATGTAATAATATCAATCTGATTTTTTTTCATTTGATTTTTAAATTCTAAAAACTATATATACCTTAGTTTTCAAGTACTTATACACAATATCTTAACAGTGTAAAGCTATGAATAATTTAAAAACTCTGCAATGCATATAGATATATACATTGCAGAGTTTCACATATTATATATAGAATTAATCTTTATTTTTGGAAATCATTTTATTGACTCTTTATGATAAAAATCAATCTATAAAAGTTTAAATTATAAAATGATTATTTAATCTAAATATTAGATGATTATATATCTTTTAAAGAGAGCATTTGACTACTTTATAAAAATATTATTTTTCACCGAATAAAGAATCTACAAACTCGCGATTATCAAAAATCTGTAGATCTTCCATTCCCTCTCCAAGTCCGATATATTTAACGGGAGTTTTAAACTGATCTGAAATACCTATGACGACTCCTCCTTTGGCTGTACCGTCAAGTTTAGTAATAGCAAGAGCATTTACTTCGGTTGCTGCAGTAAACTGTTTTGCTTGTTCAAAAGCATTCTGACCTGTCGAACCATCGAGCACAAGCAATACCTCATGAGGCGCATCAGGAATTACACGACTCATCACTTTCCTTATTTTAGAAAGCTCATTCATCAAATTTACTTTATTATGCAAACGTCCGGCCGTATCTATTATAACGACATCGGCATTTGTTGCGACCGCCGAACTAACCGTATCAAAAGCAACAGATGCAGGGTCAGATCCCATTTTTTGCTTTATAACAGGAACTCCGGTTCTATCTCCCCAGATATCAAGTTGTTCAATTGCTGCAGCGCGGAAAGTATCTGCAGCTCCAAGAACTACTTTATTACCCGCTTTTTTAAACTGATATGCAAGTTTTCCGATAGTAGTTGTTTTTCCTACGCCGTTCACGCCAACTACCATTATTACATAAGGTTTCTTATTTTCGGGAACAATGAATCCCTCAACTCCTTCCTTATGATTTTCAGCAAGAAGCGAGGCTATCTCCTCCCTTAACAGATTCTGTAGTTCGCTTGTTCCTACATACTTATCTTTAGCAACACGCTCTTCTATTCTCTTGATAATTTTCAATGTTGTTTCAACTCCTACATCAGAAGTTATCAGAATCTCTTCAAGATTATCAAGAACATCGTCGTCAACCTTTGACTTACCTGCAACGGCACGCGCAATCTTTGAAAACACACTTTCTTTGGTTTTCTCCAATCCTTTGTCTAAAGTCTCTTTCTTCTCCTTACTGAAAAAACTAAAAATACCCATTGCTATAATTTTTTATTATATCGCAAAATTAATCATAATATTGATAAAAAAAAACTTCCCTATCCTGATATGGATAGAGAAGCCTTTATATTTTGAGATAATACTATCTATTGGATTATTTCGCCAAAAAATCTTTAACTTTATCGTTAGGAACCATTTCCTCTACGAAAGTATAAGCACCAGTTTTTGGAGATTTAACCATTTTAATAACTTTAGTAAAGGTACGCCCTTCACCTTTTTGCAAGGATGCGACTGTTTTCTTTGCCATGGTCTAATCTTATTTAATTTCTTTATGAACTGTTACTTTTCTTAGGATTGGGTTATATTTTTTAAGCTCCAATCTTTCAGTAGTATTTTTTCTATTTTTTGTAGTGATATAACGAGATGTACCCGGCATACCGCTAGTTTTGTGCTCTGTGCACTCAAGAATTACTTGGATTCTGTTTCCTTTAGCTTTCTTTGCCATTTTAATTTCTCCCTTTAATTAATTAAGCGTTTAAAAAGCCTGAAGCAGCAGCATCTTTCAATGCAGCATCCAAACCTTTTTTGTTAATTGTACGTAGGCCTGCAGCTGATACTTTCAAGCTGATCCACGTATCTTGTTCTGCCCAATAGAACTTTTTCTCAAACAGGTTGACGTTGAATCTTCTCTTTGTTCTTCTTTTAGAGTGAGACACGTTGTTGCCAACCATTGCTTTTTTACCTGTAATTTGACAAACTTTCGACATTGCTATCAATTTTAAAAATTGTTGACTACTTTCACAAACAGTGCGCAAAATAAGCGTTTTTTTTATTTCCATGCAAATATATTCACGATTATTTTCAACTATTTCTAATAATCGCAATAACAATGCATAGTAATGGACAATTCAAACTTTGCTTTATGCTTATTATGTGCCTGACAAACAACTATATCAATTGTTTCAACACACTAATATTAATATTGTCTGTTTTCCCGGCAATACTTTTAAGAAAGTTTTTAAAATGCGGAGTGCTATTGTGAAAATCTATTGCGTCTTGTGATTTCCATTCTTCGAGAACGGTGAAATTAGTATCATCTTCAACATCTAAACATAAAGAATATGAAACATTACCCTCCTCTTTTCTGCTCTCCTGAGTTAAAGTTGTAAGTATGGAGCAAATATCATCCTTAAATTCTTTTTTAGCTTTAATTACAGCTACTATTCTTAAAGTACTCATAACACAATTATTTTATAGTTTTATATTAATTATTTATTTCAAAGTATTTCCAATAATATCAAAAATGTCTATTATCTGATTTTATATCATCTGTAATAGCTTGAACAATGTAATATTATTTATTTTCAAGCAGCTCCAATAACATCAACAGTGCCATATTAGTTGCCTTTCTTATATTATATTCACGTATAGTACCGAATTGAAATAATCTTACGATATATTCATCTTTAAACTTAGCTCCTATCCATATGGTTCCTACCGGTTTATCCGTTGTTCCACCGCCAGGCCCGGCTATACCTGAAGTAGCAACTGCACATTCAGTTTTACAAACTTCAGAAACTCCTTTGAGCATCTCTCTGACAACCGGCTCACTTACAGCCCCATAGTTTTCTAAAGATTCGCAGGAGACTCCAAGTACATCATGTTTAACTTCATTACTATAAGAAACCACAGATCCTTTGAAATATTCTGAACTTCCTGCAATTTCAGTGATTACATGAGCTATATTTCCTCCGGTACAACTCTCCGCAGTTGATAGAAAAATTCCAAGTTCTTTAAGTCTATTACCTACAAGTATCTCAATAGGCAAATCCTTTTCACTATAAATATCAGAGCCCAAAATCAGTCTTATCTCAGATGAAAACTCCTCTGACAAAACCTCAAGTTTCTCTTTATTGGTATTTCTTCCGGTAAGTCTTAATCTCACAACACCGGCTTGAGGAAGATAAGCAAGTTTAAAATTATCAGGAAGAGATTTTTCAAAACATTCAAGCTTTTCGGCAAGAGCCGATTCAGAATAATTTTTGACAAGAAATGTAGAATGAACAACTGCCGAACCATCATTAAAGCGCTTTTCCAGCATCGGAAGCACTTCATTAGTCATTAGCCATTTCATCTCTGAGGGGACCCCGGCCATCGAAATAAGTACTTTTCCGTTTTTCTCAAAACAAGTACAAGGCGCAGTTCCCACTTTATTCATAAGCACCAAAGCATTATCCGGTACATAAGCCTGAGAAAGGGTAAGATCATTAAGTTTTATATTCCTATTGGCAAATATCTCCTCTATATTTTTCTTTATATCTTCTCTGAAAATAAGTGTTCCACCAAAATAATCGATAAGAACTGTTTTGGTAACATCATCTTTTGTGGGACCTGTTCCTCCGGTAACAAGTATTATATCAGCACGTTTAAATGCGGCATCAAAAGATTCTTTTATATCTTTTTCCTTATCTGAAACAGTTGTAATCCTCACAACATCCCATCCCAAAAGATTAAGTTCCTTTCCCATCCAAGCAGAGTTGGTGTCTACAATCTGCCCGATAAGGATCTCATCACCTATTGTTATTATTTCTATTTTCATACCTTAAAATTTGAAGCAATATGGCTCTACAGCCAAAATAAATATAGAATTATGATTTAAAGATATCAAAAACATAATCTCAGAACTTTTATTTAATTCTTTTTCTTCGGATTCTTATGAAATTTATATTGTAAATGCAACATCAAATAACTCGGTATACTCCGGTTCCAAACCTCCGTTAATCCCTTACCATTTATATTATAGGTCACATTACGAAGATTATGAAGCATGTCAAAACCCTGAATTATAGTAACAAATTTCCCTTTAAAGAACGGACGTGAGACACTAGCATTCCATATAAGATCATTAGTATTCATACTACTATCACTATACCCTCTTCTGCTATACATTTTAAGGTCTGTTGCGAAATGTAATTTCCAGGGGAAAGTATAATGACCATTCACGCCATAACTAAAATCCCAAACATTTATATCCATAAAATCATCTCTTTCACTTGTCGAATTCCTAAAAGTCAACATTCCGCTTGTGCCAAGCTTGAGAAACCCCTTTGAATAAGTAAGATGCAATGTTTCATTAACGATATTAGTCTTTACGGTGCTTCGCGCACTAAAACCTGTCACAGCATCCTGATTATCAACAACAGTGGTAAGATCCACATTCTTGTAAAAATCATATCCAAGATGATGAGATATATTAAACAACTTCGCCTTATCAAGATTCTTATTTATATTCTGAAAAATATTCACATACCAGTTACCGCTTACATTCTCAGGTTTATATGTATAAACCCCTGTTTCCTTATCAAAAGTAAATCCTGTGGCAATCATATCCTTTCGGATATTCAATCGAGCTCCATGAAACATCCCCCATCCCCGACCCTGATTGTTCAGACTCAGCAAAACGAAATTATTTATAGTATTTCTTAAATCACTGTTACCGACTCTGATTGCAAGCGGATTATAATCATTATAAACCGGAACCAAAAGATTCATATCAGGCATATCTACAATCATCTGATATCTTATGGTATAACTATTCCACCAATTCGCGTTCTTTTTGGGATAATACCCATATGTAACATCAGGAGTAAATATCCACTGATTTCTATTCATCAAAGTATCTATAACCTCACTCATATAATCATTTCGTTCATTAATATTCTTTGTAATTCCTCCTATTACGAATTTATGAACTTCAAAAAACCATTTGGTAAAGAATACAGTAAAATCATTATTCTTGTTCATATATCCTGTTGTATGGCTATTCTGCTTGTCAAGTCCCATTCGAATGATTTCACAAGATGAAGGCAAAACTCCGAATGTATGATCATCATAATCCCAACCATCAATCTGATCAAGTCGATATTTGCTTCTATCAGCATATCTGTAAATCTGATTATAACAATAACTTAATTCGAGATTCATCTGATTCATGAAATTAAACCTGTATAAAACTTTCGCATTGTAATTGTAATCATGCCCTGGAGAATCATTATACCTGTTTCTGTATTCTCCGTCTTCAGATTCTGAATGAAGAAAATCAAGATAATAAAGACTGAAATCATGAGCCTTAGCCGTATTGAAATTAATGCCGGCATTTATCTCCAGGTCATCACCCCATTTAAGAGACTTCAGAAGTCGTGCGGTCTGACCTAATGACAATGTTTTGCTTTCACCTTTATTCCTGTTAGTAGTATAATTAAGAGTTATATCCCTTAGATCACCGCTAAGATTAGAAATTAATAATGAATCCAATATCGACACCGTCGTACCATAACTATCAGGATCTGAATTAAAGGATGCTCCCGTTGAATTATATCCCGAATTCTGTTTATTATATGATGCAGTTGTTCTGAAATCAATAAACCATGGCTTCTTTAAAGTGAATGTATTATCAAGATTAATATTAAAATTCTTAGTATTGTTATTACTAATATTTC